>NZ_JBIAIF010000008.1:0-317454 GCF_042871255.1 Streptomyces sp. NPDC005955 | reverse complement strand
GGCGTCGGCCGCCGACGCCAGCAACTCCCCCCCCCCCCCCCGGGGCGCGCCCCCCCCGGGGCGCGCCCCCCCCCCGGGGGGCGCCGCCCCCCCCCCCCCCCGGGGGCTCCCGCCGCCCCCGCCGTCAGCGGTCCGCCACCGTACCCGCGGGCATCGTCAGCACCCGGCGGCCCCGGGCGATCGTCTCCGCCCGGTGCGCGATCACCACCAGCGCCCGGTCCCCCGCGGCGGCGGCCAACGCCGACTCGATCCGCCCGGCCGTCTCCCGGTCCACCCCCGCCGTGGCCTCGTCCAGCACCAGCACCGCCGGATCGGCCAGCACCGCCCGGGCCAGCGCCACCAACTGCCGCTCCCCGCCGGACAGCGAGCCCGGCCCGACCGCGGTGTCCAGGCCCTCGGGCAGCGCATCGACCCACTCCACGAGCCCCAACTCGGCCAGCACGGCACGGACCCGCTGCGGGTCCGGCCGCCCCGGGACCATCGCCAGGTTCTCGCCCACCGTCCCCGCGACCAGGGCCACGTCCTGCGGCACGAGCGCCACCGCCGCCCGGAGCGCCACCGGGTCCAGCACGGCCAACTCCTGCCCGGCGAACGTCACATCACCGCGGTCCGGTGCGTACAGTCCGGCGAGCAGTTTGCCCACCGTCGACTTGCCCGCCCCGGTCGGTCCGACCACCACCAAGCGCTCCCCGGGCGCCACGGTCAGCGACAGCCCGTCCACCACCGCCGCCCCGGTCCCGTAGCCGAACGTGACCTCCGACAGCACCAGCGCCCCGCGGGCGACGGGCTCCGATCGCGGCCGGGGCAGCGCGACCCGCTCGCCCCGGGGCGCGGTCGCCCGCAGCAGGTCCAGCAGCCGCGCCAGCCGCACATGGGCCTCCCTGCCCTCGCCCACCGACCCCGCGAGGTCCTCGAAACGGCCCAGCAGCTCCCGGGTGGCGAGCACGAACACGACGGCGACCCCCACGCTCAGTCGCCCCTGACCCACCAGGACCGCACCCGCCACCAGCAGCCCCGCGAGACAGACCGCTTGGATCAACGCCAGGTAGTCCAGGACCAGTTCGGTGCGCACCTGGTGCTCCCGGGCGGCCCGCAGCCGCTCGTTGTCGGCCCGGAAGCGCTCCAGCCACCGGGGCACCGCCCCCGTGATCCGTAGCTGCTCCTGGGCGGGCAGCGACTCCGAGAACCGGGCCGAGACCTCCGTCTCCGCCTCCGCCACCGCCGCGTAGGCGGGTCCGGCCCGACGGTGGAACCGCCGCACGATCAGCACCGCCGGCGGCAGGAAGGCCACCAGCAGCAGGGCCGTCAGCACCAGCGAGTGCGCCGCCAGCATCACCACCGTGAACAGCAGCACCAGCGCCGCGGACACCAGGTCCGGCAGCGTCCCCCCGACGAACGACGCCAAGCCGTTCAGCTCCCCGGTGAGGCGGCGCAGCAACTCGCCCCCGCGGTGCGCCTCCACGAACCTGAGCGGCGCCCCGGCCACCACCGCCGTGGCCCGCTCCCGCAGTCCCGCCAGCACCGCCTCACCGACGCGGATCAGCCAGAGGCGGGACGCCCAGGTCAGCAGCCCGGTCGCCAGCACCAGCACCAACAGCAGCAGCACCCGCGCGGTCAGCGACCCCCGGTCACCGGACCCGGCGGCGTCCACGACCCGACCGATCACCGCGGTCACCGCGACGGCCAGCGCCGCAGTGGCCAGATGGAGGACCACGGCCACCGCGAGCGCCCGGCGGTGGCCCCGCAGGAAGGGTGCGGCCCGCCGGAACACCCGCTGCTGGTCCGGAAGTTCGCTCAGCAGGAAGGGGTCAGTGGGCACGGGTGGATTCCTCGGCGTCGGGTGCGGACGCGCCGGCGACCGGCCCGGACGACAACCGGACCTCCCGGTCGGCGAGCGCCCGCACGGCGGGGGAGTGGGTGGCGAACACGACGACGGAGCCCTCGGTCGCCCGGCGCAACCGGGCCAGGACCTCCTGCTCGGTGGCCCCGTCCAGGGCGGAGGTCACGTCGTCGAGCAGCAGGACCGGGCCGGGGCGCAGCAGCGCCCGGGTCAGTGCCACCAGTTGGCGCTGGCCTCCCGACAGGCCCCGGCCCCGTTCGCCGACCTCGGTGTCCCACCCGTCGCGGAGACGGTCGAGCACCCGGTCGAGACCGGAGTCGTGGGCGGCCGCGTCGAGGGCGGACCGCGGGTGGTCGCCGCCCAGCAGCAGGTTGTCCAGGACGGTGCCGTGCAGCAGCAGCGGCCCCTCCGGCACCAGAGCGACCGTGGCGTACAGGTCGTCCGGGTCCGCGTCGTCCAGCGGGACCCCGGCGAGTTCCACCGTGCCGTCGGCGGGGACCAGCCGGGCCAGCGCGCGCAGCAGGGTGCTCTTGCCGCAGCCGGTGGGCCCGGTCAGCGCGATCCACTCGCCGGGCACCGCCGTGAGGTCCAGCGGCCCGATCGGTGCCCGCCCGGGGTGCCGGACCGTCAGCCCGCGCACCCGCAGCCCGCCGGAGCGGGGCAGCGCCGGGCACGGGCGCGGCCGGGGCGGCAGGGCGAGGACCTCCCCGATGCGTCCCGCCGCGACGAGCGCTTCGGCGCGCTCGCCCAGCCGTGCGGTCATCACGGTGACGGCCAGGGACACCGTGCCCATCCACAGGACGAAGGTCGTCAGCGCGCCGACAGTGAGCCGGCCGTCCTGGACCGCCAGGCCGCCCGCCCACAGTCCGGCCGCCACCGCGAACAACGGCACCACGGTCGCCGCCGCCTCCCACGGCGCGCCGACCGCGGCCAGCCGCCGGGTGCGCCGGGTGACCTCCGCACTGTGCCGGTGGTGCCGGTCCACCAACTGCCCCTCCGCGCCGACCCCGCGCAGCGGCAGCAGCGACGACAACAGCTCCTCGGCCGCCGATGACCTCCGCCCGTGCGCTGCGGCGAGGGCCCGCGCGCGGCGCGCGTAGCGGGGCGGGAACACCCGGTTGAGCAACAGCAGCACCGGCACGGTCAGGGCGGCCACCACCAGCAGCAGCGGGTCGAGCCCGGCGATCGCCGGCACCAGGACGACCCCGGTGATCCCGATCACCACCCAGGCGGTCAGTCCGTGCACCCACGTCAGGACGGTGTCCACGTCCCGGGTGGCCCGGTCCGTCAGATCACCGAAGCCGTCCGTGCGGCGCCGCACGGTGTCCGTGTCGAGGGAGAGGATCGCCCCCAGCAGCCGCACCCGCAGCCAGGTCCCGGCCCGGGCCTCGGCGAGGTTGGTCCACAGCTGCCAGCCCCGCATCCCCGCGTACTCCACGCCGGCGGCGGCGACGAACGCGGCGGCCCACCAGGCCGCGGTCCCCACCGCTCCTTCGACTCCGGCGTCGAGGGAGCGGCCCAGCAGCCAGGGCAGGGCCAGGAAGGCGCACTGGCGCAGCGCCGCCCAGCAGACGGATCGCACGAGGTCGCCGCGGACCCGTGACAGGCACTGCCGCAACAGTCGGGGCGGGGGCACGGCGGGACGCTGGCTCACGTGGCGGATCATCCTCGGGGCGCGGGAACGGGGTACGGGTGGCCCCGGCGGTGTCACGGGCCGGGGCCACCGCCGTTCACCGTAGGAGCGGGCCGTCCGCCGTGGTCCAAGGGACAGCGCCGACCCGTCGAAGCGGGCGGCCGACTCGTGGCCCGGGCCCGGCGGAGGCTTCCGGGTGGCACGGACCGGACCCGCCGGTTGGATCGGCCGGCCCTCGCTGCGCCTAGCCTGGTCGGCGGGTCGGACGGCCCGCGTCGCCCCGGTGCCCTGCGGTCACCGTGCGGCGGGGGCCGTCCGTCACGGGACACCGGCCCGCCCGTCCCGCGCAGGTGGCCGGCCCCGGGCCGCACCGGTACCGCGGCGACCCCCGTTCGACAGCGCCCCACCCCCAGGCCAAGGAGCCCCGAATGCCAGCGCGCAGCCCCCGTCCGGTCGCCACCTTCCCCATCGTGCTCAGGGAACTGACCGTGCTGCGGGTCAGGGACCTCACCCCCGGGATGCGCCGGGTGACGCTGGGCGGCCCGCAGCTCGGCGCGTTCCGCAGCGGCGACATCGAACTGCCCGCGCTGCGCACGGAGGGCTTCGACGACCACGTGAAGTTCTTCTTCGGCGAGCCCGGCGAGCCCGGTGGGCCCCACGCGCGGCCGGTGCTGCCCCGGCAGAAGGTCGGCAGCCTCGACTGGCCCGAGGACGAGCGGCCGATCGCCAAGGACTACACACCGGTCCGGTTCGACCCGGAGGCGGGGGAGATCGACTTCGACTTCGTCCGCCACGAGGGCGGCATCGCCTCCACCTGGGCGGAGCAGGTCGAGCCCGGCGCCGTCACCTGGATCGCGGGCCCCAAGATGTCCCACGGTCACCCCGAGAACAGCGACTGGCTGCTGGCGATCGGTGACGAGACCGCGCTCCCCGCGATCGGCCGCTGGCTCGCGGAGATGCCGGCGGGGACCCGCGCCCGGGTCCTGGTGGAGGTGGGCGAGGACAGCCACCGTCAGGAGCTGCCCACCCGGGCGGACGCCGAGATCACCTGGCTGTCCCGCGGGGGCGCCCCGGCCGGCAGCACCGACCTCCTGGAACGGGCGCTGCGGGACCTGGAGTGGCTGCCGGGCACCGTGTTCGTCTGGGTGGCGGGGGAGACGCTGACGCTCAAGGGCATCCGCCGCCACCTCACCCTGGAGCGGCAGGTCCCCCGGGAGCAGCTGGACATCACCGGTTACTGGCGCCGGACCGCCCCCGTACCCGCGCCGGACGGGGCCCCGGACGCCGTCGGTGACGCGGAGCCGGCCGACGCCGCCGCGGAACCCGACGAGTCCGCGGCGCACGAGCGGCTGCACGAACTCACCGACCTGGCCCCGGGGTACGCGATCCGCGCGGCGGTGACCCTCGGACTGTTCGACCTGGTGCACCACGGGCTGCGGGACCCCGCCGAACTGGCCCGCCGCTGCGGGGCCGATCCGGAGGTGTTCGCTGCGCTGCTCGCCTATCTGGTGGGCATCGACGTCCTCGACTCCGGCCCGGACGGCGTGCGCCTCACGGAGGTCGGCGAGGAACTCGTCGAGGACGACCACTCGGCCGACGAGTACCGGCTCGACGGGGCGCAGGCCGCGTTGGACCTCTCGCTGTCCGGTCTGCTCGACGCCGTCCGGGGGCGGGGCGGGCGGCAGTTGACGGCGTCCGGTGTCCCGCTGGCCGAGGCGATGCGCGAGGACGAACGCCTCGGCGGCTCCGCGCGGACCCTCATCGAGGAGGAGGCGCTGTGGTTCGCACCCGGAGTGGTCACCGCGCATGACTGGGCCGCGGCGGGCACCCTCACGGCCGCCGGTCACGGAGTCGGTTCCCTGGCGAACGCGTTGCTCAAGGCGGTGCCGGGGCTGCGGATGCGGATCGCGGCGCTGCCCTCCGCGCTGCGCGTGCTGAGGGAGCAGGTCCTCGACACGGACGCCCTGCCCCGGATCGACCTCGTCCCGCAGACCGGGCCGGTGCCCGGCGGCAGCGACACGGTCCTGCTGTCGCGGCTGCTGGACTGGTTGCCCGACGAGGACGCCGTGCACGCCTTGCGGGAGGCCGCCGAGGGGTTGCGGGAGGGCGGCACCCTGGTTCTGGTCGAGCAGGTCAGGCCCGAGGGCACGGCGGGCGACCCGGCGGCCTTCTCCGATCTGGACACGGCCCTGCACCACCTCCGGCTCACCTGTGCCTTCGGCTCGGGCGTGCGCACGGCCAGCGCCCTGTCCGCGCTCGCGGCCCGCGCCGGGCTCGGCGTCCGCGCGAGTCACGACGTGGGCTGGGACCACCGTCTGCTGGTCCTGGACCCGGTCGGCGGGGCGTAGGACGCCGCTGCCCGGGCGCCGGGCGCCGGGCGCCGGTCGTCACGGGCGCGTCGTCGCCGGTGGCTCCCGGTGGCCGAGGAGGCGGGCGGGCGTCACGTGCCGTCGGTGGACCAGGACGTCGAACCACTCCGCCAGCGAACCGCCGGTCATGTGGTGCCCGCTGTCGTCGTCGGGGTCGTACGCCGGGCCGACGGTCCGCAAGGTCGCGGTCCCGGCCAGCCAGTCGGCGACCGGCTGCGGAGCGTCCGCGTGAAGGTCCAGCAGGTAGTCACCCGTGGAGTCGTCGTCCAGCACCGACTCCGCCAGCGACGGTGCGGGCCCGGGCACCCGGTGGGGCGGGGCGTCGGTGTACGTGGCGAGTTCGCCGCGACCGAAGGTGAACCCGATCGACAGGTACCGGTCTCCGAGTCCGTCCTGGAGGTGGCTGCCCGCGTTGCGGGACGCGCTCGCCGGGTTCGGCGGGAAGCTGATGGTCCGCGTGGGTGCCTTGGCGGCGTGCGAGCCGGAGGTCCAGAACAGCGTGCGGTGCCCCGTGTGCCGGTGCCACCATGCGACGTTCTCGGCGAACGCCCGTTCGTAGGCGGCCATGTTGTGCGGGTCCAGCGGATCGTCGTCGTGGTCGTGGAGTTCGTAGTACTGGACGATCACCCGGGCGTGTTGCAGGGCCCACGCATGGCCGTCGTGGCCCGGCGCCCCGGCCACCAGGGCGTGCGCGGCTCGGGCCAGGTCGACCCACCGCCGCCGGTCCGGCAGCGCCCGGAACCGTCGGGTGTGGGCCGACACCTCGCCCCGCGGGCGGAGGTCCGCGTAACAGGCCGCCAACTCGTCCAGCAGTTCCGGGGCGGCCCGTTGTACGTAGTCGGTCACCGTGTCGTAGGTCGAGGGCCCCGTTTCGTGCGGGCTGACCCCGACGAAGCGGACGGGGGCGGCCCGCCCGAGAGGGGGACGGGTCTCGTTGAACGCGCGCATCCATCGGACGAGGGCGAGCACCTCCTCGGTACGGGAGAACGGCTCCGCGGCGCTCAGCAGTGCCTCGGGGTCCCCGGCTCCGGTGCGCACGTAGGCGTCGAGTCGGACGCCGAGCGTCCAGTCCTGGTCGAAGGCGACGGCACGGAACCCGGCCGTACCGATCAGCAGGGCGGCGATGCGCGCCTGGAGCGCGAAGACCTCGTGCGCCCCGCGGGTCCCCGCGCCGTATCCCACCACGGCCGTCCGTTCGGTGAGCACGTCCAGGAGCGGTCGCAGGTCGTCCAGGGGTGCCAAGGGGTCCACGGTGGTCAGGGGGCGCGCCGTGTCCCTGATCCAGTTCCGCACCGCGGTGCGTCGTTCCGGCGGGGTCGTCATGGGGCCACTCTCGGACCTCAAGATCGGTTGAGGTCAACCCCGTCGGGCGCGCGGCGGGGCCCGCCCGGCGGTTCGGTACCGTCGGACGGGCCCCGGGGCGGAACGGCTCAGTGTTTGAGCAGGAAGGTGAAGTCGTGGGCGAGCTTGCCGCTCAGGCGAACCGCCGACACGAGCTTCCCCCGGACGATCAGCCGCTCGACCTCGGCTCGCGGAAGGCGGAAGCCCTCGGCGATCAGGCGTACCGGCCGCACGGGTATCCGTGCGGCGAAGCGCACCGCGACCTCGATCGCCTCGCCCGCCGGCGCCCCGCCCTCCGGTCGATCCGGCCCGCTGCTGCCGTCGAGGCGCCACGCGCCGTCCCAGTCGAGGGCGAGGCGGTTGCGGCGCCGTACGGCAGGGTCCTGGAGCAACTCGGCTGCCAGGGAGGCGTCGTTGGCGTGCAGCAGGTTCAGCAGGTCGGGGCGTACGGAACGCACGGTGACCCGTTCCAGGACGGTGATCTTGGTGGTGTCCCCGCACTCGGTGCACCGTGCGAGGAGCCACGCGTCGAGGAGCTTGTGATGGGCGTTGACACGGAACTTGCCGCTCGTCCGGAAGCGCCCGGAGGGGCACCGGTGGCAACGGCGGAGGACGATCGGTGGGCAGGTGGGTACGACCACCCAGTTCTTGGACACAGAGATGCACCGGTTCCGGTGAGAAGACCGCAGCGAAAAGGAGCACGGCGCACTGGTGCACCGCGCGACGGATCAGCGCTCGGGGGTTCTCACTTGGTGTACAACGGCACGTCCTTGACGGGGGGACCACGGGCGGCAGCACGGTAACGGCTCACGAGGGCGCGGTTCCACGGGTTTTCCGGCGGGCGGCGCAGCCCCACGGGCGGAACGGCCGCCTCCCCCGACTGTGATTCAGATCACTCTCTGTTCGGAGGGGGGAGTGGGTGAACGTTGCGCAAACGGGCCGGAGTTGCCCGGGGTGTCCGCCGACCGGCTGGTCGGAGCCCGGGCGTCCGAGGGGCAACGAAGATCAACGTTGCAGGGCAAACCCCGGATGCCGATCAGTAATGGGCAAAACCTGGAAGATCCCCATGGCAAAGTCGAATTGCCTTTGCACACCTCGCTGTTCAGATCAGTCCTGCATGGTGACGTGCGCAGTGCAGCGCACCTCCGACGGGCGACTCCAGGGCGAACAGGGAGCGACCGCCGGTCGACAGGTGAGGGGAACAGAACCGTTCATGACCACGAGACTTGCCGCGGACACCAGCAGGGCGGCCGACCCGGTCGGGGTGCCGCGACGACGCACCACGGCCCCGCTCCACGAGGCCGCACCGGCCGGCGGCGTGACCCGCGCCGGCCGTGACCGGGACGGAGGGGAAGGCCGGTGATACAGAACCACGGCCCCCGCACCCCTCGCCGCGTCACGCCGATGCCCCAGCCGCCGCCGATCGACTTCTCGGCGTTCCACCAGATGCACCGCCCGTCCTACCTCCGCTACGCACGCGCCTTCCTGCGCAACCACGCGGACGCGGAGGAGGTCGTCGACGCCACCTTCGAACGGCTGCTGACCAAATGGGCCCAGGTCCTGAGCAGCGACAACCCCGACCGGTACGCCTGGGCCGTGCTGCGCAACCACGTCGCCGACCACCTGCGGCGCGGACACCGGAACGTCCAGCCCCTCGACGAGGCGGCCTTCGACACGGTCGCCCTGCGCACCAGCATCGACCGCTTCGCCCAACTGGAGGAATCCCTCACCCTCATGGGGGCCGTCCGCCAACTGCCCGAACGGCAACAGGACGTCACCGTCCTGCGCTACCTCCTCGACCTGCCCACCGACCGCATCGCCTACGAACTCGGCATCTCCCAGGCCGCCGTGCGCTCCAGCGACCGGCACGCCCGGCGTAGGTTGCGGGAGATACTGGGCCCCGACCGCTCCACCATGGGGGGAGGCTCCGATGCGTGACGACCTGCTGGACCGCTTGTCCCGGGCCCGTCTCGTCGACGACGGACCCTGCACCCGTGCGGACATCGCCGCCGCCGAGGCGCGGATCGTGGCCCGCGCCCTCGACCGGTCCGGTACCGCGGCGGCGGAGACGTGCGCCGCCCGCCCGGACGAGGACCGGCGGGCCGCTTCCGGCCAGTTGACCACCCTGTGCGAGACGGTCGTCACCCATGCCGCGTTCGACCGACTGGAGGAGTTCCTCGCCCAGGCGATGCCCGAACCGGACGGGGCGCTGCTCCTCGGGTGCTTGCTGCAACTGACCGACGGCGACGAGGCCGCCCGCTTCTGGTGGCAGTACGCGGCCGGTGCGGGGGAGCGCACCGCCGGGTACTGCCTCTACCTGCACCACCTGTCCCTCGGCGAGGTCGCGCCGGCCAGCTGGTGGTACGTCCAGCAGAAGGCTCCGGCCCGGTCGGCGGAACCGGTCCGCGAGCCGGCCGCCCGGCTGCCGACCGAACTGTCCGAGGTGCTGCGCGGCCTCGGGGCGGCGGACGCCAGCTTGGACACCACCCTCCGTGTCCTGAACGCGCTGCGGGTCAGGGCGGGCTGGCGGGTTCCGGCAGTGGTCTGCGCGGTGTTGGACTACATACCCGCCGCGGTGGCGTGGGTCGACGAGGACGTCGAACTCCCCTTGCCGGAGCCGGGGTTCACCGAACGCATCCGCAGGCTGACCGAAGAGCCGCCGCGGTCCGACGACGCCACCCGCGGGGAATCCGACCTACCGGCCCGGCCCCGTTCCCTACCCGGTGGCATCGCCTCCGCGGCCCGTCGGCGGTGCGCCCGGTAGCCCCGGCGCCCGGCGCGAACGGGGCGCCTGCCCCCCAGTCCGCCGACGGCCCCGCCCCCGTGACGGACGCGGACTCCTCGCGGTCGACGGGTCGGGGCGGGGGCGGGTCCGGCCGGGGCTGGTCCGGACGGGCGGCGGCCAGTCGACTGATCACCCGGCCGACGTCGTGCCACTGGTCCTGCACGGGTCCGTCGTGGCAGCGTGGTCGGGTCAACTCGCCGAGGACGGCGGGAGGTCCCCGGCCGCGGCCGGTTACGGAAGGGACGGAACGCCCGATGGCGGCAGGTACCGAGACGGCGTACTTCAGTGCGACGCACACGGAGCGTGATCTCCCGCCCGGCCACCCCTGTGCGGGCGTGGCGCACAGTCACCTGTGGACCGTCACCCTGGAGACCGTGCCCCCGAACGGCGCCGCCGAGGACCCGGGCGACCGGGGCCGGGTCGGGTGCGCCGAGTTCGCCGCATGGGCCCAGCGACGTCTGGACGGCACCCACCTCAACGCCGTCGCCGTCGAGCTGTGCCACCGGGCGGGCCCCGAGGAGCTGGCCCGCTGGGTGTACCGGCAGTGGTCGCCCCGGCTGCCGGTGCGGGAGGTCCGGGTCCAGGGCCCGTACAGCGGGAGCTACGGCCCGGCGGTCCTCGCCTCCTGACCGCGCGGGCCCCCTGGACGCCCAGGAGCCCCCCCGGCCTCCCGTCTGCGAGGATGATGCGTACGCAAGCAAGGAGGAGGCAGCGGTGTCGGGTGCGGAGCCGGTGGTGTCCCGGGGGTTCAAGGTCGGCGTGTGGCGGGCCTACATGGAGGTCCACCACGAGGTGCTGACCGCCATCGAACGGGAGCTGGCGCAGCGGCACCGGCTGTCCGTCAGCGAGTTCGACGTCCTGGTGAACATCCCGCTGGACGGGACCCGGCTCAAGGACCTCAAGCAGCGGGTCGTCCTCACCCAGAGCGCGATCAGCCGTCTCTTCGACCGCCTCGCCGAACGGGGGCTGGTGGTCCGCAGCCCGCTGGCCGAGGACCAGCGCGGTGCGGTGGTCAAGCTGACGGAGGAGGGGCGCAAGGTGCTGCGCGCCGCCGTCCGCACCAACACCGAGGTGGTGGAGCGGACCTTCGCCGGCAAGCTGTCCACCGAGGAGCTGCGTGCGCTGCACGGCATCGTGACCCGACTGAAGGGGGCGGACGCCCCCGACGCCTGACGCCCCCCGACGCCTGCCCCCCGACCTCGGGCACGTCCGGTGCGTGAATGGCCCGACGCCTGACAGGTCCGCCGGGTGACGCGTCCGGCGCGTGACGCGGCGGACGCGCGTGACCCAGATCACCCGTCGATGTCGACGGACCGCGGGAATGACTCCCCACCCTTCAGGGTTATGGTGCTTGCGCAAGCAACAAAAAGCGCCAAGCCGGGACCGCCTCGACGGCCCCACCCAAGGAACGGGACACCATGAGCAGCAACAGCTACCTCACCCACCGCCTGACCCCCGAGAACACCGGGATCCTGCTGGTCGACCACCAGGCGGGCTTGATCCTCGGCGTGCAGGACCACGACCAGAACGAGGTCCGCCGCAACGCCCAGGCCCTCGCCCGCACGGCCAAGGTCTTCGGCCTCCCCGTCGTCGCCACCACCTCCGCCCCACGGGGACCCAACGGCCCCCTCCTGCCCGAACTGGTCGCCGAGCTGCCCGAGGGCGCCCCGATCATCCACCGCAGCGGCGAGGTCGACGCCTTCGACGACCCGAGGTTCGACGAGGCCGTTCGTGCCATGAACCGGCCCAACCTCGTCATCGCGGGTGTGATCACGGACGTCTGCTTGATGTTCGCCTCGCTGTCCGCCCTCGGCCGCGGCTACCAGGTCCACTCGGTGACGGACGCCTCCGGCACCACGAACAAGCTGGCCCGTGAGACCTCGCTGCTCCGCCTCCAGAACGCGGGCGCGACCCTCAACAGCACGGTCGGGGTCATCTCCGAGCTGCTGCGCGACTGGAAGAACCCCGGCGGCCCCGGCACCGCCGACATCTTCAGCAGCCTGGCCATGCCGTTCTACGGCGCGGTGATGGCCAGCCACTCCTCCGCGAGCGGCAACCAGGGCTGAACCCGGCGCCCGGCGCTTCCCGCACGGCCGACGAAGTCCGTGCGGGAAGCGCCGGGCCCGCCCGTCGTCGCAGCCACTGTGCATCGACGGGTTGCCCAAATCCCTCCAGGGGCACTACACATGACGTGACGTCAGACCTGCCGAGGGAGCAACGACCGTAGTGGCCAACCCGAATCTGCTGCAAGGGGCCCACGTACTGGCCTTCCGGATCTTCCGGGTACGCCTGCTCTGGGCCCTGATCCTGGCGCTGGCCCTGTTCCGGGTGCTCACCGTGGCCCAGGCCGTGCTCGGCGCGCTGGGTGTTGCGGTCGCGCTGATGGTCGTCCGGTGGCGCATCCGGAAGGCCCTGGCGCCGAAGTTCAGCGCGGTGTGCCGGGTCCCGACACCCGGCCGGACCCTCCTCGCCTACGCCGGCGCACAGCGGGTGATCCGGGTCGGCGACCCGGCGACCGGGAACGTTCACCGGATGCTGTGGGGCCACCGGGGATGGGTGAACGCCCTGTGCACGGTCGAGATCGACGACCGGACCCTCCTGGCCTCCGGCGGGAACGACCGCACGGTACGCCTGTGGGACCCGGACACCGGGGAACAGGTCGCCGTCCTCCAGGGCGCCCGAGCCGCAGTGGTCGGCGTGTGCGGCACCCGGTCCGGCGGCCGGCCCCTGGTGGTGGGCGGCGCCCAGGACGGCACCCTCCACGTGTGGCGAGCGGACACGGGTGAGGCCGTCCACTCCCTGCCGTCCGGGGCGGGCGAGATCCTGGCCGTCTGCGCGGTCGAATCCGAGGGGCGGGAACTCTTCGCCTCCGCCCATGCGGACGGCACGGTACGCCTGTGGGACCCCGATGGGGGTCAGCAGATCCGGGTCCTCACCGGACACGAGGGTTGGCCCAACGACCTGTGCCCGATCCGGACCGCCGACGGCGTCCTGCTCGCCTCGGCCGGCGCCGACCAGACGGTAAGGCTCTGGAACCCCGCCACCGGCGAACACGTGCGCTCGATGCGGGACGACTTCGGCTGGCTGCACGCGCTGTGCGAGGTCACCGTCGACGGCCGTCCCCTCCTTGCCTCCGGCGGCGACGGCCCCGGGGTGAAGCTCTGGGACCCGGACACCGGGGAACACCTCAGCACGATCGGCGGGGCGGCCCACCTCTTCGGACCGTTCGGCTGCGGCTGGGTCCGCACGCTCTGCCAGATCGAGGTCGACGGCGTCCCCCGGATCGCCACCGGCGGGTACGACAAGCGGGTGGAGACCTGGCACCTCACGACCTGACGGTGCCCGGCCGGCGGTACGACGCACGTCGGGCCGGGTACGGAGAACCGCACCCGGCCCGACGGTACGGCGATCGATCAGCCCTCGGTCCAGCCGTGGTTCTTGCCGAACTGGAGCAGGCCGCGCCGGATCTGGAGGATCTGGTCCCCGGTCAACGAGGGCGCCGAGGACAGCAGCACCTCGGTGACGTCATGGACGAACTCCTCAGCCGTGAGCACGTCGCACAGCGTGTCGTCGTCCACCTGGACCTGACGGGTGACGCCCGAACCGGACGCCCCCGCACCGCGCAGGGGGGCCGGGACGACCGCTCCCTCGGCGAGCCGCACGTCCGAGGCCTTCGGACCGCGCTCCCCCTCCTCGATCACGAACTCGACCGTGAGCCCCGGGCGCATCTGCTGCTCCGGGATCAGTAGGTCATTGACGTGTACGAAAACGTCCTCGCCGCCGTTGTCGGGCGCGATGAACCCGTACCCGCGCAAACCGTCGAAACGCACCACATTACCGGCAACCATGCCGTCACCCCCACAGAAGACCGGGCCACGTGCCCGGGCGAACACCACAGGTGAGGGAGCGTACGCGAGTGGCGGCGGCGTGTACACACAGCGCGGGAGAACCGGCTGTGCGCACCCCCACCCGTGTGGCAGAGTCGGGCGCGGCGCCGACCGGGCCCGCCCGGCACGGCGCCGACCCGGTCCGGAGGCGTTCCGCGGGGGCGATGAGGGGGCCATGTGGCGCGGGTGATCGACGACCGCTTCGAACTGCTCGACCGGCTCGGTGGCGGCGGCATGGGTTTGGTGTGGCGGGCGCGTGACCTGGCCCTGCACCGCGAGGTGGCACTCAAGGAGGTGCGTCCGCCCGACCCCGCGCTCGCCGCCCACGACCCGGACATCGCCCGCATCCGGCGCGCCCGGGTGCTCCGCGAGGCCCGGGCGCTCGCCCGCATCGTGCACCCGCACGTGGTGACCATCCACCACATCGTGGACGGCGGCGAGGACACGTATCCGTGGCTCGTCATGGAACTCGTCACCGGCGGTTCGCTCCAGGACCGCTTCGACCGCGGCCCCCTGACCCCCGCCGAGGCGGCCGGCATCGGTCGCGGCGTCCTGGCGGGACTGCGGGCGGCGCACGCGGCGGACATCCAGCACCGGGACATCAAGCCGCCCAACATCCTGCTGCGGCCCGACGGGAGCCCGGTCCTCACCGACTTCGGCATCGCGGCCGTCACCGGCGCCACCGTGCTCACCGCCGCCGACTCCTTCATCGGCACCCCCGACTACATGGCGCCCGAACGGGTCGCGGGCGAGGACGGCGGCCCCGCCGCCGACCTGTGGTCGCTCGCCATGACCCTGTACGTCGCCGTCGAAGGGCACCATCCGCTGCGGCGCGGCAGTACCCTGGCCACCCTCGCTGCGGTGCTCAGCGAGGACGTACCGCCGCCGCGCTCCGCCGGAGCGCTGACCGGGGCCCTGACCTCCGTCCTGGTGCGGGACCCGTCGCAGCGACCCGATGCGGCAGCGCTGGACCGGATGTTGGCCACGGCGCAGCACGCTCCTCCGACGGCCCCCGCAGCGGACCGCGCGACGTGCCAACTGGTCCCGCCCCGACCGACCGCACACCCTTCGGCGCCGCCCACGGAGCAGGTGCCGCCGCCCGCGGTCCGGCGCAGGCCGGCGCTGCTCTACGCCTCGGCGCTCGGCGCCGCCGCACTGGCCGGCGCCCTGTTGTGGGCGCAGTTACCCCTGGGCGGGGGCGGGACGGAGGGCGGGAAGTCATCCGATTCCAGCCGCCGGCAGATCAACATCGGCATCAAGACGGACCTGCCGGGCGTCGGATTCAGTGAGCCGGACGCAGACCCCACCGGCTTCGATGTGGACACGGCCAAGTACGTCGCCGAGGAACTGGGCTACGCGCCGAACGAGATCACGTGGGTGAGCGTGTCCGGCGCCGAGCGTGAAGAGTCGCTCCAGGACCGCTCGGTCGACCTGGTCGTCGCCGCATTCACCATCAGCGAGAAGCGGGAGGAGGTCGTCGACTTCGCGGGGCCCTACCTGATCGCCCATCAGGACGTGCTGACCCGCGCCGACGACCTCTCCATCTCCTCGGCGTCGGCCCTCAACGGCAAGAAGATCTGCTCGGTGACCGGTTCCACTTCCGCGCGGAACATGGAGACGCAGATCGCCCCCGGGGCGCAGGTCGTGACCCGCCCGGACTACGACGACTGCCTCACGGACCTGGCGCAGGGGATCGTGGACGCGGTCACCTCCGACGACGTGCTCCTCGCCGGATACGCTGCCGAGACACCGGACGCCTTCCGGCTCGGCGGCTTCCGGCTGACCGAGGAGCGTTACGGCGTCGGCCTCCCGAAGGACAGCCCCCACAAGCCCAGGGTCCAGGCCGCGTTGAAGGAGATGGTGAACGACGGACACTGGGAGAAGTCGCTGAAGAGGAACCTCCCGCTGTTGACGACGGCCACCCGGCCGTCCCTCTGAGCGGGACCGCGCCCGCTCAGCCGAACCGGGGCCCGTCGGGGTACGCGCGCTTCAACTCGTGGAACCCGGGAACCCCCGCCAACAGCAGGTAGCCGTCCCACAGGCGTCCCGCAGCCTCTCCGGTGGGGGCCGGCGAGACGACCGGGCCGAAGAACCCGGTGCGTCGACCGTCCGCCCCGGTGACCGCCAGCACCGGGGTGCCCACGTCGGGACCGACCAGCGCCATGGCCTCGGCGTGCGAGGAGCGGACGCTCCCGTCGTACGCCGTGGACCAGGCGGCCTCGGCGAGCTCCGGGGGCAGACCGGCATCGGTGAGGGCACCCACCAGGTTCCCCCAGTCCCCGTGCAGATGGAACCGGGTGCCCATCGCGGTGAACAACGCGCCGAGCGCCTGCGGACCGTACTGCTGCTCGGTCGCGGCGCACACCCGTACGGACGCCCACAGGTAGTCCCCCCAGTCGCCCTCCGGGTCGTCCTCCCGGTGTTCGTTGAGCACCGACAGGCTCATCACCCGCCAGCGGACGGTCACCGGGCGCACCCGGCCCACCTCCACCAGCCAACGCGAGGTGATCCAGGTGTAGGGACAGACCGGGTCGAACCAGAAGTCGACGGTGCGCGGTTCGGTCATCCGAGCGGCTCCTCGTGTTCCGGGACGGCCCCCGCGGCCCCCTGCCGAGGCTACCTCCGCGCCGCCCGCCCCACCGTGCCGGGCGCGGTCACCACCGGTCCCAGTGCAGGACCTGGTCGCGGGGGACCCGACGGGCCGGTTTGAAGTCGGTTCCCAGGGTGAAGGCGAGCGGAATGAACGCGGCCAGCATCACCTCCTCGTACGGCACCCCGAGGGCGTCGGCGAGTTCTTCCTCCAGCGGCCCCTGCGCCGTGGTCCAGACGGTGCCGAGCCCGCGCGCCCGTGCGGCGAGCATGAAGCTCCACACCGCGGGCAGGATCGACCCCCAGGTGCCGGACTGGTCGAGGACGGAGGCGTGGTCGGTGCGCCCCTCGATCGCCGGGATGACGAACGCGGGTACCCGGTGGACGTTCTCGTAGAGGTGCCGCAGGCCGTCCGAGATCCGTTCCATGGAGCCGGGGTGGGCGTACATGCGTTGCACGTCCCGTTCGGTGAGCGGTTGCCCGCTCGCGGTCGTCAGCGCCCGGCGGAAGACGTCCCCGACCACGCGACGCCGCTGCGGATCGGTGACGACGACGAAGTGCCAGCGCTGGCGGTTGCGGCCGGTCGGTGCCTGCGTCGCCAGGTCCACGCACTCCTCGATCAGGGTGCGCGGGACCGGGCGGTCCAGATCGAGCCGCTTGCGCACGGCGCGGGTGGTCGACAGCAGCTCGTCGGGGGTGAGTTCCAGGGTCACGGTGGTCTCCTCGGTGATCGGCCGGTCGGTGCCGGCGCGGGTGGTGGCGTCGGTCAGCCGGCGGCCCGGGCCCCGGTGGGAGTGGTGCGGGCCCGCAGGCCGAAGTGCGCCACTGCCGCTCCGAGCAGGGAGAAGCCGCCGGCGACGAGGAAGGCGAGCCGGTAGCCGTCGGGGCCCGGACCGCCCGTGGCGAGCAACGAGGCCAGCACGGCGACCCCGATGCCGGCGCCGATCTGGACGGACGAGGTGATCAACCCGGACGCCAGGCCCTGTTGTCCGTCGGGCAGGGCGCCGACGGCCGCGATGTTGAGGCTGGGGAAGGAGAGCCCGTTGCCCACCCCGTGCACCAGCAGCGCCGGGAGGAGCACGGAGGCGTAGTCGGCCGCGGCGTCCGCCCGGAGGAAGAGCAGGATGCCGGCGGCCTGCACCAGCATCCCCACCGCCGCCGTCCGTCCGAGTCCCCAACGGTCGATCGGTCGTCCGGCGAAGCGGGCGGTCACCACGATGGCCAGCCCCATCGGGACGATGCCCAGACCGGTCGACAGGGCTCCGTAGCCCTGCACTTGTTGCAGGTGCAGGACGGCGGCGAACTGCCAGCCGATCGTTGCGCAGGCCCAGGCCACCGCGGCCAGGTTGGCGGTGGCCAGGGTGCGCGACCGGAACACCCGCAACGGGACCAGGGGGAGTCGCTGCCGGTGCTCGACCGCCACGAAGGCGATCAGGAACAGGGCGGCGAGCACGCCCGCCCCGCCACTGGTCTCGGTCAGCGCGTACACCAGGAGCAGCACTCCGGCGGTGACGGTGGCCGCCCCCGCCACGTCGAAGCGTCGGGCCTCGGCGGGCAGCGGTCCGTCCTTCGGCAGCACCCTCGGTGCGAGGAGCAGGACCAGCAGGGCGATCGGCACCGGGACGAAGAACACCAGCCGCCAACTGACCTCGGTCAGCAGTCCGGAGGCCACGAGCCCGCCGCTGTACCCGGTGGCGCCGGCCAACGCGTAGACGCCCAGCGCGCGGTTGCGCCCGGCGCCCTCGGTGAACGTGGTGGTGATCAGGGACAGGGCTGCGGGGGCGGTCAGCGCGGCGGCCAGCCCCTTGACCACCCGCGTGACGACCAGTGACCACCCCTCGGAGAGGAGCCCCCCGACCAGGCTCGCGCCCGCGAAGACCGCCAGGGACAGCAGGAACACCCGGCGACGGCCCAGGAGGTCCGCCACCCGGCCGCCCAGCAGCAGGAAGCCGCCGTAGGTGACCGCGTACCCGGACACGAGCCATTGCAGCGTCCCCTCGGACAGGGACAGGTCCCGTCCCACGGCGGGCAGGGCCACCCCCATCAGCGACAGGTCCATGGCGTCCAGGAACACCGCGGTACAGAGCAGCGCCAGGACCGCCCGCTCGTTGCCGCCGGGTCCGTTCATGGTCGACCTCCATCTGATCGCCAATCATCTGCGGGAAGATGATTGGCGATCATACGAAGATGACGGGTGGTGTGCAAACGATCTGTGGGCAGACGGTTCCTGATAGGGTCGCCGCGAACGAGGAGCACAGGAGGAGGGGCCGCATGGCGTCCAGGACCGCGGACCGCGCACAGGTCGCCTATTTCCCGAGGCTCGCCGCCCAGCGGTTGGACATCGCGCTGTGCCGGGCCTCCGCAGCGGTGGCCCGGGCCGCCGACGCCCGGACGGACGAACTCGGCCTCGGCGTCGGGCACCACCTGGTGCTCAAGATGCTCGCGGAGGTCGGCCCCTGTTCACAGCGCGTCCTCAGCGACGAACTGCGCATCGACCGCAGCGTCATGGTCGGCCTCTGCGACGCCCTGGAGCAGGCCGGCCACGTACGGCGCGAGCGGGACGCCGAGGACCGTCGCGCCTACGCCGTCACCCTCACCGACCCGGGGCGCGAGGTGCTGGCCCGCGCCGAAGGCGCCCTTCCCGGATTCCTGGACGGCACCTTCCAGGCGCTCGTTCCCGAGGAGCGCGAGCAACTGTCCTTCCTGCTGCGCAAGTTGCTTCAGGTCCACCCCTGATCGGGTGCGCCGCGGCGGTGCGGGGGCTCGTCGTCAACCGCCGAAGGCGGCCCGGTTCTCCCGGACCCACTCGGCGAAGGTGCGGGCCGGCTTTCCGGTGACCTCCTCCACGGTGGGCAGCACGGTGCGACCGGCCGCCGGCGGCCGGGTCCGCATCGTCACGAAGAACTCGACGTCCTCCTCGGAGAACCCCTGTGCGCGCCAGCCGGTGACGATCTCGTCCCGGCTCAACTCGACGTACCGGACCTCGCGCCCCAGCACCTCGGAGATCACCCGCACCTTCTCCGGTGCCGTCAACGCCTCGGGGCCGGTCAGCCAGTACTCCTTCCCGCTGTGTCCCCCGGTGGTCAGGGCCGTGGCCGCCACCGCAGCGATGTCCGCCTCGTGCACCAGCGAACTCGCGACGTCCGGGAACCCCTCGCGGACGACGCCCTCCGTCCGCACCGACTCGCCCCACTCCAGGGCGTTCGACATGAACTCCACCGGCGCGAGGTACGTGTACTCCATGCCGCTGGCCTCGACGGCCGCGTCCAGCTCCGTCTTCTCCGTGCCGCCCTTGAGGACGGTCACCCGGCGCACACCGGCCCGCACCGCGGCGTCCACGATCCGCGGCCCGTTGTCCAACGGGGCGTAGTCGTCCCCGAAACTGATCAGGTGGGCCGCCGCCACCCCGGCGAAGAGCGCGGGCAGCGCGGCCGTGACGGACAGGTTCCCGGCCGCCACCTCCGCGCCGTCCGGGAGGTTCGCCCGCCGGGGGTCACGGGTCAGGGCGCGGACCCGGTGGCCGGCGGTGAGCAGCCGTTCCACCAGGGGTCGGCCGACATGGCCGGTGGCGCCGGAGACGAAGAGGGTCATGAGGATCTCCTTAGGTCGTGGCGCTCACGCTAGAGGCAGTTGCGGACAGGTTGTGTCCGCAATCGGCGCCGGAGTCCACGGGACCCGATCCGCACTCACCCGCACCCGTTCCCGTCAACTCCGTTGATAGCGTGGGCTCTTGACCGAAAGGACCAACGCGGCACATGACATCCACCACGTATCGCATCGGCGGGGACCTGGACGTGCGACGCCTCGGGTTCGGGGCCATGCACCTGTCGACGGAGCCGGGCCCGGACCGGGACGCCTCGCTCGCCGTCGCCCGCAGGGCCGTCGAACTCGGCGTCACCCTGATCGACACCGCGCACCTGTACGGCGAAGGGGCCAACGAGGAACTGTTGGCCGAGGCCCTGCACCCGTACCCGGACGGACTGCTCCTCACCACCAAGATCGGTATCGCCCGGACCGGGCCCGGCGGGGACTGGAAGTACGACGGACGCCCCGCCGTCCTGCGCGGGCAGGTCGAGCAGGCGCTGCGCCGACTGCGCGTCGAACGGATCGAACTGCTCCAACTGCACCGCATCGACCCGGATACACCGCTCGCCGAGCAGGTCGGCACCCTGCGCGAGCTACGGACCGAGGGCAAGGTCGGCCGCATCGGGCTGTCCGAGGTGACGGTCGCCGAGCTCGACGGGGCGCGGGAGGTCGTCGACATCGCGAGCGTGCAGAACCGCTACAACCTGCTCGACCGCGCGCACGAGCCCGTGCTCACCGCCTGCGAGGCGGCGGGCATCGCGTTCCTGCCCTGGCGCACGGTCGCCTGGGGCGACTCCGGGAAGCACGCCGAGGTCGCCGCGGTGGCGGCCGAACTCGACGCCACGCCCACCCAGGTGGCACTGGCCTGGCTGCTCGGCCGCTCCCCGGTCGTCCTCCCGATCCCGGGCACCTCGAAGATCGCCCACCTGGAGGAGAACCTCGCCGCGGAACGGCTCGTGCTGTCCCCGGCCCACCGCACCCGCCTCGACCGACTGGCCGCCCCGACCGGCTGAGGTCGCGAACGAGGACACCGGGACGCCGCAGCACCCGAGCACCGGAGCCGTGACCCGAAGCCGGCGTCCCGGCGCGGCGGTCGACGCCCGTGCCGGTGTCAGTGGCGGCTGCGACCGTGGCGGCATGAACCCGTTGACCCTGCTCGACCTCGACCGGGCCCTGCGCGAGAGTTGGGCCGCCGACACCTGCTCGCCCGACGACCTGGCCGACTGGCAGCCGGAGAATCCGGCCTGCGGCCACTGCGACATCACGTCCCTGATCGTCAACGACGTCTTCGGCGGTGACCTCCTCTGCGGCGAGGTCGCCCTCGAAGAGGGCACCCCGCGCGGCCACCACTGGTGGAACCGGCTGCCCAGCGGGGTGGAACTCGACCTGACGCGCGAGCAGTTCCGCAACGGCCAGACCATCACCGTCCCCCGCGTCATCGTCCGTCCGCCGGGCCCGCTGCCCCGCCGCTGGGACGACTACCTCCTGCTGCGCGAGCGCGTCGGCAGGCACCTCGGTCCGCTGCCCGAACCCGTCTGAGCCGAGGCCCGGCGAGTCGAGATCGCCACCACCTCGGAGTCGGGTCGCCTTCACCCGATTTCCCGCTCTTTATGGGGACGTAGCTGGTCGTGGTGCGCCTTAGGGGGGAGGTGGGGGAGAAGGGGGATGAGGTTAGGTTAGGCTAAGTGAAGTTTTGAATCTTCGCAGCCGCACCGCCGGGCGGTGCGGCTGCCTATGTGGTCCTGGGAGTCGTTCGTCGTGCGTTCCATGCGTTTCCGCCAGTCCATCGTGGTGACCAGTGCGGTCCTGTGTGCAGGTGTGGTGCTGAGCGCCTGTGGAGAGTCCGGCGGGGGCTCCGACTCGGGCAAGAGCGAGGGTGACGTCACCGTCACGACCGCGAAGGGCGAGCTGAAGGTTCCCCTGAAGCCCACCAAGGTCGCCGCGCTCGACAACACCTCGTTCGCGACGCTCAAGGCGTTCGGTGTGAAGCCCGTCGCGGTGCCGAAGGCGCTGCTGCCGAACGAGGGCTTCGAGGACTGGAAAAACGATTCTTCTATCAAGGACGTGGGCACCCACCGCGAGCCCAAGTTCGAGGAGCTGAACGCCGCCGAGCCGAACCTGATCATCGGCGGCTACCGGTTCACCGACCACCACGACAAGCTGTCCAAGATCGCCAAGACGGTGGACATCGCCCCGTCCGACGAGGCGAAGGGCGGCTACGTCGCCTCGCTGAAGACCCAGACCGAGACCCTCGGCAAGATCTTCGGCCAGGAGGCCAAGGCCAAGGAGATCGTCGCGGCCCTGAACAAGGCCGAGAAGTCGGCCGCCGACGCCACCAAGGGCGAGACCGTGTTCCTCGCGGTCGCCAGCGCCGGCAAGATCGACAACGGTGCCAGCCGCATCGGCCGCCTCGCCGAGCCGCTGAACCTCAAGAACGTGATCAGCGCCGAGGGCGAGGACAGCACCTCCGTGCACAACGACTCCGGGCTCGCCCCCGAGACGGTCGCCAAGCTGAACCCCGACTGGGTCATCATGCTGGACCGGGACGCGGCCGTGGGCACCGAGGACGGCTCCGAGGCCGTCGCCGCGAAGAAGGTCGTGGACGGCATGGAGGCGTGGGACAAGACCACCTTCCGCAAGCAGGACCAGGTCGTCTACCTGGCGAGCGACTTCTACGTGACCGAGGGCGCCCAGGCGTACACCGAGGCGTTCGACATGGTGGCGACCGCGTTCAACGCGGCCGGCTGACACTCCACCTCGACGCGGCCCCGGCCTCCCCCGGGGCCGCGTCGTCCCCTTCCCCCGGACCATTCATCCCGGAAGCCCCATGCGCCGACTTCCCCTGCTCCTGGCCACGCTCTGCGTGCTCGCCCTGATCACGGCCTCGCTGTTCATCGGCGGGTACGACATCGACCTGCGCGCCCTGTTCACCGACCCCGAAGCCCGGCGGATGTTCCTGATCTCCCGGGTCCCGCGCACGCTCGCCCTGGTACTCGCCGCCGCCGCGATGGCGGTCTCCGGCGTGATCATGCAGATGCTTGTGCAGAATCGTTTCGTCGAGCCCACGACCACGGGCACCAGCGAATGGGCGGCCCTGGGCGTCCTGCTGCTCACGATCACCGTGCCGGCCGCGTCACCGATGGTGAAGATGGGCGCCGCCAGTGCCTTCGCCTTCGTCGGTGCGGTCGTCTTCTTGTTCGTCCTCGGCCGGATCGCGCTCAAATCGCAGGTCATCGTGCCGATCGTCGGCATCATGCTGGGTGCCCTGGTGAGCGCGGTGACGCTGTACATCGCCTCGTCCACCAATCTGCTCCAGATGCTCGCCACCTGGCGCTCGGGCGGATTCAGCTCGGTGGTGCGCGGCACCTACGAGCCGTTGTGGGTGGTCGGCGCCATCGTCGTCGGCCTGTACCTGGCGGCCGACCGCTTCACCATCGCCGGACTCGGCCGGGACACCGCCACCAGCCTGGGCCTGCCCTACCGGCGCATCATGTTCATCGGGCTCGTCATGGTCGCCCTCGCCACCGGCGTGACCACGGTCGTCGTCGGGTTCATCCCCTTCCTGGGGCTGATCGTGCCGAACCTGGTCTCCATGGCACGCGGCGACGACGTCCGCAGCAACCTGCCGTGGGTGGTGCTCAGCAGCGTCGCCCTGATGATCGCCTGCGATCTCGTCGGGCGGGTCGTCGTCTTCCCCCTGGAGATCCCGGCGACGGTGGTGCTCGGGGCCGTCGGTGCGGTCGTCTTCGT
This sequence comes from Streptomyces sp. NPDC005955, assembly GCF_042871255.1. NCBI lineage: Bacteria > Bacillati > Actinomycetota > Actinomycetes > Kitasatosporales > Streptomycetaceae > Streptomyces > Streptomyces sp. NPDC005955. The sequence goes on along the minus strand of NZ_JBIAIF010000008.1, from coordinate 293,675 downwards.
CGCGATGATCCTGCGTCAGCGAGGGAAGGTCCATGTCTGAGAGTCCCGCACGGACCGCGCCCCCGCTGGGCGCCGCCGGCGACCGTCACCCGGCGAAGCCCGCCCCGCCCGCCCGGCCGAAGCTGCCCGCCGCGGCCCGGCTGGCCATCGCGGGCGTGCTCGCCGCTGTCGCGGTGTTCTGCTTCCTCTTCCTCTTCATCAAGGGGTCCTTCGACTTCGCCTTCGAGCGGCGCCTGACCATGCTGGGCACGATGGCGGTGGTCGCGTTCGCGCAGGCGGTGGGCACGGTGGTGTTCCAGACCATCACCCACAACCGCATCCTCACCCCCTCGATCATGGGCTTCGACGCCGTCTACATCCTGATGCAGACCCTGCTGGTGTCGGTCTTCGGGGGAAGCGTGCTCGCCGCGACGGACGGCATGCCGAAGCTGATCACCCAGACCCTGTTGATGGTCGGCTTCACGATGCTGCTGTTCGGCTGGCTGTTCAACGGACGCAAGGGCAGCATCCACGTCCTGCTGCTGGTCGGCGTGGTGCTGGGGCTCGCCTTCCGGAGCCTGTCGGACTTCCTCCAACGGCTGCTGTCACCCGCCGAGTACGACGTGCTGTCGGCGCGGTTGTTCGGCCGGCTCAGCAGCGCCGAGGCGGAGTACCTGCCCCTGGCGGGCGGCGTGTGCCTGATCGTCGGCGCCGTCGTCTGGCAGCGCCGCTACCGGCTCGACACCCTGCTGCTGGGTCGGGACGCCGCCACGAACCTCGGCATCGCGCACAAGCGTGAGCTCTCGTTGATGCTGCTGTTGATCTCCCTGCTGGTCGCGATGTCGACCGCGCTCGCGGGGCCCATGACCTTCTTCGGCTTCGTCACGGCGATGCTCGCCTACCAGATGTCGGGCACCCACCGGCACGTCATCGTGCTGCCGATGGCGTTCCTGATCGGGCTGATCACCCTGGCGGGCGGGCAGTTCATCATGGAACACGTCTTCTACGCCTCCGGCATGCTCACCGTCGTCATCGAGTTCCTCGGCGGGGCGATCTTCCTCGTCCACCTGCTCAGGAAGGGCACCCTGTGATCGAGTTCACCGACATCCGCAAGACGTACGGTGACGACACCGTGCTCGGTCCGGTCTCCGGGCAGATCCCGGCGGGCGGCATCACCTCGCTGGTCGGCCCCAACGGGGCCGGCAAGTCCACCCTGCTGACCATCATCGGCCGGCTCGCCGAGCCGACCTCGGGCACGGTGACCGTCGACGGCCTCGACGTGCACCGCGCCAAGTCGCAGGACGTGGCCCGGACCCTGTCCATCCTCCGCCAGGAGAACCACTTCACCGCCCGGGTGACGGTACGGGAACTGGTCTCCTTCGGACGCTTCCCGCACAGCCGCGGCCGGCTGACCCCCGAGTGCGTCGCCCAGGTGGACGACGCCTTGGACTTCCTGCACCTCGGCGACCTCCAGCACCGCTACCTCGACCAGCTCTCCGGCGGCCAGCGCCAGCGTGCCTACGTGGCGATGGTGCTGGCCCAGGACACCCGGTACGTGCTGCTCGACGAGCCGCTCAACAACCTCGACATGAAGCACTCCGTGCGGATGATGAGCCAGTTGCGGCGCGCGGCGGACGAGCTCGGCAAGACCGTGGTCCTGATCGTGCACGACATCAACTTCGCCGCCACCTACTCCGATCGGATCATCGCCCTGCGCGACGGTCGGATCGCGGCCTCCGACACCGTGGACGCGATGATGCGGGCCGAGGTGCTGACCGAGGTGTTCGACACTCCCGTGCAGGTCCACGAGGTCGACGGGAAGCGGACCGCCGTCTACTACCGCTGAGACGCCGACCCCCGGGTCCCACCGCTGCGGACGGCGGCCCGGAAGTCGCCCGGGGTCCGCCCGGTGCGGTGGTGGAAGAACTTGCTGAAGTGCGTGGGGCTGGGGAAGCCCAACCGGTCGGCGATGCGGGACGCGGGGTCGTCGCTGTGGGCGAGGAGGCGCTTGGCCTCCAGGACGACCCGACGGTCGATGAACTCCTTGGCGCCGGTTCCGGTGGCGGCGAGGGCGGCCCGGGACAGGGTGCGGGGCGAGTAGCCGAGCAGGCCCGCGTAGTCCGCCACCCGCCGGGTGCGCGCGAAGTGCTCCTCGACCGCGTTCCGGAACCGCAGATGGGTCTCGTCGGGTCCGGGGGAGGGGGCGTCGTCGGCTCCGGCGAGGTGGGACAGCCGCAGCACGAGGACGGCCAGGAGATGGCGCAGCGTCGCCGTGTGCGCCGCCAGCGGCAGGTGCCCGAAGGCACGGAACTCCTGGTCGAGGTGGGCCACCGCCAGGTCCAGGGCCGGTGCGTCCGCGGCGTCGGGGGTGCGGACGGCGGGGCCGTGGACGTCGTCCAGCCGGGCACCGACCGCGGTGGCCCCGTCCAGGAAGTCCTGCTGGAAGAGGACGAGGGTGCCTTCGGCGGCGGTGAGGTCACCCCACTGCTGGACCTGACCCGGGCGCACCCACAGCCAGGACCCGCGGCGCAGGGTGTGCGCGGCGAAGTCGACGGTGTGCCGCAGGGTGCCCGAGGCGACGGTGAGCAGATGGTGGAAGCCGACGCGTTGCGGCGCCGTGAAACGGTCCGGACCGGCGCGGGCGCGCAGCTCGGCCAGGGACAGGACCTCGATGCCGGGGGGCGTCCCGGCGGGCGCGGCGAAGGACACCTCCGCAATGTCGGCTGTGCCGTCCTGTCGGTTTTTGGCCATCATGAGTCCCCAGCGTACCCAGAAGGTCCCAGCTGGCGGGCCTAGCGTGGAGACATCGGCTCGATCCGCTCGAACGTGATGACGGAAAACGGCGGGCCGAAGCCAAGGCCGACCGGGTGCCGGCTCGGGCCCGGGCGGTCGAGGACCGGAATCTGGAGGAGCTCGTCATGAAGATCGTTCTGTTCGGTGCCACCGGCATGATCGGAAGCCGGATAGCCGCCGAGGCCGTCCGCCGGGGACACCGGGTCGTCGCCGTGTCCCGTTCCGGGCGGGCCCCGCTCGACGACCCGCAGCTGAACGCCGTCGCTGCGGACGCCGGCTCGGCCGGGACGGTCGCCGGCCTGGTCAGGGGGGCCGACGCGGTGGCCTCCGCACTGGTCCCGCTCCGCGACGGCTCCGATCCGCGCGCGCCGTTCACCGCGCTGTACGACGCCTTCCTCGACGGGGTGCGCTCCGGAGGGGTCACCCGGGTGGTGATCGTCGGCGGAGCGGGGTCGCTCCGGGTGGCCGGGGACACCGCGCTGAAGGACACTCCCGACTTCCCCGTCGCGTACCGGCCCGAGGCCGGCGCCCACAGTGCGCTGCTGGACGGCCTGCGCACGGTCGAGGACCTGGAGTGGACCTCCGTGTCGCCCGCCGCGCTCATCGCCCCCGGCGAGCGGACGGGTGACTTCCGCGTCGGCGGCGACGGCCTCCTCACGGACGCCGAGGGCAACAGCCACATCAGCGCGGAGGACTTCGCCGCCGCCTTCGTCGACGAGATCGAGAAGGCCGAGCACCCCAGGGCCCGCATCAGCGTCGCCTACTGACCCGGCACGGTCCGCGCCCCCGGCAGCCGGCTGCCCGGGTCCCCGTCCGGCCGTGCGGGCGACCGTCCCGGGCGGACCGCCGGATCAGTCCCGCGGGCCGAGGGCGTGGAGGGTGTAGCCCCAGCCGATCGTGGTGCGCTCCACCAGGCGCAGGCCCGCGGCGTCGAACAGGGCACGGTGCCCCTCGCGGTCCCGTGCACCGCCGCCGTGCAGCGCGAAGTCGATCAGGTCGTCCTCGTAGTCGTGCTCGTCCGCCACCGCCGGGTCGAGCACGTCGCCGAACACCAGGACCCGGCCGCCCGGGTGCAGCCCGGCCGCCGCCTGGCGCAGTACGTGGACCGCGTCGACGTCGGTGAGGGAGCGCAGCGCATCGGCCAGCAGCACCGCGTCGGTGGGCACCGGGCGGGCGCCGAACAGGCTGCCCGCCTCGTACGCGATGCGCTCGTGCGCCGGGTACGCCCGACGGAAGGCATCGATCTCCGAGGGGGCGGCGACCACCGTGGCCCGCAGCGCGGGGTGGACCTTGACCAGGGCGGCGGCGAAGCTGCCGGGGGCCGGACCCGAGACGGTCACCGTGGACAGCCCGGCGAACGCGGAGGCGGCGGCGAGGGCGCCCGCGACGTACACGGCTTCCCGTGCCTCGTGCGCGGTGCGGGCGGCGAGCAGCGCGGGGTCGTCCTGGACGTGCCGGGCGTAGTCGGCGCCGAACCAGCGGGCGTGGTCGCCCCGCCCGGTGCGCACCGCGGACAGCAGCGACAGGGCGCCGCCGAGTTCACGCCGGGCGGGCAGTCCGTCGAGGTCCAGGGCGTCGATGACGTGTTCGTCCTCCAGTGCGCGCCCCAGGTCGGTGAGCCGGTAGCGGCCGTCGTCGAGCCGTTCGGTCAGGTCGACGGAGGCCAGGAAGCGCACCAGTTTGCCGAGCCCGACCGGGTCGGTGCCGGTGGCCGCGGCCAGTTCGGCGACGGTGCGCGCTCGTTCGCCGAACGCGGTCGCCAGCCCGACGGTCACCGCGGTCCGGGCGGCGAACGCGGGGAGCACCTCGGTGAGTTCGTGGAACCGCTGCGCCTCGTTCCCGCCCCCTTCGGCGTCCACCGGTGAGGCGCCGGGCTGCACGGAGCCGGGGTCGTCGACGGTGACCTGCCGGCGGCGCCAGTAGCCGGTGACGTCGACCTGCTCCTTGGCCAGTGCCTTCTCGTTCCTCAGCCACCGTCTGATCGGGGTGAGGGTGAGCGATTCGCCGGCGACCCAGGCGAACACCGTCCCGTCCCACCACGGGGCCTGCCGGACGGCGTCGAACAGCAGGGTGGTCGTGCCCGGTTCGGCGCCGTCGCGGCTGAGCCAGGTCACCGTCACCCCGTCCGGGAGGGGGAGGTCCTGCCGGTGGTCGGGGTGGCCGACCTCGATGAACACCTGACCGCGGGCGCCGGTCGGCCACTGCTCCAGCCAGCGGCCGATCGCCGGCAGCGCGGTCTCGTCACCCGCCACCAACGTCCAGTCGGCCCCCTCGGGGTGCAGCGAGGAGGACTTGGGTCCGGCGATCTGCACCCGTTCACCGGGCCGCACCCGGGAGGCCCAGGTCGAAGCCGGTCCGACGCCGTGGTTGACGAAGTCGACGTCCAGTTCACCGGCGACGGGGTCCCAGCGCCGCACGGTGTACGTGCGGGACACCAGGTGGGCGTCGTCGCGGGGCCAGTGCAGCAGCCCGTCGGCCTGGGTCGGTCCGACGACCGTCTCGGCGTCGGGGTGGGGGAGCAGGACCTTGAACTCGTCGTCGAACCCGTCCGAGCGGAACGCCGCCACCGGGTAGCCGTTCGCCGCGGTGTGGGCGGCCAGTTCGGGGCCGCCCAGGGTGACCCGGCGCATCCCGGGCGTCACGTCCGTCACGCGCAGGACGTCCAGGGTGCGGGTGGTGATGGGGAAGACCTCTAGCTGCCTCAGGCTCTGTGCCACGGGTTCTCACTTCTCCGGACGGGTGTCGGCGGCGGTGGCGCCGGACCCGGCGGGTCCGGTCGGGTGGAGGGGCGCGGTGCGCGGGTCGAGCGGCACCACGGTCGGGGTGCCGGTGACGGGGTCGGGAACGACGAGGCAGCGCAGTCCGAAGACCCGCTCGACCAGTTCCTCGGTGATGACCTCGTCCGGGGTGCCGGTGGTGACGACGACGCCGTCACGCAGGACGACGAGGTGATCGGCGTAGCGGGCGGCCTGGTTCAGGTCGTGCAGCACCGCCACGATCGTCTTGCCCTCGTCGTGGAAGGTGCGGAACAACTCCATCAGCTCGTACTGGTGGGCGATGTCCAGGAACGTGGTCGGTTCGTCCAGCAGCACGATCGGCGTCTGCTGGGCGAGGAGCATCGCCACCCAGACCCGCTGGCGCTGCCCGCCCGACAACTCGTCGACCAACCGCCCCGACAGTTCCGTCAGTCGGGTCGCCCGCAGCGCCGCTTCGACGGCCTCCTCGTCGGACCGGCGCCAGTGCTGCACCAGGCCCTGGTGGGGTGCGCGCCCCCGGGCCACGAGGTCCGCGACCCGGATCCCGTCGGGCACCAGGGAGGTCTGCGGCAGCAGGCCCATCCGACGGGCGACCTCCTTGGACCGGTAGGTGCTGATCGCCTTCCCGTCCAGCAGCACGCGCCCCGCCGAGGGCGTCAGCACCCGGGCGAGGGTGCGCAGCAGGGTGGACTTGCCGCAGCCGTTCGGACCGATGACCGCGGTGAACGATCCGTCCGGGATGCGCACCGAGAGGCCTTCGGAGACCACGGCCCCGTCATAGCCGGTCGTCGCCTCGTCGACGACGAGCCTGGACCGGGTCGGGGCCGTACCGGCGGAGCCGTCGGCGCGTTCGTGGTCGGGTGTGGGGGTCATGTGCTCGTTCTCTTCGGGTGGGGTCATCGGGGTGCGCCGTACTGACGCCGGGACTCGTGGACCAGGAGGCGGATCAGGTACAGCCCGCCCAGGCACACGGTGATCAGACCGACCGGGACGGGCCGGTAGGACCGGGCCACGAGCAGCGCCAGGACGTGGGCCGCGCTGAGCAGGGCCGCCCCCATCGCGGCTGCCGGGAGCAGCCGCACCCCGGGCGAGCGGGTGAGCCGCCGGGCCAACTGCGGGGCGACCAGGGCGATGAAGCCGATCGGCCCGGCGGCGGCGGTCACCAGTGCCGTCGTCGCGACGCCGACCACCAGCAGGGCCGGTCGGACGGCTCCGACCCGGACGCCCTGGGTGACGGCCGCGTCGTCGCCGAGCTCCAGGTGGCGCAGCGACGGGGCGAGGAGCGCCGCGGCCAGCACGATCAGTGCGGTGACGACCAGCGAGAGGGACATGCCGTTCCACGTCACACGGGTGAGGGACCCGGCGCCCCAGAACCCGACGGTCATGGCGTCGGCGAGGTCGGCCCGGGAGATCAGATAGGCGTTGACCGAGCCGAGCAGCGCCGACACCCCGATGCCCACGATGATCAGCCGGAAGCCCTGCACCCCGCGCCGGTGGGCCAGGACGTACACCAGGAGGGCGGTGGCCAGTCCGCCCGCCACCGCAGCGCCGGCGACGGACCAGTAGGCCCCGCCGCCGAACACCAGGAGGGACAGGAGCACGGCGGTGTAGGAGCCGGCGTCGAAACCGATCACGTCCGGCGAGCCCAGGGGGTTGCGGGTCAGCGACTGGAAGACCGCCCCGCCGACGCCCAGCAGGGCACCGAACACGAGGGCCGCGGTGACCACCGGCAACCGCCACTCCACCACGACGGTCCGGGGGAACTCCGCACCGGAACCGGTGAGCGCGGCGACGACCTCGCCGATCGTCAACTCGTAGTCGCCGAAGCGCAGCGCCACCACGGCCAGCACCAGTGCGACGAGGAACAGGGTCGCGGTCACCGCGGTCTGCCGCACCCCGAGGCGCGCCGAGAACCACCGGCACCGCACGCTCCGGTTCGCGTACCCGAAGTCCACGCGTCCCGAGCCGCGCGCGCCGGCCCCCGGGGTCGTTCCGGCGGGGTCCCGTACGGTGTGCGTGTTCACAGCCCGCTCGCCTTCCGCCGCCGTACCAGGGCGATCAGCGCGGGCGCGCCGATCACCGAGGTGAGGATGCCGGCCTCGATCTCCCCGGGGCGGGCGATCACCCGCCCGAGGACGTCCGCGGCGAGCACCAGGGCCGGGCCGGCCAGTGCGCAGTACGCGGTGATCCACCGCTGGTCGGGTCCGACGAACCACCGCACCACGTGCGGCACCATCAGGCCCACGAAGGCGATGCCCCCGGTCAACGCCGTTGCACCGCCCGCCAGCAGGGTCACCGCGAGGACGCCCAGCACCCGGGTGCGCAGCACCTTCGCGCCCAGCGAGAGCGCGAGGTCGTCGCCGAGGGCCATCGAGTTCAGCGCACCCGAGACCGCCACCGCGACCAGCAGGCCGAGGACGAGGAACGGGGCGACCGCCACCGTGTCGTCCAGGCCGGTGCGGGCGAGGGAGCCGAGCCCCCAGTTGCGGATCGAACGGAAGGTCTCCGGGTCGATCAGGGTCAGGAAGGTGCTGAACCCGTTCAGCACCGCGCCCAGTGCGACTCCCGCCAGCACAAGGGTCACGGGCGAGGCGGTGCCCCGCCCTGCCGAGCCGATCAGGTACACCAGGACCGTCCCGGCCGCCGCCCCCAGGAACGCGAACCAGACGTACCCGGTGATCCCGGACAGCCCGAAGAACCCCACCCCGAGGGTGACGGCGAACCCCGCACCCGCGTTGACGCCCAGGATGCCGGGGTCGGCCAGCGGATTGCGGGTCAGCGCCTGGATCGCGGCGCCCGCCACGGCCAGTGCCGCGCCCGCCGCGATGCCGGCGACCGTGCGCGGGATCCGGAGGGACCAGACGACGACCGATGCCTCGGACCCGTCGCGGTGCCGGAGCCCCCGCCACACCTGTTCCACGGAGAGGGGGTTGGCGCCGATGGTCAGGCTCGCCAGCACCGTCACCGCCAGGACCAGCAGGAGCAGGACGAGACCGGGGACGCGGCGGGAGGTGTCGGCCTGCGGTGCGGGGCGCAGGGGGGTGCCGGGCGGGTGGGCCCGGGCCCGGCCGGCGGTGGCGCGGGGGGTGGGCCGGTGGACGGTCGTCATGCGGGCGGAACCGCCGGACGGCGCCCGCGCACTGCGGTGCCGCGGCGTCCTGGGCGTCCGGGGAGGCCGGTCTCCGTCGACCGGCCGCCCGCCACGGCCTGCCTCAACGGATCGCCTTTCCACCGAACTCGGCCAGCTGCTCGATCAGCCAGGGCACGCTCAGCACGCTCTGCACGTTGAGGCCCCAGGCGAAGTGGTTGGTGCCCGCCTCCTTGTCCTGCGGGTTGATCACGGCACGTCCGTCGGCCACCGCGGGCACCGCCTTGACCAGGGGCGCGTCGACGAAGTACGCGGGGTCGGCAGAGGTGCTGAGCAGCAGGAAGTCGGCGTCGATGAGCCCGACGAGTTCGTCGCTGATCGTGCCGTCCTTGGTGAACTTCGCGGCGGCCCCGGGCAGGACGAAGCCCAGTTGTTCGAAGAGCCGGGCGGTGTCGGAGCCGGGGGAGCTGGCGTAGTACGGGCCGTACTTCTCGTCGTAGACGATGATGTGCGTGGCGCTCTTGCCCCGGAACTCGGGGTGTTCGGCACGGGTCTTCGCCACGCTCCGCTCCGCCGTCTCGACGGCCTTGACCGCCGCGTCGCTCAGGTCCAGGGTGTCGCCCAGTTTCCGGGTGAGCTCCTGCCAGGTCAGCTCGCCCTGGGGTGCGTAGAGCACGGGGGCGATCGCGCTGAGCTTGTCGAACCGCGCCTGGTCGAAGGTCTCGTAGGCGGCGAGGGCGACGATGAGGTCCGGCGAGGCGGCGGCCACCGACTCGGCCGACACCTCCGTACCCGCTTCGGCGTCCCAGAGCTTCGCGATGCCGGTGACGGCGTCGTCGTCGAGCCAGGGGTTGCGGTCCACGGTCGAGGGCGCGAAGACGGGCGTGCCGCCGAGCGCGATCAGCGCATCGGTGTCGAGGGTGTTCGCGGTGACGATCGCGATGCGTTCGGGGCGCCGGTCGAGCGTGGTGTCACCGAACGGCGTCTTCAGGGTGAGCGGGTACGCGGTCGCGCCTTCGGCGGCGGGGAGGTCGGTGGCGGCGGCGCCCGAGCTCCCGGGGGTCCGGTCGGCGCCCCGGTCGTCCGGGGCCGCGCACCCCGTGACCAGGACCAGGCCGGCGATCACGGCGCCGATCAGGCGGGAGGTGCGGGTACGGGGCGTGCGCATGACTTTCATGGGGCCTTTCAGATGCGGGTGCCCCGGGTCGGATCGGTGCGACGGCCGGCCGGACAGGGCGGCGGGGGCTGCCAACTATGGTTAGCCTTACCTATGTGATGGCTCCAGTGCGAAAAGCGACAACCTCGATGCGGATCCTGACAAGCGGGGTGGACGGGTGACGGTGCGCAGGAGGGGGACGGGGGGTCGTGCGAGCCTCTCCTCGCTCGACTTCCCCTTGCACATCCCGGGCGTCGACATCCCCGAGCAGGTCCACCACGACGAGCACATGGCGCTGTGGCAGATCCGGGGCAGCACCCTCGTGCAGTGCGGGGAGACCACCGTCGAGATCACCGAGGGCGAGGTCATCTGGTTGCCCGCGGGCACCCGACACGCACTGGAGGTCCGGGCGAACTCCGTGCTGTTCCCGCTCTCCATCTCGATGGACGAGATCGCGACCGTGCTCACCGACATCACCGTGGTGTCGATCCGCAACGACGAGAAGATCTACTTCCTCGCCCTCCACCAGAGCCAGAGCACGATCATCCAACCGTCCGCGAACATCCAGCGGCAGGTGCTGTCGATCCTCGAACGCCGGGTGCTGGCCCCCGACGACCTGCCGCTGCCGACCAGCCCCGGCGCCGCGGCCGTGGCGGGCGCCCTGCTGTTCAACCCGGGTGACGACCGGCGCATCCTCGACTGGGCCCGCGAAGTGCGGACCAGCGGTCGCAGCCTGGAACGGGCCTTCGTCGCGGAGACCGGGCTGACGTTCGGGCAGTGGCGCACCCGGAGCCGGATGTACGCCGCGGCCCGGCTGCTGCGCGCCGGCTCGTCGGTGGTCTCGGTGAGCCAACGCGTGGGCTACGAGGACCCCAGCAGCTTCGCCCGCGCCTTCCGCGACTTCTACGACATGAGCCCCACCGAGTACACCGCACGGTGAGGGCCGGGCGGCACGCCCCCGGACGGGGCGGCACGCCCCCGGACGCGACCACCGCTGCGGGGCGGCCGGTTCAGTCCGTCGCCGGACCGGCCGCCGGGGCGAGGTCGAGGAGGTCCACGTACCCGGCGAGCCGGGTGGCCGCGTGGAGCATCGACACGCCCCGGCCGGTCAGCCGGTCCCGCCAGTCGTCGAGGGCGGCCGACAGCGCCCGGGTCCCACCGGCCGTGCGGACCTGCTGGACCACGGTGGCGATGTGGCCCAACGGGTAGCCGCCCCGTCTCAGGAGGTGGGCGAGCTCGGCGTCCCGGACGTCGGGGGCGCCGTAGGTGCGGTGCCCGGTGATCGGCTCGCGCTCGGGCGCCAGGACGCCCGCCGCCTCCCAGTTGCGCAGGGTCGCCGCGGTGACCCCCAGCCGGTGGGCGAGCGCACCGACGCTGAAGGGCTCGCGGTGCGCGGGCGCGGGCGGAGCGTCACCGGAGGTGGAGGTCAGGTGTTTCACCGCCGCGCCGACCGCGTCCAGCGTCGCCCGGTCGCGGAGCAGTTGGGCGTGGCCGCGGTCCACGGCCGTCAGCGCCGCGTCGAGGTCACCCGCGTGGAGCGAGCACATGATCTGCCCGGCCACGGTGTGACCGTGCGCCGCGACGAGTGCCAGATAGGCCCGGAGGGCCGCGGCGTGCACCGCCGTGTAGGTCCGGTAGCCGGTCGGGGTGCGGGCGGCCAGCGGGAGGAATCCGTCCCGCTCGTAGTTGCGGACCGCCTGGGTCGAGATCCCGTGCTCACGGGCCAGGTCGGACGGGCGCAGATAGTCCATGGTTGGAGACTCTCACGAATCCTTCCAGCGGCTTTCTCCGCAAAGTCTCAACCGTTCTTGCAGGTCTACGCTTGAGGTCACGAGCAGGGCAGATCAGGACAGCGCCGCCCTCCCCGTGCGACCGGGGCGCGCCGCGCGACTCACCGGGGAGGGACCATGACGGTCGGCAGGATCGACCCACAGCCGCCCGCGTTGCACATCGCGGACGGCCACGACCTGATCCGCGTGCAGGGCGCACGTGAGAACAACCTCAAGAACGTCAGCGTGGAGATCCCGAAGCGCCGACTGACGGTGTTCACCGGGGTCTCCGGCTCGGGCAAGAGCTCCTTGGTCTTCCGCACGATCGCCGCGGAGTCGCAACGGCTGATCAACGAGACCTACAGCGCCTTCGTCCAGGGCTTCATGCCGACCCAGGGCCGGCCCGACGTCGACCACCTCGACGGACTGACGACCGCGATCGTCGTCGACCAGCAGCCGATGGGCTCCAGCCCCCGCTCCACGATCGGCACCGCCACCGACGCGGGCGCCCTGCTGCGCATCCTGTTCAGTCGGATCGCCCAGCCGCACATCGGCTCCCAACGGGCGTTCGCCTTCAACATCGCCTCCGCCGAGGCGACGGGCACGCTGGTGGTGAACGGCAAGAAGACCGAAAGGGGCTTCAGCGTCGTCGGCGGCATGTGCCCGGCTTGCGAGGGCCTGGGCACCGTCACCGACATCGACCCCACCGGGCTCTACGACGACGCGCTGTCGCTCGCCGACGGCGCGATCACCGTCCCCGGCTGGAAGGCGGACGGCTGGGTGGTCCGGTCGTTCACCGAATCCGGCTTCCTCGACCCGCACCGTCCGATCCGCGACTACACCGCCGACCAACTCCACGACTTCCTCCACCGCGACCCCGTCAAGATCAAGGTGAACGGGCTCACCACCACCTACGAGGGGCTGCTCGCCCGGGTGCGGAAGTCGTTCCTCACCAAGGACAAGGACACGCTGCGACCCCACGTACGCGCCTTCGTCGACCGCGCGGTGACGTTCTCCGCCTGTCCCGCCTGCCACGGCACCCGGCTCAGCGAGACCACCCGTTCGGCGAGGATCGACGGCGTCAACATCGCCGACGCCTGCGCCCTCCAGATCAGCGAGCTGGCCGCCTGGGTCCGCGGCATCGACGAGCCGTCCGTCGCGACCCTGTTGGAAGTGCTCGGCGCGACGCTCGACTCCTTCGTCGGCATCGGGCTGGGTTACCTCTCGCTCGACCGGGCGTCGAGCAGCCTGTCGGGCGGCGAGGCCCAGCGCACCAAGATGGTGCGCCACCTGGGTTCGGCACTCACCGAGGTCACCTACGTCTTCGACGAACCCACCGTCGGTCTGCACCCGCACGACGTCCAGCGGATGAACGACCTGCTCGTCCGACTGCGGAACAAGGGCAACACCGTTCTGGTCGTGGAGCACGAGCCGGAGACGATCCTGATCGCCGACCACGTGGTCGACGTCGGACCGGGGGCCGGCGCGGCGGGCGGCGAGGTGGTCTTCGAGGGCGCCGTCGAGGAACTGCGCACCAGCGGCACGCTGACGGGACGACACCTGGACGACCGGGGCTCACTCAAGCCGTCGGTGCGCACGCCCGACGGGGTGCTGGAGGTGCGCGGCGCGAACTCCCACAACCTGCGTGACGTCGACGTCGACATCCCGCTCGGCGTGCTCACGGTGGTCACCGGCGTCGCGGGCTCCGGCAAGAGTTCACTGATCAGCGGTTCGGTGGCCGGTCGGGACGGGGTGGTGACGGTGGGCCAGGGGCCCATCAAGGGCTCCCGGCGCAGCAACCCGGCGACCTACACCGGCATGCTCGACCCGATCCGCACGTCCTTCGCCCGGGCCAACGGGGTGAAGCCGGCACTCTTCAGCCCCAACTCCGAGGGCGCCTGCCCCGGTTGCAAGGGCGCCGGCCTCGTCTACACCGACCTGGCGATCATGGCCGGGGTCGCCACCACCTGCGAGGACTGCGAGGGGAAGCGGTTCCCGCCGTCGGTGCTGGGGCACCGCCTCGGCGGTCGCGACATCAGCGAGGTGTTCGCGATGACGGTGGTCGAGGCCGAGGAGTTCTTCGGCGCGGGCGAGGCCCGCACACCGGCCGCCCGGGCGGTCCTCACCCGGCTCGTCGACGTGGGGCTGGGCTACCTCAGCCTCGGCCAGCCGCTCACCACCCTGTCCGGGGGCGAGCGACAGCGCCTCAAACTGGCCGCTCACCTGTCGGGCGCGGGCCGGGACCGGGTCTACGTACTCGACGAGCCGACCAGTGGGCTGCACCTCGCCGATGTCGAACGACTGCTTGGCCTGCTGGACCGGCTGGTCGACTCGGGCAGGTCGGTCATCGTCGTCGAGCACCACCAGGCCGTCATGGCGCACGCCGACTGGATCATCGACCTCGGCCCCGGCGCCGGCCGCGACGGCGGCCGGATCGTCTTCGAGGGCACCCCGGCCGCGCTGGTGGCCGCCCGCTCCACCCTCACCGGCGCACACCTCGCGGACTACGTCGCCGGCTGAGAGCGCGCCGCGGTGCTCGACCACCCCGGTTCCGGGACCCGTCCGGCCCGCGCCCCGGGTCTCCCCGTGTGGGAGGACGCGGCGAGGGCCGAGGGGTGTTGCTCCGAAACGGCGGCCAGGGGGACAGTGGAGACATGAATCCAACGGGTGTTCGACTCGATGCTCATGCCGACAGTGAACCCGGCCCCGGCGTGGCTCACCAAACGGAAACCCACGCCCGACCCCCCTCGGCGGACCGGCCCGCGCGGCCCCGGGACGGCGACGGGGACTGGGACGAGGAGTTGGTGCCGGACGAGCGGGGGCGCACCGAGGCCCCGGAAGCGGACTGTCCGGTCGAGGTGGCCCTCGCCGCGATCGCGGGCCGCTGGACCACGCTCATCCTGCGCGAGCTGATGCACGGTCCGCACTCCTTCGGTGACCTGCGCGACCGGTTACCCAGCATCAGCCCCAAGGTGCTCGCCGAACGACTGCGGGTGCTCGGAGAGCGGGAGCTCCTGGTCCAGGACCGGCTGCTCGGCTTCCCGGTCCGCACCCGCTACCACCTCACCCCGGCGGGCAGGGCCCTGCGCCCCCTGCTCGTCGAGCTGTACAGCACCGGGACCAACGTCCAGGCGCTGCGCGCGCAACGGGCCGACGGAGCGACGGAGCCGGCCGGGCCGAGCGGATCGTGACCCGGTGCCAGGAGCCGGCCCGGGCCACCGTGAATCAGGTCAACCCGCGTGGAACCTGGACGGTCTTCTCGTCGTCAGGGGCGAGTGAGGGGGCCGCCCTAACGGAATTCCGACGGACGGGGGAAGATCGGCGTCATGAACACCGCAGAGACATCCGGCCATCCACCGATCTACGAGCGCTTGGTTCAGGAACGTGGTGACGTCCTGTTAGAGACCCGGAAGGCCGCCGAGGAGGCCCAGCGCACGGCGCGGCAGGCCTTGGACTGGAGCGGACTGCGGCGCTCCCAGGCAGAGAGGGAGGAGCGCGCGTTTTCCCCGTTCGGCTGAGTGGAGCCGACCGGTCGGCACCGCGTCCCCGGGCCGTCCCACCAGCCAGGGCCCACCGTGTGACGCACGGGTCGAACGGCCCCGCCCGGCACGATCTGCGCGGGCGGGGCCGTACCCGTCGGAACCGGTCACCGTGGCGGACCGGCGGCGGGCACCCGCCGCGGTTCCCCGGTGCCGGTCACCGGTCGGCGTCCGCGCGGGCCCGCGCCAGCGCATCGAGCAGCGCGGCGCCCTCCTGCGCCCCCTCCACCACGTGCCGGCCGTCGATGACGAGGGTCGGCACCGAACGGATTCCGCCCGCCCGCGCCGCGTCCAACTGCGCCGTCACCTCCGGTACGCCCTCGGGGCCCGCCAACATGCCGAGCACCCGCTCGGCGTCCAGCTCCGGTGCGGCCGCCGCGGCGAGCACCTCGGGCCGGGTGAGGTCGCGGCCGTCGGTGAAGTAGGCCGCGAACAGACGTTCCTTGACCGCCGCCTGGGCCCCTTCGGTCCCGGCCAGCCACAGCACCCGGTGGGCGTCGAAGGTGTTGCCGATCAGCGCGCGGTCGAAGTCCATCGTGATGCCCTCGTCCGCGGCCACCCGCGTGGTGTGGGTCAGGACGGCTTCGGCCCGCGGCCCCAACCGCTCCCCGAGGTAGTCGCGGGTCGGGGTGCCGCTGCGCGGGGCACCGGGGTCGAGCTGGAACGCCCGGTGGACGACCCGGACCTGGTCGGCCCCCGGGAAGGAGTCCAGCGCCCGGTCCAGACGACGCTTGCCGATGTAGCACCAGGGGCAGACGAGGTCGGCGTAGACCTCGACGGTGATCGTTCCGTCGGACGGGCGGGGCTGCGTGCTCATCGTGTTCCTCGGGTCTCTCATGTGCTTCGTGCGCTTCGTGCGCTTCGTGCGCTTCGTGTGCGTGGTGTGCTGGGTGTGGGTCGTGCTCACTCCCCGAGCCCGAAGGTCTCGGAGAAGCGGCCGAGCATCAGGTCCGCGCCCTTGTACTGGGCGGTCGTCTCGGGCCCCAGCAGTTCCCCGCCGGGCATCTCGGTCGCGCCGCCGTCCGGGCCGAGCGGCAGGAGGAGGACCGGCGGACCGGGTTCGTAGCGTGTCAGGTCCGTACCGCCCCCGATCAGGGTGGTGATGTTCTGCGCGATCACTTCGGCGTGCCGCATCGCGGCGCCGGCCCGCTTGGGCTCGGCCACGTCGGTGATGTCACCGAGGGCGAAGACCGTGCGCTGGCCCTTCACCTGGAGGGTGGGCGTCACCTCCACCTGGCCGCCGACGAGCCGTGCGTCGGCGAGCGCCCCGGCGAGGTACCCGGTGGCGGGGGTGACCCCGTGGGTCCGGAACCAGATCTGAGCGGTCACCTCGGTGCCCGCCCGGGTGGTGACGGTGAACTCCTCCGCCGTGCCCGCCGCGGTCGGCGGTTCCTGGGCGAGCGCGTCCCCGAGCAGCAGCTCGACCCCGAGCTCGTCGAGCTGGCGCAGGATCTCCGCGCGGAACGGTGCGGAGTAGCCGCCGAGGACGGCCGGTGCCGGGTCGATGAGGACGACCCGCTTCTCCGGCCACTTCGCCTTGATCTCGCCGGCGAACTCCAGGCCGACGGGCCCCGCCCCGAGGAGCAGCACCCGGTCCGCCCGCGCGAGGCGTGCCCGGGTGGCGTCGAACTTCGCCAGGGTGGCGGAGGAGTCGTCCAGGTCGCTCTTGGCGGGGAAGGGGTAGCCGGAGCCGGTGGCCAAGACGAGGTAGTCGGCGTCCAGGGTCGTGCCGGAGGCCAGTGCGACCCGCCCGGGCTCGACGCGCACGGCACGGTCCCGCACGATGCGTCCCCTGTTCAGGAGCTTGTCGTACGGCAGGAAGATCCGTGGCGCGAAATCGGCGTCGACCGCGGCGCGCAGGGCGCCCACGTTGTGCAGGAAGGCGTCCTTGGACTCGACGAGGGTCACATCGGTGACCCCGTCCAGTGCCTTGGCCGCGGCGCTGCCGCCGTATCCGCCGCCGATGATCACGACTCTGGGGGACATGGGGTCTCCAGTACGGGGTTCGAGGGTGTTCGCTCGGAGGGATAAAACTCTACGGCTGTTGAGTTTTATTCCATTCCGGTGCCGGCCCTTCGACTGCTGGCCCCTTCGGTGCCGCTCCGCTGTGTCCCGGTCCGGTGCGTGGGGGTGCGCGCGGGGCGCCCCCGCCGTGCGCGGGCGCGGGCGCCGGGTGGTGCCCGGGGTGCGCGTGGGCGCAGTACGGGAAGACCCCGGTTACCACGAGCGAGGGGTTGTTAACGTTGCGCAGTGGAGTTGCGCACGCTTGAGTACTTCGTCGC
Organism: Streptomyces sp. NPDC005955; assembly: GCF_042871255.1. NCBI lineage: Bacteria > Bacillati > Actinomycetota > Actinomycetes > Kitasatosporales > Streptomycetaceae > Streptomyces > Streptomyces sp. NPDC005955. The sequence continues at coordinate 276,313 of NZ_JBIAIF010000008.1, read as the reverse complement.
CGTCGCGGAAGAAGGCTCCTTCACCAAGGCCGCCGCGCGCTGCCACGTGGTCCAGCCCGCGATCAGCCAGCAGATCCAGGGTTTGGAGAAGGAACTGGGCGAGCTGCTCTTCGAGCGGCTGCACCGACGCGTCGTCCTCACCAGCGGCGGGCTCGCCCTGCTGCCGCACGCCCGGGCCTGTCTGGCTGCCGCGGCGGCAGCCGCCGTGGAGTTCTCCGGTCGCGCGGGTCTCCTCGGCGGCTCCCTCGTCCTGGGGACCGTCGGAGGGCTGGAAGGCACCTGCGTCCCGGAGCTGCTGGGGGAGTACTACCGGCGCCATCCGGCCGTGGCCGTGAACCTCGTGGGGGCGTCGAGCCCGTCCCTGTTGGCCGGGCTGCGCAACGGAACCCTGGACGCGGCAGTCATGGCGGCCCCGAGGAACGATCCGTCGCAGACCATCGGAACCCGGGTGCTGTTGCGGGACCGGATCGTCGCGGTGCTGCCGGCCGGGAGCCGGGCGCCCGGTGAGGCGATGACCCTCCACGAGGTCTCCGAGGCGCCGATCATCACCTACGGCCCCGACAGCGGCGTCCGTGGATTCATCGGCGATGCCTTCGCCGCGCACGGGCTGCGGCTGAACGTGGTCTGTGCGACGAACAGCGTCGCCCTCCAACTCGCCCTGGTCACCCAGCACATCGGCATCGCCCTGGCCCCCTGTTCCAGCCCCGTGCTCGCGGCCGACCGACGTGTCGTCGTGGTGCCGTTGACCCCCGCCATCTCCTTCGACAAGGTCTTCGCCTGGCGGTTGGACCGGCCCCCGAGCGTGCCGTTGAGCGCCTTCTTCGACCTGTGGGCCGAACTGCCCGGGTGCCGCACCGAGGTGCCTTGAGGCCGGAGCCGAGCGCACCGCCGGGATCGGTTCACGGTGTGCGTTGCGCGGCCCAGCTCCGTCGGACGAGGGGCTTGTCCGGTTTGCCGACGACGGTGCGCGGCACCGATTCCACCTCCCGGACCACACCGTTCACGCCCAACTCCCGCAGGACCGCCCGCACCTGGGCGACCGCGGCGCCGGCCGCGGCAGCCGTCGAGGCCCGCACCGCGACGAGGACGTCCGGCCCGTAGACCTCCGGTTCGGGCAGGACGCTCACGGATTCGGCGACTGCCGGGCAGCGTTCGGCGATGAGCGCGTCCAGCACCGGAGCGGCGAGCGGGCCGTGCGCGGACTTGACGGCGTCGGTCGTCCTTCCCAGGATGCGGTACGAGCCGTCCGCGGCGCGCTGGGCGATGTCGCCGGTCCAGAACTCCCCGTCCCGGAAGGTGACGGCATGGGCCGCGTCGTCGTGGAGGTACCCCTCACTGGTGCAGTCGGAGGACAGCACCAGGACGCCCAGGTCCGGTGCCGGGTCCGCGCCGAGGGGGGCGAGCCGGGCCGTCACCCCGTCGACGGGGTGCATGCCCGTCGCGCTCTGCACGACGTCGTCCATGTTGCCCAGGGCGAGGCCGAACTCGGTGGAGCCGTAGACCTGCCTGAGGTGGATGTGCAGGGTCTGCGCGCAGGACTCCATCAGGGCGGGACTGACGTACGCGCCACCGCACAGGGGCCTGCGCAGGGCCGGCAGTTCGACGGGGCGCGTCCGCGCCGCCTCGATCAACTCCGCGTAGTGGTGGGGGAGCGCACTCATCAGGGTGACGCGGTGTCGCGCGAGGTGTGCGAGCAGTTCGCCCGGGGGCGTCCGGGGGTCGGCCAGGATCAGGCGGGCGCCCGCCAGGAGGGCGGCGAAGACGTGCAGGTCCGTGGCGTGCGCCACGTCCAGGGTGTGCCGGCACAGGACGACGTCCGACTCCGTGATCCCGACGTCGGCCACCCACCGCAGTCGCTCGCGGACGAACGGCCCCTGTTTCCACGACACCAGCTTGGGGAGCCCGGTGGAACCGGAGGTCCACAGCCGGCGGAAGACCCGGTCCGGGTGCCCGGTCGCCAGCGGCGCGGAAGCCGGGTCGGCCGTCACCAGGTCGGCGAGGTCGACCCGCGGCGCAGCCGTCCCGTCGGCGTCCGGGTGAGGGGGGCCGACCCAGAGCACCGGTCGGGTGAGGGCGAGCGCACGGTCGAGGGCCGGGCGGTCGACATCGGCCAACACGGGTACGTAGCAGGCGCGTAGGGCGGCCACGGCCAGGATGAACGCCACGTGGTCGGGGGTCTGGGGCAACCGGTGGCTGACCACGGTGTCCCCGGGGCCGACCCCTCGGGCGCTCAGCCCCGCTCCCATGGCGGCGGTGCGTGCGATCAACTGGGCGTAGGTGCAGGTCTCTCCGTCGGTGGTCTCCACCGCCGGCGCGTCGGGGCGGCCGGCGGCGATGCCCCGGATGGTCTCGAACAGCATGGGCGTTCCGTTTCCTCAGCGGTGGTCCGGTCTGGTCGACGAGGTCGTGGGACGGTGCCGCAGGTCAGGGCAGCAACAGGTCCCGGGTGGTGGTGGTCATCAGGGTGGCTGCGGCCCGCGCCCCGACGTTTCGCTCCAACTCCCGCAGCCAGGGGGCGACGGCCTCGGCCGGTGCCGGGAACCCGCGGTGTCCCAGGTCCCCGCCGAAGACGAGCAGCGGCAGCGGATAACAGCGCGTCAGCCCGAGGCTGGAGTCCTCCGGAGGGCCGAGCAGGTCGGGCACCACGCCCAGTTCGCAGTGGGCGCCGAGCGCGCGGAACGCGTCGGCGGTCTCCTCCCGCCAGCGCAGGAACGCCAGTTTGGGATGGTTGACCAGCAGCCGTCGCACGCCGCGCCGCCGGGCCTCGGCGAACACCACCAAGGTGTCGGCGGTGCTCAGATGGCCGCTGGCCAGCACCAGGTCGTGAGCGGCCACGGCATCGAGCACCTCGTACCACTGCGCCCGCAGCCGCCCGTCCTCGGTGACGTCGACGGGGCGCAGTTCGACGTGCCGGTGGACGGCCAGTTCCGGGGCCGCCGCTGCCGCCCGGTGGGCGCGGGACGACAGGGTGGGCAGCCACACCATCCGACCGCCGAGCGCCGCGGCCACCCGGACCGCGTCGGGATTGGCCCCGCCGACGCAGCTGTTGAGCACCACCCCGCCGTACGTGCCCGGGCCGGCCGCCGCGGCCCTCGCGGCCGTACCGCCCTCGTGCGCCTTGAGGACGAGGGTGCTGAACCCCAGGGCCCGCATCGCGGCGACGGTCTCGCGGTCGTCGCCGTGACGGGGCATCAGGCTGGGGGCGGAGTGCACGTGCAGGTCCGCCATGCCCTGTGCCCAGTCGGGCATCGTCGGCGTCCCGCTGCGCACCCGGTCGCCCTCGGTGTCGGTGTCGGTGTCGGTCGGGGTGGCCGGGACTCCGGGCCGGCGGCGGTTCACCCGGTCCGACCGGTGGGGAGCCACGGCGGGCGCCCCCGTTCGTACGCACGGATGTCGGGGTCGAGCAGCAGGGCGAGGTCGAGGAGTCCCAGGCCGTTGACGAGTCGGTGGTGGGCGCAGTCGTCGAGGCGGAACGGCGCACCGCTCACCCCGGCCGCCGCGCAGTCGACGGTCCGGTCGACGACGCTGACGGTGATCTCGGCCCGTGCGTCCTCGGTCGTCGCCCGCAGCAGCGCGTCGGCGACGGCGGCGGACACGTGGACGGGTACCAGACCGGCGTTGGGCAGGTTGTTGCGGAAGATGTCCCCGAACCCGGGGGCGACGACGGCGGTGAAGCCGAAGTCGCGCAGGGCCCAGGCGGCGTGTTCGCGGGAGGAGCCGCAGCCGAAGTTCGGCCCGGCGACCAGGACGCTGGCCCCCCGGCGTTCGGGCCGGTTGGTGATGAAGGACGGGTCCTGCCGCCAGTGTGAGAACAGCGCGTCGCCGTACCCCGTGCGGGTGGTCCGCTTGAGCCAGGCGGCCGGGACGATCTGGTCCGTGTCGACGTCGGACCTCGGCAGCGGCATGGCCCGGCCGGTCAGGGTGGTCAGCGGCTTCATCGAGCACCTCCGAGCGGTCGGCCACCCCGGGGGTCGAGGTCGGCGGCGGCGGACAGGCGTCCCGTCAGGGCGGTCGCCGCCGCGGTCTCGGGGGAGACCAGATGGGTGCGGGCACCCGGCCCCTGACGGCCTTCGAAGTTGCGGTTCGAGGTGGAGGCGCTGCGCAGTCCCGGCGCGACGGTGTCCCCGTTGATGCCGACGCACATGGAGCAGCCCGGTGAGCGCCACTCGAATCCGGCGGCCGTGAAGACCCGGTCGAGGCCCTCCGCCTCCGCCTGTCGTTTGACCGCCGCGGACCCCGGCACGACCAGCGCGCGCACCGAGGGGGCGACCCGGCGGTCCCGCAGCACCGCCGCGGCGGCGCGCAGGTCCTCGATGCGACCGTTGGTGCAGGACCCGATGAAGACGACGTCGACGGGTATGTCACGCATCGCCGTGCCCGGGCGCAGCCCCATGAACTCCAGTGCCCGCTCGGCGGCGCCGCGCTCCACCGGGTCCGCCATGCCGGCGGGGTCGGGCACATGCGCGTCGATCGACGTGGTCTGGCCCGGGTTGGTGCCCCAACTCACCTGCGGGGCGATCGCCGAGACGTCGACGCCCACCTCCCGGTCGAAGCGGGCGTCGTCATCGCTGCGCAGCGTCCGCCAGTGGTCCAGGGCCCGTTCCCACAGCCGTCCGCGGGGGGAGCGTTCACGCCCTTCGAGGTAGTGGAAGGTGGTGTCGTCGGGAGCGATCAGCCCGCTGCGGGCGCCGGCTTCGACCGCCATGTTGCAGACGGTCATCCGGCCCTCCATGGAGAGCGCCCGGATCGCCGGGCCGCGGAACTCGATGAGCGTGCCGACCCCGGCCCGGGTGCCGGTGCGGGCGATGAGGGCGAGGACCAGGTCCTTGGCCGAGACCCCGACGGGCGGGGTGCCCTCGACGGTCACCGCCATCGTGCGCGGCCGGGCCGTGCGCAGTGTCTGCGTGGCCAGGACGTGTTCGACCTCGCTCGTTCCGATGCCGAACGCGACCGCTCCGAAGGCCCCGTGCGTGGCCGTGTGGCTGTCCCCGCACACGATGGTCATCCCGGGCTGGGTCAACCCCATCTGCGGGCCGATGACATGGACGATGCCCTGCCCGGGGGAGCCGAAGGGGTGCAGTTCGATGCCGGCCCCGCGGCAGTTGTCCGTCTGGAGCTGCAACTGTCGGCGTCCACCGGCGTCCACCGGCGACCCCTCGCCCCCGGCGGTGGACGTCGGCACCTGGTGGTCGGCGGTGGCCACGCAGAGGTCGGGCCGTCGCACCCGGCGCCCGGCGAGCCTCAGTCCTTCGAACGCCTGGGGCGAGCTGACCTCGTGGAGGAGGTGCAGATCGACGTAGAGCAGATCGTCCAGACCGTCCGTACCGCGCTCGACGAGGTGCTGCTCCCAGATCCTGTCGACCAGTGTGCTGCCTTGCACGCCGTTCCTCGCTTTCCGGAGGGTCGGAGGGTCCACGGACTGCGCGGCGTACCCGTCACCCGGAGGTTCACGGGGTCACCCAGCCCGCATAGGTCACGAAGCGCCAGTCCTTGGCGAGGCAGTCGACCTCGGTGAAGCCGGCGTCCCTCAGCCACCCCAACTGGGTGTCGAGGTCGACGGGGACGTCGAACTTCATGCGTTCCCGGCCCGCGGCCCACTCCGCGTCGGGCGTACCGGAACGGAGCACATGGGCCTCGTGCATCCGGTCGTACATCTCCTCCAGCCACGGCTGCGCCCCCAACAACTGCTCGACGTGGACGAAGACGCCCCCGGGGCCCAGGTGCTGCCGGATGCGGGCGAACAGCCGTCGCTTCTCCTCGTGGGGGAGGTGGTGGATCGCGAGCCCCGAGACGATCGCGTCGTACCGTCCCTGCGGCAGCGGGTCCACCAGGTCCCGTACCAGCACCGTGACCCGTTGCTCCGGCGCGAACCTGCCGCGTGCCTGGGCGAGCATCGCGTCGGACCGGTCCATCAGCGTCACGTCGGCGTCCGGGAGCCGCTCCAGCAGTCGGGCGCTGAGCAGTCCGGTGCCCGCTCCCAGGTCGAGCACGCGCGGTCGGTCCCCGACGGTCATGGCCACGGCCTGGACGGCGCTGTCGTACAACAGGTCGAAGGACGGGATCAACTGGCGGCGCAGCGAGTCGAAGGTGGTGGGGTCCCAGAGGTCGTTCCCCCGGATGGCGAAGTTCTGCGACACGGTGTCTTCCGTTCTGTGGGGGCGGGCCGTGCACCGGCTGCCCGGCGGGGTACGGGGGGCGGCTCGGATCAGGCGGGGTGGGCGCGGTTGAGGGCGGCGAAGGCGGCTTGGAGGTCCGCGGCGTCCGGGTCCGACGCCATGCCCACGCCCCAGTACCGCTCGGGCACCGGGTGCTCCCGGTCCTCCCGGGCGACCGAGACGTCCAGATAGACGACGGCCCGCCCCGCTCGGCGGCCCGGTGTCGCGTCCTCGACGCGGTCCACCACCCGTAGGTGCGTGCCGACGGTGGCCAGGGCGCCCACGAGGGCGTCGAGGGGGGAGTTCCCCTCGGCCACGAGTTCCGTCTTGTCGCCGTCCAGGCTGACGCGGAAGAGGTGCGCACCGCCGGGACCGTCGGCGGGGCCGTGGTGGCGCAGCAGGCTCAGCGGCCCGTCCGGTTCCACGTACGCCCCGTGGAACAGGTCCCGCAGCCGTTCGGGCGGGACCTCGCCGCCGGTCCGATCGGTGTACGCCTGCACCAGTCGGGAGAACTCCGCCCGGAGGCCGAGGGGCAGGGTCAGCCCGTGCTCCTCCTTCATCACGTGGGCCGTGCCGCCCTTGCCGGACTGGGAGTTGACCCGGACCACCGCCCGGTAGCTGCGGCCCACGTCCTTCGGGTCGACGGGCAGATAGGGGACCTGCCAGGGCACCGGTGCCGTCGGGTCGTCCCCCGTCCCGGCGGCGGCCTGGGCCTGAAGCCCCTTGCTGATGGCGTCCTGGTGACCGCCGGAGAAGGCCGTGAACACCAGGTCCCCCGCATAGGGGTGCCGTTCGTGCACCGGCAGGCCGGTGCACTGCTCCATGGTCCGGCGGACGTCGTCGATGTCGGAGAAGTCGAGTTCGGGGTCGACGCCCCGGCTGAACAGGTTCATGCCCAGCGTGACCAGACAGACGTTGCCGGTGCGTTCCCCGTTGCCGAAGAGGCAGCCCTCGATCCGGTCCGCTCCCGCCAGGTGTCCCAGTTCGGCCGCGGCCACCGCCGTGCCCCGGTCGTTGTGCGGGTGCAGGGAGAGGACCACGCAGTCGCGTCGGACCAGGTTGCGGCTCATCCACTCCACCGAGTCCGCGTACACGTTCGGCGTCGCCATCTCCACCGTGGCGGGCAGACACACGGTGGCCGGGCGCTCCGGCGTGGGCCGCCAGATGTCCAGCACCTCGTTGCACACCTCGGCGGCGAACCCCAACTCGGTGGCGGTGTACGACTCCGGTGAGTACTGGAGCCGGAGGTCGGCCGACCCGCGCTCGGCGTGCTCCGCGACGCGCCGCGCCGCCGAGGTCGCCAGGGCCTTCACCCCCTCGCGGCCCTGCCGGAACACCACCCGCCGTTGCAGCGCCGAGGTCGGGTTGTAGATGTGGACGGTCGCCTTCGGGGCGCCGGCGACGGCCGCGAAGGTGAGGTCGATGAGTTCGGGACGGCAGGGGGACAGCACCTGGATGCGCACGTCCTCCGGAATCGCCCCCTCCTCGATGATCGACCTGATGAAGGTCCGATCCGCCCTGCTGGCCGCGGGGAACCCGACTTCGATCTCCTTGAACCCCATGCGCACCAACAGGTCGAAGACGCGCCTCTTGCGCGCGGGCGACATGGGATCGGCGAGGGCCTGGTTCCCGTCGCGCAGATCCACCGCGCACCACATGGGGGCGCGCACGGCGACCGCTTCGGGCCAGGTCCGGTCGGGCAGCGAGATCGGCTCCACCTCGTCGAAGTAGGGCCGGTACCGGTGCACGGGCATTCCGCTCGCCCGCTGGGTGTTCCACCGGGCCGACCGGTGTGCGGGGGAACCCCCGGAGCGGGGTGGTGACATCAACTGCTCTGCTTCCATGGACACTCCATGCCGTGTTGGCGCGCATCCCGGCCGAACCGTCGAGCCCGGCCGAGGGGCCGACGACTCGAACGGAGAAGGGGGGACGGGAGGTGCGGGGGCATCTGCGCTGGGCCCAGGCCGACCGGGGCCCTTGTGGGGCCTGAGGACGATTCTCCTCGCCCGGGGACGGCCGGACCAATACATTCCGGTACTCGCAGCGCTCAGGGAAACTGATGCGTGACGCCCCCGGACACCGCACGGCCACCGATCGGCGAAGCGTCCCCTCTAGGACAGTGGCTGTCCGCAAGTCGCGTTAGCGTGCTGCCATGACGACGAAGAGGAACAGCGACGGCCCGGGCGGCGCGGCGGGAGCACCCCGACGGACACCCGCCGGCACGGACCGCGGCGGCGCACCCGCGACGGCGTCCGCAGCGCCCCGACGCCCCCGCCCCACCGGCCGCCGCCGCACGGTGGACGCCCCCCTGCTGAGCGATCGCGCGCTCAACCGGGCCACCCTCGCCCGTCAGCACCTCCTGACCCCGGCGGCCCCCGGCACCCTCGGCACCGCCGACGCCCTGTCCCACCTCCTCGGTCTCCAGGCCCAGAACGTCAAGCCGCCCTACTACGGCCTCGCCGCCCGGATCGACGGCTTCGACCCCGCGGACCTGTCCGCCCTGATGGCCGACCGCGCGGCCGTCCGGATGGTCACCCTGCGCTCGACCGTCCACACCCACACCGCGGCCGACGCGCTCGCGCTGCGCCCCTTCGCCCAGGGCGCCCTCGACCGGGAACTGACCGCCTTCCGCAAGGGGCTCGTCGGGGTCGACCTCGACCGGCTGACCGCACTGAGCCGGGAACTCGTCGAGGCGGAGCCCCGCACCCCGGCCCAACTGCGGGCGGAACTCCTGGTGCACTGGCCGGACGCCGACCCCTTGGCGCTCACGATCGCCGCGCGCTGCCGACTGCCCCTCGTCCAGGTCACCCCGCGCGGCCTGTGGCGCCGCAGCGGCCGGGTCGCGCTCACCACCGTCGAACGGTGGCTCGGCCGCGCCACCGGGCCCGCGCCGGTCGAGGAGGTCGTCCGCCGCTACCTCGCCGCCTTCGGGCCCGCCTCGGTCAAGGACATGCAGACCTGGGCCGGGGTGACCCGACTGCGGGACGCCTTCGAACGGCTCCGCCCCGCGTTGCTGACCTTCCGCGACGCCCGGGGCACCGAACTCTTCGACCTGCCCGACGCGCCCCGCCCCGACGAGGACGTCGAGGCCCCGCCCCGGCTGCTGCCCGAGTACGACAACCTGCTGCTCTCGCACGCCGACCGCACCCGACTGGTGCCCGCCGAGGTCAAGGGCCTGACCTGGCGGGGCAACCACTCCTACTGCGTGCTCCTGGCCGACGGACTGGTGGCGGGCGTGTGGAAGCTGGAGGAGACGGGGGCCGCGGCGGTGCTCACCGTCGAACCCTTCGCCCCGCTGACCGACGTGCAGCGCGCGGGCGTGCTCGCCGAGGGGGCGCGCCTGCTGAGGCTGCTCGCCGAACCCTCCGCCGACCAGGACGTGCGCTTCGGGACGGTACGACACCCCTGACGCCCCGCCCGGGGCGCGGCCTCAGGGCAGCAGCCCGGCCCGCCGCGCCTCGACCACCGCCTCCAGCCGCGTGGCCGCCCCGAGCTTGCGCATCGCCGAACGCAGGTACGCCTTCACCGTCTCCGGTCGCAGCCCGAGACGTTCCCCGGCGACCGCATTGGTCACCCCCGACGCCACGCAGGTGAGCACGTCCACCTCCCGCGGAGTCAGCGCCACCGGGGCGCTCGCCGCGGGCGTCTTGGTGGCGGCGGCGCCCGGCGCACCGGCGAGCAGCCCGCACGCGGCGAGCAGTTCGGCGCGCAGCACGGGATCACCGATGCGCGGGGCCAGCGCGCGCAAGGCGCCGTGCGCCTCCCTGACCTGCTCCCACGCCGCCGCCCTGGCGCCCTCGTCACCCGTTCGGGGTTCCGCCGAGGCCAACAGCGCCCGGGCCTCGTCCCGCACCACCAGCGCCTGTTCCACGTCGCGCGCCGCCGCGACCGCCGCTCCCAGCGTCCGGTCGCCCAACGGCTGGGCGGCCCGCAACGCCCCGTAGAGCACCCCCCGCACCCGGCGCCGCACCACGATCGGCACCGCCAGCACCGACCGCAGCCCCTCCACCCGGACCGGCTCGTCGTACTCGTGGCTGATCTGCCGGGAGGAGCGGTAGTCGGTCACCGCGCACGGGTGGGACCTGGCCAGCGCCTTGCCGCCGAGGCCGTTGCCCAGCGACACCACCAGCGCCCGCAGCGAGGCCGTCGACGTCCCCGACAACTGCTGGATGCGGACCTGCCGCCCGCCCGCCTCGATCAGCCCGCCGAACGCCACCGGCAGCCCGGTCGTCCGACGCAGCCTCAGCAACGCCGCCCCGATCTCGGCCGCGTCCGTCCTCTCCGACGTCACCGGTCCGCCTCCCGCCCAGCCGCTCACGCGCGTAGCCCGCCGCTACCCCCGTTCGGGGGTAGTGAGACCTGTATCACGGATTCCACGATGGTAGGCAGGGGTCCGCACGCAGCGGTGGAGCCCGCGGCGAGCCAGTACGCCCGCGACGCCCGAGAACCGTGACCGAGGAGGCCGAATGACCCCGACCAGCGCCACCGGGGAGTTCCGTGCCGCGCGGGACTTCCTCCTGCGGCACCGCACGGACCTGGCCGCCGCCCGTGACGGCTTCCGCTGGCCCCGGCCGCGACGCTTCAACTGGGCCCTCGACTGGTTCGACGTGATCGCCCGGGACAACGACCGGGTCGCCCTGCACCTGGCCCGGGAGGACGGCGGCCAGGAGCTGACCACCTTCGCCGAGATGTCCCGCCGCTCCGCCCGGACCGCCAACTGGCTGCGGTCCCAGGGGGTCGCCGCCGGTGACCGGGTCCTCGTCATGCTCGGCAACCAGACCGAGTTGTGGGAGGTCGCGCTCGCCGCGATGAAGCTGCGCGCCGTCGTCATCCCCGCCACGGTGCTGCTGGGCCCCGCGGACCTCGCGGACCGGGTGGCCAGGGGACGGGTCCGCCACGTCATCGCCCGATCGGACGACACCGCGAAGTTCACCGACGTACCCGGCGCGTTCACCCGGATCGCGGTCGGCGACCCGGTGCCGGGCTGGTCGTCGTACGGGGACGGCCGGGCGGCGCCCGCGGACTTCGTCCCCGACGGGGAGACGCTGGCCGACGACCCGCTGATGCTGTACTTCACCTCGGGGACGACGGCCCGCCCCAAACTCGTCGAACACACCCACGTCTCGTACCCGGTCGGCCATCTGACGACCATGTACTGGATCGGGCTGCGCCCCGGCGACGTCCATCTGAACATCTCCTCGCCCGGGTGGGCCAAGCACGCCTGGTCCCACCTCTTCGCCCCGTGGAACGCCGAGGCGACCGTCTTCGTCCACCAGTACGCACGCTTCGACGCCGCCCGGCTGCTGGCCGAGATGGACGCCGCGGGGGTCACCACCTTCTGTGCGCCGCCGACGGTGTGGCGCATGCTCATCCAGGCGGACCTGGGCGCCCTGCGGACCCCGCCGCGCGAGGTGGTCGCCGCGGGGGAGCCGTTGAACCCGGAGGTCATCGAGCGGGTGCGGCGGGCCTGGGGGGTCACCGTCCGCGACGGGTTCGGGCAGACCGAGACCGCCGTACAGGTGGCCAACAGCCCCGGTCAGCCCGTCAAGCCGGGGTCCATGGGCCGGCCCGCCCCCGGGTACCGGATCGTCCTGCTGGACCCGGCGACCGGTGAACCCGGGGCCACCGAGGGGGAGATCGCCGTCGACCTCGCCGACCGACCCGTCGGGATCATGGCCGGCTACCACGGCGACCCGGAGCGCACCGCCGCGGCGATGGCCGGCGGCTACTACCGCACCGGGGACATCGGCTCCGTCGACGCCGAGGGCGACCTCACCTACGTGGGCCGCAGCGACGACGTCTTCAAGGCGTCCGACTACAAGATCAGCCCCTTCGAGCTGGAGAGCGCGCTGTTGGAACACGAAGCGGTCGCCGAGGCGGCGGTCGTCCCGGCGCCCGACCCGCTGCGGCTCGCCGTCCCCAAGGCGTACGTGGTCCTCGCCGAGGGGTACGCGCCGGGACCCGACACCGCGGCCCTGCTGTTCGCGCACTCCCGGTCGGTCCTCGCCCCCTACAAGCGGGTGCGCCGGCTGGAGTTCGCGGAGCTGCCCAAGACGGTGTCCGGCAAGATCCGCCGCGTCGCCCTGCGGGAGGCCACTGCGAAGGGCTCCACCGCGGAGTACCGGGAGGAGGACTGCCGATGAGCACCCCCACCCCCGCCCGGGACACCACGGACGGGCCCGAGCCCTCCTACGCGCACGGCACCAGTACGACCCCGCTGCTCGGGGACACCATCGGCGAGAACCTGGACCGCACCGTGGCCGCCTTCCCGGACCGGGAGGCAGTGGTCGACGTGCCCTCGGGCCGGCGCTGGACCTACGCGGGCTTCGCGGCCGAGGTGGACCGGGTGGCCCGCGGGCTGCTCGCCCGGGGCGTCCTCAAGGGCGACCGGGTGGGCATCTGGGCCGTCAACTGCCCCGAGTGGCTGCTCGTCCAGTACGCCACGGCCCGGATCGGCGCGGTCATGGTGAACATCAACCCCGCCTACCGCGCCCACGAGTTGGAGTACGTGCTGCGCCAGGCCGGGGTGTCGGTGCTGGTGGCGTCCACGGGACACCGGACCAGCGACTACCGGGAGTTGGTCACCCAGGTCCGCGAGCGCTGCCCGGAGCTGCGGCAGGCGGTGTTCATCGGCGAAGCCTCCTGGGAGGACCTGCTGACCGCCGGGCATCCGGACCTCCAGGACCGGCTGCGCGCCCGGGCGGCGGAGCTGAGCTGCGACGACCCGGTCAACATCCAGTACACCTCGGGGACCACCGGCTTCCCCAAGGGCGCCACCCTCTCGCACCACAACATCCTCAACAACGGCTACTGGGTGGGCCGTACGGTCGGCTACGACGAGCAGGACCGCATCTGTCTGCCCGTCCCCTTCTACCACTGCTTCGGCATGGTGCTGGGCAACCTCGCGGCCACCACCCACGGCGCCTGCGTGGTCATCCCGGCGCCCTCCTTCGACCCGGTGGCCACCCTCCAGGCCGTCGAACGGGAGCGCTGCACCTCGCTGTACGGGGTGCCCACGATGTTCATCGCCGAGCTGAACCTCGCGGACTTCGCGCTGTACGACCTCTCCTCGCTGCGCACCGGGATCATGGCCGGCTCGCCGTGCCCCGTGGAGGTGATGAAGCGGGTCGTCGCCGAGATGAACATGGCCGGCGTGTCGATCTGTTACGGGATGACCGAGACCTCGCCCGTCTCCACCCAGACCCGCAGCGACGACGACCTCGAACGGCGCACCGGCACCGTCGGCCGGGCGTTGCCGCACATCGAGGTCAAGGTCGTCGACCCGGTGAGCGGGGTGACCCTGCCGCGCGGCGAGGCCGGGGAACTGTGCACCCGGGGGTACAGCGTGATGCTGGGGTACTGGGACGACGCCGCGCGCACCGCGGAGGTCATCGACCCCGGGCGGTGGATGCACACGGGGGACCTCGCGGTCATGGGGCCGGACGGGTACGTGCGCATCGTCGGCCGCATCAAGGACATGATCATCCGTGGTGGCGAGAACATCTACCCGCGGGAGATCGAGGAGTTCCTCCACCGGCATCCGAAGATCGCGGACATCCAGGTCGTCGGCGTCCCCGACGAGCGGTACGGCGAGGAGGTCCTCGCCTGCGTCATCCCGCGGGACCCGGACGACCCCCTCACCCTGGACGAGTTGCGCGCCTACTGCCACGAGCGGCTCGCCCACTACAAGATCCCGAGCCGGCTGCGCATCCTCGACGCCTTCCCCATGACGGTCAGCGGCAAGGTCCGCAAGATCGAACTCCGCGAGCGCTACGCGGACTGACACACGTCCGGGCCCCGTGTCGGCGCGGGGCCCGGACCCTCCTCGGTGAACGGGGCGGGGCAGGGCGGGGCGGCGCTGGTGCGCCGGGTCACGCGCCGGTGGACACCAGTTCCTCGGCGACGCCGTTGACCGGCTGGGGCACCCCCGCGAGGTCCACCACGAACAGCGGTACGCCCAGGGCGTCGGCCCCTTCGCGCACCCCGTCCTCGTAGCCGGCGAGGGCGAAGTACGCGCAACGCTCCGCCCCGGTGAGGGAGACCAGCCACAGGCACTCCACGTCCTTGAGGGAGGTCACCCGTACGGTCGGTTCGACCGCGGCGACGAGTCCGTCCGCGGCGAGCCCGACCCCGGAGGCCAGGGGTTGTTCGGCCCGGCGGATCTCCCCGTACCCCAGCCAGCGCAGGTACAGCGCGGTCACCGTGACGGCGTCCCGGGGGGTGCGGATCACCGTGGGGCGGAACGCGGGCCGGGGCACGGACGCGGTCGCGGGCAGCGGGATGTGCGCGGGGAACGCGGGCGCCCCCGGGCGCCCGGCGGGGTCCCCGCCCTCCCGGGCGGTCGGCCGGGGCGCGTCGGGTGCCGTGCCACCCGCTGCCGCGCCGTCGGATGCCTCGTCGGGTGCGGCGGCGTCGTTGTCGGGGGCGGCGGCGAGCGGCACCCGTAACACCGCCCCGCAGCTACAGCCCAGTTCGGGCCGCGGCCAGGGGTCGGCCCGCCCGCAGGAGGGGCAGGAGACCGTCACCCAGTCCGCGGACCAGGCGCGGTCGGTCACGTTCTCGGGCGTCCCGTGCGCAGCCACCGTCGGGGCGACGGGCCGTCCGCACGGACAGGGGTAGGAGGTCGGGGTGAACTGGTGATCGCGGCGGCAGACCGGGCACCGCACCGGCACGCTCTCGGACATGACCTCTCCAGGACTGGGCTCGGTGGTCCGTGAACGGCGCCGTCGGGCCGCACCGGGGGCGGGACCGGGCCCGGACGGCTCGTGGACGGCGCCTCGACAGCACGTCCATCGTCCTCCAACCGCCCCCGCTCGCGCAGCCGTTCTGCTTATGCCAGCGGCCTATCAACTGCGCCGGTGTACGCCCCGGTACGCCGGGCGGCGCAGCCGGGGCGGACGGGCCGTGAGTCCTGTGGCCCGTGGGGTGACGGCGCACCCCGCTGCCTCATGACCGCGTCGAGCGGCCGGGCGCCGGTGACCGCCCCGCGGCCCCAAAAAAGGGGACGGGGTGGTAGGACGCCGCACAGCGTCCTACCACCCCGTCCAGCGGGAACCTGGTCGGGGACCCGCGGTCTAGGCCGCCGGAGCGGGGAAGGTCGGGTACTCCACGCCGGAGACGTGCTGGACCACCCGGATGACCTGGCACGAGTAACCGAACTCGTTGTCGTACCAGAGGTAGAGGATCGCGTTGTCGCCGTCGGCCCTGGTGGCCCCGGCGTCCACGATCGAGGCGTGACGCGAACCGATGAAGTCGCTGGAGACCGCGTCGGGCGCGTTGGTGAAGTCGATCTGGCGCTTGAGCGGCGAGGTCAGCGACACGTCGCGGAGGTGGTCGAGGACCTCCTCGCGGGTGGTCTCCCGGCCGAGCCGCAGGCTGAGGATCGCGATGGAGACGTTCGGCACGGGGACGCGGATCGAGCTGCCGGTGATGGTCGCGTCGAGGTCGGGCAGCGCCTTGGCGACGGCGGAGGCGGCACCGGTCTCGGTGATGACCATGTTGAGCGGCGCGGACCGGCCGCGACGGTCGGACGCGTGGTAGTTGTCCAGCAGGTTCTGGTCGTTGGTGAACGAGTGGACGGTCTCCACGTGGCCGCGCAGCACGCCGAACTCGTCCGCCATCGCCTTGAGCGGCGGCACGATGGCATTGGTGGTGCAGGACGCGCAGGACAGGATCTGCTCGTCCGGCTTGATCATGTCGTGGTTCACGCCGTGCACGACGTTGAGGACGTCGCCCTTGCCGGGGGCGGTCAGCACGACCTTGGCGATGCCGGGCCGCAGGTGCTTCGACAGCCCCTCGCGGTCGCGCCACCGGCCGGTGTTGTCGATGAGGATGGCGTCCTTGATGCCGTGCTCCGTGTAGTCGACCGTGGTCGGGTCGTCGGAGTAGATCACCTTGATCTCGTTGCCGTTGGCGATGATCGTGCCGTTCGCCTCGTCGACGGTGATCGTGCCCTGGAACTGTCCGTGGATCGAGTCGCGGCGCAGCAGCGAGGCGCGCTTGACGATGTCCTGGCCGGCGCCCTTGCGGACCACGATGGCGCGCAGCCGCAGACCGTTGCCCGAACCGGCCTTCTCCACCAGCAGCCGGGCCAGCAACCGACCGATGCGGCCGAAGCCGTAGAGCACGACGTCGCGCGGCGCGCTGCGCTCGATCTTGTTGGCGCCGGTGGCGCCGGCCACCGCCTCCGCGGTGAACTCCTCCACCGACAGGCCGCGGTCATCGGCCTGGTACGTCGCGGCCAGCATGCCGAGGTCGATCTGCGAGGGCCCGAGGTCGAGCGTGGTGAGCGCCCGCAGGAACGGCATCGTCTCGGTGACCGACAGCTCCTCGCCCGTGATCTGCCGGGTGAAGCGGTGGGTCTTGAGGATGCTGACCACCGACTTGTTCACCAGCGAGCGGCTGTGCAGCAGGATCGTGACGTCCCGCTCGCGGTGCATCTTCCCGATCATCGGAATCATCGACTCCGCGATCTCCTCGCGGGTCTTCCAGTTGGTGAACGAGTCCTCGTTGACAGTCACAGATTTATCTTTCGAGCTAGGCGGCGCTCATATGTAACCCTGCCGGGCTTTGATCGATCAAGCCATATCGGGGGGTGAAATGCCGTGACTAGGGTCACGATCCGCCGGTGGGCATCCGGATAGTGACCTTTTTGTGGTGATTCGAGGTGATGTGCGCCGTCAGGTGAGCGACGACGCTTGCGCGCGCAGCAGGTCGCGGACCTCGATCGCCACCGTGCGGGTCTTGCCCCGCGGGGTGGTGGCGAGCCGCCCGGGTGCGCGGGTCCAGGCGTCCTCCACGGCGAACCAGTCGATCCGCTCCGGCGCACCACCGGTGCGCAGCGCCTCGCCCAGCACCTCGAAGTACCGCGACCAACGACGTCGGTACAGCCCGCCCACGAGCCCGGCCCACTCCCGGTTGCCGTAGTCGCGCAGTCCCGCATCGGCCCCCTTGCGGGTGCCCCAGACGGTGAGCAGCGACAGCGCGTCGTACGCCAGCCGCTCCCGCTCCGCGGCGTCGGCGCCCCACGAACGGGCGTCCGCGAGATGGCGCCCCAGCAGATGGGCGCCGTCCGTCGCCAGGAGCCGTTCCAGCACGTCCATCAGGTCGAGCCAGTGCGCGGTCAGCCGGTGGAACCGGCCGGCGTCCCCGGAGTCGTAGGCGGCCTTGATGCGGGGCAGCAGGACCCGGCTGCGGTTGGAGAGCGCCTGGCGCGCCACGTCCAGCAGGTCGTGCCGGTACGCCGACGAGGACCGCAGCCGCGGGCCGACCGCGAGGAGCTCGTCGAGCGCGGGCTCGAACTCCGCCGGGTCGTAGCGGAGCGACTTGGGGGACCAGCGGGCCGCCCGCACCGCGGTCAGTGCGGGACGGGCCCCGAACAGCCCGTCGGCACCCTCGCTCCAGCCGTCCTCACGCGTCGTCCCGTACACCGTCCTGCGCAGCCGGTCCCAGGCCGCCGCCGCGTGCGCGTCCCGTGCGCCGTAGCGGGCGTGCGCCCAGCGCGCGAACCAGTCGGCGAGGTCGAGCGGCCCCTCCGACCAGGCGAGTTCGGAGAACAACTCGAAGGCCGCGGGGTTGTTGTCGGCGGCCTCCGGCAGCAACGCGATGCCGCGCAGTGCACTGCCCGGCCGCGACCGGCGGTCCGGGAACGCGCGCGCCCACTCCCGGGCGTTCGCACCGAGCGCGGTGTGCCCGCCGAAGTTCCAGATCGAACCGTAGGCGTACGGCGTGCCGAGCCAGTCGCCCTCCCGGTCGTCGGCCCCGGCAGCACGGTCGGCGATCCCGTCGAGGATCAGCATCCGGTCCCGGTCGACGGCTTCGACGAGCTTCCGCGGCGGGTTCGTCCGCCAGCCCAGGGTCACCCACACCGCCGTCGGGTGCGCCCTGCGCAGCGCCCGCTCCACGGCCCGGGCCGCGTCCTCCACCGGGACGTCCCCCGCGCTGCCGCCCTCGTGCAACAGGTCCATCTTGTACAGCGTGGTCGCGCCGAACACCTCCTGCTGGACCTCGTAGTACGCCGCGGCCACCCGGGCGAACACCGCGCTGCGCGGGTCGAGCCAGTCCGGCCGGTCGAAGCCGTACCACTCGCCCTGGGGCACCGTCCGGGCGCCGGCGTTGCGGTCCGCGAACCCGGGCGGGACCATGCCGAACCAGCCCGGCAGCACGGGGGTCATGCCCAGCTCGCGGAGCCGTCCGCAGATCCGCCGACCCAGCGCCGCACGTGCCGCGATCAACCGGCCGGACGGGGGCGCCGGGAACCCGGAGAGGTTCTGGAGCAGCCACCAGGGCTGGTGCGCGGGACCCGGCACCCAGCGCCGCACCTCCTCCTCGGCGTAACCGAACGCCTGGAAGACCCGGTGGTGCACCGCCTCGGCGCCCACCTGGACGAACACCCGGTTGTAGCCGTGCAGGGCGAGCACGTCCAGCTCGCGTTCCCAGGAGGCCCAGGTGCGGTAGGCGCCCGTGTAGCCGTCGTTGGTGTCGTTGAGGGCGAAGCGGTGGGGCACCGAAGCGGTGCGCACCGTCTCGGCGGCGGGCGCGGGGAGGGTGGCGGGCAGGGCGAGTTGTGCGCCGGCCCAGGTGAGGTTGGCGTGCGCGGTGTGCTTCAGGTACCAGCGGAGCGCGGTGAGTTGGACCGCGGGGGTGGTGCCGGTGAGGACGATCCGGCCCCGGGCGCCCGACACGGTGAAGGAGTCCGGAGCCCCGGGCGCCGACCGGAAGCGGAGTTGGTCCGCGTGCCGGGGGAGCAGCCGCCGGGCCGCGCGCGCGGCGGCCCCGGCGGCCCCGGCGTGCGGGGTGTCGTCGGCGGCCGTTCGGTGCGCCCCCGGGGCTGCGGCGGCCCGGACGGACACGGACGCGCCCGCCGAACCGGCGACGGCGGCGAGCAGGGTGCGGCGGGGCAGCGGCATGGCGCCTCCAAGGGGTGGGGCCCGGTGGGCGGTCCGAGACGGCGGGACCATGTCTAGCCGGTGCGACCCCATGGAGGAGGACCATACGGTTTCGTGTGACTGATCGTGTCGCGAAGACGCGGGTGCGCCGTCCCGTGCGGGTGGGGCGCGGTCAGTCGCGGCGGGGGGAGGCGAGGAGGTGGCGACGGCCGCCGACCCGGGGTTCGGTGTGCTCGCCGACCTGCCAGCCCGCCCGGCCCAGAGCGTCGGCGCAGGCCCGCAGCCCGGCCGCGTCCGCCGCGTACACGCCGACCGCCTCGGGCTGGGCGGACTCCACCACCCGGTACCCGGGCCCCTCCCCGGTCTCGGGCACGCACCCCGCCGCCTCCAGTGCGAGCGCCGCCGCCGCGAGGAGGTGCGTGCGCTCCCAGCCGCAGGGGCGGTCCGTCGCCGCGTCCGTACGGGTCATCCGCCGTAGCTCCAGCAGCCCCGTCCAGGCACTGGCCACCTCACGGGCCCGACGGGGGCCGCCCCGCTCCGCCGCGTCACCGCCGAGGCGGGCGGCGAACACCCGGCCGGCGGGCGCGGGCTCGGCCACGGCGGTCCGGGGCCGCTCGCCGTCCTCCGGGGCGTCCGCCTCGGAGCGGAGCCGGTGGCCCGCCGGGGTGAGGAACCAGTCGTGCGGGGGACGCGGATGGCGGAACGCCAATCCGAGCCGTCCGAGCGCGGCGAGTTGCACGGGCGTGCCGCGCAGCCGTCCCGTCACGGGCTCGGCTGCCGCGACGACGCGTCGCTGGGCGGCGGTCGGTGGTCGGGCCATGCGGCGCTCTCCCCTCGGCGAGCGGGGAGCCCCCGTGCGCTCCCCGCTGTCCGCAGCCTAGGGCGAGGGTCTGACATTCCACCCGGCGACCACGGGCCGACCGTGCTCGGTGCTGAGCCGGCACACCGTTCCGGTGGCGAGTTGGAACAGCGCCCCGTGCGACGGCGGGAGTCCGAGCCGTCGCGCCGTCAGCACCCGCAGGAAGTGCCCGTGGGCCACCAGCACGACGCTGCCCTCGTGGTTGGCCAGGGCGGCATCGGCCTTGGCCAACATCCGGTCGGCCCGGGCGCCCACCTCCTCGGGACTCTCCCCGGGGTGCTCCGGCGGTCCCGCGGCCACCCCGTCGTCGAACAGGAACCAGCCGGGGCGCGAGCGGTGGATCTCCACGGTGGTGATCCCCTCGTAGCCGCCGTAGTCCCACTCGTGCAGGTCCGGGTCGATGCGGACGTCCGTGAGCCCGGCCAGTTCGGCGGTTTCCCGGGCCCGCTTCAGCGGGCTGCTGATGGCGCACGCGATCCGGTGCGAGGTGAGCAGCGGTGCCAGCGAGCGGGCCTGTGCGCGGCCGTTGTCGGTGAGCGGGATGTCCGTCCAACTCGTGTGCTGTCCGGAGAGGGACCATTCGGTCTCCCCGTGCCGGACCAGAAGAAGATCACCCATGGGTCCTTGATATCACCGAGGTGATCAAGGACCCGCTGCGGTGTCACTGCCGGTACCCGCCGAGGAAGCGTCCGATCCGGCTGATCGCCGCGTCCAGGTCGTCGGCGTGCGGCAGGGTGAGGATGCGGAAGTGGTCGGGGCGCGGCCAGTTGAAGCCGGTGCCCTGGACCACCTGGATCTTCTCCCGCAGCAGCAGGTCCAGGACGAACTTCTCGTCGTCGTGGATCGGGTGCACGGCCGGGTCGATGCGCGGGAACGCGTAGAGGGCGCCCTTGGGCTTCACGCAGGAGACGCCGGGGATCTCGTTGAGCTTCTCCCAGGCGCGGTCCCGCTGTTCGTACAGCCGACCGCCGGGCGCCGTCAGCTCGTGGATGGACTGCCGTCCGCCCAGCGCGGCCTGGATCGCGTACTGGGCGGGCGCATTGGCGCACAGCCGCATGGAGGCCAGCATGGTCAGGCCCTCCAGATAGCTGCGGGCGTGCTGCCGGGGGCCGGTGACGACCAGCCAGCCGGAACGGAACCCCGCGACCCGGTACGTCTTGGACAGTCCGCAGAAGGTCAGGACGACCAGGTCGGGTGCGAGGGCCGCGGCCGAGTGGTGCACGGCGTCGTCGTAGAGGATCTGGTCGTAGATCTCGTCGGCGAACACCATCAGGTGGTGCCGGCGGGCGAGGTCGAGGATGCCCTCGACGACCTCCTTCGGGTACACCGCGCCGGTCGGGTTGTTCGGGTTGATGATGACCACGGCCCGGGTCCGGTCGGTGATCTTCGCCGCCATGTCCGCCAGATCCGGGTACCACTCGGCCTGTTCGTCGCAGAGGTAGTGCACGGCCTTGCCGCCCGCGAGGGTCGTGACGGCGGTCCACAACGGGAAGTCGGGCGCCGGGATGAGGACTTCGTCGCCGTCCTCCAACAGGGTCTGCACCGCCATGGACACCAGCTCCGAGACGCCGTTGCCGAGGAACACGTCGTCGACGTCGACCTCCAGGCCGAGCGCCTGGTACCGCTGGGCGACCGCCCGCCGGGCCGACAGCACGCCCCGCGAGTCGGTGTACCCGTGGGCGCGCGGCAGCATCCGGATCATGTCCTGGACGATCTCCTCGGGGGCCTCGAACCCGAACAGCGCGGGGTTGCCGGTGTTGAGGCGCAGCACGCTGTGGCCCGCCTCCTCCAGCGCGTTGGCCTGCTCGATCACCGGGCCCCGGATCTCGTAGCAGACCTCGTTCAGCTTGCTCGACTGCCGGAACTCCATGTGCGGCCTCCCAGACCTGTGGGGCGGACGGCCTCCCGTGCGGCGGACCCGGCGCCCTGCGTGGCGTGATGCTTGGTTTTACCAAGTGGGAGCTTGGAAAGTCCAACAACATCGCTAGACTGCGGCGCATGCCACGTCAGCCGCATGCCGCGCCGGGCCGTTCCCGCCGCAGCTACGACCAGTACTGCGCCGCCGCCCGCGCCCTCGACTCCGTGGGTGACCGCTGGACCCTGCTGATCGCGAGGGAACTGCTCGCGGGGCCCCGCCGGTACACCGACCTGCACACCGATCTCCCGGGCGTCAGCACCGACATGCTGGCCTCCCGACTGAAGGACATGGAACGCGACGGCATCGCCGAACGCCGCCGGCTCCCCGCGCCCGCCGCCGCGACCGTGTACACCCTGACCGCACGCGGCCAAGAACTCCTCCCCGTCCTCGACGCACTCGCCGAGTGGGGCGCCGGCGAACTCGCCGGCCCCGGACCCACGGACGCCGTCCGCGCCCACTGGTTCGCCCTGCCGCTGCGCCGCCGCCTGGCCGCGCTCGGCGGTACGGGGACGGTCGAGGCGTACGTGGACGAGGGCGCGTTCCACGTACGGGTCGGGCAGCGGCCGGTCGCGGGGCAGGACCACCCCGAGCCCTACGGTGACGGTCCGGCACCCGACGGCTCCGACACCCGGCTCACCCTCTCCACCGACACCTGCGCCGCGCTCGTCCGCGGTGACTTCACCCTCACGGACGCCGTGCGCGACGGGCGGGTGCGGGTGGACGGCGAAGGGGAGATCGCCGAGTTGCTGCGCAAGCGCTGAGCCGTCCTCCGGTCCGCCCCGACACGCGCTCGGACCTGGCCCGACCTGTGCGACGGCTCCCGTCCGTCGACGGCGCGACGGCCTGTATGTTGGGCGCGTGGCCGGTGCGGTGGTGGACGAGGAAGGCGCCAAGGGGCGACGGATCCGCGGTCTGGACGCCGCCCAGCGGCGGGCCAGGCGGCGCGAGGACCTGTTGGACGCGGCGTTGGAGCTGTTCTCCGCCCAGGGGTACCAGGACACCTCGATCGAACAGATCTGCAAGCGGGCGTACGTCGGCACCAAGAGCTTCTACGAGGTCTTCACCGGCAAGGAGGCCCTGTACCTGGCGCTGCTCGACCGCATCGTCGCGGACATCACCGCACGTCTGCGCGCGGCGCTGGAGGAGTTGGGCGGCGACCGGGACGAGGGCGAGTCCGCGCGGGCCCTCATCCGGCACTTCGCGGACGCCTTCGTGGACGACGTACGGGTGGCGCGCGTGACCTTCGGCGAGGGCCGGGCCGTCACCCCGCTGGTCGAGGCGCACCGCCGGGCCAACCGTCGGTGGGCGGCCTCCTTCGTGGAGACGGCGTGGCAGCGGCTCGGCGTCGAAGCGGGCCCGCACGCACGCACGGTGGCCATGGGCCTGATCGGCGGCCTCTTCGACATCATCGCCGATTGGCTGCTGGACGCCGGTACCGCGCGGGCCGCCGAACGTGCGTCCCTCCAGGCCGGGCTCGACCGCTTCTACACGGTGATCAGCTCCGGACTCCGCCCCTCCTGACGCCCCGCCCCGCCCGACGCCCGGCCCCTCCTGATGCACCGTCCTGCCCGACGCACCGCCCCCTGACGCCCCGTCGCCCCCTCGTGCACCGTCCCGCCCGGTGCGTCGGACCGGTGCGCGCTCTTTGGAAACGATGCCTTGTTCCCAACAAGGGTACGTGCTCTACTTCCGAGTAACCTACCCGCGAGCAAGGAGTTGCCGCATGGCCAAGCTCCGCACGTTCCTGGCAGCGCTCGTGCTGTCCGTACTCGCTTCCACCACCCTGGTGACGACGGCCTCGGCCGGGGCGCCGCCGCAGTCCGGGTGGAACGACTGGTCCTGCCGGCCCAGTGCCGCCCACCCCGAACCGGTGGTCCTCGTCCACGGGCTCGGCGCCAACGGCTGGGACAACTTCCTGACCCTGGCGCCCACGCTCCGCTCGGCCGGCTACTGCGTCTTCTCCGAGACCTACGGCAAGACCGTGCTCGGCGGACTGGCCGGCGGGCTCGCCCCGATGGCGAAGAGCGCCGTCGAGGTCGGTGCGTTCATCGACCGCGTGCGCGCCGCGACGGGAGCCGCGAAGGTCGACGTCGTCGGCCACTCCGAGGGCACCACCGTCCCCGCGTACTACCTCAAGTACCTGGGCGGAGCCACCAAGGTCGACGACTTCGTCGGTTTCGGCTCCAACTTCCGCGGCACCACGCTGAACGGCCTGGCGAGCCTGGCCGCCGCCCTCGAACTCCAAGGTCCGCTGACCGCCGTCGGCTGCGGCGCCTGTACGGACTACCTGCCCGGCTCGGCGTTCCTCGCCAAGCTCAACGACGGTCCCGTCGCCGTGCCCGGACCCACGTACACCAGCATCGTCACCCGCTACGACACCGTGGTCACCCCGTACACGAGCGGTCTGCTCACGGGGGCCGGCGTCACCAACATCGTGCTCCAGGACAAGTGCCGCCTGGACTCGGCCGGCCACCTCGGCCTGGCCGTGGACCCGAACGTCGCCCAACTCGTCCTCCAGCGGCTCGACCCCGAGCACGCCCCGCGGTTCCGCTGCCGCCCCTTCACCACGCTCGGCATCTGACGCACGACGCGCACCGAGGCCCCGGTCCGCTCACGCGGCGGGTTCGCCCGGCTGGTCGTGGGTCGCGCAGTGGATGCCGCCGCCGCCCGAGGCGATCGTGTCGATCCCGATCGGCACGACGTCCCGGTCGGGGAAGTGCTCCTGGAGGATGCCGCGGGCGCGTCCGTCGGCCTTCCGGTCGCCGAACCGGGGCAGGAAGACGGCGTCGTTGGCGATGAAGAAGTTGGCGTAGCTCGCCAGGAACTCGTCCCCCTCGCCCGTGATCCGGGCCAGGTCGGGCTGCGGGAGGTCGATGACCTCGAAGCGCCGCCCGCGGGCGTCCGTCGCCTTCGACAACACCGACTTCGCCTGGTCCGCGGAGCGCGACCAGGAGTCCGGCGGGGTGTCGGGGTGGGCCCGGTCCAGCAGGACCACGCCGGGTTCGGTGAACCGCACCAGGCTGTCCACATGGGCGTCGGTGATGTCCTCGCCGCGCACGCCCGCCAGCCAGATCACCTTCTCGACGCCCAGGGTCCGCTTGAGTTCCGCCTCGACGGTGTCCCGGCTCTTCCCCGGGTTGCGGTTGGCGTTGACGATCGAACTCTCGGTGATCAGCAAGGTGCCCTCGCCGTCCGGCTCGAAGGAGCCGCCCTCCGAGACCAGCGGGGCCCGGACCCGGGGAATCCGGTACTCGTGCAGCAGGGTGCGCCCGACCCGGGCGTCGTTCGCGTGCTCCTGCTTGTCGCCCCAGCCGTTGAAGTTGAAGTCGACGCCGATGACCTCGCCGTCCTCCTCGACGAACACGGGCACGGTGTCGCGGGCCCACAGGTCGTCGACGGCCAGCGGGATCACCTCGACCTGGGAGCCGCACGCCCGCTGCGCCGCCTTCACCTGCGCGGGCCGGGCCATCATGACGACCGCCTCGTACGCGCCGACGGCCCGGGCGATCCGGGCGATGTCCTCACGCACGTAGGGCAGGTCCGCTCCCCAGACCGAGGACAGGGCCGGCCAGGACATGAAGGTGCGGGCGTGGCTCTCCCACTCGGCGCCGAGTCGCCGCCCCGCACCGGGCGCGACCTGCCGGGGGGAATCGACGGGGGTGCTGGAGCGCGGCGCGGTGCCGGCGGGGCCGCAGGCCACGGCACCGAAGGCAGCGGCGCCGAACCCGGCGAGGGCGCGCAGGGTGGTCCGACGGGTGGGGAAGAGGGGTGACACGGAGGAATCCAATCGTGGAACCGGAGCGAGCGCATCCGGTGGGGCGGCGGGGCCGCCCTGGTTGCCACTGTGACACTGACTGAAAATTCAGTCAAACGACGGTCGAGCGACGGGGCCGGTCGTCGGCCGGTCGTCCGCCCTCCTCCGCACACCCGGTCACGGGGCCGCACGGACCCGCTCCGGACCCCCGGTAGGCTGCGGATCATGGCGTCTCGCAGCACTCAGATCCTCGAAGCGGCCGCCCGGGTGATCGCCCGGCGCGGGGTCCGAGGACTGCGCGTGGAGGAACTGGCGGCCGAGGCCGGCGTCTCCACCGCCCTGATCTACTACCACTTCAAGGACCGCACGGGGGTCCTGCGCCAGACCCTCGAATTCATCAGCGACCGCGCCGAGCGCTACACCACCGACCGCGACCCGGACGGCCCGCCGCCCGCCCCCCGCCAGGAGTTGGAGGAGTCCCTCCTGCTCGAACTCCAGGACAGCGCGGAGGTCCGGGAGAACAGCACGGCCTGGGGCGAACTGCGGGCGAGCGCCGTCTTCGACGAGGCGCTGCGCGCGGACCTCGCCCGGGCCACCCTGGTCTGGGTGCGGGAGGTCGCCGCGCTGCTGGGCCGGGTCCGACCCGCGGCGTCGGCCGCCTCGCTCACCGCCGCCGCCGAACGGCTCACCGCCGTGCTGGAGGGGCTCAGCACGCGGTGGCTCAGCGGCGGCATCGAGGTCGGGCACGCGCGGGAACTCATGCGCGGCGCCATCGCTACCGAACTCGCCGCACTCCGCGCGGACTGACCGACCCGGCCGCCTGTCCCGTGGTACAGGCAGCTTGTTAGGTTGACCTGCATGAACGTCGAACGCGTTGCCAGCCGGACTTCCGCCTCGGCCCTGACCGTTCTCGCAGGTCTGCACGTCGCGTGGGGGCTGGGGTCGACCTGGCCGCTGCCCGATCGGGAGACCTTCTCCGACCTGGTGGTCGGGGGCGCGGGCTTCCCCCCTCCCGCCGCGTGCTTCGCCGTCGCGGGGGCACTGGGGACGGCGGCCGCGCTGGTCGCGGGCCGCCCCCGGACGCACCCCGCACTCTCCCGGCTGGGCACGGCCGGGACGGCCGCCGTCCTCGGCGCACGTGCCGCGGCCGGGCTCGCGGGACGAACCGATCTGCTGTCCCCGGGGTCCTCGTCGCCCCGCTTCCGACGCCTCGACCGCATCGCGTACGCACCGCTGTGCCTCGCCCTCGCCGCCTCGACCGCGCTCGCCGCCGCCGCACGCCGGCGGTAGCCGCTTCAGGGCCCGGGACCGGCACGACGCGGAGTGCTCGCGTCAGCGGTGGCGAAGGTGCGCCAACAGCCGTGCCTTCCCGGCCGGTGCCGTTCGTGCGACGTGGTGTACGGGCCTGCCCGTCGCCTCGCCCGAGGTGGCCGCCAGGGACGCCTCGATCCTGGTGCTGGACTGCAGGACCTGCGGCGCGCTCCAGTCCTGCGGCCATGCCTGGATCAGGTATCGCTCGACGGGTTCCACGTCGACACCGTCGGGACGGAGGCCGCGTCCGTGGGCGTGGACCCTGAGCCGGTACCAGCCCGGGCCCCGGCTGGTGAGATACGGAACTTCGCCGACGACGTGTCCCGGGTCGACCGCCATCGCTCCCGTGGGGGAGTGGACGCTGGCTTCGACGATCTCCTCCCAGCGCCCGGGGCCCCCGGGCGGCGCCTTCGGACGGATCTCGGTCCGCACGGTCACGACGCCGGTGTGGATGCCGGTCTTGATCCACGCTCCGTGGTCCATCGGCGCCAGCAGCCCGTTGGACCACCGCGTCGACTCGACCCTGAGGTCTTCGCCGTCCGAAACGCAGAAGAGTCCGCCGTTCACGTGTATGACAAGTGACTTGCCCATGCCACAGAGCCTAGTGCGGCCGAACGGGGACCCGGGGGCGCTGTGCGGTTCTTCCAGGGCAGCGACGGTGTGGTGGTTGCCTTGATCGTCCTACTGAGCCGAGGGCAACTCGGCTACTCGCCGGGCCTCTTCCGGCGTGAGGTCGCTGCGGGACTGGAGGGACTTGAGGACGAGTCCGGCGTCGTGGGACACGGCGTGGCGCCCTAGCCAGGTGAGTGCCGAGGCGACCGTCTGACGAACCTCGTCCGGGCGGAGGTCCCGCCGGGACAGCAGGGTGCGCAGGATGAACCGAGCCTGATTCTCCGTGGCGTGGACCGTGAGCCAGGTGAGTGCGGAGGCGATTGCTTGGTGTGCGTCGTCCGGCGGGACGTCTCGCCGGGAGAGCAGCGGCGCCAGGACGAAACTGCCTTCGGTGACGGTGGTGTGGGTTCTGAGCCAGGTGAGGGTCCTGGCGAGTGTCTGACGTACCTCGTCCGGTGGGACGTCCCGTCGGGAGAGCAGCGGGGCCAGGACGAAACTGCCTTCGGCCCTGGTGGTGTGGAGTCTGATCCAGGTGAGTGCGGAGGCGATTGCGTGTTGTGCGTCGTCCGGTGGCAGGTCTTGCCGAGCGAGGAGGGGGCGCAGGACGAAGCAGGCCTCGGCGCTCGCAGCGTGGGGTTCGAGCCAGGTGAGTGCGGAGGCGATTGCCTGACGTGCCTCGTCTCGTGGGACGTCCCGTCGGGAGAGCAGCGGGGCCAGGATGAAGCGGGCCTCGGCGGCGGTGGGGTGGGCTGTGAGCCAGGTGAGTGCGGAGGTGATGGCTTGGTGTGCGTCGTCTGGTGGGAGGTCTCGCCGGGCCAGCAGGGGGCGCAGGGCGAAGCGGGCCTCGGCGCTCGCGGCGTGGAGTCCGAGCCAGGGCAGCGCAGAGGTGATTGCCTGACGTGCTTGGTCTGGTGGGAGGTCTCGTCGGGCCAGCAGCGGGGCCAGGACGAACTGGGCCTCGGCCCTGGTGGTGTGGGGTCCGAGCCAGGTGAGTGCGGAGGTGATTGCCTGCTGTGCGTCGTCCGAGCAGAGGTCTCGTCGGGAGAGTAGGGGGGCCAGGACGAAGCGGGCCTCGGTGATGGTGGGGTGGAGTGCGAGCCAGGTGAGTGCGGAGGTGATGGCTTGGTGTGCGTCGTTCGGTGGGAGGTCGCCGCGGGAGAGCAGGGAGCGCAGCACGAAGTCGGCCTCGGCGCTCGTCGTATGGACTCTGAGCCAGGTGAGGGTCCTGGTGATTGCTTGCTGTGCGTCGTCCGAGCGGAGGTCTCGTCGGGAGAGTAGGGGGGCCAGGACGAACTGGGCCTCGGTGATGGTGGGGTGGGCTGTGAGCCAGGTGAGTGCGGAGGTGATGGCTTGGTGTGCGTCGTTCGGTGGGAGGTCGCCGCGGGAGAGCAGGGAGCGCAGCACGAACGGGGCCTCGGCGCTCGCCGTGTGGACTTCGAGCCAAGCGAGCGCAGAGGTGGTTGTCTGGCGTGCGTCGTCCGAGCGGAGGTCTCGTCGGGAGAGTAGGGGGGCCAGGACGAACTGGGCCTCGGTGATGGTGGGGTGGGCTGTGAGCCAGGTGAGTGCGGAGGTGATGGCTTGGTGTGCGTCGTTCGGTGGGAGGTCGCCGCGGGAGAGCAGGGAGCGCAGCACGAAGTCGGCCTCGGCGCTCGCCGTATGGAGTCCGAGCCAAGCGAGCGCGGAGGTGATTGCCTGCTGTGCGTCGTTCGGTGGGAGGTCGCTGCGGGAGAGGAGGGGGCGCAGCACGAAGTCGGCCTCGGCGCTCGCAGCGTGGAGTCCGAGCCAGGTGAGGGTCCTGGCGAGTGTGTGACGTGCCTGGTCTGGTGGGAGGTCTCGTCGGGAGAGTAGGGGGGCCAGGACGAACTGGGCCTCGGTGATGGTGGGGTGGGCTGTGAGCCAGGTGAGTGCGGAGGTGATGGCTTGGTGTGCTTCGTCTGGTGGGAGGTCGCTGCGGGAGAGGAGGGAGCGCAGGACGAAGCCGTCCTCGGCGGCGGTGGGGTGGGCTGTGAGCCAGGTGAGTGCGGAGGTGATGGCTTGGTGTGCGTCGTTCGGTGGGAGGTCGCTGCGGGAGAGGAGGGAGCGCAGGACGAAGCGGGCCTCGGTGGCGGTGGGGTGGGCTGTGAGCCAGGTGAGTGCGGAGGTGATGGCTTGGTGTGCTTCGTCTGGTGGGAGGTCCCGCCGGGCCAGCAGGGGGGTCAGGACGAAGCGGGCCTCGGTGATGGTGGGGTGGGCTGTGAGCCAGGTGAGTGCGGAGGTGATGGCTTGGTGTGCGTCGTCCGGTGGGAGGTCCCGCCGGGCCAGCAGGGGGGCCAGGACGAAGCCGTCCTCGGTGATGGTGGGGTGGGCTGTGAGCCAGGTGAGTGCGGAGGTGATGGCTTGGTGTGCTTCGTCTGGTGGGAGGTCCCGCCGGGCCAGCAGGGAGCGCAGGACGAACTGGGCCTCGGCGACGGTGGCGTGGTCTTCGAGCCAGGAAAGCGTGCAGCCGATCGTCTGTTCCAGAGCCTGCGGCGGCAGGTCCGTTCGGTAGAGCAGGGTACCGAGCACGTAGCTGGTGTCCCGTCTCCGCAGGTGACTCCTGAGCCATTCGAGAGCGGTGGGTACGAGGAGCAGCGCCCCGTCCGGGGGGAGGTGGCGCAGGCCACGATAGAGGAGATGCCGAGCGTTGACGCTGACACCGAACTCCGTTAACCAGGGGTTGACGACCTCTTCCCAGCAGCGGACGGCGACGGCGTTCCAGGGTGGCCCGGAACAGACCGCACCGAGGGCGTAACTGCCCACGTCGGCGTCCTGACGCGTGACGCGGCCGACGGAGGCCGCGTTGTCCGAGAACCACTCGTCGAGCACCGGGGCCACCGGATCCGCACGGTCGGCGAGCGAGAGGTCGTTGACGAGACGGCCGACGTTGGCGGCGTAGCGGCCGATGGTCCGCGGGTTGGTGAGGCAGCCGGCCAAGAGGGCACGGGTACGGATCTTGTCCGGGACGTCGTTGCGTTCGGGCAGGACGACGGATTCGATGAGCTGGTCGGCCACCAGATCGTGAGCGACCGACAACATGTCGTTCTCCGGCTCCAGCCAGCCGAGGGAGATGAGCGTGGTGACGATGTCCTCGGGGTCCGGGATCCCGGTCGCTGCGACGTCGTCGGCCGCTCGGGCGAGAGCGGCGCGGGCGGCCGACGTCACGTCTGCGCGCGGTTGCGGGCAGGCGGCCGCGGCTGCGGCCGCGCCCACCAGACCGTACGAGGCGTGAACGGGCGTGAAGGTGTCCTTGCGGCCGGGGACGGACAGGCTGTCCTCGTTGAGTCGCCGTTCCAGCCAGCCGGGAAGCTCCCCACTGGACCGGAGGCCGGAGGTGAGAGGTGCCGGAAGCCCGGCTTCGACCCGGCGTTCGATCTCACGGGCGACCAGCAGAGCGACGATCGGCCGGTTCCCGCAGATCGCCATCATGCGGTCCTCTCCCATCTCGTGGAGAGCCCTGGGCGCCAGTCTGGTCAACGCGTTGCTGGTGATACGCCGCCGGAAGTCGTCGTCCTGCCGCAGTTCCACCTCGTCGAACAGTTCGTGCAGCAGCGCACGGTCCGTCTTCTGCAACCACCCGGGCCGAACCGAGGCGAGGAGAGCCATCGGAACGCCCTTGCGGTGAGCCGCGGGGATGAGGCGGTGTCGCAACGCTGGCAGATCGAGCTGAGATGCGTTGAGATAGTCGATCACCACGAGCACGGGGCCGGGTTTCGCGAGCACCTGCTCGGCAACCTGGTCGGTGAGTGCCAGGTCCTCACCGGGCAGAACGTGGAGCACCCGCCAGCCCGCTTCCAACGCCAGCCGCCCCACCTCCAGGCCGGTGCGGGTCTTGCCCGTGCCCGCAGCCCCTACCAGCAGGATGCCCCGGTCGGCGGACGTGACCAGGCTCATGAAGAGGTTCTGCGGATCGGCCTCGTGGCTGCTGCCGGGGGAGACGAACGGCAGGTGTGTGGGCGTGAGGTTCTTCTTGAAGTCCCCGAATCCCTCGATGAGTTCCTGCTGCGAGACCACCGAGGGCAGCGGTATGTTTCGATCGGCCCCGGGAAGTTCGACCGTCACCGCCTGTGGCCGTACGCCGTCTCGTGCGAGAAGGCCCATGAACTCCGGGTCCTCCAGCACGGCGGTGATCGGTTCGGCCTCGGCGCTGCCGGTGCCCGCCGCAGGCAGCCGCTGCGACTGCACTCCGATGAGCAGCGTGCCGTCTTCGGTGAAGAGCGCCGTACCGGAGATTCCCTGCCACGAATCCTGTCCGCCGGGGCCGTGGTCCTTGGGCGGTGCCGTGGTGAAACTCAAGTCCAGATGACCGGACTTCACATTGGAACCCAGGTGGACGAACCCGCCGATCTGTCTGCTGTCCCGCCGGCGGAGCCCGCGTACGCGATCCGACTCGGCCCGCTGCGCGTACGCCGGAAATCCGATCCCGGTGAACAGCACGCTGCCGGTGCCGTCCGGCAGGCGACCCAGCGCAACCGGCGGCACGACCACCGGATCTTCGCCGGCCGTGTCCGTCTCCGCCGGGTGGGTGAGCCGCAGCAGTGCCAGATCTCGCCCGGTGGCTGCCCGCCACACCGGTGAGACGGGATGCTCGGCGTTGCTACCGCCGAGGAGAACGGTGCAGGTGGGGTCTTCTCCGCGGGGCCCGAGGAGATGCGCCACGGTGAGGACCAGGTTGCGGCTGATCCGGTAGCCGGACCCGTACTCCGTGCGGCCTCCGTGCTTGACGAGCACCTCGGCCACGCGTGCTTTGTCGAACGGCTTCACGTGGGCGGTCAGTCCGTGGCGAGCAGGCCCGAGACGTCATCACCGGTCAGAACGGGATCGCCAGCACTCGTTCTGGCGTCGAGGCTGAGCCTGAGCGTGTGCGTCCGTGCCGACCTCGTGCTGCCCCCGCCGCCCAGTGAGGCGACCCAGAAGCGCACACCCGCGTTGGCTTCGGCGGACTTCTCCACCGCGACCTGGAGTTCCAGGTCGATGGAGTTGATGCGGAACCGTACGTCCTGGTCGGCGGCGTCGAGTTGAGCCCGGCCGATCTCGGTGCGCAACGACGCGAGCAGATCTGCCAGTTCGATGTCCATGGGTCCCCCACGCAGGAGCAGCGCTCGACCAGCGCTCTGGTGTACGACGTATGGTCGTCAGTGTGACAGACGGTGCGCCGCTCGTGACCGATGACCGTGGAAATGCCCTGGTCTCCTTCACGAGGGGAGACGAGGAGACGCCGCCGGGGGACGCGCCCCTGCCGGCGGCGTTGGTCGCCCTCTGGCGGGACGGCCGGGTCCTCATGGTCTTCGATCGGTACCGCCGGTCCTGGGAACTTCCCGGCGGGTGCATCGAAGAAGGCGAATCGCCACGTCAGGCGGCCGCGCGTGAGCTGTTGGAGGAGAGCGGACAGGTGCCCGACGAGCCGTTGCGGTTCGCCGGGTACGCGGGGTTCGTCCTGGCGCCCGACCGGCGGGCCGAGTACCTGGCCGTGTTCACCGGCCACTGTTCCGTAGCCCGCGACTTCGAGGCCAACGAGGAGACCACGGCCATCGCCTGGTGGGACCTGCTCGAAGTCCTCCCCGGACACGTTCAGCCTCTGGACGCCCATCTCGCCCTGCTCACGCGCTAGCGAGCTCGGTCAGGGGGACGCCGTTCGCGGCTCACCGGTCGGCATCGAGCCGGGGTACGAGAAGGCAGGATCAGCGGGTGGAAGCGTTGCCGTACGGAGTGTTCGTCCGTCGTGCTGTCAGATCCCGGACATCGAGGCAACGACCGGCGTAGTAGGTCGCGAGTTCGTGGTTGTCGAGGTAGTCGTCGAACCCGACGCGATGCGCGAGCGTCAGTTCCACCGGCGAGGGCTCGTCGTCGAACGGCCGGCCCGCGCGGATGGCGTCGAGAACCTGCGGCATCGCGTACTGGAACCGCAGGCCGCCGCGGACGTAGTGCGGCAGGCCGTCGATGCTGCGCACCTCGGCGCCCTCCGCACCCGCACCGGCGTAGATCGGGCGGGTCGCACGGTCGTAGCGGAAGATCTCGTTCAGCAGCGGCCGGTGGCGCCCGGGCACCTTCGGCAGGATCGCTTCCTCCCACCACTGCTGGAAGACCGGCGCGAACCGCGGGTCGGCGTAGAGCTTGTGCAGCGACGCGACGACCAGGCCGGAGTCGGTGAACTCGCGGCCGTGGCCGAGCAACTCGACGACGGCGGGATCGGTCGAGTCCTGGAACCAGTCCGACAGGATCAGCAGCACGGCGCTCTGGGTGAGGCCGGCGAACTCCCGCAGCGGCACCCAGATGTGCCGGAAGTACATGTTCTCGCTCATCATCCGGGCCCAGAACATGAACCGCTGCATCGTCGTGTTCTCCGCGACCGTGACGGTGCGGTTGGCGAGAACGTACTCGAAGTCGTCGTTGTCGCCGCGCACGGTGACGAAACCGTGCTCCTCGCGGTTCTCCGTGTAGTTCGTGTTGGGCAGCAGCAACAGGGGGTAGACGGCGATGCGGGACACGTGTTCGGACAGCCGGTCGTAGCCCGTCAGGAAGGAGTCGACGGTCTCACCCGGCGCGCCCCAGATCAGCTCGGCGTAGGCGTCGAGTCCCTCCGCCGCGAGCCATGCCGCCAGGTCCTTCCACTGGTTGAGCCGCATGTTGCTCCGGCCCATGTCACGCAACGCCGTGTCGTCCAGTGTCTGTAGCGCCACGGTGAACGAGCTCTGGAACCCCTCGGCCTTCATCCGGCGGATGATGTGGTGGAACGTCTTGGACTTGTTCTTCGCCCATGACGTCTCCAACGACTGCGGGAACCCGTACTTCTCGCGCGTCCTGACGAGGTCCTCGACGAACTCCGCGTCCGGCTGTCGCATGCCGAAGTTCGAGTCGCACAACACCACCGTCGGAATCCGGTGGTAACCGAAGACGTCGAGTTCCGCGCGCAGCCGCTCGCGGGAGAAGTCGCGCATCTTCTGACCGACCGCGCCACCCCAGTAACAGAACGAGCACTTGTACGGACAGCCACGGTTGGTCTCCATCAGGGCGACGTCGTAGGGGAACCGACCGTGGTGGTCGAGCAGCGGGATGGCCCCGGTGAGGAACGGCGACGGGATGCTGTCCAGGTCGTTGATGCGCGGTGCCTCGGCAGTGGTGTGGAGCGTGCCTTCCTCGTCGCGGTAGGAGATCCCCGGCACCTGCGCGAGGTCGTGCGGCGACTTCTCTTCGAGGACGGCGAGCAGCAGGTCGCGGAAGGTGAACTCGCCCTCGCCGTTGGCGACGACGTCGACCTCGGGGAAGCGTCGGAAGACGCGTTCCGCCTGGTGGGCGACGTGCGTTCCGCCGAAGACGACCCAGCCGTCCGGGCGCACCGACTTGTAGGTCTCGGCGAGCGCGCCGAACTGGTTGAAGTTCCAGCCGAAGACCGAGAACGCCAGCACGTCCGGCACGACCCCGGAGAAGAGGGTGCGCGCCATCGAGCCGAGCGACTCTCCTCCGCGGAAGTTCTGTATCCCCACGTCGAACTCGGGTCCCACCACGGGATCGGCCCGTGCTGCGGCGGTGAGATAGCCGGCGGCGAGCGGCATCGATTCCTTGGGCATGTCCCAGGCGCCCTGTTGCACGATCAGCGCGCGCCCGCGCTTCTCCCGTGAACGTGAACGTGGTCGTGGTAACGGAAGCGTGGACTGAGTCACTGTTCTGCCCCTATGCCGTCAGGCCGCCAGGTTCCCGCGGGCGATGTGCACGCCGTGCACCGTGCAAGGTGACGTGGAGTGCGATGCAGGTGACGAAGCGGTCCACCGCCGTCGTCACGGTGAAGACCGGGTGTCCGTCCGGTGGCTCACCCGGACGAGTCGTCCATGGCGCGGCGCAGGGAGGCCGGACGCAGATCGGTCCAGTTCTCCTCGACGTGGGCCAGGCACGCCGCCCGGCCGTCCGGGCCGTGCACCACGTGCCACCCGGTGGGCACCGGAGCGAACTCCGGCCACAGCGAGTGCTGGTCCTCGTCGTTGCGCAGCACCCAGAACACTCCGTTCTCGTCGTCGAACGGGTTGGTCGTCTCAGCCATGCCGCCTCCCGGTCGCCGCACCCTACAACGCGCCTTCGGGTGGTCAACACTCCTGCTCGCCCGCCCCGGTGACCTCCGACGGAGGGGGGTTCCGGGGCGTCAGGGGTGAGGCCGGCCGGGCACGGAGCCAGGGTGGGGGTACCGGCGGCCGCGCCGTACCGGGCAGCCCGCGAAGGGGCGCGCGTCATCCGCGCGGCGGCCGTGATCGGCTACCGGGAAGCGGGGGAGAGGGCACCGCTGGAGGTGTGCGTGCGGCGCGACGCGAAGGGAGCGCACGCCGAGGCGAACGCCGTTCAGATCACCGGGACGACCGGGACGGTCGGGATCACCGGAACGGACCGGGACGACGGGGGGCGGACGACCCCTGCGAGCCGCCCGGGGCACCCCGGTTGCGGCTGCGTGTCGACCGTCACGGTCGCGGTACGTGCGTGGCGGGCCTGCTCGGCCTTCTTCGTGGGGACGCCCCGGCCCGCCCGTGCGGGAGGACCGGGGCGGTTGGGTCAGATGCGGTAGCCGAGGCTGCGCAGCTGCTGACGGATCGCCTCGTCGTCGGCCGTAGCGGTGCCGCTGATCGCGGCGCCCGAGTCGGTCGGAACGAGGGCGACTTGCTCCTCACGAAGGTTGTCGTTCACTGGTTCTCCTTTCCTGACTTCGGTGTTCATCCCTGCCCGGTCGGACAAGCTCGGTGCCGCCCTTAGGGTGGCGGCATGGATGGCGACATGGAGGACCTGGCCTACGACGCGACCGGTACGCCGGAGGTTCGGCTGCGCCAGTGGGAACGGTGCTGGCCACCGGACGACCCGCATGCCAACTTCAAGGCCGAGGTGGTCGACTACGGGCTCCTCGACCCGCTGGAGACCGTGCGCGGGATGTCCCGGAACCTGGACATCCCGGTCGGCGCGATCGTCCGGTACGTGCTGGCGAAGTGGGCCACCGGCGGCAGCGGCGGCCTGCTCGAACTCGGGCCGGTGATGGTGCCGCGCCTGTGGGAGCCGATCGCGGCCGCGGAGGAGGCCGATTCCGACGAGCAGCGGCTCGCGGCGTACCACCAGCTCCGGCAGATGATCTCTTGGCTGAAGGTGCCGTTGGACGACCCCACGGTGTACCCGGCTCAGTGAGCGGCCAGGTGGGCGGCCCTCAGTGTGCACGGCGCACCACCCCGGTCACGCAGCCGATCCCGCCGGCCGCCCGCAGGTACTCGCCGATGTCGATCTCGTCGACGGCCATGCCGGCCCGCTCCAGCGTCCGCCGGATTCCCGGGCAGCCCGCGGGCATGAGCACCCGCCCCGGCGCGAGCACCAGCAGGTTCATCCCGCGCCGCACCAGCAGTTCCTCGTCCGGCGGCAGCGCGATCACCCGATAGCCGTGCTCGGCGAGCAGCGCCAGCAACTCCGGTGGGCTCGCCGCCCGGTGGATGACGGCGGTGGACGGGTCGAGGAACACCACCGTGCCCAGCAGGTGCTGTACGCCCGGCGCCAGCGGCACCGTCACCACCCGCGCCCCCAGTTCCGCGACCGCCGAGGCGACCTCGGCCGCGCCGGCCGCGTTCGTGCGGAACCCGGTGCCGACGATCACCGTCGACGGGTCGATCCACAGCGCGTCGGCGCCCTCGAACACGGCGGTCCCGGACACCGTGCGCAGGATCGGGAACCCGGCCCCGGCCAGTGCGAGCGCGGCATGCCGTTCCTCGCCGGCCCGCTGCGCCGACGCCATCCGCGCCAGCACCGCCCCGGCCGGGGTCATCCAGAACAGGTCCCGCGCGAACACCGCGTTCGGCCCCGCTTCGGGGGACGTCAGGTGTACCTCGACGCCTTCGTCCCGCAGGCGGTCCGCCAGCGCGTCGCACTGCGCCCGCATCGCCGGGAGGTCCACCGGCCCGAGCATGAGCGAGGCCCCCGGCCGTCGTACCGCGGCGATGCTGTCCGGCGGGCGGACCAGCAGCACCGACCGCAGCGCGGCCGTCTCCGACCGGTACCCGCACGGTGCCCACACGTCGCCGGCCGCGACGTCGTCCACGTGGGACGCCGTCCGGGGCACCCATCCCGGGCCGCCGTGGGTGCTCAGCTCAGATCCAGTGGTCGTCACGGGCATAACCAAGCCTCTCCGCCATCGCGAGCACGTCGGCGCTGAGCACGGACCGGATCTCCTCCTCCCGCGCCCGCCACCGGCCGGGGCGTGGTGCGGCGGTGGCCACGGTGGCGGCGATGCCGTCGGTCGCGGCCCGCTTCAGCGGCCCGTCGAACGGGACCCCCAGCCAGTCCGCGATCCGCTCGACGGCGTCCGCACGGGCGTGCGGGCCGCTGATCAGGTCCTCGAACCGCACCGTGTGGTCCGGCCCGTGCGCGAGCGCCGCACGGTGACTCGACCACCACTGGTGGGCGCAGACCCGGGGCAGGGCGGCGGCGGTGTACGCGGGCCAGCGGGGCGGTAGGTCGAACTTCCACCAGTGCCGGTCGGCCGGTCGCACGTCGGCGTATCCGGCGATGCGCAGCGGTTCGTCCAGCCGGTACGCGTGGAACCCGTGGTGCAGCCATCCGTCGACCAGGCCGTTGATCGACGCGGCCGGGTTCCTGGTCAGGTGCAGCACCCGTAGGCGCGCGTGGGGGAACACCGCCCGTAGGAAGCCGAGTCGGTAGGCGTTGCCCGGCGTCTTGATCACCAGTGGCTTGGTGGCGAGGTCGTGTTCGTCCGCGGGCCGCCACGGGCGGGGGAGGACGAAGGGCGGCTCTTCGAGCAGTACGTCACCGGGCGGCCCGGCCGGCCGTGGCCCCGGTGACCGTCCGGGAAGGTCGTAGTACCACGGGTTCACGCCGGCCATGTCGATCAGCGCCCGGGCGAACCGGGGGAGATCACGGTCCAGTAGCGCCTCGGCGGTCCGCACCAGGTCGACGGGGTCGAGGTCCAGCCCCGGCCACTGCACGACCAGCCGCCACGCCGCGTCCGCCGCGAGGTTCTCCACGCCGGTGCCGGGAGAGCCCGCGTCCAGTGCCAGTTCCGCCTCGAACAACGCTCGGGAGCCCGGCGGGAGCCGGTGCCAGTGCGCCGCGTCCAGCACGTCGGACCCGGTGCCGCTGTGCGGGTGGTCGAGGCCGACCAGCCGCAGCAACGGACCCAGCTCACCGCGCAGGTGCAGCAGGTGCGGCGAGGACCGCAGCAGCTCGGCGAGCATGCTCGACCCGCCCCGCGAACTCGACGCGACGACGACGAGGTCCCGTACCTTCGCCCGGAAGTGCGGCACCGGCGTGCCCCGTAGCGGCCGCAGCACCTCCAGCCCGCGTACGACCTCGGCGACCGGGCGGTCCACGGTGCGGCTAGGCATGGTCGGGTTTCCGCACCGAGTACACACACCAACGCCACCGGTCGCGCACCGAGCCGTCCGGCAACACTTCGAACGGGTGTGCGTCGCGTACCTCGCGCGGCGCGTCGTAGTAGAGGCGGTAGATCTCCTGCCGGTTCGCCGGTGTCGTCTCGTGGGTGTCGATCCACCGGTCGATCGACTCCCACAGGAAGTACTCCTCCATCCGTACGTCGGTGAACCCGCCGCCGGTGAGCAACGCCCGGAAGTCCTCCTCGCGGAACATCTGGTACAGCAGTGGCTGCTTCTTCTTGAACACGCGGAACATCCAGAACGCGTCCACGTCCGCGTACGGCACGATCTGCCCGACGATGAACTGCCCGCCCGGCCGCAGCACCCGGAAGATCTCCGACACCGGCCGCTCCGGCTGGGGCAGCAGGTGCAGCACCTCCCGGGTGACCACCAGGTCGAAACTGGCGTCGGGGAACGGCAGGTCGTAGACGGTGCCCTGGTGCACGACGTCCAGCCGGGTCGCGGCGAGCGCGGCCATCTCCGGAGTGAGGTCCAGCCCGACCATCTCGCCGACCCGGCCGCGGAACGCGCCGCCGACGACACCGCTGCCGCAGCACACGTCCAGCATCCGCGCGTCCGGCGGCACCGCGCACAGCTCCGCGTGCTTGCCGAGCAGGTCGTCGTCGGTGAGCCAGGCGCACGAGTCGTGCCAGTCCTTCGAGCGGATCCCGAACTGCCGCTGGTAGACCGCGTAGTCGACCTCGACGGCCCGGGTCCGGGAGCGGGCCGTCCGCCCGGCCAGCCGCGCGGCGAGCCGGGCCCGACTCGCGTCGACGGCCCGTTCGACGATGCGGCGGGCCAGCTCCGGGTCGGCCGCCAGCGCCTGCCGCGCCTGCTCGGTGACGACGTCGAACACCCGGTCGCCTGCGTCGTCGTTGCGCAGGGTGCGTTTGGTCTGGCCGTCGAAGCGCGCGTCCGGGATCCGGATCGCGATCACCGCGGTCAGCCCCTCCAGGATGTCGACCACGGTCATCTTGTCCGCGGACGGGCCGAGGTGCTCGGCCACCACCCCGGCCAACGCGGCGCGCAGGGCGTCCACGTGCGAGCCGCCCAGGTCGGTGCGGATGGTGTTGACGTAGCTGAAGATCTGCTCCGCGTACCCCTCGGTCCACTGGACGGCGGCGTCGATCACGCACCCGTCCCCGGCCCAGGTGATCGTGGCCGGCTCGGCGTGCACCTTCTCGGCGTCCCGGGCGCGGTACGCGAGCAGGCCCCGCACCCCGGTCGTCTCGCACAGCGACTCGTGCCGCCCGGTGCGGTGGTCGGTGAGGTCGACCCGCAGTCCCGGGTGCAGGTACGCGATGTCGAGCAGCCGGGCGTGCACCAGGTCCGCGTCGAGCACGCACGAGGAGAAGATCTCCGGGTCCGGACGGAACCACACCCGGGTGCCGCGGCGGTCGCTGTCGCCGACCCGCTTGAGCGGGGTCTCGATCGCGCCCCGGGCGAACGACTGGCTGTGGTGCGCGCCGTCGCGCCACACGTCCAGCCGCAACCACTGCGACAGTGCGTTCACGCAGGCCAGGCCGACGCCGTGCAGCCCGGCCGAGGTCGCGTACGAGGAGCGGTCGAACTTGCCCCCCGAGTGCAGCGTGGTGAGCACGAGCTCACACGCCGGGATCCCGGCCTCCGGGTGCGGGTCGGTGGGGACGCCCCGGCCGTCGTCGGTGACCGAGCAGGAGCCGTCGGCGTGCAGTTCCACCGAGATCGTGCCGCAGTGCCCGGCGGCGGCCTCGTCCACGGCGTTGTCGACCAGTTCGAGTACGAGGTGGTGGGCGCCGTCCGAGCCGGTCGACCCGATGTACATCGACGGGTTGCGGCGCACCGCCTCCAGCCCGGAGTAGACGGTGATCGCCTCGGCGGTGTAGTCGGTGGTCATGGCGCTCCGTTCCCGGCGAACCGCGGCTCGGTCAGCCCGGTGAGGGCCTGTTCCAGCCGGTCCACGTGCGTCTTCTTCAACGTGCACAGGGTCTCCAGCCAGCTCGCCAGATCGGCCACGCCGTCGGTGTGCGCCCGCCCCGCCAGTCCGGGGTAGCGTTCGGTGGCCTCCCCGAGGTCGCCGCTGATCGCCGCGGCGAGGTGGCGACGGGTGTCGCCGAGCGCGTGGCCGGTGCCCGGATCGTCGCCGCCCAACAGGTCGCGCAGCACGTCCAGGTGCCCGTGGGCGGCGCACACCACGCTCTCGGCGAGCTCGCCGAACACCCGGGCGGCCTCGGTGTGACCCTCGATCTCGGCGACCCGTGCGAAGTAGGTGTACCGTGCCGCGGTGGCCGCCTCGGCGAGGAACGCGGCCTGCACGCCGTCGGCGAGGGACTGGTCCGGTTCCATGTCAGACCCTCGTTCCCGAGGCGACGACGAACAGCATGTGGTCGGTGATCCGCCCGTCCGCCTCGGCCACCGCGTGCCGTGCCCGGAACGCGGGGGACGCCTTCCGGTAGCGGTCCCGGATGGCCTCCCGCGCGTCCTCGCCGATCGCGCCGTTGTCCGACCACACGTCCACGTCCTCCACCGACACGTACCGCTGCGACCGCACCGGGTCGCAGCCCGCGCCGGAGAGCAGGTCCTCGACGTCGCCGGGCCGGAAGAAGTGCCGCCGGGCCGGGTTGCGCAGCCGCAGGATCTCGAAGTACTCGTCGCGGTCCTCTTCCCCGTAGGCGCACAGATGGGTCAGCACGACCCGCCCACCCGGCCGGGTCACCCGCACCATCTCCCGCACCGCGTCCGGCAGCGTCATGAACTGGATCCCCTGACGGCACACCACGAGGTCGAACGTGCCGTCGTCGAACGGCAGCTCCTCCGCCGGGGCGATCACCAGTTCGTCGAGCACGTCGCGCGCCTGCTCGGCCATCTCCGGCGTGATGTCCACGCCGACCAGCCGCCGCACCCGCCCGGCGAACGACCTCGACACCAGTCCGGTGCCGCACGCCACGTCCAGGACCGCATCGCCCGGCCGGGGCGCGGCCGTGGACAGCACCAGCGTGCCGAGCGCGTCGTCGGTGCACCACGAACTGGACCGGTCGTAGGTGCTCGCGCGGTCGGCGAAGTGCGTGCGGACGCTTCCCGTTTCGTTCATCTGCCCTCTCCTGCCAGGACCGGGGCGCGGCCCGGTGTCGCGCGGCGGCGCAGTCGGCGGACGGTGGCGTCGCGCCGCCAGCGCCGGAAGTGGTTGCGGTCGGTGCGCAGCGATCGCGCCTCCACCGCCAGTCGCATCGCGAAGCCGCGCAGTGCGACGCCGAGCGGACCGGGAGCCGGTTCGTCCAGCGAGGTCTCGTCGAACGGGTAGCCGAGCGTCTCCATCACCCGCGCGGTCACGCTCTCCACCTGCCGGCGCTCCCGGTCGGACAGCCCCCGTCGGTGGGCGCCGATCCGGGCCGTGGTGATCGGGTCGCCCGCCGTGCGCCAGGACGCCGACAGCGACGCGGTCACCCGGGCGTTGCCACTGAGGTGGTGCGCCAGCATCGCGGGTTCGACCGCCTCGCCGAGGAAGTCGCAGATCGCCCGGATCTCCCGGTCGGGCGCGGACACCAGGTCCTCGTACCGCACCAGGTGCACCACGGTCGGCCCCCACCGCTCCAGGGCCGCGCGGGCGAGCTCCTGTTCGGCCGTCCACCGCAGCGCCATGCGGTACGGGTGGCAGTAACCGAACACGGCCCGCTTCGCCGACGCGACCACGTCGCGGGGATCGCGCACCAGCCACAGGAACCGCGCGTGAGGGAGTTCGGCGAGCACCTCGTCGACGTGCTCGACCATGAACGTGCTCTTGCACCCCCACCGGGCGGCGCCCTCCGCGATGCGGTACTGGTCGTAGATCGCCGACACCACCCCGAACAGCGACGGGCCGGCGGCCGCGGTCACCGCGGCCCGGTCGATCGCGTGCGGCCACGGATGGATGTGGTGGCGCAGCAACTTCATCGCGTCGCCCACCATCGCGTCGACGTCACCGTCGTACGGGATGCCGGACAGGTACCGCATGAAGTGCGGCGGGTGCGGGACCGCGATCCGCGCGTGCGCGTCGAGCACCAGCCGCAGCAGGTTCGACCCGGAGCGCTCGGTCCCGATGATCAGGATCGGGCCGTCCTGAGGGGACACCGGTCAGGCCCTGACCGAGAGCTTCTTCGCGCCGCAGTCCATCAGCGTGCTCCCGACCGCGGCCACCTCCGCGTCGGCCACCTGGTCCAAGGTGTACCGCTCGGAACCGGGAACCAGGGGCGCGGCGGCGGAACTCCACTGGGTGCGCCAGCCGGTCCCGGCGTACGACGTCGACCGCTCGGTGCCGTCGGCCGGCTGCGGGTGGAAGTACTGGAAGTGCTCCGGCCAGTGCTGGAAGTCCATCACCGGACCGGGCTGGTAGGCGTCGTACACCCGCTTGTACGCGTCC
Source organism: Streptomyces sp. NPDC005955 (assembly GCF_042871255.1). Lineage (NCBI taxonomy): Bacteria > Bacillati > Actinomycetota > Actinomycetes > Kitasatosporales > Streptomycetaceae > Streptomyces > Streptomyces sp. NPDC005955. Next base: position 233,025 of record NZ_JBIAIF010000008.1, on the reverse strand, counting down.
CGGCACACCCGCTCGGGCAGCCCGCTCACGTTCAGGAACTCGTCCTCGTGCAGCGCCTGTTCGACCGACAGCCAGTTCAGGTGGTCGATCTCGGTGCGGATCATCTTGTTCCGCACCGCGTCCTGGTACACCGTCGTACCGGGCATGGCCGACAGGTACTTCACCCGGGTCACGTGGTTGTACTGCTCGGCGAACTGCACCATGTCCGACAGGGACTCCTCGGTCTCGTTCGGCAGACCGACGATGAGCAGCGAGCCGAACCGCACGCCGCCGTCGAACGTGGTGCGCATCGCGCGGACGGTCAGGTTCTCGCTGCTGCCCTTGCGGGCCTCGCGCAACACCTCGCGGCCCAGCGACTCGACGCCGTACAGGATGATGTCCGCACCCGCGTCCCGCATCGCGTCGATGCGCGGCACGTCCATGTCGGCGCACCGGGTCAGACAGGTCCACCGCAGGTCGTGCTGGGAGATCACGTCGCACATCTCGATGGTCTGGCCGCGGTGCGAGCTGAACGTGAGGTCGACGAAGAAGCAGAACTCCACGCCGTACTGGGTCTTCAGCCAGTCGAGGTCGCGGTCCATCTTCTCCGGCGACTTCGCCCGCACCTGCGGGGTGGTGCGGTAGCAGAACGAACAGTCCATCTTGCAGCCGCGGCTGTAGGAGGAGATCACCTGCGGCTGCATGCCGAGCGGCGACCGCGACTGGGGCCACAGGTCGAGCCGCATCCTGGGCAGCGCGTCGAGGTCCATCATCTGGCCCCGCGGCGGCGTGCGGCGCGCCTTGCCCTTCTCGTCCCGGTAGCAGATGCCCTTGATGGTCGGGAGGTCCTGCTTCCACGAGCCGCGGGCGTAACTCTCCATCAGCTCCAGGATGGTGATCTCGCCCTCGCTGATCACCGCGATGTCGCAGTCGGTGTCCGACATGAACACCGCCGGAACGGAAGTGACCAGCGAGCCGCCGCAGATGATCGGTATCTCCGGGTGCGACTCGCGGACCATCGCCATCAGCGCACGGCAGAACGGGAAGTTGTCCTCGAACGTGCACACACCGAGCACGTCGGTGCCTTCGATGATCTGCTCGTACGCCGCCTGGAGCGGGTTCGGGGTGTAGCGGACGTCGACGATGCGCACCGGGTACCCGGCGTTGTGCAGCACGGTCGAGATGTACGTCGCACCCTCGTAGGGTGAGGTGAGGAAGAACTCCCACCCGCGCGGCATGGTGAACGGCGAGGGCCCGACGATGAGGGTGAACCTCGGCAGCGTGGGATCGACAGGCACCGGTTCGGCGTCCTGGTTGCGCATCTGCTCGATGTAGCGCTGGTCGACGCCGCCGTTCGCGTCGGCGTACAGCTCCAGTGCCAGGGACAACTTGCGCGCCATGTGAATTCTCCCTCGTTTCACGGGGGTGGACGCTCCGCCAGGTGACTGTAATGGCGGGGTGCGCCGTTCGGCACGGGTGTTCATTCACGCCGCACTGTTCGTCCTTGTCGTACGCGGGGAGCCCGTTGTTAGCCTTCGGTCCCGCTGGCGTCGACCGACGAAAACAGAGGAATCCCGGTGACCACACAGCCGAACATCCTGTTCATCTCCCTGGACACCGTGCGCGCCGACGTGGCCTATTCGGGGAAGTACCCCGGCGTGGAGCGGCTGCGCGCGAGCGGGGTCAGCTTCATGCAGGCGATCTCGTCGTGCCCCCTGACGCCGGTCAGCCACGCCACCGTGTTCACCGGGCTCCAACCGCCCCGCCACGGGGTCAGACACCTCTTCCGCGAAGCGCTGGACAAGCAGGTGCCGACGCTGGCGGAGTGCCTGTCGGCGGCCGGGTACACGACCGGCGCGGTGGTGTCCTGCCCCGGCCTGAACCAGTGGTACGGGATCGACCGCGGGTTCGACTTCTACGACGACGAGATCCCGCTGCTGCCGGACGGCCGGGACCCGCTGTCGGTCGGCGACGTGAAGCTGCGCGGGCTGGCGCTCAAGCGCGCGCCGGTGGTGGTCGACCGCGCCACCCGCTGGCTCCAGTCGCTGGACGGCACCGGCCCGTTCTTCCTGTTCGCGCACTTCTTCGACGCCCACTGGCCGTACGAGCCGCCGGAGGACGTCGGCGTCGAGGTGGCGAACCCGTACGAGGGCGAGATCGCCTACACCGACCACTACGTCCAACTGTTGCTGCGCCGCATCGCCGAGATGGGCCACGACGTCGATTCGATGCTGGTGGTGTGCTTCTCCGATCACGGCGAGGACCTGGCCGGGTGGTACCCCAACGACCACGCCGGCGACCTCGGCCACCCGTACGAGGAGGGCCACGGCTGTCTGCTGTTCGACGCGACCCAGCACGTGCCGCTGATCATCAGCGGCCCCGGGGTGCCGGCGGGGATGAGCGTGGACAGCCAGGTGCGGTTGGTCGACATCATGCCGACGGTGCTCGACCACCTCGGGCTGGACCCGCGGTCGTCGGACGGCGCCCCGTTGACCGAGTTCTTCGCGGGCGGCACCGGGGCGTCCCGCGAGGCGTACTCGGAGACCTACTTCCCGCAGGAGCGGGCCGCCGCCTCGGACGACTACCCGGACCTGAAGGCGCTGCACGCGGTGCGGGCGGACGGGCGGAAGGTGATCTGGGAGGCGGACGGGCGGCAGGTGTGGGCCTACGACCTCGCCGCCGACCCCCATGAGCTCGGCGGGCGGGTCCTCGTGTCCGATGAGGACGCGTGAAGACGGGGGCGACCCCGACGCCTCGTTCGGCCCGCCGGGTGCTCGTCGCGAGCACGATCGGCACCGCCATCGAGTGGTACGACTTCTACCTGTACGCGACGGCCTCCGCGTTGGTGTTCGGCCCACTGTTCTTCCCGGGAACGTCGACCGCCGGCGGTGTGCTCGCGTCGTTCGCCACCTACGCGGCCGGGTTCGTCGCGCGCCCGCTGGGCGGCCTGCTGTTCGGCCACTTCGGCGACCGGGTGGGCCGCAAGGCGATGATGGTGTGGACGCTGCTCGTCATGGGCATCGCCACGTTCGGCATCGGCCTGCTGCCCACGTACGACACGGCCGGGGTCCTCGCACCGGTCCTGTTGGTGACGTTGCGCGTCGCGCAGGGCATCGGCATCGGCGGCGAATGGGGAAGCGCGGTGCTGCTCAGCACCGAACACGGCCCGCCCGGACGCCGGGGCTTCTTCAGCAGCTGGCCCGCGATGGGCTTCGCGGTGGCGTTGTTCGGCAGCAACCTGACCTTCGTGCTGATCTCCAAACTGCCCGAGGAGGACTTCCTGACCTGGGGGTGGCGACTGCCGTTCCTGGCATCGAGCGTCCTGGTCGGCATCGGCATCTGGGTCCGGCTGGGGGTCGAGGAGACACCGGAGTTCCTGCGTGCCCGGGCGCAGAACCGCGCCGCCCGGGTGCCGGTGCTCATGGTGCTGCGGCGGTGGCCGCGCCGTGTGGTGATCGGCATCCTCGCTTCGCTCGGCACCGGGTCGGTCATCGCGATGTTCACCGTGTTCCTGGTGGCGCACGCGGCGGAGGCCGGGCCTCAGGTGCGGTCGACCGTGCTGACCGGGCTGATGATCGCGGCCCTGGCCGAGTGCGTGACGCTGCCGGTGTTCGGCGCGCTGTCCGATCGGTACGGCCGCCGGCGGGTCATGGTCTTCGGCTATCTGGTCGCGGTGGTGGCGATGATCCCGGCGGGCGCCTGGCTGTCCTCGGGCGACCCGGTGCTGGTCGCCCTGGTGTTCATCCCCGCGCTGACCCTCGCGCACGGCGCGATCTACGGTGCCCTGGCGGCGTTCCTGGTGGACCTGTTCCCGACCATGGTGCGGTTCTCCGCGATCGCCGTGACCTACCAGGTGGGCGTCACCATCTCCAGCTTCTTGCCGCTGATCGCGGTCGCGATCACCGGCGACTCCTCGACGCTGCTCCCGGTGGTCGCGCTGTTCGCCGTGGTCGAACTGGCGGCGGCGATCGCCGTGGCGTGCGCGCCGGACTCACGCGCTGACGGGGACCTGAGCACGGACCCGGCAGGCGAGCGCCGACCAGTCGGCCGCGCAGTCCAGGGCGAGGTCAGCAACGACCGGTGACCAGCGCTGGGGGACGGCTGCGGCGAGGCGGTCCCACTGTGCGGCGTCGAGGGTGTTGGCGTCGAGCAGCCGCAGGAGCGCGCGGCCGATCTCGGAGAACCGCAACGACGGATCGGTGCGCAGCGAGAGCAGGAAGCGGCCCCGTTCGGCGCGGGGCGTGCTGTGGGCGCCGGTGTCACCGCCGGTGTTGTCGCCCGGTGCGTTCTTTTCCGCGCGCTGTCCTGCGGAAAGGCGATGCCGCGACGGAATGGGATCCTCGCCGCGGCGCATTCTTTCCCGGACATCCCGGGCAGTGCCGACCGATATTCCAGCGATCCGGGCGATCTCCCGCAAGGAGAGATCCGGGTTTTTCATAATCGCCTGACTCGCCATCGTGCGTCCGTGAGAGGCATCGAGCGGTCGCACTTTCCCATCGCGGCCGAGGCGGGCGTTCAACTGAGTCATTTCCCCGGTTGAACCCTGCCGGATCGCGGCCACCGTCTTGGTGGACACCCCGGCCGTCGACGCGATCAGACGGTCCGATAAGTGCGGGTGCGACGAGAGGATCCGGGAGGCGGCGGCGGTGCGGTCGGCCAGCGTCAACGGCAACCCCTGGGTCACGTTGATGCTCACGGCCAACACGAACGCGTCCTCCTCGGTGCCGTCGACGAACCGCACCCCGATGGTGGCGTCCCCGCGCAGTTTGGCCGCGCGCAGACGGTGCACGCCGTCGATCACCTGCATGGTCGGCCGGTGCACGAGGATCGGCGGGAGGTCGTCCGGACACTGCGCGAGCGCGCTGACGTGGTCGGGACAGGAGCCGGCGACCCGCACGAGGCGCGTTTCGGCCACCTGGTCGACCGGCACGAACGTCGGTGACGTGTCCCTCGATCGCGTACCCGGCGATGTCCCGATCATCCGAACTCCTCCAGCTGGGCCAACCCATTTCCGGGCACGACGTGGGCACGCTCGGCAGCGTGTGACTGATGAGATCTCGGGAAGCGGCTACAAGATACTGGCCAGGCCATGGAACCGAACAGACCGGCGGGACAGGATTTTTGTTAGCAAGTTCTCACGCACGTTCTCACAATTGCCGCTGTGGTCGGCGCATCGGAGGAACGCCGATGTAAGCACCTCGTCGACCTCGTTGACACCGATCCGCGTCATGGGACAGAGTTCCCCTCGTTCCCCTAATTGATTTCCGTGGGTCACGGAGTGTGAAACCGCAGTGGACGCGCGATTAGAAAAGGTGAATCCCTTACCGGTCGAGACGATGGTGGGGATGTTCCGGCGCCAGGTCGCCCGGGCCCCGGAGTCGATCGCGGTGGTCACCGCTGACGACACGCTCTCCTACGGTGAGCTCGACGCCCGCGCCCGGGCGGTGGCGGGCGGGCTGCGCGACCGTGGGGTCGGCCCTGACGACGTCGTCGCCGTCGCGATCCCGCGCGGCGCGGACATGGTGGTGGCCGTCGTCGCCGTGCTCGCCGCGGGAGCCGCGTACCTGCCGGTCGACCCCGCCCAACCGCCGGACCGGCTGCTCGCCGTGCTCGGCGACGCCCGGCCCGCCCTGGTGCTGACGCCGGGGGAGCTGCGGGCGCTGGAGGCCGCGGCGGTGTCCGCCGCCCCGGTGACGGATCCCGATCCGGCGTGCGCCGCCTACGTCATCTACACCTCCGGCTCGACCGGAAAGCCCAAGGGCGTGGTCGTTCCCCATGCGGGGATCGCCCCTCTCGTCGCGGCGCAGCGGGAACGTTTCGGTGCCGGACCGGGCGCCCGGGTGTTGCAGTACGCCTCGGTCGGCTTCGACGTGGCCGTCGCCGACCTGTGCATGGCGCTGCTCACCGGGGCCACCCTCGTCCTCGCGCCGCCCGAGGGCCTTCCGCCGGGTGAACCGTTCGCCCGGTTCGTCGCCGAACACGGCGTCACCCATGTGTGCATGCCGCCGAGCGCGCTCGCCGCCCAGCCGGACCTGGCGCTGCCTTCGGTCGCCTGCCTGATCGTCGCGGGGGAGGCACCGGGCCCGGACCTCGTCGCCCGTTGGTCCGCCGGCCGCCGGATGATCAATGCCTACGGCCCGACCGAGACGACCGCGTGCGCCACCATGAGCGCGCCGCTCACCGGCGGCCCGGTGGTGCCGATCGGGGCGGCGGTCCCCGGCACCGCACTACGGGTGCTGGACGAGAAGTGCGCCCCGGCCGCCGAGGGCGAGCTGTACATCGGCGGCGCCGGGGTCGCGCGCGGCTATCTGGGCCGCCCGGGGCCGACCGCGCAGCGGTTCGTCGCCGACCCGTGGGGTCCGCCCGGGGCGCGCATGTTCCGCACCGGCGACCTGGTCCGCGTGCTGCCGGACGGTGACCTGCTGTTCCTCGGCCGGGCCGACGACCAGGTGAAGATCCGCGGCCACCGGGTCGAACCGGCCGAGGTGGAGGCCGCGCTCGGCGCCCACCCGGCGGTGGCACGGGCGGCGGTCGTCGCCCACCCCGGACCGCTCGGCGCCTATCTGGTGGGCTACGTGGTGCCGCGCGGGGCGAGCGTGCCGGACCTGCGCGCGCACCTCGCCGAACGGCTGCCGGCCCACCTCGTCCCGGACCTGATCGAGGTGGTCGCGCACTTCCCGTTGACCCCCAACGGAAAACTGGACCGGGCCGCGTTCGCCGAGCCCGCGCCGCGGGCGTCGGGCGCGCTCGTCGACGACCTCGCCCGGTTGTTCGCCGAGGTGCTGTCGGCGGACGCGGTCCAGCCGGACGACGACTTCTTCGCCCTCGGCGGCACCTCGCTCATGGCCACCGCGCTGGTCAGCCGGATCCGGGTCGAACTGGCCGTGGAGGCATCCGTGGCCACCGTGTTCGACGCCTCCACCCCCGCCGATCTCGCTGAAGTCCTGTCCCCGACGGACGCGGTGGCCCCGGTGGCCCCGGTGGGCTCGGCCGGGGGCCGGACATGAACGTCGTCATCGTCGGGGCGGGCATGGCCGGAACGATGCTGGCGATCCGGCTGGCCCGCCGCGGCCACCGGGTGGACGTGGTGGAGCGGCGCGCCGACCCGCGCGGCACGAACGGCCCGGAGGCCGCGTCGATCAGCGTCGGGCTGTCCGAACGCGGGCGGGCGGCGCTGCGCGACATCGGCCTCCTGGAGGAGGCCCTGGCCACGGCGGTTCCCATGCGCGGGCGGATCGTCCACCACGGCGGCCGGGTCACCTACCAGCCCTACGGCGCGGACGACACCGAGGTGCTGCACGCGGTCCGCCGCCACGACCTCAACATCGCCCTGCTCGACGCCGCCGCATCGCTCCCCCGGGTGCGGCTGTGGTTCGGGCACCGGGTCACCGGCCTGACCGGTACCGAGGTGCGCACCCCGACCCGGACGTTCCCGGCTGATCTCGTCGTGGGCGCGGACGGCGCGTACTCGACCGTGCGCACGCATCTGCACCGCCGGGTGCGCGCCGAGTTCCACCAGACGCACCTGGACTGGGGCTACCGGGAGTTCACCATCCCGGCCGTCGACCGACCGGAGGCGTTGCACGTGTGGCCGAGCAGCCGCGGACTGGTGGTGGCGCACCCCAACCCGGACGGATCGCTGACCGGCACCGTGTTCCTGCCGTTCGACGGCGACACCGGGTTCTCGGGGCTGCGCGACCCGGCGCGGGCCGGAGCGTTCCTGGCCGAGGAGTTCGGCGACCTGACCGATCTGGTGCCGGACCTGGTCACGCAGTTCCTCGCGCACGAGCCGGGCAGCCTGGTGTCGGTGCGCACCGCGCCGTGGCAGCACGACCGCGTCGTCCTCGTCGGTGACGCCGCACACGCCGTGTTCCCGTTCTACGGCCAGGGGATGAACGCCGCGTTCGAGGACTGCGCGGTGCTCGACGCGTGTCTCGCCGAGCACGCCCCGGGCGAGGCGCTCGCCGCGTTCGAGGCCCGCCGCCGCCCGCACACCGACGTGCTCGCCGAGTTGTCCGCGCAGAACTTCGTGGAACTGCGCGACCGGGTGCGCTCACCGGTGTTCCTGGCCCGCAAGCGGATCGACTTCGCGCTCGGCCGCCTGGTACCGGGGTGGCGGACGCTGTACGCGATGATCAGCCACAGCAGCCTCCCGTACGGCGACGCACTCGCCCGGGCCCGCCGCCAGGACCGCCTCCTCGGTGGCCTCGCCGCGCTCGGCACGGTCACGTTGCTCGCTGCGGCGCGGTGGAAGCGGAGCGGGACATGCTGAGCCACCCGGAAGGCGACGTCGCGCTGTTCGAGCCGGACCACCCGGACCTGCCCGCCGCCGGCGAGGTGGTGCTGGCGTGGGCGCGGTCCTACCTGTGCCGACCGCACCCCGATCTGGGGCGGAGCGGCGACGTCTGCCCGTACACGGCCGTCTCGCTGGAACGGGGCGGGTTCTTCCTCGCCGTACACCCCGGACGGCCGGACCTGCCGGCGGTGATGACCGCCTACCGCGACTGGTTCCCCGACCTGCCGCCGCGTGAGGGGCCGCAGGCCCGGTACCGGACGGTCCTGGTGGTGCTGCCGGACGTCACGCCCGAGGAGATCGACCGCACGCAGCGGGAGCTGAAGCCCGGCTTCGTGGAACGCGGCCTGATGGTCGGTGAGTTCCACCCGGGACCGCCGCCCGCGCGCGGTCTGTGGAACGCGGACTTCCGGCCGATGCGCAGCCCGCTGCCGTTGCTTGCGGTGCGGCACATGGTGGCCGCCGACGCGCCGTTCCTGCGGGCGGACCCGGAACACCTGGCCGCGTACCGGCGCCGGTTCGGAGATAGGGGAGCCTACCGATGACGGTCCCGCTCCCGCCCGGGGCCCGGCGCCTGTGGTTCCTCGAAGCGTTCGCCGATGGCGCACCCCTGCACAACAACCCGGCGGTGTTCCGGTTGGCCGGCCCCGTGTCGGTGGACGCGCTCCGGCGCGCGGCGGACCTGGTGCTCGCCCGGCACCCGGTGCTGCGCACCACCCTCGACGAGGTCGACGGCGAGCCGGTGGGACGGGTGGGCCCGGTGGGCGCGGCGGACGTCGTGGTCCGGACGGTGCCAGCCACAGGGACTTCCACAGCCGCAGCCGCAGCGACAGCCACAGCCACTGACGCAGACGCTGCCGCTGAAGCGTTCGCGGCGCAGGCCGCACGGGAGCCGTTCGACCTGCGCACCGGGCCGCTGTTCCGGATCCGGCTGGGCCGGATCACGCCGACCGACCACGTACTGGTGATCAACACGCACCACGCGGTCGTCGACGGTGCGTCCCTGTCGGTGCTGTGCCGGGAGATCAGTGCCCTGTACGCCGACCCCGCCCGGCCGCTGCCGGATCCTGGAGCGCCGCCGGACGCCATCGACGAGGACCCCTCCCGCCGGGTGGCCGATCTGGACGGTGTGCCGGACCTGCTCACCCTGCCCACCGACCGGCCCCGTCCGCGGATGCGCGCCTTCCGGGGGGAGTTGCGCCGCCACGCCGTCCCCGCGGGGCTCACCGCGCGGGTCGACGCGCTCGCCCGCGCCACCCGCGCCACCCGGTTCGTCGTGCTCCAGGCCGCGTACGCCGCCACGTTGGGCACGACGGCGGGTCAGGACGACGTCGTGGTCGCCACCCTGTGGTCCGGGCGGCCGGGGCCGGAGTTCGACGGCGTCGTCGGAATGTTCGTGAACCCGGTGCCGTTGCGGGTGGGGATCGGCGGCGATCCGACCTTCCGCGAGCTGGTGGCCAGGGCCCGCCGCGCGGTCGCGGCGGGACTGGGCGGCGCGGCAGTCCCGTTCGACCGGATCGTCGAGGCGGTCGGCGCCTCCCGCGACCCGAGCCACGCGCCGCTGTGCCAGGCGCACCTCGTGATGCAGGACCCGCCCGAGGTGGTCCTCCCCGGCGTGCGGGCCGACCGGATGCTGCCGGACACGGGCACGGCCGACGTCGACCTCACCGTGATGGTGGAGTCCGGCGGCACGGAGATGGCCGTGGTCACCGAGCACGACACGGACCTGTTCGACGGGGCGACGGTCGACGGTGTCGCCGGGCGGCTGCTGGCCTTGCTGGACCGTGCGTGCACCGACCCCGACCGCCGGTTGTCGGCGTTGACGGCGGGCCCTTCGACGGTGGCCGCTCCGGTCGCCGGGCCGACCGGTGCTCCGGCGCCGTCGACCGTGCTGGAGCTGGTCCGGTTCGACGCGGACGGCCTCGCGGTGGGCGGGGTGTCCTACGCCGAGTTGGACCGCCGTTCGGCGGCGCTGGCCTCGGTGCTGCGGGCGAAGGGCGCCGGGCCGGAGGCGTGGGTCGCGGTGGACCTGCCGCGCGGTACGGACCTGGTGGTGGCCGTCCTCGGGATCTGGCGGGCAGGCGCGGTGTACGTGCCGGTGGAACCGTCGTGGCCCGAGCCCAGGCGCCGGGCCGTCACCGGGGCCGCCCGCGTGGTGCTGACCGAGATCCCGGACCTGCCGGAGGAGTTCGAGCGCGTCGATCCGCGCATCGCACCCGAGTCACTGGCGTACGTGCTCCACACGTCCGGATCGACCGGCCGCCCGAAGGCGGTGGGCGTGCCGCACCGCGCGCTGGCCGGGATGCTGGCCCGGTCGACGGCGTTGGTGGGGCTGCGCGCCGGGGACGCGGTGGCGGCCATGACCTCCCCGGCGTTCGACATCTCGGTGTGGGAACTGGTGGGGCCGCTGACGGTGGGCGCCCGGGTGGTGGCGGTCCCGCCGGAGGTCGTGGTGGACGGTCCCGCGCTGGCGCGGCGGCTGAGGGCCGAGGCGGTCACGGTCGTCCAGGTCACCCCGTCGGTGTGGGCGGTGCTGGTGGCGGCCGGGGGCGTGCCGGAGTGCGTGCGGGTCCGGGTGTCGATCGGGGAGGTGCTGACGCCGGAGCTGGCCGGGTCGCTGGGCGGGGCCGAGCTGTGGAACACGTACGGCCCGACCGAGACGACGATCTGGTCGACCGCCGAACGGGTGCACCGAGGCGGCCGGTTCGGCATCGGCGACCCGCTCGACGGCGTGGCCGGGTACCTGCTGAACGCGGGCCTGCGACCGGTTGACGACGACGTGGTCGGCGAGGTGTACCTGGGGGGTTTCCCGCTGGCGCGCGGCTATCTCGGCGCGCCCGGCCGGACCGCGACGAGGTTCGTCGCCGACCCGTTCTCGCCGGTCCCCGGTGCGCGCATGTACGCGACGGGCGACCTGGCGCGGCGCCGGCCGAGCGGTGTCGTGGAGTTCGTCGGGCGGGTGGACGCGCAGCTCAAGGTGCGTGGCCACCGGGTGGAACCGGGCGAGGTGGAAGCGGCGCTGCGGGCGGACCCGGAGGTCGCCGACGCCCGCGTGGCCGGTGACGGTGACCGACTGGTGGCCTATGTGATCTGGGCTGCCGGGCAGGCCCGTTGGCCCGGGGTGCGGGAGCGGCTGGGCCGTGTCCTTCCCGCCTACCTGGTGCCGTCGGCAGTGGTGTCCGTGGACGCGTTCCCGCTGACCAGCTCCGGAAAGTTGAACGTCCGCGCGCTGCCCCCGCCGGCGGAGGAGACCGCCGCCGCTGATCCCCACCCGGGTCTGGAGACCACGATCGCGGAGGTCTTCGCAGGTCTGCTGGCCCGCCCGGTGCAGCGCGACGACGACTTCTTCCTGTCCGGCGGCCACTCCCTGGCGGCAGCGAAGGCCGTCGCCAAGATCCGGGCGTCGGTCGGCGTGGAGGTGACGATCAGAACCCTGTTCGCCCACCCCACCGTCGCCGCCCTGGCCGCCGCGATCGAAGCCGGCCGGAGCCAACCCGACACCCCGCAGCCCCCGCAGCCCCCGCAGACCCCGGAGAGCCCGGAGACGGTGCCCGCTCCACCGGGACGGCTGTCCGGCCCGCAGCACGGACTGTGGATCATCCACCAGGCGGGCCAGGACGACGGCGCCTACGTCGTGCACGCCGCGTTCCGGTTGCAGGGTGCGCTCGACGAGGCGGACCTGCGCGCCGGGTTCGCCCACACCCTGGCCACCCATCCCGTCCTGCGATCGGCGGTCGTCGGCCCCGACGACGCCCCGCAGCTGAGCGCGGCGCCCTACACCGACGCGCTGTTGGCGAGGGCCTGGCGCACCACCGACCTGAGCGCCCACGCGGACCCGTGGCCGGAGGCCGAACGCCTGGCCGCCCGGGACGCCGACCGCCCCTTCGACCTGACCCGGCGCCCGTTGGTGCGGGCCCACCTGATCAGAACCTCCCCCTCGACCCATCTCCTGACGATCACCGCTCACCACCTCATCTGCGACGACACGTCGATGTCGATCCTGCTGACGACCCTGACCACCGTGCATCCGGCCTCCTCGCCCCGGTCCGGTGCCACGGACGTCCCGGCGCCGGGGGCCGCGCTCCACACGAAGGCCCGCGCACCGGGACCACCGGTCACCGCGCCGGCAGCCGTGGGTCCACGGCAACGGACCATCGAGTTCTGGGCGGAAACCCTCCGCGACGCCCCGCCTGTCTCCGGACCCTCGCCGGACCACCCGTACGGCACGGCCCCGACCCCCGCAGCGGGCGGATCGCCGCATTCGGAATCCGGCCCGGGCCCGGCTCACGCCCGCGGCGGGGGCGCCGGTCCCGGTGCCACCCACCGGTTCACCGTGCCGGCCGGGCTCGCCCGCCGCTTCGCCACCTGGTGCCGGGGCGAGCGGGCCACCGCCTTCGCCGGTCTCCTCGCCGTCTTCGCCCTCGTCTCCGCCACCCGGGACGGTGGTGACGACCTCGTCGTCGGCGCCCCCGTCAGCACCCGCCCGGCCGGGTGGGACGACGCGATCGGCATGTTCGTCACGACCCTCCCGCTCCGGCTCCGCACGGACCGTCGAGCCACCCCCCGCGACCTGCTCGCCGACGCCACCGGGGTGGTGGCCGATGCGATGGACCACGCCGACGTCTCCCTGGCCGACATCCTCACCACGGTCCCCGCCCCACGGGACGACCACCCCCTCTTCCGGACGATGCTGGTCCTCAACCGCGAGACGGCCCCCGTCACCTTCACCGGCCTGACCACCACCCCGCTGCCGGTCGACCGCGCCACCAGCCGTTTCGACCTCACCCTCCACATCAGGGAACGCGCGGGCGACTGGCCCGCCCTCATCGACTACCGCACCGACCGGTACGAGGCGGACACGATCACCGGGATCGCCGACCAGGTGCTGGCGGTCATGGAGGCCGTGGTCCGCCACCCCGGTCGTCCCCTGTCCCACCTGGACCTGTTGTCCCCGGCCGACAGTGCCGTCCACGCCGCCCTCCACACCCGGTCCGGTCCGACCTCCCCCGCCGGACCGGACACCCGCCCGGCCGCCAGGACCGTGGTGGACCTGATCACGGCCCGCGCCGCCCGGACCCCTGACGCCACCGCCGTCCTTGACCTCGCCGCCGCTCCCCTCACCTACCGCGACCTGGACCGCAGGTCCTCAGCCGTCGCCCGCCACCTGCGCGGGGCCGGCATCCGCAGCGAGGACCCGGTCGCGATCACCATCCCGTCCAGCGCCGACGCGATCGTCGCGATCCTCGGCGTGCTCAAGGCGGGCGGCTGTTTCGTCCCCGTCGACCCCGCCCAGCCGCCCTCCCGCCAACACGCCCTGATCACCGCCAGTGGTGCGAGGACGGTCCTGACCCGCGACGCCCTCCCCACCACCGGCCACCACGAACCCGTGCCCCTCCACCCGTCCCAACTCGCCTACGTCGTCCACACCTCCGGCTCCACCGGCGCACCCAAGGGCGTCGAGGTGCAGCACGACACCCTCCTCAACCTCACCGCCGCGTTCATCGCCGAACACGGCCTCACCGCCGCGCACCGCCTCCTGATGGTCCCGCCCCCGCACTTCGACGCCGCGTTCGGCGACGTCTTCCCGGTCCTCGCGGTCGGGGCCACCCTGGTCATCCACCCCGACCCGGGCAGTCTCACGGGACCGGACCTCCTCAAGCTCTGCGTAGAGCACCGCCTGTCCGCGGTGGACACGGCGGCTCCCCTCTGGCAGCGCTGGGTGGCCGATCTCGCCGGGGAACGTCTCCCGTTGGAGTTCATGACGGTCGGCGGCGACATCGTCCCGGCGGCGACCGTCCGCGCGTGGGCGGAGCACGGCATCCCCCTCCACAACCACTACGGCCCGACGGAAGCCACCGTCTGCGCGACCAGCCACCGCACCGTCGACGGCCGTGAGCACCCCACCCGCCTGCCGATCGGCCGCCCGCTGCCGAACGTCCGCGTCCACCTCCTCGACCGGGCCCTGCGCCGGGTGCCCGTCGGCGTGGTCGGCGAGGTCTACATCGGAGGCACGGCGCCCGCCCGGGGGTACCGGGGGAACCCGGTCGCGACCGCCGCGGCGTTCTTCGCCGACCCGTACGGCGCCCGCCCCGGCGCCCGGATGTACCGGACCGGCGACCTCGCGCGGCTGAACCGGCACGGCACGCTCGAATTCGTCGGCCGGGCCGACGACCAGGTCAAGATCCGCGGCAACCGGGTGGAGCCGGGGGAGGTGGCGGCCGTGCTCGCCGCGCACCCGGCCGTCGCGGAGGCCGTGGTGGTCGCCAGGGGCGACCGGCTCATCGGCTACGTCGGCGCCCCGACCTCGACCGCGCCCACCTCGACCGCGCCCGATCCGGCCACCCCCGACCCGCGGGTAGCCGTCCCGGACGTTCCCGGCCTGCGCGCCTTCTGCGCCGACCGCCTGCCCGCGCACCTCGTGCCGGACACCGTGGTCGTGCTCGACGCCCTGCCCACCACGAGCACCGGCAAGGTCGACAACGCCGCCCTCCCCGAACCCCCCACCCGCCCCCGCGCCCCGGCCGATCCGCCCCGGACCGCCACCGAACGGGCCGTCGCCGCCATCTGGGCCACCGTTCTCGACCAGCCCGACGTGGACCGCACCGCGGACTTCTTCGCCATCGGCGGGCACTCGCTCATCGCCGCCCACGTCCTCGCCGCCGTCCGCGACCGCCTCGGCGTCACGGTGCCGATGCGCACCCTGTTCACCGCCCCCACCGTGGCGGCGTTCGCAGCAGCCGTCGACGACGGCGCCCCGGCGGACCTGCCCACGGTCGACCGGTTGCGCGCCGACGCCGTCCCCCCACCCGACATCCGTCTCCGCACCGTGCGCCCACCCGGCGTCCCCCCGGCCGGCACGCCGCGCCGGATCCTGCTCACCGGCGCCACCGGCTTCCTCGGCCGCCACCTCCTCGACCAGCTCCTGACCCGGACCGACGCCCGGATCCACTGCCTCGTCCGCCAGGGCTCGATCGACCGGCTGCCGGTCACCGACCGCGTGGTCCCGGTCCCCGGCGACCTGTCCGCACCCGGTCTCGGTCTGTCCACGGCGGACCACGCGACCCTCACGACCGTGGACGCGATCTACCACAACGCCGCCGTGCCGCACTTCGCCGCGCCCTACGACGCCCTCAAACCCGCCCACGTCGACGCCACCGCCGCGATCCTGCGCCTGGCCGGCGACAGCGGGGCCCCGCTGCACCTGATCTCCACCCTCGGCGTCTTCCTCGGTGACGCCTACGACGACCGCGTCGTCACCGAAGCCGACGCCCCCACCGACCCGAGCGGCCTCAGCAGCGGCTACGACCTCAGCAAATGGGTGGCCGACGCGATGGCCGCCGCCGCCCGCGGCCACGGCCTGCCCGTTTCGATCCACCGCATCGCGGCCATCGTCGGCGCCACCGCCACCGGCGCCGCCGACCCGCGCTCCGCCTTCAGCCGCTGGCTCACCGGATGCGTCGCCGCGGGCGCCGTCCCGGACACCGCCGAGGTGCTGGACATGGTGCCCGTGGACACGGTGGCCGCGGCGGTCGTCGCCCTCTCCCTGGCCCCGGAGCACCGCTGCCGGGACCACCACTACCACGGTGACGGCGGCCTCACCCGGGCCGCCCTCGCCGCCGCCCTCACCTCGGCCGGTCACCCGACCGAGGTGGTGCCGTACCACCGATGGCGGGAGCGGATGCTCGCCGACCCGGCCGGGCCCTTCGCCCCGCTCGCCTTCTCCCTGCCCGAACGCCCCCGCCCGCACCCGCGGTTCGACTGCTCCCGCACCTGGGCCGCCGCGGCCGGGGCGGGGGTGGGGTTCCCCCCGGCCGACGAGCGAATGCTGCGCAGGCACCTGGACTTCCTCACGGGTGCCGGCGCGCTTTCCGGAAGTGGATGATCATGCCATTGCCCCAAGGATCCTCTGGTGTCCCGGCCCCGGTGCTGGACCGGCTCGGCGCGGCCGGGTACCGGGCCATGATCGCCGGTGTGCGGCTCGGGGTGTTCACCGCGCTGGAAGCCGGCCCGTTGTCCGTCGAGGAACTGGCCACCGCCATCGACGGCGACCCGGCCGGAGTGCGCAGCCTGGTGCACGTCCTGGTGACCTTCGGCTACCTGCGGCGTGACGGCGACTCCGACGGGGTCACGACCGCCGCGACACCCGGCCCGGTGGACGCCGAACTGTTCTGGCACGAGGTCCTGTTCGAGCACTGGGCCGACGTCGAGGACACCATCCGTACCGGCACGCCCCGCCGCGGCTTCTACACCTGGCTGAGCGAACGCCCCGCCTCCGGGGCCCGCCTGCGCCGGATGCTCGCCGGCGCCGCCGTGGACCTGGCCGATGACATCGCCGCCGCACTGCCCCCCGCGGCGACCGTCCTGGACATCGGGGGCGGCCACGGCGACCACGCCGTGGAACTGTGCCGCCGTCGCCCGGACGTGCGGATCACCGTCTTCGACCTGCCCGAGACGATCACGGCCCTGCGCGAGGACGCCCCGCCGGACCGGGTGACGGCGCAGGCGGGCGACTACCTCACCGACGATCTGGGCTCCGGGCACGACCTGGTACTGCTGTTCAACGTCCTGCACGGCCACCGCCCCGAGGAGTGCCGCGAGCTGTTCCGCCGCGCGGCGAAATCGCTGTCCCCCACGGGAAGCATCGCCATCCTCGACCACGACCGGGAACCACCGGCCGGGCTCGGCCCCGCCGCGGCCGGGTACCTCAGCATGTTCGACCTGACCCTGTGGCAGGGCCACGCCGGCGGCGTGCACCGCTACGCCGACCTCGCGGCATGGCTGGGCGAGGCCGGGCTCACCGAGTCGCGGGTCGTGCCGCTCGCCGCGTCCCCGCTGGAGAAGCTGCTGATCGCCGGCCGGCCGTCGTGACCGCTGACCCGTACCCGGGCTACGCCTGGTTGCGCGAGCACGACCCGGTCTGCCCCGTCGACGACCCCCACGCCCCGGGCCGGACGTGGCTGGTGACCCGGTACGACGACGTCCGCGCCTGCCTGGCGGACCGCCGCCTGGGCAGCGGCGCCCCCGTCAACCCCGACCCGCACCCGCCCGGTCTGTCCCAGCTGGACGATCCCGGACACGCCAGGTTGCGCCGGCTCGTTGCCGCGGCGTTCACCCCCGCCGCCGTGTCCCGCCTGCGCGAGCGCACCGCCCGGACCTGCGCACGCGCCATCGAGTCGTTCGCCGGGCGGGGTCGCGCGGACCTCGTCGCCGAATACACCCGGGAGGTCCCGGTCGCCGTCGTGCACGACCTGCTGGGCGTCCCGGAAACCGAGCGCGCGCCCGCCGCCGACGTGCTGGACATGTGGTACCGCGCGAAGTTCCAGCAGCCGCGTGACGAGGCGAAGTTGACCGAGGTGCTGGGCTACGTCCGGAAGCTGGTGGCCTACAAACGCGCGCACCCGGGGGACGACCTGCCCACGCGGTTGATCGAGTCGGGCGCGCTGACCGGTGACGAACTGGAGGTCATGGTCATGACGGTGATCGGCGCCGGTCACATCACCATGATCCAGTTCCTCGGCACCACCATCCTGCGCCTGCTCGACCACCCCGGCCAACGAGCCGCCCTGCTCGGTGGCGACATCGACTGGTCCCGGGCGATCAACGAACTGCTGCGCCTGGACCCGCCGGACCACGTGGCGGAGTACCGGTACGCGGGCGAGGACCTGACGATCGCGGACGCCCGCGTGGCGAAGGGCGACGTGGTGCTGCTGTCGCTGGCGGCGGCGAACCGCGACCCGAACCGATTCCCCGACCCCGGCGCCCTGGACCTCACCCGTGACGCCCGCCCGCACCTGGCGCTCGGCCACGGCGCGCACACCTGCCTGGGCAGCCATCTGGTGAGGCTGGAGACGGAGATCGCGATCACCACGTTGTTCGGCCGCCTGCCGGACCTGACCCTGGACGTCCCGAGCGGCGAGGTCGACTGGGGCTACGCCCCGACGTTCCGCGGCCCCCGGGCCCTCCCAGTCACCTTCACCCCTCCGTGAGCCGGTGACCTGGTCACCACGGGAGGACGCGCCGTCCTGCGCCGGTAGAACGGGCGCGGAGGTTCAGGCAGGTGCGGGCGTTGCCTCCTCGGCCGCACGGCTGACCCGTTCCCATGCCGCCCAGGTGTCCATCCGCTTCCGCGAGAGGTCGAAGGCGAGGTCGTAGACCATGCTGCCGAACAGCAGGCGCAGCGGAGGGTCGTCGCTGCCCACGAGTTCCAGCAGGGCCCGGGCCGCCAGTCGTGGCGCGCTGTCGACCGAACCGTCCGCCCACTGCTGCTCCAGTTCGGCGCGCAGCCCGGCGTACTCGGGGCGGGGTTCGGTGGACAGGACGCTGGTGTACAGGTCCGTCCAGTACCCACCCGGCTGCGCGATGCTCACCTTGACGCCGAACCGTGCGGCCTCGTGGGCGAGTGCCTCGCTCAGGCCCTCCAGTGCGAACTTGCTCGCGCTGTACAGGCCGGTCGAGGGAAAACCGCCGAGTGCGGCGATGCTGGAGATCTGCACGATGTGCCCGGAACCCTGCCGTCTCAGGAACGGCAGCGCGGCCTGGCTGACCCAGAGCGCGCCGAAGAAGTTCACGTCGAACTGGGCCCGTGCCTGGGCCTCGGTGAACTCCTCGATCATGCCGTTGGACATGAACCCCGCGTTGTTCACCACCACGTCAAGCCTGCCGTAGTGCTCGACGGCGGTGGCGACGCCGGCGAAGACCGCCGCACGGTCGGTGACGTCCACGGGCAGGGTGAGGAGCCGGCCGGGGTGGGCCGCGACCAGGTCTTCGAGCCCCTCGGTGCTCCTGGAGGCGGTGGTCACCGAGTCTCCGGATTCCAGCGCCGCCTGGGTGAAGGCCCTGCCCAGACCGCGGCTGCCTCCGGTGATGAACCAGACTCGGCTCATGAGGTGTGTCCTTCCTTCAGATGGTCCGCTGTCAGGTGGTCCGCGATCAGGTGGTCCGCGATGCGGTGCCGCACCTCGGCCCGTCCTGCGCGCAGTTCGGTGGCGGACGCCGTCCACGCGAACACCGGGTCGTGCGTGACCGCGTGCTTGCGGTGGACGGTCAACGGGTGCGGATCGCTCGTGGCGCGGGTGGGCACGGCGTCCCTTTCGGTCCATGCGAAGACCGTCCACGTGACCCACGGCATGGCGTGCATCAGACGTCGGCCTCGGTGATCCATTCGACGAGCTGGACCACCACTCCGTTGGGGTCGGTGAGTTGCAGGAGCTTCTCGCCCCACGGCTCGGTGCGCAGCGGCATGGTGATGTTGGCCCCTTCCGCACGCAGTCGTTGCTCCTCAGCGGCGATGTCCTCCACGGTGAACGCCACGATGATTCCGCTCGCCCGCTGGTGCCGCTGGTCCTCGGGGAGCACCTCGGTGCCGCGGCGCAGCAGGACGAGATCGGCTGCGGCATACTGCCCGGTCGAGGACGTCAAAGAGGCGAAGTCGGTGGTGGCCAAGATCTGGCCGAAACCTAGATGAGCGGTGAAGAAGTCTTTGGAGGCGGCCACGTCCTCGACGGTCAGTGACACGGTGGACTTGGTGATCTTCATGGGGTTCCTGTCTCGCACTATCATCGGCGCTCTGACCTGCGAAGCCTCGCATTCTGGGGTCTCCCGGAACAACGGCAAAGGCTGCAACGGTGCGTTAACACAGAGGTTCACGATCAGGGGGCAAGGTGGAGACCCGAGACATCGAGATATTCCTGACCCTCGCGGACGAGCTCCATTTCGGCAGGACGGCAGAGCGGCTGAGGGTGTCGGTGGCACGAGTCAGCCAGGCGATCAAGAAGCAGGAGCGCGGGGTCGGCGCGAAGCTCTTCGAGAGGACCAGCCGGTCCGTGCGGCTGACGGCGGTCGGCGAGCAGTTGAAGGCGGACCTCGGGCCGATCTACCAGGGCTTGAGCGAGAGTCTGGAGCGGGCCAGGCTGGCCGCACAGGGGAAAACGGGCGTTCTCCGTATCGGCATGCTGCCCAGCAACGCCTATGACCTGCGGCCCTATTGGGAAGCCTTCCGTGCGCGGTGTCCCGAGTGGGGGCTCCAGATCCGGAACGTGCCGTTCCAAAGACCGTTCGAGCCGCTCCGTTCCGGGGAGGTCGACGTCATGGTGTCGTGGCTTCCTGTCGAGGAGCCCGATCTGACCGTCGGGCCGGTCCTGTTCACGGAGCCTCGGGTGATGGTGGTGAGCCCCGACCACGAACTGGCGGACAGGCGTTCGGTGTCCGCTGAGGCGTTCGGTGACCACGGTGTCCTCAAGGGCCCGGACAACCTGCCGGACTACTGGGAGGACGCCTTCTCCCCCTTCCGTACTCCCCGTGGACGCCCCATCGAGCGACACATAGTCGTGCCGAACTTGGACAACCTGTTCACCATCGTCAGCACGAGCCAGGTCACCCACGTCCTCGGCGCCCACGTCCTTCGGTTTCACGTCCGCCCGGACATCGTGTACCTGCCCGTCCACGACGGACCTCGGCTGAGCTGGGGCCTGGTCTGGTCAAGTGACAGGGAATCCGCCCCGGTCCGAACCCTTGCCCAGGTGGTTCGCGACCTGGGCGGCTGGACCGCCTGAAGCCGCCTGCCCTTCCCCCGTGTCCCAGCCGATGACCTGGGCGGGGACGGTGCCGTTCTGGCCGGTCGGGCCGCCGGTCACGGCGGCCCCGCTTCCGAGTGCACGTCGACGGCGAAGCGTTCGGGTGGGCCGAGGGCGCCCTACAGGTGCGCGGTTGCCAGATGAAGGGCCGAAATGATCGCGGACCGCGTCAGGTGGGGTGCGGTGAAGAGTCCTCGGCCGTTCCACATCTCGCCGTACTGCGTGTCGTTGTCGTCGAGGTGGTGGCAGAGGTAGGCGAACGCCCGCGTCAGGGGCGAGGTGTCCGTCGTGAGCCCGGCCCGTACGAGGGCATCCAGGGCGAGGACGGCGTACGCGGTTTCCTCGGGCTGTCCTTGAGCGGCTCCCCAGGAACCGTTGGGATGCTGGGTTTCCCGCAGCCACCGTGCCGTCCTCTCCAGGAGTTTCGGTGCGGTGGAAGCCAGGCCGAAGGCGACGTGCGCTGTCGCGTAGTACGGGGAGGTGTGCCACTTGTCGTACCAGTAGGCGCCGTCGATGCGTTGGTCGGCGATGTATCCGGCGGCCTTCTCGATCTGGGGTGCATAGCGCCGCGGCTCGGTACCGAATGCTTCGGCGACCCGGGCATTGACGGCCACCGAACCGTCCCGTTCGAACTCGTAGCAGGTGAAGTAGCTGTCCCGCTCGAAGGTCAACAGGTGGGGCAGGTAGGGCGTGACGTCGGTGCCCGCCCGGTGGAGGATGGTCATCGCCATGGCCGTGTCGTCGGCGTCGGGGAGCGGGAAGGTCGCGCTCATGGTGACGACACCGTCGGTGTCGAGGACGGCGCGCAACGTCGCCAGGTGCTGGTCGATGCCGGCGGGGCGCAGTCCGGCCCGGACGATCGGGTAGAGGGCCCAGCCGAGGATGAAGATCTCGATGGGGGCGAGTTCGGGGAAGCCGCCGTCGGGGGACCGTGCGGCGAGGCGGCGCAGGAAGCTCTCGGCGGCGGCGTTCTCGCCGTGGCGGCACAGCGCCGCGGTGGCCGCCGGTGAGCAGCCGATGCTTCCGTCTTCCGCCTGGAAGCGCTCGGCCTGCCGGGCGAGGAGCTGCGGGCTGACGAGTTCGGCCGAGTACAGCAGGGGGGAAGGCGCGTCGCTGGGCAGTACTGCGGGGAGCCGGCCGAGTTTGGCGGTGCGGAGTTGCTCGATGTCGGCGAAGCGCTCGGCCGGCAGGTTCAGGCCCGCGCGGCGGCCCTGGTCCAGCAGGTACGGCACGGCCAGTTCGAAGGCGGACGTCTGGTGGGGGGAGGTGCGCCAGTCCTCGGAGTGTCCCCACAGGTAGTGCACGCCGGCCTGGACCGCGCTCTTGGCCCACGGCTCGCCGCACCGGCCCAGGGAGGCCACTGCGGCGAGGGTCGAGACCAGGCGGTCGACCGGCACGGGGAGCGTGCCGCCCCAGGAACCGTCGGCGTGCTGATGGTGGCGCAGCCAGTCCAGGGCCTGGGGAAACCAGGGGGTTCCGGCGGCGTCGCGCAGGCCGGCGACGAACGCGGTGTTGTAGGTGTTCGAGCTGGTGGGGTTGGAGTCCAGCGTGGCGAGAAGGTGTGCCGCGCGCTGGGTGAGACCGGGCGGTGGGATCATGGTGCGGCCCTCACTGGTCGTGAACTCGCTGTGGGCACCGACGGAGCCGGACCCCGTGCGCGGTCCGGGCCGAGTGCCTGTGGCTTCTGTCGTGCGCCGGACGGCCCGTCCGTGGTCCCTGCGCGGCTCTTCGGGAAGGGCGGCGGCGAAGCACTCGTCCGTCGTCCCGACGTCCCGGTGGCCGAGTTCGGCGAGCCGGTCCGCGCCGTCCGGGGGCGGTCGTCATGCGGACCTCCGGACGGCGCTGTCCGCGAACTCCTCCAGAAGGCGTGCGGACCCCGCCTCCAGCGGTGCGGCGCGGAGGTGTGTCAGGGCCTGTCCGTACCGTTCGGTGATCATGGTTTCGACCCGTTGGACGGCACCGGTGGCGGCGATGATGCTGCGGGCGGTGGCGGCCTGGTGCTGGGTGAGGCCACGGTGGCCGAGGAGGGGGCGGAGCCGGTCGGCCTGGGCGCGGGTGGCGTGACGCAGGGCGAGGGCGATGAGGACGGTGGCTTTGCCTTCGCGCAGGTCGTCGAGTGCGGGTTTGCCGGTACGGCTGGGGTCGCCGAAGACGCCGAGGAGGTCGTCGCGGAGCTGGAAGGCTTCGCCCAGGGGGATGGCGAACGCGGACAGCGCGTCGAGCAGGCTCCGTTCGGCGCCGGCGAGGGCGGCGCCGATGTGCAGGGGGCGTTCGATGGTGTACTTGGCGGTCTTGTAGCGGCAGATCGCCAGTGCCCGGCTGACGTCGACGCTGCCGGTGCTGGTGGCAGTGACGTCGAGGTACTGGCCGTACATGACCTCGGTGCGCATGGCGTCGAGCAGGGGCAGGACGCGGGTGAGCTGCCGGTCGCTGAGGCCGGCGGTGTGCAGGAGTTCGTCGGACCAGGTGAGCGCGAGGTCGCCGATGAGGACGGCGGCGCTGGCGCCGAGTCGGTTGGCCGTGGCGGCGGTGCGGCCGGGGGCGTGTCGGGTGGCGAGGGCGCGGTGGAGGGTGGGGTGTCCACGGCGGAAGTCCGAGCGGTCCATGACGTCGTCGTGGATCAGGCAGAAGGCGTGGAACATCTCCAGGCTGGCGGCGGTCCTGACGACCGGGAGCGGGCGGCCGCGCCCTCCGGCGACCTGCCAGCCCGTCAGACAGAGGAGGGGGCGGACGCGTTTGCCGCCGGCGGCCAGGAAGTCCGCCAGGAGTGCGGTCACTTCCCCCGGCAGGTGCTGTCCGGCCGCGGCGCTCGCTTTGTCGGTGAGGAAGGCGTCGAGGGCGGCGTCGATCCTGGCGCGGGCCCGGTCCAGGCCGGCGCCGTCGGGTTGGGCCGGGGCCGTGGTGGTCATGAGGGGTCCTGTGGCGGTGCCGGGGTGTCCTGGGGAACCGGTTCGTCGGTGAGGCGGAGCGCTTCGTCGAGGAGGGCTTCGACGATCTTGTTCTCAGGGACGGTGCGGATGATCCGGCCCCGGCGGAAGATGCGGCCCTTGCCGTTGCCGCAGGAGACGCCGAGGTCGGCTTCCCGGGCCTCGCCGGGTCCGTTGACGACGCAGCCCATGACGGCGATGCGCAGGGGGTGGGGGAAGTCGTCGAAGGCGGCTTCGACCTGGGTGGCGAGGCGGTGGATGTCGACCTGGAGGCGGCCGCAGCCGGGGCAGGAGACGATCTCCAGCTTGCGGGGGCGCAGTCCGAGGGAGGAGAGGATGTGGCAGCCCGCCTTCACCTGTTCCACGGGTGGGGCGGAGAGGGAGACCCGGAGGGTGTCGCCGATGCCCTCGCCGAGGAGGATGCCGAAGGCGACGGCGGTCTTGATGGAGCCCTGGAAGGCGGGTCCGGCTTCGGTGACACCGAGGTGGAGCGGGTAGTCGCAGGCGTCGGCGAGGAGGCGGTTCGCGGCGATCACCGTGCCCGGGTCATGGTGCTTGACCGCTATCTTCAGCTGGGTGAAGCCGTGTTCCTCGAAGAGGGAACACTCCCAGAGGGCGGATTCCACCAGGGCTTCGGGGGTGGCCCGGCCGTGTTTGGCCAGGAGGCGGGGGTCGAGGGAGCCTGCGTTGACGCCGATCCGGATGGGAACCCCCGCCGCTGCGGCGGCCTTGGCGATCTCGGCGACCCGGTCGTCGAACGCGCGGATGTTGCCGGGGTTCACCCGTACGGCGGCGCAGCCGGCGTCGATGGCGGCGAAGACGTAGCGGGGCTGGAAGTGGATGTCGGCGATCACCGGCAGCGTCGACCGGGCGACGATGAGGGGAAGGGCGTCGGCGTCGTCCTGGGAGGGTACGGCGACGCGGACGATGTCGCAGCCCGCTGCGGTGATCTCGGCGATCTGCTGGAGAGTGGCGTCCACGTCCGCGGTGGGGGTGGTGGTCATGGTCTGGACGGAGACCGGGGCGCCGCCGCCCACCAGGACGTCGCCGACGTGGAGTTGGCGGGTGCGGCGCCGCTGCGGAGCGCGGGGGCGCGCGGGCAGGCCGAGGTCGGTGGTCATCGTGTCCTGCCTTCTCGCTCGGGCTGCTGGGTGTGGTGCGGGAGCCCGGCGCGGGCCCGGAGCACGGCGTGGACGATGCCTCGGCTGTCGAGGCCCGCCGCGCCGAGGAGACCAGCGCGGGTCGCATGGGGGAGGAAGCGGTGCGGCAGCCCCAGGGCGCGCGTGGGCACGGTGTTCCCCGTGTCGGTGAGTGCCTGGGCGACGGCCGTTCCCATGCCGCCGGAGCGGATGCCGTCCTCGACGGTGACCACCAGGCGGTGGCGCGCGGCGAGTTCGGTGAGCTGGTGGGGGACGGGCAGGGCCCAGCGGGGGTCGGCGACGGTGCATCCGACCCCCCGGCGGTCGAGCTCGGCGGCGGCTTCGACGGCCGCCGCGGCGAGCGGGCCCGCGGCGACGAGCAGGACGTCCCGGACTCCGGAACGGAACAGGACGTCGACGGGGCCGTGCCGTTCCAGGGCCTCGACATCGCCTGCGGCTTGGGCCTTGGGGAAGCGCAGGGCGGTGGGTCCGGCCTGGTGGCTGACGGCCTCGGTGAGGAGCTCCCGCAGTTGTGCGGCGTCGCGGGGAACGGCCACCCGTAACCCGGGGACGGCGCTGAGGAGTGCCAGGTCCCATATGCCGTGGTGCGAGGGGCCGTCGGGACCGGTGATCCCCGCGCGGTCCAGGACGAAGGTCACCGGCAGACCGTGCAGGGCCACATCCATCAGGACCTGGTCGAACGCGCGGCCCAGGAACGTCGCGTAGACGGCCACGACGGGGTGGAAGCCGTCCATCGCCAGCCCGGCCGCCGACGTGGCCGCGTGCGCCTCCGCTATCCCCACGTCGAAGACCCGGTCGGGAAACTTCTCCCGCATCAGGTGCAGTCCGGTGGGCCGCAGCATCGACGCGGTGATCGCCACCATGCGCGGGTGTTCCGCCGCCACGGACACGAGTTCGTGCGCGAAGACACTCGTCCACGACCGACCCGGGGCCTTGGCGGCAGCGGTGGGGCGGCCGGTGGAGGGATCGACGACACCGACCGCGTGCAGGCAGTCCGCCTCGTCCGCCTCCGCGAGCGGATATCCCCGGCCCTTGACCGTCACCACGTGTACGAGGACCGGACGGGCCAGCGACCGCGCCCGGCGCAGCGCCTTCTCGACCGCGGCCGTGTCATGACCGTCGACCGGTCCGACGTAGCAGAAACCCAGATCGGTGAACACGTTCCGGTGTCCCGGGCGGTCCGCTGTCCCGGTTCCCGGCCGCTTCAGTGTGCCCAGCTGGTCGGCGAGGGCACCGGCGGTGGGGGCGTAGGAGCGGCCGTTGTCGTTGAGCACCACGATCACCGGACGTGAGGGGGCGGCGCCGAGGTTGTTCAGGCCCTCCCAGGCCGGCCCGCCCGTGAGGGCGCCGTCGCCGATGACGGCCACCACCGCGCGGCCCCTCTCACCGCTGAGGGCCCGCGCCTTGGCGAGGCCGTCCGCGTAGGAGAGGGCGGTCGAGGCGTGGGAGTTCTCCACCAGGTCGTGGGGCGACTCTGCCCGCGACGGATACCCCGACATGCCGTCGGCCTGCCGAAGCGATCCGAAATCCCTGCCGCGGTCGGTCAGCAGCTTGTGGACGTAGGTCTGGTGCCCGGTGTCGAAGACGAGCGTGTCGCTGGGCGAGTCGAACACCCGGTGCAGCGCGAGGGTGAGCTCCACCACCCCCAGGTTCGGGCCCAGATGACCGCCCGTCGCGCACACCGTCTCCACCAGGAACGCCCTGATCTCCGCCGCCAGCTCGCCCAGCCGTTCCCCGGGCAGGGCCCGCAGCGCCGCCGGGGTTTCGGCCTTCGCCAGCAGCGGGAAACGGGCGGCGTACGTGCTGGTCGTGCTCATCGGGTCGTCCTGACCGCGGCGGGCGGTGCGAAGTAGGTGTCCTCGGTCGTGGTGATCCGTTCCTGCACGGTGAGCGGCCCCAGCCCGGCCAGCGCGGAAAGGGTCTGCCGGACCAGGTCATGCGGGGCGGACGCCCCGGCGCTGAGCCCGACCGTGGCCGCGTTGCGCAGCCAGTCCGGCCGGATGCGGGAGCAGTCCTCGATCAGATGGGCCGGCGTGCCCGCTGTGCGGGCCAGCTCCACGAGCCGAACGGAGTTGGAGGAGTTCTCCGAGCCCAGGACCAGGACGAGGTCCGCCTCGGCGGTGACGGCCTGCAAGGCGTGCTGGCGGTTGGTGGTGGCGTAGCAGATGTCCTCGGAGCCCGGGCCGCGCGCCTGGGGAAAACGTTCCTTGAGCGCGTCGATGGTCGCCCGCGTCTCGTCCACGCCGAGCGTGGTCTGCGTCAGGTACGTGATCTTCGAGGGGTCCGGCAGGTCCAGGCCGGCGATGTCCCGCGCACTGCCGACGACCACGGTGGCGTCGGGGGCCTCGCCCCGGGTGCCCTCGACCTCCTCGTGGCCCGCGTGCCCGATGAGCACGATGCTGTTGCCGCGCTCGGCGTAACGGCGTGCCTCCGCGTGGACCTTGGTCACCAGCGGGCACGTCGCATCGACCACCGTCAGGCTCCTGCGGGCCGCCTCCGCACGGACCTGAGGGGAGACACCGTGGGCGGAGAACACCACCAAGGACCCCGGGGGGACCTCGTCCAGTTCCTCCACGAAGACCGCCCCGCGCTCCGTCAGATCGGCGATGACGTGGGTGTTGTGGACGATCTGCTTGCGCACGAACACCCGCCGGCCACCGGGTCCGTGCTGCTGTTCGAGGAGGGCCTCGACGACGTCGATCGCTCGTTCCACCCCCGCGCAGAACGATCGCGGGGACGCCAGCAGTACCGTCCTGGGCCCCATGACCCGTACCCATGAGTCCACGGCTGCCTCCGCCACCGGCCGTAGGCCCGCCTCGGCGTCCGACACCACCACGGCCACACCACCGGAGCCCTCCGCGTCCAGGGCGTCCCCGGCCCAGTGAGCGCTCGCGGTGGTACGTGCGACGGCGCCCCGGAGACCACGGCCCGGTCCTTCCTCCAGCAGTTGGACCGTCCCCGTGACCACCCGGTGCCCCGCCGCGCTGAGCGCCCCCGCGACCATCGGTGCGGCCGAACAGGAAAGGACCCGCCCGTCGGGCCGTTGCAGGTGGTCCGCAACCAGCATCTGACCGGCGGGCAGTGCTGCTGCCGGGGCGGCGACGTACCAGGACCCAGATGACCGCGACATGTCTGTCCACTCGCATTCAGCACGGGAGATCGGCACCGGCAGGTCTTCACTGCCGAGGAGGACCGCGCGGCGAAGCGGCCACCACCCACGGTGGTGCGCCGGGATTGAGTGACCGATCCAGGCGGGTACCTCCCTTGCAGTACATCCGCCGGAATCCAGTCTGTGCAGGGGTGTCGGGGCGCGAACGTGCTGCGCGTGCTGCGCTCGTGCGCCCTTGTGAAAGCCCCTGTGTCCGGATCATCTTTGGCTAGGGCTGAGAACGGGGAAGCGATGTCTTCTCAGCAACCGAACGCACGGCTCGGGCGACTTCTCACGGAGGCGGGATGGAACGCGACCCTGCTCGCGCGCGCCGTCTCCTCGGTCGCCTCCGAACGCGGCCACGACCTGACCGTGAACCGCTCGACTGCGACGCGCTGGCTCGCCGGAGCGCATCCCCGTCCGCCCGCGCCCACCTACATCCTGGAGGCGCTTTCCCGGCGCCTGGGCAGGCCTCTGGCCGCTGCCGACGCCGGTCTCACCCGAGCCCCTGGCCGCATACCGGACTGGTCCTGGAAGGCAGACCCCGTGCACCATCTGTCCAAGCTCACCCACAGCCAACTCGACCCCCGCAGGGGAGAGGTACTGGGCGTGGACGTCTACAGCCTCGCAGCGCTGGAGGTCCCTGACTGGGAGGACCTGCTCTCACGGACCGTGGCCCGCCGCGCCGGCGTCCTGGCCGGACGCCGCGTGGGCCGCGCGGA
This sequence comes from Streptomyces sp. NPDC005955, assembly GCF_042871255.1. Lineage (NCBI taxonomy): Bacteria > Bacillati > Actinomycetota > Actinomycetes > Kitasatosporales > Streptomycetaceae > Streptomyces > Streptomyces sp. NPDC005955. The sequence goes on along the minus strand of NZ_JBIAIF010000008.1, from coordinate 204,224 downwards.
AGTGGAGGCGCTCCAGAGCATGACCGTGGTCTTCGCGGCCTCCGCCGGAAGCTTCGGCGGCGGGCACGCCCGCACCGCGCTCACCACCTACCTCGCCGACGACGTCACCCCGTGGCTCCTTTCCGTCGCCACCGAGCAGGTGCACCGACAACTCCTCACCCACACGGCACAGCTCACCATCCTCCTGGGCAACATGTGCGCCGACGACGGCGACAACGTCCTGGCCCAGCACTACCACCGCACGGCCGCCCACCTGGCCGCAGAAGCCGAAGACCCCCACACCTACACCATCGCCCTCAGGGCCCTCGCCTCCCACGCCCTGGACCTCGGCCACCGGCAGCCCTCCCTCGTCCTGACCGAACAGGCGGTCGCCACCGCGACCCGCCACTCCTCACCCCTGGCCCAGTCGTTCACCCAGTCCCAGCTCGCCCTGGCCCACGCACGGGCCAACAACCGTTCCCGAGCCCTCCTCGCGCTGCACAACGCGGAAGTCCTCCACGGCCAGGCGGACCAGAACCTCACCGACCCCTTCGACAGTTACCCGACCGCAGCCCTGCACTATCAGCGCGCCCGAACGCTGACCGCGCTCAGAGACCATCAGGCAGCCGACCGGGCCTACAACGCCTCGCTCCGCGCCCGCGCCCCGCAGGCACGCCGTGCCAGGGCGCTGACCACGGCACTCCTGGCCGAGTCGCAACTGCTCCAGGGCAACCTCGAATCCCTCACCACCTGGAAACGCTTCCTCATCGACTACCCGGGCCTGCGGTCGACCCGCGCCACCGCCTCCCTCACCACCATGCGCCAGGTACTGCGCCCCTACGGCACCCACCCCGAGGTGGCACTCCTGACCGAGGAAGCCGCAGCCCTGTGACACCACGACCCACGCTCTGCACGGGGGCACCACACGTCAGCACCGACGGGAACGACTTCACCCCGGGCTTTCGGGGGCCCGGGCGCACGGTCGGAATCCCGCGCCAACCGGAAACTCTCGTATGCGTCAATCATTCTCGGTCGGCGTTCTCCGATTCTTCGTGAGTGCTTCGAATCGGTGTGAAATTCCCCCGGGGGAGTGGCGCGAATATCCTTCGAGGGTCGTTCTCGTATTTCCGAATGTTGCCTGGTCCGGTGCTGCGGCGGGGCGGGCAGGGGGGATCGCGGCGTGCCGAGATTTCTCGCGCAGGGCGTGCACCGATGGCCGGATGGTCGGAAGTGTTCCGGCGGTGGTCAGGCGTTCCTCCGCCATGTCCGGGCAGATGGCGTAGACGCAAATCGATTCTGCGGGTGGAGTGGCCGGAATCCGGACCGATGCTCCGCAGGTGATTTGCGGTACGCGGGATAAAGATCAAGGATGGATGATCCTTTTTCTTTCAGTCCGCTGGGAGAGCCGGGGGAAACCTCGACGCACGTGCCGGAGGCCGGAGAGCAGACGGGGCTCCCGGGCATGCCGTGCCCCTGGGGTACGGCATGCCCGGGAGCCACACCGTCCGCGCACACGGACCGGGTCCGGCGTCCGGGGCGGGGTGACGACGAAGTGCCCCCGCGGCCCGGCCCGCTCAGCGAGGCTTCGCACGGCTGACACCTCGTGCGCGGTGAAGAGAACGGCCGCAGCCGGCTGGCGCCGGAATCCCCGCAGGGACGCGTGCAGATGCCGCAGAGCCTGGTCCACTGCGGCCCGCTTCGGATGATCCGGGTTCGGCGGGGCACGCCGGTCCCCACGTACCACCGCCGCGGATTCGCCCGGAGCCACGCCGTATAACCTGGGGAAATGCTGACCGAGGTCACCGTCACCCACTACGTGGCGCCCCTGCACGAGGGCGGTTCCGTGCCCGGCATCGTCGAGGCCGACGACCTCGGCACCTATGTCGTCAAGTTCACCGGAGCAGCCCAGGGCCGCCGGGCACTGGTCGCCGAGGTGATCGTCGGGGAGTTGGCGCGCGCCCTCGGGCTCCGCGTACCGGCACTCGTGCGCGCCCACTTCGATCCGGCCGTCGCCGCCCATGAACCGCACCAGGAGGTCCGGGACCTGCTGGCGGCCAGCGCGGGGCTCAACCTCGGGATGGACTACCTCCCGGGAGCCGTGGACTTCGTCCCGGACGCCCCGCCCGCCGCCCTGCGGGTCGACCCGGTGGAGGCCGGGCGGATCATCTGGCTCGACGCGCTCACCGCCAACGTCGACCGCACCCTGCACAGCTCCAACCTGATGGTCTGGCCCACCTTCGGCGGCCCTTCCGTCAACGTCCCCCGGCTGTGGCTGATCGACCACGGGGCGGCCCTCGTCTTCCACCACCGCTGGGAGAGCGCCGACCGGGCCGTGACCAAACGGTACGACTTCCGCCGCCATGCGCTCGGCGGTTACGCCCCCGACACCGCTGCCGCCGATGCCGAACTCGCGCCGCGCGTCACCCGGGACCTGATGCGGGAGATCACCGCCCTGGTGCCCGAGGCCTGGCTGACCGGCGAAGCCGGATTCCCGGACGCCGACGCCGTCCGGGACGCCTACGCGGACCACCTCACCGCCCGCGCCCGGGCGTCCGAGCACTGGCTGCCCACCGACTTCCCCACCCGCGCCCACCTCGCCGAGGAGGACGCCCGTCGCGCGGCGGCCACCGAAGCCGGCCGCCCGGCCTGGCTCAAGCGCGTCCCGGACCTGCACGGCAAGCCCCCGGCGGAGCAGGACTGGTCCGTGCACCTGGACCGAGGCTGACCACCTGCACCGAAGAGCACCTGTACCGAAGAGCACCTGCACCGAAGCTGTACCGAAGCTGAGAGGCCGCACCATGACCGCGCCGCCGACCGACGACACGCCCGCGACCGCGCACCGCGTGCAGATCGAGTACTGCACCCAGTGCCGCTGGCTGCCCCGGGCCGCCTGGCTCGCCCAGGAACTGCTCACCACCTTCGAGGCGGAGTTGAGCGAGTTGTCCCTCGCGCCGGGCACGGGCGGGGTGTTCGTCGTCCGGGTCGACGGCGAGGAGGTCTGGGACCGCAAACGGGACGGGTTCCCGGAGCCGACGGCCGTCAAGCGCCGGGTCCGGGACCGGGTGGCCCCGGGACGCACCCTCGGGCACACGGACCGCCCCTGACCGTGCTGCCGGCAGGTGCAGGACCGATTCAGCACGGTGCCACACCACCCCCCGGAGCGCGCCGGCGCTCCGCGCGCTCCCACGATCGCCAACGCGCCGTCAGATTCGACCGCGCGAAGGACTGTTGGGCAAACGCGAGGGGAAATTCCGTCCGCTCAGTGGCGGGCACCCCGTCCGGTGGCGTTTACTGGCCCGACCCCACGGATCCGACCGGTCCGGACGGGGACGGCGAGCCTTGAGCAAAATGCGCACAACGTAGTGCGCGGGGGGAGAGCTGTGTTGCGGAGCGTGGGACAGAAGCCAGTGACCGGCAGCGACGACGACCCGCGGGTTCTGGAGCTGCGCGCCGCGGTTTCCCGGCTCCGTCGCGAACTCGCGGTGCACCCGGCCGAGTTCCCCGACCGGACGATCGCCGAGGACGAGCTCGCCGCCCTCGACGCGATGACCGTCGACGGCGCCCCCGAGACCCCCCGGTTGCGTCGCTCCCTGCTGCTGATCGCGGGCTCCATCGGCTCGGTGAGCGCGCTGGCCGTGAGCCTGGCCCGGGTCCGCAACGCGGTCGACCTCTTCGGCGGTCCTCCGACGCTGCGCTGACGCACCGTCACGTGCGACGGGACCCCGGTCACCGGTGGGGGTCAGGTCGACGAACCCGCGGTGGCCAACTCGGCGGACAGCTCCCCCGCGACCTGCTGGAGCACCGGGACGATCCGTCGCGTCGCGGCCTCGGTGACCCGCCCCGTGGGACCGGAGATGGAGATCGCCGCGGTGGTCGGCGAGTCGGGCACCCGGACGGCGAGGCACCGCACCCCGAGCTCCTGCTCGTCGTCGTCGACCGCGTAGCCGCGGCGCCGTACGTCCTCCAGCGCGCTGAGGAGCCCCTCCACCGTGGTGATGGTGCGTTCGGTCGCCGGCGGCATCCCCGTACGGCCCAGCAGGGCGCGCACCTCGTCGGGCGGGAGTTGGGCGAGCAGGGCCTTGCCGACACCGGTCGAGTGGGGGAGCGCCCGCCGTCCCACCTCGGTGAACATCCGCACCGAATGCCTGGACGGCACCTGCGCCACGTAGACGATCTCGTCCCCGTCCAACAGGGCCAGGTTCGCGGTCTCGCCGGTCTCCTCGACCAGCCGGGCGAGGTGCGGCCGGGCCCAGGTGCCGAGCAGTCGCGACGCCGACTCCCCGAGGCGGATCAGCCGCGGGCCCAACGCGTAGCGCCGGTTCGCCTGCTGGCGCACGTAGCCGCAGGACACCAGCGTCCGCATCAACCGGTGGATGGTCGGCAGCGGGAGCCCGCTGCTCGCGGACAGCTCGCTCAGGCCGACCTCGCCCCCGGCGTCCGCCATCCGCTCCAGCAGGTCGAAGGCCCGCTCCAGGGACTGCACTCCGCCGCTCGTGGCGGGGGACACCGGGGGTGCGGCGGCGTCGGTGGGGCGGGCGCTGGGCGTCGGCACGGCGCGGTCCTTTCGGGGCGGGCGGGCGAGGGAGCAGCCTACCGGGGGGCCGTCCCCCGCCCCCGGGCACGGCTGCCGTGTTGCCCCGCGGCCCGCGGGGTCTCCGCGACGGGCCGCGGCGCCCCTTCGGCCGCTGCGCGGCGGCCCTCGGAGTTCTGGCTACTTCTCCTGGTTCCGCATGCTCTCCGAGACCCCGAACAGCGCGAACGCGAACAGCAACAGCGCGATGCTGGCGAACAGTTCGTACCCGTCGAGGAATGCCACGTGCCTCAGCAGGCCCCCGTCGCCCCAGCCGAACTCGTTCGTGATCCCCAGGGCGCCCTGCACCAGGGCGACGAAACCAAGAAACCCGCACAGATGCCTCATGGAGGTGATCCTCCTCGGCGCGGACCCCCGTGGGAATCGGCCACCGGACGGTGCCCGCCGGCCGGAAGTCGCGGGTCCGCCCGGGGTCGTCCGCCGATGGTCGAGGGCACGTCAACTTTGGTCGGGGAGCGTGTCGCACGGTACGGGTACACCCGTACGGGTGCGTAGATTTGTCGGTCATGAACGGCCAAGAACTCCCCGTGCCGGCGGAGTCGGTCCCCGCCTTCCGGCTGCGCTGGCTGCTGCCCTCTGCGGTGGCCGCCGAGTTGTACCCGGAACGGGTCAAGGGTCGGTACCCCCGGCGGACCCTGCGCGACTGGATCGTCGACTTCCTGTGCTTCCTGATCGCCGTCACGATCGGGCTGCTCGTGGCGGACAGCATGGTCCAAGACCCGGACGTGCCCGAGCCCTTGATCGTGGCGGACCAGGTGCTGGGCGCCCTCGCCTGCGGTGCGGTGTGGCTGCGCCGCCGCTGGCCGGTCGGGCTCGCGGCGGCCCTGGTCCCGGTGGGGGTGCTGTCCACGACCGCCGCCGGAGCCGCCCTCGTCCTGCTGTTCTCGCTGGCCGTGCACCGACGCTTCGCGTACGTGGCCTGGATCGCGGGCGCCTCCCTCGCGCTCGCCCCGCTGCTCTTCTGGTGGCGCCCGGACCCCGAACTCTCGTACGGCGTGTCCGTCATGTTCACGGTGCTGATGACGGCCACCGTCGTCGGCTGGGGGATGTTCGTCCGCTCGCACCGCGAACTGCTGCTGTCCCTCCGCGACCGGGCCCGGCGTGCCGAGACCGAGGCGGAACTGCGCGCGGAACAGGCCCAACGGCTCGCCCGGGAGTCCATCGCCCGGGAGATGCACGACGTGCTCGCCCACCGGTTGACCCTGCTCAGCGTGCACGCGGGCGCCCTGGAGTTCCGCCCGGACGCCCCCCGGGAGGAGATCGCACGGGCCGCCGGGGTGATCCGGGAGAGTTCCCACGAGGCGCTCCAGGACCTGCGCGAGATCATCGGAGTGCTGCGCACGGGGGAGGGGGAGGAATCCGGCCGCCCGCAACCCACCCTCGCCGCCCTCGACACCCTGGTCGACGAGTCCCGTGCGGCCGGCGCCACGGTACGGCTCGCCAACCGGGTCACCGACCCCCGTGCCGCCCCCGCCTCCGTGGGCCGCACCGCCTACCGCATCGCCCAGGAGGGGCTGACCAACGCCCGCAAGCACGCCCCCGGGGCCGAGGTCACGGTGTGCCTGACCGGCGGCCCCGGGGAGGGGCTGACGGTCACCGTGCACAACCCGGCACCGGCCGGGAAGGTCCCCGCCGTGCCCGGCTCCGGTCAGGGCCTCATCGGCCTCACCGAACGGGCCACCCTCGCCGGTGGCCGGATCGAGCACGGGCCGGACGGCGCCGGGGGCTTCCGGGTCACCGCCTGGCTACCGTGGCCCTCATGACTGCGATCAAGGTGCTGCTGGTGGACGACGACCCGTTGGTCCGCGCGGGTCTGTCCCTGATGCTCGGCGGCGCCGATGACATCGAGATCCTGGGGCAGGCCGGCGACGGCTGCGAGGTCCTCGCCCTGGTGGACCGGCTGGCTCCGGACGTCGTCCTGATGGACATCAGGATGCCCACCGTGGACGGCCTCACCGCCACCGAACTGCTGCGCGCCCGGGCGGGCGCCCCCGAGGTCATCCTGCTGACCACGTTCCACGCCGACGAACAGGTCCTACGGGCGCTGCGGGCGGGGGCCGCCGGCTTCGTGCTCAAGGACACCCAGCCGGCCGAGATCGTGGAAGCGGTGCGCAAGGTCGCCGCCGGGGTGCCCGTCCTGTCGCCGACGGTGACCCGTCAACTCATCAGCAGGGTCGCGGGCGACGACTCCCGGCAGGACCGCAGCCGGCGTGCCCGGGAACGGCTGGCGGCGCTCGGCGAACGGGAGCGGGAGGTCGCCGTGGCCGTCGGGCGCGGGAAGTCGAACGCGGACATCGCCGCCGACCTGTACATGAGCGTCGCCACCGTCAAGACGCACGTGTCCCGCGTCCTGGCCAAGCTCGAACTCAACAACCGGGTGCAGATAGCCCTGTTGACCCATGACGCGGGGTGGCTGCTCGACGACGAGTGACCCGGTGCGGCCCGTTCACGCCCCCGGGACCTCGTCGATCCGCACCGCCCGCCGTTCCCGCCGGGACCGTTCGCAGGCTTCGGCGATGCGCAGCGCCGCCAGCGCCTCGCGCCCGTCACAGGGGTTCGCCCGTTCCCCGCGCACCACGTCCACGAAGGCCGCCAACTCCGCCTCGTACGCGGGGGCGAAGCGTTCGAGGAAGCCGGGCCACGGTTTGTCGGCGGGCGGTGGGCCGGCGGCTTCCGTGGACGCGATCGGGGTGCGGTCGTCCAGCCCGACGGCCACCTGGTCGGCCTCCCCGGCGAGCTCCATCCGGACGTCGTAGCCGGCGCCGTTCAGCCGGGTCGCCGTCGCGGTGGCGAGGATCCCGTCGTCCAGGGTCAGCACCACCGCCGCGGTGTCCACGTCCCCGGCCTCCCGGAACATCGCGGGCCCCGCGTCGGACCCGGCGGCGTACACCTCCACCACCTCCCGTCCGGTCACCCAGCGCAGCGCGTCGAAGTCGTGGACCAGGCAGTCCCGGTAGAGGCCGCCGGACAGCGGGAGGTACGCGGCGGGCGGCGGAGCCGGATCGGAGGTCATCGCCCGTACGGTGTGCAGCCGTCCGAGGCGGCCCTCGCGCACCGCTTCCCTGGCCCGGACGTACCCGAAGTCGAAACGGCGCTGGAAGCCCATCTGGAGGACGGTGCCCGCCGCCTCCACGTCCCGCAGCGCGGACAGGGTGCCCGACAGGTCCAGGGCGATGGGCTTCTCGCAGAAGACCGGCAGCCCGGCCCGGGCCGCCCGGGAGATCAGCTCGGCGTGCGCGGCGGTGGCGGTGGTGATCACCACCGCGTCGACGCCCCAGGTGAAGATCTCGTCCACCCCGGGCGCGGTGGTGGCCCCGATCCGCTGGGCCAGCGCCTGGGCCCGCGCGAGGTCGGCGTCCGTGACGACGAGGGAACCCACCTCGCGGTTGCGGCACAGGGAGGCCGCGTGGAACGTCCCGATGCGGCCCGTCCCGATGAGTCCGATGCGCATGGGTACAAGGTGGAGCCGCCCGCACCCCCTGTCAATGGTTTGTCCGGACAATCGAACCGCATGGCTTCCCGTCCTTGGGCCGGACGGCTACGCTCGCCAACCGTGTCCAGACCAGCAGCCGAACCGCCCGTGACGCTCCACCTCGGTGTGGACCGGAGCAGCCCGGTCCCGCTGTACTTCCAGCTGGCCCAGCAACTCGAAGCGGCGATCGAACGCGGGACGCTCACCCCGGGCAGTCTGCTGGGCAACGAGATAGAACTCGCGGGACGCCTCGGTCTGTCCCGTCCCACCGTCCGCCAGGCGATCCAGTCGCTGGTCGACAAGGGGCTCCTGGTGCGCCGCCGGGGCGTCGGCACCCAGGTGGTCCACAGCCAGGTCAAGCGGCCGCTGGAGCTGAGCAGCCTGTACGACGACCTGGCGGCGGCCGGCCAGCGGCCCGCCACCCGGGTCACCGTCAACGGTCTCGTCCCGGCGACCGCGGAGGTCGCCGTCGCGCTCGGGGTCGCCGAGGGGGCCGAGGTGCACCGCATCGAACGGCTCCGACTGGCCCACGGCGCGCCCCTGGCGTACCTGTGCAACCACCTCCCGGCCGGGCTGCTCGCCCTGGAGACGGCACGGTTGGAGTCCACCGGGCTGTACCGGATGCTGCGGGCCGCCGGGATCACCCTCCACAGCGCCCGCCAGTCGGTGGGCGCCCGGGCCGCCACCGCAGGGGAGGCGGAGCTGTTGGCGGAACCCGAAGGCGCGCCCCTGCTCACCATGGGCCGCACCACCTTCGACGACACCGGGCGCGCCGTGGAGCACGGGGCGCACACCTACCGCGCGTCCCGCTACTCGTTCGAGTTCCACCTGCTCGTCCGCCCCTGAGGCCCCGCTCCGCGCCGGACGCCCCCGCGCACCCGTCCGGCGCAACGCCCGGGCGGGCCGTTCGGCGGCCGACGGGGGTCGGGCCCGGCCGCGTCAGAATGTTCTGACACATCCATTGACGCCCCCCGGGCCCGCCGCTAGAACTCCCCCAGCCGCAATCGCGCGGCCGGGAGGAGAGGTGGTCCCCGCATGCGCAGAGCAGGCACCGGAGACGGGCGAGCGGGCCGCGGACGGCACCCGATGCACACCCGCACCGGTTCCGTGGCCGATACTGGAGCGTTCCGGGTCGCAAAATCGACCCCCGGGTCCGGTCCGCCGGTACCGGCGCACCGGGGAGCACGGCAAGAAGGGCACGGGTTCGTGGCAAGGGTACGGACAGGGGTACGGGTGGCGACAGCCGCGCTGGTGGTGACGCTGGCCGTAGCGCTCGCGGGGTGCTCCAGCACCGGCGGCAAGCGCGCCGAGGACGCCCGCGAGGCCGCCGCCGCCCGGGGGAAGGCCGCCGTCACCACCCCGCGCTGGACCTTCGCGATGGTGACCCACTCGGGCGACGGCGACACCTTCTGGGACATCGTGCAGAAGGGCGCCGAGGAAGCCGCGGCCAAGGACAACATCAAGTTCCTGTACTCGCACCACGACGAGGCCCAGCAGCAGGCCCAGCTCGTCGACGCCGCGGTCGACAAGCAGGTCGACGGGCTGATCGTCACCCTCGCCAAGCCCGCCGCCATGAAGGCCGCCGTGGAACGCGCCCGCAAGGCCGGCATCCCGGTGATCACGATCAACTCCGGCTCCGTCGAGTCCAAGGAGTTCGGCGCCCTCACCCACGTCGGCCAGGACGAGACCGTGGCCGGCGAAGCGGTCGGCACCGAGCTGAACGAACGCGGCCACGAGACGGCCGTCTGCGTCCTGCACGAACAGGGCAACGTGGGCCACGAACAGCGCTGCGCCGGCGCCGCGAAGACGTTCGACGGGAAGATGGAGAACCTGTACGTCGACGGCACCAACATGCCCGACGTCCAGGCGTCGATCGTCTCCAAGCTCCAGGCCGACCGGGGCCTCGACGCGGTCGTCACCCTCGGCGCGCCCTTCGCCGCCACCGCAGTCAAGGCCAAGCAGGACGCGGGCAGCAAGGCCGAGATCGACACCTTCGACCTGAACGGGTCGGTGGCCGCGGGACTCAAGGACGGCTCCTTGGGGTTCGCCGTCGACCAGCAGCCCTACCTCCAGGGCTACGAGGCCGTCGACCTGCTGTGGCTGTACAAGTACAACGCCGACGTGCTCGGCGGCGGCGGTCCCGTCCTCACCGGCCCGCAGATCGTCACCAAGGACCAGGCCGCCGAGCTGGAGGAGTACACGAAGCGGGGGACCCGATGACCGCCACCGCTCCGGCGCCCGCCCCGGGCGGCACCGGGGCCGACGAGCGCCTGTTGCGGACCTCGCCGCTGCGCAGGCTGCTCGGCCGCCCCGAGCTGGGTTCCGTCGTCGGCGCGGTCGCGGTGTTCCTCTTCTTCGCGGTCGCCGCCGACAGCTTCCTGCGCGCCTCCAGCCTCAGCACCGTCCTGTACGCGGCGTCCGTGATCGGCATCATGGCGGTGCCCGTGGCGCTGCTGATGATCGGCGGCGAGTTCGACCTGTCGGCCGGTGTCCTGGTCACCAGCTCCGCACTCGTGTCCTCGATGTTCAGCTACCAGATGACCGCCAACGTCTGGGTCGGCGTCGGCGTGTCCCTGCTGGTCACCCTGGGGATCGGCGTGTTCAACGGGGTCTTGTTGACCCGTACCGGACTCCCCAGTTTCATCATCACGCTCGGCACCTTCCTGATGCTGACCGGACTGAACCTCGGCTTCACCAAGCTGATCAGCGGCACCGTCTCCACCAAGTCCATCGCCGACATGGAGGGCTTCGCCTCCGCCCGGAGCGTGTTCGCCTCGACCCTCACCGTCGGCGGGGTCAACTTCAAGATCACCATCCTGTGGTGGTTCGCCCTCGTCGCCGTCGCCACCTGGATCCTGCTGCGCACCCGCGCGGGCAACTGGATCTTCGCGGTCGGCGGCGGCAAGGACGCCGCCCGCGCGGTGGGGGTCCCGGTCACCCGGACGAAGATCGGCCTCTACATGGGCGTCGCCTTCGGCGCCTGGATCGCCGGACAGCACCTGCTGTTCTCGTTCGACTCCGTCCAGTCGGGCGAGGGCGTCGGCAACGAACTCATCTACATCATCGCGGCCGTCATCGGCGGCTGCCTGATCACCGGCGGCTACGGTTCGGCGATCGGCTCGGCGGTGGGCGCCCTCATCTTCGGCATGACCAGCAAGGGCATCGTCTTCGCCGAATGGAACCCCGACTGGTTCAAGTTCTTCCTGGGAGCGATGCTCCTCCTGGCGACCCTGCTGAACGCCTGGGTCCGCAAGCGCGCGGAGGCCTCGACATGACGGACACCACCCCCGGCGCCGACGGCGCCGCCCCGGGGACGGACGGCCCGGCGGAGCGTCCCGGCGACGGCACCGCACCGCTGGTCCAGCTGGACGGGGTCAGCAAGTACTACGGCAACGTGCGCGCCCTCGAAAGCGTCACCCTGGAGGTGCACGCCGGTGAGATCACCTGCGTCCTGGGCGACAACGGAGCCGGCAAGTCCACCCTGATCAAGATCATCGCGGGGCTGCACCAGCACGACGCGGGAACCCTCCGGATCGCCGGCGACGAGCGCCGCCTCTCCTCCCCGCGGCAGGCCCTGGACCTGGGCATCGCCACCGTCTACCAGGACCTCGCCGTCGTCCCGCTGATGCCCGTCTGGCGCAACTTCTTCCTCGGCTCCGAGCCCACCCGGGGCGCCGGCCCCTTCCGGCGGCTCGACGTCGACCTGATGCGCCGAACCGCCCACGCCGAACTGTTGCGCATGGGCATCGACCTGCGGGACGTCGACCAGCCCATCGGCACCCTCTCCGGCGGCGAACGCCAGTGCGTCGCCATCGCCCGGGCCGTGTACTTCGGGGCCAAGGTCCTCGTCCTCGACGAACCGACCGCCGCCCTCGGCGTCAAGCAGTCCGGCGTCGTCCTCAAGTACGTGGCCGCCGCCCGGGACGCCGGACTGGGCGTGGTCCTGATCACCCACAACCCCCACCACGCCTACCTCGTCGGTGACCGCTTCGTGCTGCTGAAGCGCGGCGCCATGGCCGGCAGCCACACCCGGGACGCGATCAGCCTGGACGCCCTCACCCGGCAGATGGCCGGCGGCAGCGAGCTCGACGACCTCCGCCACGAGCTGGAGCGCGCCCCCGCCCCCACCCACCTGGGTGGTCACCCCACCCACTGACGGCAGCCGCCCCGCCGCCCCCACCCCCGGGTGGGGGCCGCCCCGGCCCACCGTCCCGACCGCGCCCCGACGTCACCCGCCCCACCGGCGACGTGTGCACCGCGGGGCGCCCGTGAGGCAGAATCGGCCTGATGAGCACTTACCGCGACCTCGCGCACCGCGGCACCGCGCGGGCCACCGTCCTGCGGACCGTCGGCACCCGGGAGCGCCGCTCCCTGCTGACCGCGCCCCGCGTACCGACCGTCGGCATCGACATCGGCGGGACCAAGGTCATGGCGGGCGTCGTGGACGCCGACGGCACCATCCTGGAGAAGGTCCGCACCGAGACCCCCGACAAGTCCAAGAGCCCCAAGGTGGTCGAGGACACCATCGTCGAACTGGTCCTCGACCTCTCCGACCGGCACGACGTGCACGCCGTGGGCATCGGCGCCGCGGGCTGGGTCGACGCCGACCGCAACCGGGTCCTCTTCGCCCCCCACCTCTCCTGGCGCAACGAGCCCCTGCGCGACCGGATCTCCGAACGCCTCGCGGTCCCCGTGATGGTCGACAACGACGCCAACACGGCCGCCTGGGCCGAGTGGCGGTTCGGCGCCGGCCGCGGCGAGGACCACCTCGTCATGATCACCCTCGGCACCGGCATCGGCGGCGCCATCCTGGAGGACGGCCAGGTCAAGCGGGGCAAGTACGGCGTGGCCGGCGAGTTCGGCCATATGCAGGTCGTCCCCGGCGGACACCGCTGCGCCTGCGGCAACCGGGGCTGCTGGGAGCAGTACAGCTCCGGCAACGCCCTGGTGCGCGAGGCCCGTGAACTGGCCACCGCCGAGTCCCCGGTCGCCCACACCATCATCGACCGCGTCCAGGGCAACGTCCTCGACATCACCGGGCCCCTGATCACCGAGCTGGCCCGCGAGGGCGACCCGATGTGCGTCGAACTCCTCCAGGACATCGGCCAGTGGCTCGGCGTCGGCATCGCCAACCTCGCCGCCGCCCTCGACCCGTCCTGCTTCGTCATCGGCGGCGGCGTCAGCGCCGCCGACGACCTGCTCATCGGCCCCGCCCGCAAGGCGTTCAGCCGCCACCTCACCGGCCGCGGCTACCGGCCCGAGGCCCGCATCGCCCGCGCCCAGCTCGGCCCCGAGGCCGGCATGGTCGGCGCCGCCGACCTCGCCCGACTGGTCGCCCGGCGCTTCCGGCGCGCCAACCGCCGCCGGGTCGAGCGCCAGGAACGCTACGAGCGGTACGCGCAGGCCCGCCGCGCCGCCCAGGGAACCTGACCATGCCGACCGTGCCGCGCCAGCTCCCGCCACCCGACCGGGAACCACGCCCCGGGCGAGGCCCCTGGGTGGTGCGCCGCCGGGCCCTGACCCTGCTGACCATCCTGCTGCTCATCGGCGTCCCCGCCGGATACCTGGTGATCTCCGCCAACCAGAGCCGCGACAGCGGTCGGGACAAGGCCGCCAAGTACGCGGCGACCGGCCTCACCGAGGGCTGGCCCTCGAAGGTGCAGCGCCGCCTGTACGAGGTGCCCGTCCCGCCCTACTCCGCGGACGTGGCCCACTACGAGACCAACAACTGGAAGACCAGCCGGCTCTACGTGCAGTTCCTCACCAGCAACGAGGGCCTCGACCGGTTCCTGACGGAGCTCGGGTACAGCGTCGACGCGCTGCACGCGGACGAACTCCCGATCAGCGCCCGGGACCGCGGCATCGTCGGCTGGGACTTCTCCGGGGAGGGCCCGTGGCTGGGCCTGGACCGCGACCAGGAGGACCCGCGCCCCTCCCACGACATCGTCGTGAACCGCGCCGACCCCGACCACCCCATGGTGTACGTGGTCGCCTCGTCCACCCCCTGACCCCGCCACCGGCCGCCGCCGCGTCGGCCCCGGTCGGTTGTCACACCCCGCCCGTACAGTCGAAGACGACCGGTCGGTGCGACGAACGAGGAGGTGGAGCCCAGGATGCGCACGTCACGACTGGCTGCGGTGTTCCTGCCGGCCCAGCCCCCGCGCGAAGGCCGACTGGCGTTCTGGGACCCGACGGGACAGCTCCTCGTCCCCGGACAGCCGGCCTCCGCCGAGCAGCCCGGCGAGCCCGGCGAGCTGACCGTGGTGCGCCCCCACGGCCGCGGCGTCCGCAGCGCCACCGTCCCTGCCCGGCTGCTCCCCCTCACCGACGCCCTGCCGCTGCTCGTCCACGCCCGGGGCGAGGCCGGCGCCCACGCCGCCACGGCCTGCTGGGGCGCCGCCGCGCTCCTCGCCCTGCGCCTGGTCGCCCGCGGCCGGATCCTGCCCGGGCTCACCCCGGACGCCCACGACGCCTGGCGGGCCGGCCCCCTGGAGGCCGACGACCTCGCCCATCTGCGGGCCATCGCCGCGGCCCTGCCCCCCGAGGGCTACGCCACCCCGCTGCCCGGCCGCACCCCGCTGGAACTGCCCCGACCCGAAGACCTGGTCCGGGCGTTCCTCGACGCCGTGGCCGACACCCTCCCGCGCACGCCCGCCGCCCCGCACGCCGTCGGCGCGCCCTACGCCGCCCGGGAGCCCCAGCACCTGCCCCGGGCGCGGGACTGGGCCGCCGAGGTCGCCGCCGGTGCCGACGCGGGCGTGCGCATCTCGCTGCGCCTCGACCTCTCCCCGTTCACCGTCTTCGACTCGGACGCCGGCGCCAGCGGCGCTCACGGTGCCGATGGTTCCGGAAGGCCGCAGGACCCGGCCGCCGGGCGTCGCGCGGGCGCCGCCGTCGTGCAGGTGCACAGCCTCGCCGACCCCACCCTGGTGGTGGACGCGGCGACGCTGTGGGCGGGCGGCGCCGACGAGGCGTTCGGCCCCCGGGCCCGGGTCGACGCGGCCCTCGCGGTACGCCGTGCGGCCCGGATCTGGCCGCCACTGGACCGGCTCGGCGACCAGGAGGTCCCCGCCGTCCTCGCCCTCTCTGAGGACGAGCTGACGGACCTCCTCGGCGTGGCCGCCCAGCGCCTCGCCGCCGCCGGCGTCGCCGTGCACTGGCCGCGCGACCTCGCCCAGGACCTCACCGCCAGCGCCGTCATCCGCCCCGCCCCCGGCTCGGCCACGGACGGCACGCCCCTCTTCGACAGCGAACAGCTCCTCCAGTTCCGCTGGCAGCTCGCCCTCGGCGGCGATCCGCTCAGCGAAGCCGAGATGGACGCCCTCGCCGAGGCCCACCGCCCGGTGGTCCGGCTGCGGGACCAGTGGGTCGTCGTCGACCCGGCGCTCGTCCGCAAGGCCCGCAAACGCGAGCTGGGCCTCCTCGACCCGATCGACGCGCTCGCCGTCGCCCTCACCGGCACCGCCGAGGTGGACGGCGAGGAGGTGCCCGCCGTGCCCGTCGGCGCCCTCGCCGCGCTCCGCGACCGGCTCGCCGAAGGCGTGCCCCCCGTCGAGCCGCCCCCCGGTCTGCGCGCCCGCCTGCGCGACTACCAGCGCGAGGGCCTGGCCTGGCTGGACCTCATGACCTCCCTCGGCCTCGGCGGCTGCCTCGCCGACGACATGGGCCTCGGCAAGACGGTCACCCTGATCGCCCTGCACCTGCGGCGGGACCGCCCCGAACCCACCCTGGTCATCTGCCCGGCCTCCCTGCTCGGCAACTGGCAGCGGGAGATCGCCCGCTTCGCCCCTGGCGTGCCGGTCCGCCGCTTCCACGGCAGCGCCCGCAGCCTCGACGAGCCGGACACCCTCACCGGCGGCTTCGTCCTCACCACGTACGGCACCATGCGCTCCACCGCCGCCCAACTCGCCGAGCGCCCCTGGGGCATGGTCGTCGCCGACGAGGCGCAGCACGTCAAGAACCCGTACTCCGCCACCGCCAAGGCCCTGCGCACCATCCCCGCCCCCGCGCGCGTCGCGCTGACCGGCACCCCCGTCGAGAACAACCTCTCCGAGCTCTGGGCCCTCCTCGACTGGACGACCCCCGGACTGCTGGGCCCGCTGAAGTCCTTCCGCGCCCGCCACGCCCGCACGGTGGAGAACGCCACCAGCGCGACGGTCGCGATGCACGCGCTACGCACCGCCCGCGCCCCCGACGGCACCACCGTTGCCCCCGCCGTCGCCGAACCGGGGGACACCGAGGCGGTCGAACGGCTCGCCCGACTGGTCCGCCCCTTCCTGCTGCGCCGCCGGAAGTCCGACCCCGGCATCGTCCCCGAACTCCCGCCGAAGACCGAGACGGACCACCCCGTCCCGCTCACCCGCGAACAGGCCGCACTGTACGAGGCCGTCGTCCGGGAGTCCCTGGCGGCCATCACGGCCTCGGAGGGCATCGCCCGGCGCGGACTGGTCCTCAGCCTGCTCACCTCGCTGAAGCAGGTCTGCGACCACCCGGCCCTGTACCTCAAGGAGCAGCTCCCCACCCCCGCCGCGCGCACCCCGCACCCCCGCCTCGCCGGACGCTCCGGCAAGCTGACCCTGCTGGACGAGTTGCTGGACACCGTCCTCGCGGAGGAGGGCTCCGCGCTGGTCTTCACCCAGTACGCGACGATGGCCCGACTCATCGGCGCCCACCTCACCGACCGCGCGGTACCCGTCGAACTGCTGCACGGCGGCACGCCCGTGCCCGAGCGGGAACGCCTCGTCGACCGGTTCCAAGCGGGCGCGACCCCCGTCCTGGTGCTCTCCCTGAAGGCCGCCGGCACGGGCCTGAACCTCACCCGGGCCGGTCACGTGGTCCACTTCGACCGCTGGTGGAACCCGGCCGTCGAGGAACAGGCCACGGACCGCGCCTACCGCATCGGCCAGACCCAGCCCGTCCAGGTGCACCGCCTGATCGCGGAGGGCACCGTCGAGGACCGCATCGCCGACCTGCTGGTGGCCAAGCGCGCCCTCGCCGATGCCGTGCTGGGCTCCGGCGGGACCCCCCTGACCCAACTCACCGAGCTGACCGACCGGGAGCTGACCGACCTGGTCTCGCTCAGGAGGCCCGCATGACCGAGACGACGAGGATCCGGGCCGCCGATCCGGCGACCGAACCCGAACACGAACGTGCGGCCGACCTCCCGCGCCCCTCCGAGGCGGCCCGCCGGGCGCTCCACGCGGCCCGCCGGTCCCGCCCCACCGCCCCGCCGACCGCACCGACCGGCGCGCCCACCGCACCGACCGGGGAACCCGCGCCCCCCACCCCGGTGGCCCCCCACGCCACCGACCGCCCGGGTGACGTCGCCCGGCGGGCGCTGCGCACGGCCCGGGCCCGCCGCGCCGTCGAGCGCAGCGAGGACTCCCCGGCCGGCGGCCCGCCCGAAGCGACCTCCGCGGACGCGGCCGAAGGCACCGCCGGCGACGCGCCGAAGCCGACCCCGAAGCCCACCCCGACCCCGGCCACTCCGCCCCCGCCCACCCCGACCCCGTCACCCCCGGCCCTCTCCGCTCCGGTGCCCGCCGACCCCGCTCCCGCCGACCCGCCGGCGGACGTTCCGATCGCCGCCACCTGGTGGGGCGGCGCCTGGGTCCGCGCACTGGAGGAGGGCGGCCTCGACGCGGGCCGACTACGGCGCGGCCGGGAGTACGCCGCCACCGGCCGCGTGGGCGCGGTCAGCGTGGCACCGGGACGGATCCTCGCCTACGTGCACGGCAGCCGTCCGCGGCCCTACCGCACCCAACTGCGGCTGCGCACCCTCACCGACGAGCAGTGGGACGCCTTCCTCGACGCGGCGGTCGAGCACCCCGGCCACCTCGCCGCGCTGCTCGACAAGGACATGCCGCACTCCCTCGCCGAGTGCGCCGACCTGCTGCCCGGCCCCGGCGACCTCGACCCCTCGTGCGGCTGCCCCGACTCCGGCAGCCCCTGCAAGCACGCCGCCGCCCTCTGCTACGAGACGGCCCGACTCCTGGACGCGGACCCGTTCGTCCTCCTGCACCTGCGCGGCCGGGCCGAGGACGACCTGCTGTCCGAGCTGTCCCGACGCAGCGCCGCCCGCAGCGCCCGTGACGACACCGGCCCGGCCCCCTTCCCCGGGGTCCGCGCCCGTACCGCGCTCGCCCCGCGCACCCTGCCCGCGCTGCCGCCGCCGCTGCCGGTCCCCGCGCACCCCGAACAGCCGCCGGCCCACCCCGCCGCCGCGGACGGCCCCGACCCCTTCGCGCTGGACCAGTTGGCGACGGACGCCGCCGCCCGCGCCCACGCCCTGCTGACCACCGGCCGCGATCCGGTCGCCGGGCTGACCCTGTGGCAGGACGCGGTACGGGTCGCCGCCGCCCGGCCCGGCTCCGGCCTCACCGCCACGACCCGCACCCTGTACGCCTCGCTGGCCGCCGCGACCGGCCGGACCCCCACGGAACTCGGCCGCGCGGTCGCCGCCTGGCGACAGGGCGGCCCGGCGGCGCTCACCGTCCTCGAAGAGCCCTGGGACCCGCCGGCCGGCCGTTTCGACCGGGCCCGCCCCGCCCTCCTCGCCGCCGGCCTGCCCGCCTTCCGTCCGGCCCGCAACCACCTCACGCACCCCCGCGGTCACCTCCAACTCCGGCTGGGGCAGGGCGGCCTCTGGTACGCCTACGAATCGGAGCCGGGCCACGACGACTGGTGGCCCCGCGGCAACGCGGCGCCCGACCCCGTCGGTGCGCTCGCCGGTCTGGTCGGCACCGGGTAGCTGCGCGCGCTCCCCGTTCCCGATCCGTTCCCGGTCGTGTCGGCCCGACCCCGGCGGGGCGGGCTTCGCCGCCTTCGCGCGCGCGGCGGCTCCCGCACCACGCCCGCTGGGCCATCCGGTGTCAGGCGTCGGTCCACAGGGTGACACCGGGTCCCATCACGTCTGAGGACCGGGTCCGGTGGGGGAGGTTCACTGCGCTGACCGGGGGGAACTTCCCGACCGAACGGAGTGTCCGAAGCAATGCGAAGATCCCGTCCCGGTAGACGGCGTCTGCGGCTGCTGGCCGCCGCCGTCTCCACCACCGCGATCCTGGGCAGCCAGCAGGCCGTCGTGGCCGCCGCCCCCTCGGCGGAACGTCCGGCCACGACGAACGAGGAGGCGGCCCCCGCGGCCGCTCCGCGGACGGTCCCCGGTTCGCCGGGGCTGCCGCAGCCGCCGACCGTCGTCTACTCGGAGGACTTCGAGAACGGCACCGGGCAGACCCCGATCCTGCTGCCCGCCTACACGGGCGCCCCGCCCGTCAACGCGAAGTACACCGCGGCCTCCCAGTGGATCGACGCCGCGCACTGCAACGGCATCATCCTCAACCAGTCCGGGGCCAACCAGCCGGCGTGCCAGAGCGAAAGCAGCACCGCGATGGCGGAGCTCAAGTTCATGGCCAACACCCTCGGACGGGTGAACGGCGCGGCGACCCCGTCCTCGAACCACGCGGTGTCGGCGTACACGGACGGTGCCAACCCGGGGGCGAACCGGGTCGAGTTCCAGACCGTCAACCCGATCTCGTTGCCGACGACCAACCGGTACATCACCTT
The DNA here is from genome assembly GCF_042871255.1 of Streptomyces sp. NPDC005955. NCBI lineage: Bacteria > Bacillati > Actinomycetota > Actinomycetes > Kitasatosporales > Streptomycetaceae > Streptomyces > Streptomyces sp. NPDC005955. Next base: position 184,620 of record NZ_JBIAIF010000008.1, on the reverse strand, counting down.
CTCGGTGGACGTGGCGGCGGTCAACTGCAACGTGTCCGGCCCGCAACTCCAGTTCTTCCTGACCGGGGCGGGACCGGACATCCCGGCGTCGACGCAGGCGATCAACCCCTGCACGGACCCGCGGGCCCAGACGTACAACGTCGGTCCGCGACCCATCGAGGCCGGCTCCTTCCCCAGTGACGCTTCGGTCCTGTTCAGCGGGGCGTCCCTCGGCATCAAGATGACCAACGCGAACGGCAGCGGCCTCGGCAACGACCACGCCTACGACACCATCAAGGTCCTGGACGTCACCCCGCAGCTCGACAAGGCGTTCGTGCCCGCCTCGATCACCCAGGGCAGCACCTCCACGGCGACCTTCACGGTGACCAACACCACCGAGCTGGCGGCGAAGGACGGCTTCGGCTTCAGCGACACCCTGCCGGCCGGGGTGACGGTCGCCGCCACGCCCAACGCGGCCACCACCTGTGGTGCCGGCACCGTCGCCGCGACCGCCGGCGGCAGCACGATCGCCCTGACCAACGGTTCCCTCGCCACGGGGGCGGCGTCCTGCACCATCACCGTGGACGTCACCTCCAACACCCCGGGCACCTACGTCAACCAGCCCTCCGACCTGACGCCGACGGGGGTCAACCCGCCCGACCCGGCGACCCTGACCGTCACGGTGCCCGGCGCCCCCTCGATCACCAAGGCGGCGACCGAGTCCACGTTCACGCCCGGCCAGACGGTCCACTACACCTACACGGTCACCAACAACTCCGACCAGACCCTCAGCAACATCGCGGTCACGGACGACGGACCGGGAACGCCGACCGTCAGCTGTCCCTCGACCACCCTCGCGGCAGGCGCCTCGTTCGACTGCACGGCGACGTACACCGCGACCCAGGACGACGCCAACAACGGCACGATCACCAACACGGCGACGATCACCGGCACCAACCCGTCGGGTACGGAACTGACGGGCGCGAGCAACCAGGTCGTCATTCCGCTGCGTTCGCTGACGGTGACCAAGGCCGCCGAGGAGAGCCAGTTCAGCGCGGCGGGCCAGACCCTCCACTACACCTTCACCGTCACCAACAACGGCCGGGTCCCGCTGTCCGGTGTCACCGTGGTGGACGTGGGCCCGGGCGATCCGCCGGTCACCTGTCCGACCACGGACATCGCGCCCGGAGCCACCATCAGTTGCACCGCCAGCTACACCACCACAGCGGCCGACGTCCAGGCGGGTGAGGTGCAGGACAGCTCCGTCGCCACCGGCACGGCCGAGGGCGGGGAGACGGTGAGCGCCGACAGCAACACCGTGACGGTCCCGTTCGTGGCTCCGCCCGAGGTGGACCTGTCCGTGGTGAAGACGGGCCCGGCCACGATCGCACCCGGAGGCCAGGTCTCCTACACGATCACGGTCACCAACAACGGTCCGCAGGATTCGACCGGCTGGACGCTGACCGACACGATCCCGGCGGGACTGACGAACGTCACCACGGACACTCCGGGGTGCGGCATCGGCGACGGGGTGCTGACCTGCACGGGTGACGCCCTGGCAGATGGCGACAGCGTCACGATCGAAGTGACCGGAACGGCTGTCGAGGGTGCCACGTCGGTGACGAACACGGCGAGGGTCACGGGCAAGGAGGACGACCCGGACCCGAACAACAACACCAGCACGACCACGACGGACGTGGTCGCTCCTGAGGTGGATCTCGCGGTGGCGAAGACCGGTCCGGATTCTGTTGCTCCGGGTGGTCAGTTGACGTATTCGATCACGGTGACGAACAACGGTCCGCAGGATTCGACGGGTTGGACGTTGACGGACACGATTCCGGCGGGGTTGACGGGTGTCACTACGGATACTCCGGGTTGTGGCATCGGTGGTGGGGTGTTGACCTGCACGGGCGGTGCTCTGGCGAGTGGTGACAGTGTGACGATCGAGGTGACCGGGACGGTTGCTTCGGATGCCACGGGCATCACCAACACCGCGAAGGTGACGGGCAAGGAGGACGACCCGGATCCGGGCAACAACACCAGCACGAAGACGACGGACGTGGTCGCTCCTGAGGTGGATCTCGCGGTGGCGAAGACCGGTCCGGATTCTGTTGCTCCGGGTGGTCAGTTGACGTATTCGATCACGGTGACGAACAACGGTCCGCAGGATTCGACGGGTTGGACGTTGACCGACTCGATTCCGGCGGGGTTGACGGGTGTCACTACGGATACTCCGGGTTGTGGCATCGGTGGTGGGGTGTTGACCTGCACGGGCGGTGCTCTGGCGAGTGGTGACAGTGTGACGATCGAGGTGACCGGGACGGTTGCTTCGGATGCCACGGGCATCACCAACACCGCGAAGGTGACGGGCAAGGAGGATGACCCGGATCCGGGCAACAACACCAGCACGAAGACGACGGACGTGGTCGCTCCTGAGGTGGATCTCGCGGTGGCGAAGACCGGCCCGGCCACGGTGACCGCCGGTGGTCAGTTGACGTATTCGATCACGGTGACGAACAACGGTCCGCAGGATTCGACGGGTTGGACGTTGACCGACTCGATTCCGGCGGGGTTGACGGGTGTCACCACGGATACTCCGGGTTGTGGCATCGGTGGTGGGGTGTTGACCTGCACCGGCGGTGCTCTGGCCAACGGTGACAGTGTGACGATCGAGGTGACCGGGACGGTCGCTTCGGGCGCCACGAGCATTACCAACACCGCCAGGGTGACGGGCAAGGAGGACGACCCCGACCCGGGCAACAACACCAGCACCACCACGACCACGGTCGGCGCGGTGGAGGTCGTCAAGAAGCAGAACGGCCCCGCCACCGTCCGCCCCGGTGACACGGTGTCCTACACCATCACCGTCAAGAACACCGGAGGCTCGACCACCGAGGCGTCCTTCACGGACGACCTCAGTGATCTGCTCGACGACGCCGACTACGACGGCGACGCCACCGCCTCCACGGGAACCGTCACCTACGACGAACCCGTTCTGAGCTGGGAGGGTCAGCTCGCCCCGGACGAGACCGCGACCATCACGTTCTCGGTCACTATCCACGACCGTCCGTTCGGCGACCTGAAGCTGGACAACACGGTCGTGTCCCCGACGCCGGGCAGCAACTGCCCGGCGGACAGCACCGATCCGCGCTGCACGACGCACGGCACGGTCACCGTCAAGGACAAGGACAAGCGCGCGGCCTGACCGCTCGCCCACGAGAACGGCTCCCCCCGGCATCGCGCCGGGGGGAGCCGTTCGTGTCCGCGGTGCACGCTGCCCGGATGCTGGGCTCAGCTGCCGCGCGCACCCCAGATCCGTACGGTGTCCCCGATCCTCAGGGACCGCCACAGCCGTTGGGCGTCCGCGTAGCGCAGGTTCACGCAACCCTGGGACCCGGGCTCCTCCCAGATGTCGCGGTAACTCCCGTGCAGGGCCTGCCCGCCGCTGAAGTACTGACTGAACGGCATCGGCGAGTCGTACAGGTCGGACCACTCCTCCTCGACCCGCTCGTAGATCGCGAACCGCCCGGTCCGCGTCGCGTACCCGCGCACGCCCGATCGCGCCGGCACCGGACCGTAGACCACTCGCCCGCCGTTCGTGACCCAGAGGATCTGGCGGGTGAGGTCGACGCACACCACCACCCCCTTCTCCGGCGCACAGCCCTTCAGGCTCGACCGGTCCGCGGCGGCCCGCTCGAACTGGATCATCCGCCACGTCTCCACCCCGGCGAAGCCGTTCGCCGTCTCCATGCCGTTGCCGAACTGGAAGCGTTGGATCCCGGCGCAGTCGGCGGCCGACTGGAGACCGTCGCGGGGGAGACCGAGGTGTTCCTCGGCCTCCTCCTGGTACGGGCCGGTGCGCAGGTCGCACTCGGCGAGCCGGAGCGAGGGGTCGGGCGTCCGCCCCACCGGTCGCGGCGCGGCGGAGGCCGGACCGGCGAGCAGGGCCAGCGCGGACAGCACCGACACCACGGACAGGACGCCGCACGCGGTCGCCACCGCGCCTGCGCGCCCGTCGGCGGGACCGGCGGGGGACCGCCCGCGCCACCCCGGACCACGCCGTGGACGCCGCCTACGCAGGTGGTGCTGGGACATCGGCACAGGTCCTCTCCTCGGGCCCCGACGTACGGTCCAGCGACTGTGCGTCGGGGCCCGCAGCGGGCCCGACGCCTTCCCCAGCCTCCGTGCCCCCCGCCGGCCACGCACCTGCCGTTACGCCATGCGGGCGACGCCGGGTCCGTACAGGGCTCGGCGGACGAATGCCCCCATACCCGTCGGGGAGGGCGAACCTCGCTGGACGGAAAGGCAGTTGAAGCGGAGGTCGGCCGGGCGCGTACGCGGAAAATGCAGTCGATCCGTGGGCGGTCGTCCGCCTACCGTCGTCGCATGGCCGACCAAGACTTCGATGCCGCCGCCCTGTACGACGAGGACTACCTGCACTTCTACGCCGGGCCCGGAATCCCGGCGGACCACGAACGTCAGGTCGGTGACGACCGCAGCGAAGCCGACGCGGACCTCATCGTGCGACTTCTGGAACTCCGCCCCGGCGCCCGGGTCCTCGACCTGGCGTGCGGGCACGGCCGCATCGCCAGCCGCCTCGCGGCCCGGGGCCACGCCGTCACCGGAACCGACTCCTCGCCGGCCTTCCTCACCCGGGCCCGCGCCGACGCGTCCGCACGGGGCGTCCACGTCGACTACCGGCAGGGTGACATGCGCGACCTGCCGTGGGACGGGGAGTTCGACGCGGTCGTCAACTGGTTCACCGCGTACGGGTACTTCGACGACGACACCAACCGCGCGGTGCTGCGGGGCGTCGCCCGGGCGCTGCGGCCGGGCGGCCGGGTGATCCTGGACCTGAACAACCTCACCTCCGCCCTGCGCGGACACCGGCCCGCCCGGGTCGCCGTCCACGACGACGGAGACCTGTTCGCGGACCGGCACCACCTCGATCCGCTCACCTCCCGTCTGCACGCGGAACGGACCGTGGTGCGCGACGGTCGGGCCCGCACGTTCTCCTTCCACGTACGACTGTTCGCCTTCCCCGAACTGCGGGACTGGCTCCACGCCGCCGGGTTCACCGACGTCAGCGGACACGGCGAGGACGGCGGGCCGCTGCGCGCCGACCACGACCGCATGGTCGTCGTCGCCCGCCGGGCCTGACCGCGGCCCCCCACCGGGCGGGTCCGCTCCCGACGGAACGGTTCCGCCCGGTTCGGTGAAGTCCCGGTGCGTCCCGGCTCACCGTCGTACCATCACCGTCATGGCCCGTCGCCACGGACACTCGGACCCGGCCCGCTGCGCCCGCCCCGCGCACGGCTGTTGTTGACCCGAGCCCCACGCCGACCCCGAGCCCCAGGCCGATTCCGCGCGCTGCCCGCATCCGCCCGACCGGGTCACCGCCGTGCACCCGTCGGTCCGCGCGCCGCTCCGTCGCCGCCCGTCCCGCTCCGTTCCGACCGTGAGGGAACCGCCGTGCCCGTCACCCCCGAACACCGCTACGACCAGCTCCGACTGCGCCAGTGGCTCGACGGTCGGGCCCGCGCCGACGGCGTCGCCCGTCGGGACCTGTTCCGACTGCTCGGCGCCAGTGCCGCCCTGAGCGCCCTGCCCACCGCACTCCAGAGCGCCCTGCCGGGTGCCGCGGCCCCGGCGCACGCCGCCGCCGGCATCCGCAAGCCGCTGCCGCCCGAGTGGTTCACCGTGCGCGGCACCAACGCCGAGACGAAGTTCGACGCACTGGCGGGCACCGGCTACCACACCCCCAACGAGCGGTTCTTCGTCCGCAACCACACCAGCACCCCCGCGCTCGACCCGGCCGACTGGACCCTGACCGTGTGGGGCAGCGGACTGCGCGGTGACCCTGCCGTCTTCGGGCTGGACGACCTACGGGCCCTGCCCACCGTCACCCGCAGCGCGGTCGTCGAGTGCGCGGGCAACGGGCGCAGCCTGTTCGCGAGCCAGCAGGGGCAGTCCGTCTCCGGCACCGCCTGGACGTTGGGCGCGATCGGTGCCGCCCGGTGGCGCGGGGTACGGCTGGCGGACGTGCTGCGCCGGGCCGGAATCCGACGCGACGCCGTGGACGTGATGCCCCGGGGCCTCGACGCCGAGTACGTCACGCCCGACGGGGCGTCCCTGGGGCGGGTGCGCCGCCCGTTGCCCGTCGCCAAGGCCCTGGACGACGTCGTCCTCGCGTACGAGATGAACGGCGAAGCCCTCCCGCCCGACCACGGCAGCCCGGTGCGCGTCGTCGTTCCCTCGTGGGTCGGCATCGCCTCCGTCAAGTGGGTCGGTGACGTCGAGGTCTCCGCCGAGCCGCTCTACTCGCCCTGGAACACCGCCTTCTACCGGCTCTGGGGCCCCACCCACCCGGCCGAGGGCAGCCCGCCGCTCACCCGGCAGACCCTCAAGACGGCCATCGAACTGCCCTGGAACGCCAGTCTCCCGGCGGGGGAGCGGCACCGGGTGACGGGCCGTTCCTGGTCCGGCGCCGGTGGGGTCGTCCGGGTCGAGACCAGCGTCGACGGAGGCCACCACTGGCGATCCGCGCGGCTCCTCGACCCGCCCCGGCGCGCCGGATGGGTCCGCTGGCACGCCGACTGGCGTCCCGCGGTGCCCGGGCCCGCCGTGTTGCTGGCCCGCGCCACCGACACCACCGGCCGCACCCAGCCGCTCAGCACCGCGCACAACACCCAGGGTTATCTGTTCGACGCGGTGGTCCGCCACCCGGTCACGGTGACCTGACCGACCTCCCCGCCGGCGGGCGCACCGCAAGGGGGCGCCCGCCCCCTCACCGGTCGACGTCCCCGACGACGAGCAGGGTCTTGCCCATGGTGGCCCGGGCCTCGATGGCCGCGTGCGCTGCTGCCGCCGAGGCGAGGGGGAAGGTCTGGCCGATCACGGGCCGCATGGTGCCGTGCACCGCGAGCCGCAGGGCGTCGCCGATCAGCGCACGGGTCTCGGCGGGCGTCGGAGCCGCAGTCAGTACGAGGGCCCGGACGCCCCGGGCGGCGAGGGCCGCCTCGTCGGGTGCGGCGTCCGCGCCGCTCGCCATGCCGTACCGGCTGATCCGGCCACCGGGGCGCAGCGTGTCGGTCGCCTGGGTGCCGATCGTGCCGCCCACCCCGTCGAAGACGAGGTCGACGGGGCCGCCGGCCGCCTCCCGGACCCGGTCGAGCCAGCCGTCCTCGGAGTAGTCGACGGGACGGGCGCCGAGCGAGGCGATGAGCTCGGCCTTCCGGTCGCCGCGCGCCGCACCCACCACGCGCGCCCCGGCATGCACCGCCAACTGCACCAGGAGACTGCCGACACCGCCCGCGGCGGCCTCCACCAGGACCTTCTCGCCCGGCTCGACGGCCGCCTGGCGGTGGAGCAGCAGCGCCGTCCGGCCGTCCGCGAGGAGCGCGACCGCATCGCGCAGATCGAGGCCCGGGGGGACCGGCACCACGTCGTCGGCCCGGGCCAGGGCGCGTTCGGCGTACCCTCCGGTGCCGCCGGTCGTGGTGACGACGGTGGCGCCCCGCAGGGCGGGGTCCACCCCCGGGCCGAGGGCGGTGACGCGTCCGCCCACGCCGTTGCCCGGCACCCGGGGCAGCGGCGGCCGACCGAAGGGACCGGTGCCGGAACGCACCTGGGTCTCGACGAACGTGACGCTGGCGTAGGCCACGTCGACGCGTACCTGACCGGGTCCCGGCTCCGGCTCCGCGACCCGGCGCGCCTCCAGGACCTGCGGCGCTCCGAACTCCTGCATCACCACGGCCAGCACGGCGACCCTCCAGACCCATCCAAACGGATAACTTCACTTCGTTTGGAAACGTATAACGGAGTGATTCGCTTCGCAAGCCGTTAGGGTGAGGCCATGGCCCGACGAGCTCCCCGGTACGCAGAAGCCGAACGCAACGACCGTGCGCTGCTGGAGGCGGCCAAGAAGGTCCTCGCGGCGGACGGCGCCCATGCCTCCGTGGCGACGATCGCGGCCCGCGCCGGGGTGGGGATCGCCAGCCTGTACCGGCGCTACCGCACCAAGGAGGAGCTGTTCCAGCACCTGTGCACGCTCTCGCTCGGTCAGTGGATCGAAGCCGCGGAACACGGGCTGGAACACGAGGACCCCTGGGCCGGGCTCGTCCACTACGTGAGCGCCGCCGTCGAGTTCAGCGGCGGCGCGCTCGGGTCGCTGGCCGGCACCATCTCCGTCACCGACGAGATGGCGGAGCGGTTCACCCGGTCCGAGGAGCTGATGCTGGCCCTGGTGGCGCGTGCCCATGAGGCCGGGGTGTTGCGGGCCGACGCCACCGCGGTGGACGTCGCGCTGCTCATCGAACAGCTCGGGAAGTCCTCCCTGGTCGAGCAGTTCGAGCAGCAGGAGCGGGCGGACCTCCTCGAAGCGGCCGTCAGCGCCCGTCGGCGCACCCTCGCGATCGCCCTGGACGGACTGCGGGCGGGGCACCCCCCGCTGCCGGGTCGGCCGCCGGGCCCGGACCTGCTCACCGAGCGCTGGTGACCCGTCGGGCCGACTCACTCGTACGGCCCACGGAGAGGGTGACTCCGTGTGGCCCCTGTGTGATAATCGCGAACGATCACGTCATCCAGCACTGACCGACGGCGGAGACCCCTCCGCGCAAGGGCCCGGAACGGGCTTCCGTCGGGCACAGGGAGAGGACCGGCCGCCATGGCGACCGAGTACGGGGCGGAGCCTGCGGAGTCGGCCCCGTCGGGTCGTGCGAGCGGGCCCGCCTCCGCCGCGGACGAGCCCGTCGCCCCGGCCGGTGGCGCCACGGTGCAGATCGTGGACCACGCCCTGGCCGTCCTCAAGGCGATCGCCGAGGCCGACCGGCCGCGCGGAGTGCGCGAATTGAGCCGCGACCTGGCCATCAGCAAGAGTTCGACGCAGCGCATCCTCGTCTCCCTGGAGCGCGTGGGGCTGGCGGTCCTGGAGGAGCACTCCCGCAAGTACGTCATCGGCCCGGCCGCGCTCACCCTCGCCTGGAAGCACGCCGCGAACAGCGACCTGGTGGGCGCGGCGGCGGAGGCCACCACCCGGATCGCCGCGGTCACCGGGGAGACGGCGTGCGTGTCCACCGTGGTCGACGGTCGACGCGTGACCGTCTTCGAGGCGGAGAGCGCGCAACCGCTGCGCTTGATCACCGGCGTCGGGCGGCCCTACTCCCTGTTCTCCGGGGCCACCGGCCGGGTGCTGCTCGCGATGGTGCCCGAGGCGGAGCTGGAACGGCTGGTGCGCGCCCGCGAGTCGGGTGACGGCGGCCCGCCGGTCGACTCCCGGGACGTCGTCGAGCGCATCGCCGACGCCCGGCGGCGCGGCTACGCGGTGAGCCGGGGGGAGTGGATCACCGGTGGTTGCGGAGTCGCCGTCCCCATCGGCACCCAGGGGAGCATCACCGCCGCGCTGAGCATCTACGGGCCCGAGGCGCGGCTCAGCGACGAGCGGATGACGGACCTGGTCCCGGCGCTGCGGTCGGCCGCCGCGCAGATCGCCGACCGGTGGCGCCTGCCCGCCTAGCCCCCCGGGGGTCGGTCCCGCCGGACCGCCGTCGCCCCGCCCCCGCGCCGTTCCTGTGAACCAGCCGCACCGAGCACTCGGTGCGGCTTCTTCGTGCCCGTCGTGTCCTGCGCGCTCGTCACGTCCTTCGTGCGGCCTGTGGCCGAACTGTTCGTTTTTCGCCTGTGCACACCCCATTGACCTGGCTTGAAGCCGTCGGTACGTTGTGCCGAACGAGATCTGGTCCACTGTCCCAGATCATCGGTGGCCGTTCTGGGGGCGGCCGGATCCCCCCGTGTAGTTCCCTCCCGGGCCCGTGGCCCGGGTCCCTCCGTACCCCGGGTCCTCGGGCGAAACCCGACCCGGAGTCACGACCGTTCCCCACACCGTCAGTTGTCGAGGAGAAGTCGCACATGTTGCTCGGTTGGCGTGCACGAATAGGTCAGATCCGTCCGGCCACGGCCATCGAAGGCGCCGAGGAGTGGCGCTCCGTGGCCCCCACGGGCGTCGCGTTCGCCGATGCGCGGACCATCGTCCCCCGCGTGGACGCGGAAGGGCTCAAGGAGATGATGAGCCAGGTACTGGAGGCCTCGCGGCAGCTGGCGACCGCCAAGGTCGACCTGATCGTGCAGTGCGGCGCCCCGGGCACCTTCATCCCGGGACCCGGCACCGACGAGAAGGTCACCGACGAGATCACGGCCGAGACCGGCATCCCCGCCATCACCATGATGCAGGCGACCGTGGACGCCCTGCGGGCGGTCGGCGCCACCTCCGTCGCCGTCGGCAGCATCTACACCGACGAGGTCAACGACGCCCTACGGGACTACCTCACCGCGCTCGGCTTCGAGGTGCCGGTGATGGAGGGCCTCCAGATGACCGACCCCTACGAGGCCAGCGTGCACGACGCGGACAGCGCCTACCGGTTGGGCCGACGCCTGCACCGGGCGGCCCCCGACGCGGACGCCCTCCTGATCTCCTGCGGCACCTACCGCACCTTCGACGTCCTGCCCTACCTGGAGATGGACACCGGTCTGCCGGTGGTGACCAGCAACCAGGCGTCGCTGTGGAAGGCGCTGCGCCACCTCGGGCTGCGCGACGAGATCGCGACCCTCGGCCGACTCGGCCGGCTCTGAGCCGGTCCCGTTCACCCCGCCGCCGCCCCACCAGTAGAGGAAGTCAACCGTGCTCGTAGACGCACTCCAGTTCGTCAAGCCCTCCCGTGAACGCTTCGAGGAGTGGCACGCCGCCCGGATCACCGCGGTGCACGCCACCGTGGCGATCTGGGAGGACTCCACCGAGACCCTGCGGGAGGTCGGCCGCTGGCAGCGGCTGCTCGCCGAGAACGCCGATCTGCTGGGTGAGGGCCGCTCCGGCGACGACCTCCGGGCGGCCGAGCGGGACGGGCGCACCGCGATCGTCCTCGGGTTCCAGAACAGCAGCCCGTTCGAGGACGACCTCGACCTCGTCGGCGCCTTCCACCAGGCCGGCGTGCGCATCGCCCAGCTGACGTACAACACCCAGAACTCCGCGGGAGCGGGCTGCTGGGAGGGCGACGACGCCGGGCTCTCCCGGACCTACGGCGTCAATCTGGTCCGCGAGATGAACCAGGTCGGCATGTTGATCGACATATCCCACTGCAACGAGCGGACGTCACTCGAAGCCCTGGAGGCGTCGGAACGTCCGGTCGCCGTCACCCACGCCAACCCCCGGGAATTCGTCGGCGAGAACGTGGAACTGCGCTTCCGCAACAAGTCGGACACGGTCCTGAAGAAGGCCGCCGAAAAGGGCGGTGTGGTGGGCCTGAGCATGTATCCCCGCATCGCCCCCAACGGAGTCGACTGCACCGTCGACGAATTCTGCGACATGATCGCCTACACCGTCGAACTGATCGGCGTCGACCACGTCGGACTCGGTTCCGACTACTACGCGGGGCAGGGCGACGAAGAGCTGCACTGGTGGCGGCAGGGTCGTTGGAGCCGCAAGCCGATGGTCCCCATTTCCGGACCGGTCGAATTCCCCGAATGGTTCGCCGCGGGCCGTGGCTACGCCCAGGTCCTGGAACGGTTGCGCACCCGCGGATTCAGCGCCGCGGAGGTCGAGAAGATCTCCGGCGGGAACTGGCTCCGGATGTTCGACGACGGATTCTCGGCCGTCCCGCAGAACTGACCCGCACGGCGAAGAACACGAACAACTCGAACACGAACAACACGAACACGGCTCACACGACGGTGCGACGAAGGGGCTGGGCGAGTCATGAACCGGTTTGACGCGGTGGTCGTCGGAGGCGGTCACAACGGGCTGGTGACGGCGGCCTATCTGGGCCGGGCCGGACTCAGCGTCGCCGTGGTCGAATCCCGCCCGGCGCTCGGCGGGCCCTGCGGCGGCTACGAGTTCCTGCCGGGACGCCGACTCGCCTTCACCAACTCACCCGGCTCCCTCGATCCCGCCGTGGTGCAGGAACTGGCGCTCGCCGAACACGGCCTCAGGTTCGTCAGGGCGGACCCCACGGTCGTCCAACAATTCGACGGCCGGTGCTTCCTCGGCTGGCGCGACCCGACCCTGGTCGACCGCCAACTCGACGGGTTCGCCCCGGGCGAGGCCCGCCGCTACCGGGGACTGATCCGTTCCCTGGAACGACTCGGCGCGCGCCTCGGAGTCCGACTGGACGAGCCGCCGCCGACCCTGGACGCCCTGCGGGAACGCCTGACCGACCGGGACGAACGGGAGTTGTTCGCCGCCGTCTTCGACGGCAGCCTCACCGAGCTGCTCCACGCCCATCTGCGGTCCGACCAGGCCAAGGCGCTGCTCGGGATGCTCGCCCTGAACGCGCACCTCGTCCCGCCCTCGGCCCCCGGCACGGCCGTCGGACTGATGATGCGCCCGTTCGCCCTCGCCGCCACCGCGGGCGGGCCCCCGGGCCAGGCGGCCGAGCGGGTGGCGCTCCGCGGCTCCACCGGACTGCCCGTGGGGTCCATGAGCGCGATCGTCGACGCCCTGGAGAGCAGCTGCCGCCGCCACAGCGTGGAGATCCGCACCGGAACACCGGTGGCGCGCATCCTCCACGACGGGGAGTCCGCCCTCGGCGTGGTCACCGCCACCGGCGAGGAGATCACCGCCGACCGGGTGGTGGCGGCCGTCAACCCGGTGCACCTCTTCCGCGACCTGCTGGACGACGCGGCGATGGGGGCGTCCGTCCGGTCCGCCGTGACCGGGACCGAGATGCGGGGCTCCGCGTTCAAACTGGTCCTCGAAGTCGACGCGCTGCCCGCCTACGCCGGACTCGACCCCGAGGTCGACCCCGACCGGGTGCGGGCCTGCCAGTTCCGGGTCGGCTCGTCCCTGGGCCAGATCGAGGAGTCCGTCCGCGAAGCCCGCGCCGGACGCCCGTCGCCCCGGCCCCTGATGTGGGGACTGATCCCCACCCTCACCTCCCCCGGACTCACCCCCGGGAACACCCACCTCCTCAGCGTGAACGCCTGGCACGCCCCCTACCGCCCGCACGACGGGCAGTGGGACGCCCGGCGGACCGAGGAGTTCGGCAGGACCTGCATCGAAGCGCTCTCACAGCTGATGCCGGGCCTGGCGGACCGCATCGTCGACCACCGGCTGATGAACCCGGTGGAGATCGAAAGCGAACTGGGTCTCGTCGAAAGCAACATCACCCACGGCGACATGCTCCCCCACAGCCTCTTCGGCAATCGCCCCCATCCGGCCCTGGCGGGCTACCGCACCCCGCTCGACGGCTTCTACGTCACCGGTGCGGGGACCTGGCCCGGCGGTTACGTCACCGGCACACCCGGCAGGAACGCGGCCACCGCGATCCTCCACGACCTCTCCGACGAACGAAGGCGACCAGCATGAGGCTTTCGCACCGCAGAGTGCGCGCGCACCCACGAAGAAGAAGGCTGCGTACCGGAATCGGCTGTGCGGTCGCCGCCGTGCTCCTCACCGGATGCAGCACCAATCCCGGATTCGGCCGCGACGCCCACACGGTGGTCATCGGAGCCGAGGGCGAGATACCGGCCCTGGACCCGCACCGACTCTCCGGAACCGTGGGCCTGCGACTGGTCGACGCGTTGTTCGACCCCCTCATCCGGGAGGAGCTGGGCACCAAGACCGACCGGGCACCCGCCCTGCGTCCCGCGTTGGCCGAGTCCTGGAAGGTCTCCCCGGACGCCCGCACCTACACCTTCGCCCTCCGCAAGGGCGTGGAGTTCGCCGACGGAACGGCCTTCGACGCGACCGCCGTCAAGGTCAACTTCGACCGCATCACGGACGAGACGGCGGACGTCTACGACGCGACGGCCAGCGGGAACATGAAGTTCCTGACCCGCTGGATCGAAGCCGTCCGGGTGGTGGACGCGCACACCCTGTCCCTGAGGCTCACCCAGCCGTACGCCGGACTCCCGCGCCTGCTCACCGACCGCCGGATGTCCATCGTCAGCCCCCGGGCGCTGCGCGAGCACCGCCCCGACGACATCGGACTGCACCCCGTCGGCACCGGCCCCTTCGCCCAGGAGGAGGCCGACCACGGCAAACGGATCAAGATGAAGCGCAACACCGCCTACTGGGGCGGCGCGCCCGCGGCCCCCTCCCTCATCGTGGAGTCGGTCACCGACCCCACCACCCTGGCCATCGCCGCCCAGACCGGTGAGGTGGACGCCATCCTGAGCGCCGGAGCCCAACAGGTCCAACAGCTCACCCACGACGACGTCATGTCCGTCCAGTACCCGGAACCGGCGAACCAGTACTTCCTCCGACTGAACACCAAGATCGCGCCCACCGACAACACGGCCTTCCGGCAGGCCCTGAACCACGCCGTGGACCGCGCGGCCATCGCCACCCTCACCGGCGGCCAGGTGTCCCCGTCCACGGGCCCCCTGCCCCGCGGCAACGAGGCGTACCCGGACGACGGGACCCGGGCCGCCGGCGGGAACGCCCCGTACGCCCACGATCCCGACCGGGCCCGGCAACTGCTGCGCGAGAGCGGGGTGAAGACGCCGGTGCGGCTGAAGCTGCTCGCCCCCGACAGCGGACCGGGATTCTCCCAGGCCACCGAGATCATGTCCCTGGTCCAACAGGACCTCAAGGCGGTCGGCGTCCACCTGGACCTCCAGTACATGGAGTTCGCCTCCCTGGTCGCCGTGGAGGGCAAGGGGTACGACGACCGCACCCACGGCTCCTTCAACGGCTGGACCACCGGCGCCGACGCCGCGGACTTCCTCGAACGCATGTTCAGCGGCGCCCTGCATCCCCCCAACGGGGTGAACCGCGGCTGGTACCGCAACCCGGACGTCGACGCGCTCTTCGACCGGGCCCGCGGCGAACGGGACGACCGCCGCCGCATGACGCTCTACCAGGACGCCGCGACCACCATCGCCTCCGACGCCCCCTGGCTCTTCCTGTACCAGGACCGACTGCCGCGGGTCCTCAGCCACCAGGTCCGGGGCGTCACCCCCGCCGCGTCGGTCTACGTCGACTACACCACCATCCGCCGCCGGTAGGGAGGCACCAGACATGCACACCACCGCGGCACCTGACACCGCCCCGGCCCCGCGCCCCCGCTGGCGCGCCCGACTGCGCCCCCTCGCCGGCGGCAACACGACCGCCGTCATCGGGGGCACGATCGTCGCCGCCACCGTCCTCGTGGCGGTCCTGGCACCGGTCATCGCCCCCTACGACCCGCTCGCCACCAACCCCTCGTCCGTCGGACTCGGCCCGCTCAGCGAAGGCCATCTGCTCGGCACCGACGAGGTCGGCCGCGACATCCTCAGCCGGCTGATGCACGGAGCCCGCCTCGCCCTCCTCGTCGCGGTCCTGCCCACCCTGCTCGCCCTGCTGGTCGGCGGCTGTCTGGGACTGCTCTCCGGCTACGTCGGCGGCTGGCTCGACAGCACCCTCATGCGGATCTTCGACGTGATGTTCTCGTTCCCGGGCATCCTGCTCGCGCTCGGCATCAGCGTGGCGCTCGGCCCCGGCACCACCTCGATGATCATCGCCATGGTGGTGGTGACGGTCCCCGAATTCGGACGGATCGTCCGCGGGTACGTCGTCTCCCTGCGGCAGGAACAGTACGTGGAGGCCGCCGGCGCCCTCGGGTACGGCCACCTGCGCATCGCGTTCCGCCACATCGCCCCCAACCTGCTCGGTGGCGTGGTCGTCTTCGCCACCCTCCAGACCGGCCGCAACGTCATCCTCAGCTCCAGCCTCGCCTTCCTCGGCCTGGGCGCCCAACCGCCCGCCCCCGACTGGGGCCAGATGCTCAGCGGCGGGCGCGCCCTGCTGGTGACGGCGCAGCACGTCGCCACCATCCCCGGGCTCGCGATCGTGGTGCTCGCCGTCGGCTTCAACCTGCTGGGGGACGGGATCCGCGACCGCCTCGACCCGCGCACCCGGCAGTCACGCGCCGCCCGCGGCGCCCGGGGGCCCGCCAAGACCTCGCTACGGACCCGGTGGAGCCGGTCATGAACAGTCCTGGAGAAACGGCATGCTGACCTTCACCCTGCGCCGCGCCCTACAGATGCTCCCGGTCATCCTCGGGGTGACCGTCGCCACCTTCGGCCTCGGCCAGATCATCCCCGGCGACCAGGCCAGCGCACTGCTGGGCCCGACCTCCTCGGAGGAGGACCGCCAGGCCCTGCGCGAGGACCTGGGCCTGGACGAACCCGCCCTCGCCCGCTACTTCAGCTATCTGGGCAACCTCCTCGGCGGGGACCTGGGCCGCTCGCTCTCCTTCGGCCGCCCCGTCTCCGAAGTCCTGTCCGAACGGCTGCTCAACACGGTGCTGCTCTCCGGCACCGCCATCGTGGTGGCCGCCGTGGTCGGGGTGGCGATCGGGACCTGGGCCGCGCAGAAACCGGGTTCGGCCCGCGACCGCGGACTGACCGTGGGCGTCCTCTTCTTCAACTCCGTGCCCTCGTTCTGGTTCGGACTGGTGCTGATCGTCGTCTTCTCGCTCCAACTGCGCGTGCTGCCGGCGACCGGGATGACCTCCATCGGCGGGGGCGGCGCCCTGGACGTCGCCGCGCACATGGTGCTCCCCGTGACCACGCTCGCCGCCTGGTCGCTCGCCGTGATCGCCCGGATGACCCGCTCCTCCGTGCTGGAAGTGATCGGCAACGACTACGTGCGCACCGCACGCTCGCGCGGCGTCAGCGAGTTCCGGGTCACCGTCCGCCACGTCCTGCCCAATGCGATGCCGTCGGTCGTCACGGTGATCGGCCTCCAGGCGGGCTTCCTGCTGAGCGGAGCGGTCCTCACCGAGACGGTCTTCTCCTGGCCGGGCATCGGACTCGCCCTCCACCAGGCCATCTCCACCCGGGACATCCCCCTCGTCCAGGGCGGAATCCTGGTGATCGCCATCGCCTTCGTACTGATCAACTTCCTGGTGGACGTGGTCCAGGCGTACTTCAACCCCAAGATCAAACTGGCTTAGCGGGAGGGAACCACCATGACCATCCTGGACGTAGCACACCTCAAGGTCACCCACCGGGGCCGGAACGCGGGCCACGGCGAGCCCCTGGAGACCGTCCGCGACGTCTCGTTCAGCGTCGCGGCGGGCGAATCGCTGGGCGTCGTCGGCGAATCGGGGTGCGGAAAGAGCCAGACCATGCTCGCGGTCCTGCGGATGCTGGGCGACGACGGGGTCGACATCTCGGGCCGGGTGGACTTCGACGGCACGGACCTCACCCGACTCACCCCCCGACAGATGCGCACCGTCCGCGGCTCCGGCATCGGCCTGATCTCCCAGGACGCGCTGTCCGCACTCAACCCCGCCATGACCGTCGGCGCACAGATGGCCGAACCCCTCATCCACTACGACGGTCTCAGCCGGCGCGCCGCCGCCGACCGGTGCGCCGAACTCCTCGACCTCGTCGGCCTCCCCTCGGCCCGGGAACGCCTGCGCAACCATCCGCACGAACTGTCCGGAGGCATGCGCCAACGCGTCCTCATCGCCATGGCGATCAGCCGCGACCCCCAGGTCCTCATCGCCGACGAACCGACCACCGCCCTCGACGTCACCATCCAGTCGCAGGTGCTCCAACTCATCGACCGGCTCCGCAAGGAACTCCGGATGGCCCTGGTCCTGATCACCCACGACCTGGGCGTGGTCGCCGGCATCACCGACCGCATCGCGGTCATGTACGCGGGACGGATCGTGGAGACGGCGCCCACCACCGCACTGTTCGACGCGCCCGGACACCCCTACACCCGAGCCCTGATGGAGTCGATCCCCCGGATGGACCGGGACCGCGTCGACCGACTGCCCGCCATCCCCGGCTTCCCGCCCGACCCCGCCGCACCACCACCGGGCTGCGCCTTCCAACCCCGCTGCACCACCGCCCACGCGGAGTGCGAGCGTTCCGTTCCCGACCTGATCCAGGTGACCGCGAACGACCCCGGGCACCTCGTCCGCTGCCCGTTCACCACCCCGACCGGTGACCGCGCCACGGCGTCGACCGGCGGCCGTGCGACAGGAGACGGCGCATGAGCGTCGAAGCAGCAGGAGCCACCGGGACCACAGCACCCGACGCCGTGGTCGTCGACGACCTCGCGGTCCGCTTCCCGATCCGCAGCGGCGTGCTGCGCCGGGTGACCGGGACCGCGCACGCCGTCGACGGGGTCTCCTTCACGGTGCCGGCCCGCAGCATCGTGACCATCGTCGGCGAGAGCGGCAGCGGCAAGACCACCACGGGCCGGGCCCTCGTCGGACTCTCGCCCGTCGCGTCCGGAAGCGTCCGGGTCCAGGGCGGTGAGCTGGACCGACTCCGACGGGACGGACACCTGCCCCGGCTCGCCCAGATCGTCTACCAGGACCCCTACGCGAGCCTCAACCCCCGGATGACGATCCGGGCGACGATCCGCGAGGTCGTCACCGTGCACCGGACCGTGCCCCGCGAAGAGGTCGCGGAGCGGGTCGAGGAACTGCTCGGCCAGGTCGGGCTCCGCCCGGAGCTCGCCGACCGCTACCCGCACGAACTCTCCGGCGGCCAGCGCCAACGAGCGGCGATCGCCCGCGCCCTCGCGGTGGAACCCCGCTTCATCGTCTGCGACGAGATCGTCTCGGCCCTCGACGTCAGCATCCAGGGCCAGATCGTCAACCTCCTGAAGGACCTGCGCCGCGACCGCGACGTGAGCTTCCTCTTCATCTCCCACGACATGAGCGTGGTGCGCCACCTCTCCGACCGGGTGATCGTGATGTACGGCGGGAAGATCATGGAGAGCGCGCCGTGCGAGGAGTTGTTCGCCGCGCCGCGCCACCCCTACACCCACGCCCTGCTCAGCGCCGTCCCGGTGCCGGACCCCAGGGCGCCGGGCCCGGGCAGCGCCGTGCGCACCCGGGCCGAACCACCCGACCCGGCGGCCCCGTTGCCGGGCTGCCGCTTCCAACGCTCCTGCCCCTTCGCCACGCAGGTGTGCCGGGAGGGCGACGCACCGCCCCAGACACCCACCGGAACCGAAGGACACACCGTGGCCTGCCACCACTTCGACACCCCCGCCGTGCGCGACGCCCTGTCCGCGGAAAGGACCCAGGCCCCATGAACCCCTCACCCACGGCCGAC
The DNA here is from genome assembly GCF_042871255.1 of Streptomyces sp. NPDC005955. NCBI lineage: Bacteria > Bacillati > Actinomycetota > Actinomycetes > Kitasatosporales > Streptomycetaceae > Streptomyces > Streptomyces sp. NPDC005955. The sequence continues at coordinate 165,585 of NZ_JBIAIF010000008.1, read as the reverse complement.
GACTTCACCTCCCACACCGGGGGCCGGCGCCGGCCGCCCGCCGGTACGCCGGTGCCCCTGGTCGACCCGGCCACCGGCCGGACCTGGGCCCGGGCGCACCTGGACCCGGACGCGGTGGAGGACGCCGTGCGCGGCGCCCGTGCCGCCTTCCTCGATCCGACCTGGGCCGGGCTGCCCGCGCACGCCCGCGCCGATCTGCTGTACCGGCTCGGGGACGCCCTGGTCGCCCACACCGAGGAACTCGCCGCGTGGGAGACGCTGGCGAACGGCAAACCGCTGACGGCCACCCGGGGGGAGGTGGCGGCCCTGGCCCGCTGGTACCGCTACTTCGCCGCGGTGGCCGAAACGCTGGAGAGCCGTTCCCGTCCGCTGAGCGGCACCGCGGACGCCCTGGTCACCCGGGAACCGCTGGGCGTGGTCGCCGCGCTGACCCCCTTCAACGGGGCGCTCTCGCTGGGCTCGTGGAAACTCGCGCCGGCCCTGGCCGCCGGCAACACGGTGATCCTCAAACCGCCGCCGCAGGCCCCCGCGTCCTCCGTGCGCCTCGCCGAACTGGCCATCGAGGTGGGGTTCCCGCCCGGGGCGGTCAGCGTGCTGATCGGCGGCGCCGAGGAGGGCCAACGGCTGGTGGAGCACGGGGACGTCGCCATGGTGACCTTCACCGGGAGCACGACGGTCGCCCGGACCCTCGGAGCCCGGGCCGCAGCGCAGATGAAACGTTACGTCTGTGAGGCGGGCGGCAAGTCCGCGCACCTCGTCTTCGCCGACGGCGACCTCGACGCGGCCGTCGCCGCCGCCCGCCAGGGCGCCTTCTCGGCCGCCGGACAGACCTGTGTCGCCGGCTCCCGGATCCTCGTCCAACGCGAGGTGTACGCCGAGTTCGTCGACCGGTACGCGAGCGCGGTGCGCGCACTGCGCGTCGGCGACCCCCGCGATCCGCGCACCCACATCGGCCCGGTGGCCTCCGCCACCGCGCTCGCCCGCATCGAGTCCTTCGTGGACGACGCGCTCGGCCACGGCGCGAAGGCCGTGACGGGCGGCCGGCGCGCCCAGGTCGCCGGCGCCGAGCACGGCTTCTGGTACGAGCCGACGGTGCTGGTCGACGCCGACGCCGAGCTCGCGGTCTGCCGCGAGGAGGTGTTCGGCCCGGTGGTCACCGTCCACCCCTTCGACACCGAGGACGAAGCGGTGGAGCGCGCGAACTCCCTGGAGTTCGGCCTGGCCGCCGGCTTCTGGACCCGCGACGGCGCCCGCGCCCACCGGGTGGCCCGCCGCCTCCAGGCCGGCGTGGTCTGGGTGAACACGTACCGGCTGCTGCACTGGAGCGTGCCGTTCGGCGGCTACAAGCAGTCCGGCAGCGGACGGGAGAACGGCGTCGAAGCGGTCGCCGAGTTCCTCCAGACCAAGTCGATCGTCACCGAGCACGGCACCCCGGCCGACCCCTTCGCCCACTGACCCCGCTGTTCCGCCGCGCGTCCGCGCACCACCCGAAGGAAGACCGTGGAATTCCTCGTCAACATCCAGATCTCATGGCCCGAGGGCATGGACCCCGCCCGCAAGGAGGCCGTTTCCGAAGCGGAACGCCTGCGCGCGGCCGACCTCGTCGCCGCCGGTCACCTCGTCCGCATGTGGCGCGTACCCGGCCGCACCGAGAACTGGGGCCTGTGGCGGGCCGCCGACCCCACCGAGATGCACACCATCATCTCCTCGCTACCGGTGTGGCCCTGGATGGACGTCACCGTCCACGCCATGGCCAGCCACCCGGTCGACCCCGGCCCCGGCACGCCACCGGCCCGCCGCGAGACCGACGGGGCCTGAGGAGTCCGGCGCCCGGGCGGCGTCACCGCCCGGGCGCCGGACGCTCCGGGGCCGGCGCGCCGGTCGCCCCCGCATGCAGGTGTTCGAGGGCGTCCAGGACGGTGGTGCGTCGGTACCACGACAGCCAACGCCCCACGGCGGTACCGGTCTCCTGGAGGGCACCGAGCTGCCCGGGGGACGGGCCGGCCAACGGCCGGGAGTGGTGCGAGGAGACCATGCCCACGAGCGCGCCGAGCGGGCTCACCAGCGGGACGCTGTGACAGGCACGACTCCCGGCCCGCAGGATGACCCGCCGGGAGTCCTCGTCGAACAACTCCTCCGTGCCCACCTCGCGGACGGTGACCTGTCGCCGCTCCCGGGCCGCGTGCGCACAGGAGGTGGTGGGGCCCTCCACGAAGGCGAAGTAGTCGGTGAACTGCCGGTCCAGACCGGTGTGCGCCGCCATCCTGAGGACACCGCCCTCCGCCAACTGGACGTTCCCCATGTCCGTCCCCGTGATCTCCAGGACGCGGTGCAGCGCACCCCTGAGGACGGCGGGCAGCTTCACCTGACCGTCCCCGTCGATCCGCCAGGGCAGCGGCGGCGGGACGTTGCGCGCCCGGCCGGGGAACCACACCTGCGCCCCGGGAGCGGGCCCGGGCACGCGCACCACGGCGTCGGCGAGGGTGTGCAGCTTGACGTTGTGGCGCTGCGACGCCGCGCGCAGCAACGCGAACGCCTCCTGCGGGGAGGCGAGGCGATAGCGCTCCAGCAGGACGTCCTCGGCCGCCGCGACCGCACCGCGCGCCAGGGTGCGGTTCCGCAGCTCGGCACGCTGCTCCTCGGAGGGGACGGTTCCGTTCCGTCGGTCTTCCTCGCGCTCGTGCGGGGGTTCACGGTCCGGTCTCTTCGGGGCTTCCTGGTGCATCGCTCGTCACTCCACGGGAGGCTGGGTTTGCGAGGGCGGTGCGGGGGCAGGTGCGCAGCAGGTGCTTCGGAAAGCAGGCACAACCGTGGGGCCCGGGGTCCACCCGGTGCGTGGGTGAGCCCTCGTTCGCGATCGGCCCCCCACGATACCGCCCCAGCCATGTGGTTCCGTGTGCCTGGAGTTGGCTCATGAGTACGTCGTCCGCTGTCCGCCCCACCCATCCCCACCAGGGGAAACGGCAGGTCCGGGGCCGGTGCCCCGAACCGGTCGCGGCCGGCGGGCCCGCCCTGTCGGTGGCCCCGGCCCAACCGCTGCGACCCACACCGGCCCCGGCGTGAGCGGGAGCCCGGCCTTCGTGCACCGCACGACCTTCGCCCCGCGGCCGGCGTCGGACCCGGTGTGGGCCACCCTCCGCATCGGGGGCGAGCTGGACGTCGAATCGGGTCCCGAGTTCGACCTCGTGGTCGAGCTCGTCCTGGCGTGCGGGCCGGCCGGCATCCGCATCGACCTGACCGACCTCCAACTCCTCGACTGCGCCGGTCTGCGACACCTGGAGGGGGCGGCCGTCACGGCGGCCCGCCGCAAGGTGGCCTTCTCCCTCTGCGGAAGCCGTCAGCCCCTCGTCGACCGGCTGCTCCGTCTCACGGGGTCCCCGCTGCTGCCTCCGCCGCCGGGCACCAGGGGCATCGACGGGGGCCCGGGCCTGACCGGCACCCTGTACGGCTACTGGGAACGCGTCCTGAAGCGGCCCGTGCTCACCCTCGCCGGTGGCACGGTCCTCGGCTCGCTCCTCGTGGCGGCGCTGGTCCAGGCGGACTGAGCGGGACCTGGCGCGCCGACGTGCCGTGGACCGCCGGCGCGGCGGGCGGACGAGGGATGCCGCCGACCGGCTCGTCCCGGCGGACACGGGCCGCAACCGGAACCGGCCGGGCGACCGGTTCCGGTTGCGGGACCGGCCGGGCGCCCGCCCGCGGGGCCCGGGTCGCGGTGAGCCCGCCCGCACCCGGCGCGGGCCCTCGCGCCCGCACGGGCCGCGGCGCCCGGGCTCAGCGGGGCGCGTGGAAGACGACCTCCGGGTTCGCCCGGGTCGGCCCGTCCAGGACGGGCCGGTGCGCGGCCCGCAGGTGCCGGTCGAGGAAGGCCGCGACATAGGTGCGGGTGAGCTCCACAGCCCGGTGACCCGGGAGGGCGCCGGGCGCGACGGGCCACCCGGGGACCTGAGCGGCGAGCACGGGCTCGTCGCTGAAGGTCGAGTGCTGGGTGCCGGTCACGGTGAGCCACCGCTTCCAGCCGTCCAGCCGCTGCCACGCCTCGTCCCAACTGGCGTCACCGCTGCCCGGCCCGGAGCCCTCGGCGCCCAGCAGCAGGAACGGCCGGCCGCCCAGCCCCTCCCGGGGGAGCGGCGTGAAGAACGTGCCGTCCATGTTCGCACCGGCGTCCACCCTCGGGTCCCGGGCCATCGTGCTCGCGGCCGAGGCCCCGCCGATGGAGTGCCCGACCATGCCGATCCGCGAAGCGTCGATCATCGCCGCGTACTTCCGGACGGCACCCGGGCCGGTCAGCCGGTCGAGGACGAACGACACGTCGCGGGCGCGCCCTTCGGTCACGGACGCGTGGGGGACCTCCCCGCTCTCCGTCTTCTGACAGGCGACGCACGGCAGCAGGCCCCGGCGGGGGAACTCGGTGGCCACCGACTCGTACGCGTGGTCCACGGAAGCCACGACGTACCCCCGGGAGGCCAGGTCCTCGGCGAGCATCGTCTGGGTCTTGCGCGTCGTTCCGAAGCCGGGGGAGAGGACCACGAGGGGGAACCGCCCCTTGGCCGGCTGCGCGTCCTGACGCGCCCAGCTGCGGGTACCGGCCAGCAGGTCCGCGCTGCCCGACGGCAGGCCGCTGCCCTCGGTCAGCGCCTGCGCCTCGGCGGTGCTCAGATACCGCTGTGCCCGGCCGCCGGTGTGCGCGCGGGCGGGGTGGTGCACGGACACCAGCAACTCCCGTGCCCCGGCACCCGGCACCCACGGGTCGTTACGGGACGGGTCGGTCAAGTGCAGGGTCGACACGCCCACGGAGTGGGGACCGGTGGGTCGGGAGAGCGTGACGGGCGCGGCCTTGCGGGCCGCGGCCGTCACGGCGGTGGTGTCGGCGCCGGACGGTGCGGCGGCCGCGGCCGCCTGGACGAGGGGCAGGGTCATGGACAGGGCGAGCAGCGCGGCCCCCGCACCGCGTCGGGTTCTGGTCATGCGGTCGACGCTAGACGGGAGCGGGGTGAGTGATCGTCAACTCCACAGCTGAAGCGCGGTCGTTCACAGGTCGGGCCCCGACCCCTGCCGCTCTCCTCCCTGGGGCCCACCCCCGGTCCACCTCCAGGCTGACCCGGAGGCGGCGCCGGACGCCGGCCCGGCGGTGCGCACCACGCGCCACCGTCAGTCGCCCGGGTGGAGCGCAGCGGGTGCCGGCCCCGTTCGCGTTGCGCTCGCCCCGCCACAGGTGACAATGAGGTTCCGGGCGGAGTCCCCCCGGGCGGACCGTACGGCCCGGTTGCGCCGGGTGCCGCCCCGCGGTAGCCCCGGGGGCCGCTCCTGCGCGGCCCCCGCCCCTGGAGGTCCCGATGAGCTTCTTCCTACCCGATCGCGAGGCCGTCCTGACGGCGTGCCGGGGGCTGGCGCTGTCCCACCCCGGGATCGGGGTGTGCCCGGACCCGCTGTACCTCCTGGCGACGCGGCCGGACCCGCGACGCAGGGTGGCGCTGGTCGCCGGGGGCGGCGCCGGACACGAGCCGCTGGACGTGGGGCTGTTGGGACGCGGCGGGCTGGACGCCGTGGTGCCGGGCCCGGTGTTCACCTCCCCGACGGGCGCTCAGGCGCAGGCGGCGGCCCGGGCCGCCGCCGAACTCGGCGGACGGGAACACGTCCTGCTGATCGTGAAGAACTACACCGGGGACCGGATCAACTTCGCCCTCGCGGCGGAGCGGCTCCGGGCCGCCGGGACCGGGGTCGCCGAGGTGGTGGTGGACGACGACCTCGCCACCGCCGGCACGGCCGAGGGCCGACGCGGAACGGCCGGCGTCCTGGTCGTGGAGAAGGTGCTGGGGGCGATGGCCGACCGGGGCGCCGGCCCACGGGCACTGGCCGACCTCGGTGCCCGGGTGGTGGCGGCCACGCGCAGCCTCGCGGTCTGCGCCCGCGCCCACACCTCCCCGGCCCTCGGATCGCCCGCGTTCGCCCTGCCGCAGGGCACCCTGGACTACGGCGTCGGCATCCACGGCGAGCGGGCGGCCCGCACCGCCCCGGCGTCCCGGCCCGTCGAGGACACCGTCCGTCACATGCTCGACGAACTGCTGGCCGGCCTCCCGCACCCCGGGACCGGGCCCGCGGAAGGGGTGATCGCGGTGGTGTCGGGGCTGGGCGGCACCGGTGAGCTGGAACTGAGGGCGGTCAGCGCGCTGGTCCACGAGGACCTGACCGCCCGCGGCGTACGGGTGCGCTCCCTGGCCGCGGGCGTCTACGCCACCGCACTGGACATGGCGGGGTTCAGCATCACCCTCACCCGACTGGCCCCCGGGTGGCTGGAGCTGTGGACGGCTCCCACGGACACCCCGCTGCGCCTGCCCCGCGCGGTGGACCCCGGGAGCACCCTGCTCACGCCCCCGACGGAGTTCCGCGGTGCTCCGCCCGACGCGCCGCCCTCCGGCGGACCCCGGGCGGTGGGCGCCTTCCTGGAGGAACTGCACCGGATGTGCCGGGCGGCGCACGCCGACCTCACCGCCCTCGACCAGGCCTCGGGGGACGGCGACTTCGGCGACAACTTCTGCGGCGGCGTCACGGCCGCCGCACGCCGGGCCCGGGAGCACCGCATCGCGGGGCCGGCCGCGCTCGCCGACACGTTCCGTGACCGGGTGGGGGGCTCCAGCGGCCCGCTGTTCGGCGTCCTGTTCACCGCCCTGGAGCCCGTCGCCGACCGCACACCACCCGACGTCCGCCGGCTCGCCGCCGCCCTCGGCCAGGCACTCGCCCGGATCAGCGCCGTCGGCGGCGCCGTGCCCGGTGACCGCACCCTGCTCGACGCCCTCGCCCCGGCCGTGCGGTCCCTGGTCGCCGCGGCACCCAACACCCACGACCGGGCGGTGACCGCTGCGGCGCGCGCCGCCGTCGACGGCGCCCTCGCCAGCGCCGCGCTCCCCGCCCGCCGGGGCAGGGCCAGTTACACCGGCGCACACGGCACCGGCCTGCCCGATCCCGGCGCGGTCGCGGTCGCCCTGGTCCTCATCGCACTGGCACGCGTCCACGAACCGGGTCCGGCCGCCCTGCTGCCCGACCCCGCCCGGGTCACCCGGGCCGAGGTCCCCGGCTGACCCCGCACCGGGCGACGCCTCCGCCGGCCCGGGTGCCCGCCGCACCCCTGAGGTGGCGGGGTCCGGTCCCGCGCCGCACCATCGGAGGGACGACCGGGGGAACGCCGACCCGAGGAGGGCCCATGGCGCCCGAGGCCGACCCCGACGTCCTGCGCGCGCTGGTGGACCGCTACGACCGGCTCCGGAGCCGCGACGCCCTGATGGACTTCACGGCCCGCCCCGGGATCGAGGGCGCCGTCTACACGCTCTGCGTCCTGACCGGTGTCCGCGACGAGACGAAGGCCCTGGCCACGGCCCGCCGGCTGCTCACGCACCCGGACCCGTCCCGCTCCGCACACGCTCCCCGCGGTCCGGGCCCGGGCACGGCCTAGGACGCCCGGCCCCGGACCGCCGCCCGCCTGCCACCCGCCTCCCGCCGAGCCCGCCGGATTCCGGGCTCGATGCCCGGGGGAGCAGCCGGAGCCGATAGGTTCGACTCGGCGATGTAAGAGATTGTGAGAGACGAGAGGGGGTAGCGGGTGAGTGTGACACCGACGAACTCCCTGCAATACCGCGTGGACGGGCCGGACGACGCACCAACCCTGGTGATCGGCCCCTCCCTCGGTACCACGTGGCACATGTGGGATCGCCAGGTGCCGGAACTCTCCGGTCAACTGCGGGTGCTCCGCTTCGACCTGCCCGGACACGGAGGCGCGCCCGCCCGCCCCGCCGGCTCGGTGGGCGAGCTGTCCGACCGGCTGCTCGCCCTCCTCGACGAACTGGGCGTCCAGCGCTTCGGGTTCGCCGGCTGTGCGTTCGCCGGCGCGGTGGGCCTCGACCTCGCGCTGCGCCACCCGCACCGGGTGGCCTCGCTGGCGCTGATCGCCTCGTCCCCGAGGTTCGGCACCCCCGACGAGTTCCGTCAGCGCGGCGTCGTCGTCCGGACGAACGGCCTGGACCCGATCGCGCGTTCCTCGCCCGACCGCTGGTTCACCCCCGGGTTCGCGGCGGCGCAGCCCGCGATCACCGAGTGGGCCGTGCAGATGGTCCGCACCACCGACCCGGGCTGCTACATCGCCGCGTGCGAGGCGCTGGCCACGTTCGACGTTCGGGCCGCCCTCAGCCGGATAGGGGTGCCCACCCTGGTCCTCGTGGGCTCCGAGGACAAGGTCACCGGCCCCGCCGAGGCCCGGACCCTGGTCGCCGGGATCCCGGACGCCCGACTCGCCGTCGTCCCCGGCGCCTCGCACCTCGCCCCGGTCGAGCAGCCCGCGGCGGTCACCGACCTGTTGGTGCGGCACTTCGCCACCCCCTGGGGCGCCGCCACCGACGCGACCGGTCAGCACCGCGTGGTCAGCCAGGCGGCGCCCCCGGTCGCGGTCCCGCCGCCCGCCGCCGCACCGGTCGCCGCCATAGCTCCCGCCGCGGAACAGTCCGGCGGCCACCGGCTCGGCGACCGTTACGACGTGGGTCTGAAGGTGCGTCGGGAAGTGCTCGGCGACGCCCATGTGGACCGGACGCTCGCCGCCGCCGACGAGTTCTCCGAGGACTTCCAGCGCTTCGTGACCCGGTACGCCTGGGGCGACGTCTGGGACCGCCCGGGCCTCGACCGCAGGATGCGCAGCACGGTCGCGTTGACGGCGCTGGTGGCGGGCGGCCACCCCGACGAACTCGGCACCCACATCCGGGCCGCCCTGCGCAACGGGCTCACCCCCCGGGAGATCAAGGAGGTCCTCCTCCAGACCGCCGTCTACTGCGGGGTGCCCGCCGCCAACCGGGCCTTCAGGGTGGCGCAGGAGGTCATCCGGGAGGAGACCACGCCCCAGGAGTGAGCGGGCGTACCCGGCCGGGTGCCCGGGGCTGGGCCAGGATGGTCCCCATGAAGCTCACCAAGCAGACGCATTCCTGTGTCCGGCTCGACAAGGACGGCCAGCGCCTGGTCATCGACCCGGGTGGGTTCACCGAGGCGGACGCGGCGGTCGGCGCCACGGCGATCCTGGTCACGCACGAACACCCCGACCACTTCAGCGAGGAGCACCTGCGGGCCGCCCTGGACGCCGACCCGGCCACCACCGTGTGGACGCTGCGGTCGGTCGCCGACCAGCTCGCCGCGGCCTATCCGGGGCGGATCCGCACGGTCGGGCACGGTGACGCCTTCACGGCCGCCGGCTTCGACGTCCAGGTGCACGGGGAGTGGCACGCGGTGATCCACCCGGACATCCCGCGGGTCACCAACATCGGGTTCCTGGTCGACGGTGCGCTGTTCCACCCGGGGGACGCACTGACGGTGCCGGACCGGCCGGTGGACACGCTGATGCTTCCGGTGCACGCCCCCTGGAACAAGATCTCCGAGGTCATCGACTACGTCCGGGAGGTCGGTCCGCGCCGCGCGTACGACGTCCACGACGCCCTGCTCACCGAGCTGGCTCACCCCATCTACGACCGTCAGATCGGCGCGCTCGGGGGCGCCGAGCACCTGCGGCTGGCGCCCGGCGGCACGGTGGAGCTGTAGCGCACGGCGCTGTCACACCCGCCCGGTAGGTTGGGGGTCATGCGCATCGCCACCTGGAACGTGAACTCGATCACCGCACGGACCCCCCGCCTGCTGGCCTGGCTGGAGAGCACGGGGACGGACGTGCTGTGCCTCCAGGAGGCCAAGACCACCGAGGAGCAGTTCCCCACGGCCCCGCTGCGCGAGCTGGGCTACGAGGCGGCGGTCCACGCCACCGGCCGCTGGAACGGCGTCGCGGTGATCTCCCGGGTGGGCCTGACGGACGTGGTCAAGGGCCTCCCCGGCGATCCGGGGTACGAGGGCGTCCAGGAGCCCCGCGCCGTCGCGGCGACCTGCGGCCCGGTCCGGGTCTGGTCGGTGTACGTGCCCAACGGCCGTGAGGTCGACCACGCCCACTACGCCTACAAGATCCAGTGGTTCGAGGCGCTGAAGGCGGCCGTCGCGGGGGACGCCGGGGGCAGCCGCCCGTTCGCCGTCCTCGGTGACTACAACGTCGCCCCGGCCGACGAGGACGTGTGGGACATCGGTGCCTTCGCGGGGGCCACCCATGTGACCCCCGCCGAGCGCGCCGCCCTCGCCGCGCTGCGCGGGACGGGCCTGTCCGACGTGGTCCCGCGCCCCCTGAAGTACGACCACCCGTACACGTACTGGGACTACCGCCAGCTCTCGTTCCCGAAGAACAGGGGCATGCGCATCGACCTGGTGTACGGCAACGAACCCTTCGCGAAGGCCGTCTCCGACGCCTACGTCGACCGTGAGGAGCGCAAGGGCAAGGGCGCGTCCGACCACGCCCCCGTCGTCGTGGACCTCGACCTCTGAGGGCGACCTGACGGCGACCTGACCGGGCCCGACCGCCGGTGCGCCGGCGAGCCGGGCTCAGGGGCCGAGCGTCCGCAGGTCCACCGAGTCCGCCATCGCGACCAGCCCCGGATCGTTGGGGTGCAGATGGTCGCCGCTGTCGTACGCGGGGAGCAGCCGCTCGGGGCGTTCGGGGTCCCGCAGCACCCGGTCGAGGTCGAGCAGTGCGTCGAAGCGTCCCGGGTCGGCGCGCAGCGCCGCGTTGGCGGCCCGGCGCCGGGCGTCGACGGCGGGGGTGCAACGGTCCTCGCCGCCGCACGGCGCTATCGTCGACACGACCGTCCGCAGACCCCGCTCCCGTGCCCGCGCGGCGATCTCCCGCAGCCCGGCGACGACCTCGTCCGTGGTGGCTCCCCACCGCAGGTCGTTGACCCCCTGGAAGACCAGCACGGTCCGTGCCGAGGTCTGCGCGAAGGCGTCCCGGTCCAGTCGGTTGAGGACGCTCACCCCCGACGAGTCGCCTGACTCCCCGTCCCCCGGATAGCGGTCGGAGACCACGCGGTTGGCGGAGATCGCCTGGTTGAGCACGCCGTACCGGGGGACCGCGCGCTGCCGCTGCAAGCGCGCCGAGAGCAGGTCCGTCCAGCGGCGCTGGGTGTCCCGGGTCCGTCGGGAGCCGTCGGTGACCGAGTCCCCGATCACCACCACCGACCCGGGGCCGCCGCTCACGTCGACCCCGGTCAGCAGCGGCCAGAACGTGATCGTCTTCGGGTACGCGGTGCCCCGTGCCGTACGGGTGCGGTCACCGGGTTCGCTGACGTAGGAGGTCTGCGCGGCCTCCCGGTGCAGGGGGGCCGCGCGGACCGTGCCGGGCAGGTGGAAGCTGACCAGCAACTCGGTCTGCGGCCGGACGTCGAGCTCCACGGGGTCGCTGAAGACCTGGGCCCCGGCCGGGACCTCGACCCCGCCGCGCCCGCCGAAGGTCACCGGCACCGGACGCCCCCGCGCCGCGGCACCGGTCGCCCGCGGGGCCACGCTCGCCGCTCCGATCCGGACCGGTGCCCGGGCGAAGGTGTTGTCGAACCGCAGGCGGAGCCGGGGCCCGCCCACCGTGGTCCGCGTCACCAGCCGCAGGGTGCGGTCGGTCCAGGGGCCCACCGGGGCGTAGGTGCCGGTGGCGGCCGACCAACTGCCGGTCCAGCCGTCCGCGGTGGGCCGCACCCCGAGGGCGAACACGTGCAGATCGGGTCCGGACGGGTCGTCGCGCGGCAGCGTCACCGAGGCGATCGCGGCTCCGCTGCGGAGCGGAACGCTGACGGCGTACAGCCGGGACCGCTCCTCGACCTGCCCGGCCGGCTTGTTCACCCGGGGGAGCGCCAGGGCCTTCGCCGCGAGGGACCCGCGCCGCCAGTCGGGTGCGCTCAGCCGGAAGGGGGCGCTCACCCCGTCCCGGTAGTGCACGGTGCCGGTGCCCGTCGCGGTGCCCCGGGTGCCGGCGACCAGCAGGACCAGCGCCTCGCCCGCCCCGTCGACCAGCACCGACTGCCCGTCCGCCCGTACGTTGTCGAAGCCCTCCGGGGTGGGGTGCGGCCAGGTCAGCGGGGTGCCCGCCAGGGTCAGGGTCCGTCCCGGGGTCCACCCCGCGGCTGCCAGGTCGCCGGCGGACAGGGAGGAGCCGGAGCCGTCGAAGTCGGCGTACTGACGGCGCGCGTCGTGACTGACGCCCCGGTTGTCGAGCAGTCGCGCCAGGGGGAGCGGTGCCCCGGCGGCGCGGGTGCCCGGTGTGCCGCCCGCCGAGGCCGCGGCCCCCGGTCCCGGGACGGTGCCCACCACGGCCGGCGTCATCGCCGACACGACGGCGAAGAACACGGTCGCCGTCCGCATCGGCCACCGTCTGGCGGTGGCGTGATGGGTGGACCACACGAGGGGGCGGGCTCCTTCACTCTCGACGGCGTCGGGAAGCCGCAGGTGAACGCCGCACCCGGGCCCGTCACGGTCCCGTTGACGCTAGGCAGCCCCCTCCGATGCGTCAACTTGCGACGCGCCGTCACCCGGTGAACACGTGATGACACGGCCGTGCGCGCCTGTGGTGCGATAGCCGGAACGAATGTCAGGCTGTGGGTATGAAAATTCACTTCCTGGACAAATGGCGCATCCGGCGGCCCGATCGGTCGACCGCCGTGCTCGCGTCCGCGTTCGAGAGTGACCCCGAAGGGGTGGGGGAGCTGTTCGGGGAGTGCGATCTGCTGCGCTCGCAGGCGGGCGATGCGGGTCTCGAACTCGACGACACGGTGGCGTCGTTGAGCGGTCTCGACCAGCTCCTGCCGCGCTGGCGGGACGATCCCGAGCTGCTGCCCTGGCTCGGCAACGACGCCGGCCTCTACCTCGGTACGGTCGTCGTCCGGACGGTGTCGGGCGCCGCGTGGCGGCTGCGGTCGGACGGGGTGCCGCTGGTGCGGCTGGCGTCGGGTCGGGAGATCGCCGTGGTGCAGGCGGGGTTGGAGTGGGCGGCGAACGGTGCGCCCGGTCTGTCCCAGGTGTACGCGGAGGCGGCGGAGGATTGACGGAACGGGCCCGATCGTCAGCCGGGTCGCTTGGCTTCAAATACGGTTAATGCCCATACGTGCGTGTCGTCTGTTAAGTCCCGTATTGCCGTGGATAGTTTGCGCGGACCGAGACCGCCGACAGTGGGCAGGGCAGGGCATGGCCGTCGATCCGTTGATCGAACTGCGTGACGTGAACAAGTACTACGGGAAACTGCATGTCCTCCAGGACATCAACCTCACCGTCGGCAAGGGGGAGGTGGTCGTCGTCATCGGCCCGTCGGGGTCCGGCAAGTCCACGCTGTGCCGCACCATCAACCGACTGGAGACGGTCGAGTCCGGTGCGATCTTCCTCGACGGACAGCCACTGCCCGAGGAGGGCAAGGCCCTGGCGAAGCTCCGGGCGGAGGTCGGCATGGTCTTCCAGTCGTTCAACCTCTTCGCCCACAAGACCGTCCTCCAGAACATCTCCCTCGCCCAGGTCAAGGTCAGACGGCGGGGCAAGACGGAAGCGGAGCACCGCGCCCGGGAACTCCTCGACCGGGTCGGACTCGTCGGGCAGGCCGACAAGTTCCCCGCCCAACTCTCCGGCGGTCAGCAGCAGCGCGTCGCCATCGCCCGCGCGCTCGCCATGGACCCCAAGGCCCTGCTCTTCGACGAGCCCACCTCGGCCCTCGACCCGGAGATGATCAACGAGGTCCTGGAGGTCATGCGTCAACTCGCCCGGGACGGCATGACCATGGTCGTCGTCACCCACGAGATGGGCTTCGCCCGCTCCGCGGCCAACCGCGTGGTCTTCATGGCCGACGGCCGGGTCGTCGAGGACCGCACGCCCGAGGACTTCTTCACCCACCCGGAGAGCGAACGCGCCAAGGACTTCCTCTCCAAGATCCTCAAGCACTGAGGGGTGACCGCATGATCCGCAGCCTGCCCCGGCGGACCCCCGCGCCGCGGCTGACCACCGTCCTCCTGCTGGTCGCCCTCGCCGTCCTCGGCTCCGCCTGCGGCAAGGACGGCAGCCCGCCCGTGAAGGGCCCCGCCGCCGGCGCACTGCCCCGGTACACGGTGAACGAGGGCTTCCAGCTCCCCGACTCGCCCACCTGGGAACGCGCCGAACGCCGCGGCCACCTCACCGTCGGCGCCAAGGAGGACCAGCCCTACCTCGGCGAGAAGGACCCGGCGACCGGCGCGTACTCCGGGTTCGACATCGAGATCGCCCGGATGATGGCCGCCTCCCTCGGATTCCAGCCCGACACCATCCACTTCCGCACCATCGCCTCCGCCAACCGGGAGACCGCCCTCCAGAACGGTCAGATCGACTACTACGTCGGCACCTACACCATCAACACCAACCGCAAGAAGCTCGTCGGCTTCGCCGGCCCCTACTACCTCGCCGGCCAGGGCCTGCTGGTCCGCACCGACGAGAACGACATCAAGGGCCCCCAGGACCTCGCGGGCAAACGCGTCTGCTCCGCGGCGGGCTCCACCCCCTACCAGCGCATCCAGCGGGACTACCCCAAGGCCACGCTCGTCGCGTACGACACCTACTCGGTGTGCGTGGACAACCTGCTGACGTACCAGGTCGACGCCGTCACCACCGATGACGCCATCCTCATCGGATACGCCGCCAAGGTCCCGGAGGAACTGAAGGTGGTCGGCAAGCCCTTCTCCCAGGAGCCCTACGGCATCGGCGTCCCCCGGAGCGACAACGCCCTGCGCTTCGCCCTCGACGACGCACTCGCGGCCCGCGAGAAGGACGGCGACTGGAAGAAGGCGTACGAGGCGACCCTCGGCCTGTCCGGGGTCCCCGCGCCGAACCCGCCCGCCATCGACCGCTATCCGGCGAGCTGAACGAGGCCCCCTTGAACGTACTGATCGACAACTTCGACACCTACGCCCAGGGATTCCTCGGCACCGTCGAACTCACCGTGTACTCCTCCGTGCTCGCCCTGGTGCTCGGCTTCGTCATGGCGTCCTTCCGGGTGGCGCCCATCGGCTCGCTGCGGATGTTCGGCACCGCCTGGGTCACCGTCCTGCGCAACACCCCGCTGACCCTGCTGTTCTTCGCGGTCCTCCTCGGGCTGCCGCGCTTCGGGCTGGTGCTGCCGTTCGAGGTCTTCGCGGTCCTCGCGCTCGGCTGCTACACCTCCGCGTTCATCTGCGAGGCGCTGCGCTCCGGCATCAACACCGTGCCCAAGGGCCAGGGCGAGGCCGCCCGCAGCCTCGGCATGACCTTCGGACAGTCACTGTCCCTGGTGGTGCTGCCCCAGGCGTTCCGCTCGGTCATCCCGCCGGTCGGCTCCACGCTCATCGCGCTCGCCAAGAACTCCGCGATCGCCGGCGCCTTCAGCGTCACCGAACTGCTCGGCACCTACAAGACCCTCAGCGAACTCGGCTACAACATCGTCTGGACGTTCGTCTGGATCGCGGTCGGCTACCTCATCATCACCCTGAGCATCAGCGCCCTCTTCCACCTGATGGAACGCCACTGGGGGGTGGCCCGATGACCACGGCGTCCCCGGTCGTCCACGCCGGCTCCGCCGAGGAGTCGACCGCCCTCTACGACATCCCCGGCCCCAAGGCCCGCCGCCGTCACCGCACCTACGGCCTGATCGCCACCGGACTGCTCCTCGCCCTGTTCGGCTGGATCCTGTACCTCCTCTTCGACACCGACCAGTTCACCGCCACCAAGTGGACGCCCTTCGAGTACAAGGGCATCCAGGAACTCCTGCTGGAGGGCCTCGCCAACACGCTCAAGGCCTTCGGGATGGCCGCCGTGCTGTCCCTGGTGCTCGGCGCGCTCCTCGCCACCGGCCGGCTCTCCGACCACGCACCGGTGCGCTGGGTCTCCACCCTGATCGTGGAGTTCTTCCGCGCGATGCCGGTCCTGGTCATGATCTTCTTCATCTTCGTGGCGCTGAAGGTGCAGCCGCTGCCCGCACTGGTCGCCGGACTCACCCTCTACAACGGCAGCGTCCTCGCCGAGGTCTTCCGCTCCGGGGTCAACGCCGTCGAACGCGGTCAGCACGAAGCGGCGTTCGCCCTCGGCATGCGCAAGACCCAGGTGATGACGTACGTGCTCGTGCCGCAGGCCGCACGGGCGATGCTGCCCGCCATCATCAGCCAACTCGTGGTGGCCCTCAAGGACACCTCGCTCGGATACCTGATCACCTACGAGGAGTTCCTGCACGCCGGGAAACTGATCGCGTCGAACCTCGACTACGATCTGCCTTTCATCCCCGTCGTGATGGTGATCTCACCGATCTACATCGGGATGTGCATGCTGCTGTCGTGGTTCGCCCATTGGGTGGCCCGTCGCCAGCGCCGCAATCCCAGGACGGAGGCCGTCGAAATCGCACCGGCCGAACCAGGGACGCTGCTGCCGGGCGGGGGACCCCCCGCGGCCCCGAGGCGGTAAACGGGGGGCAGCGGCTCACCGGGCCATGCTCGACCGGCGGCGGCCGGAGATCACTGCCCGCGCGGCGGTACGGCACACGACGTGTGCCGCACCCCGGGCGGGACGAAGGTCAGCCGTGCGCCGGACGGGTCCGCTCCGAGCGGAACGGCCGTGCCGTGGACCGGGGCGTCACCGCGCCCCGGGGACGCGGCGCCGCCGGACCGCAGCCGGAACCGGGCGGCCTGCGTGGTGGAACCCACCACGCAGGCCGCCCGGTTCCGTACCCGGCCCCCACCATCGCTTACGCCTCGGCGCCGGCCTCCGCCGGGACCTCCTCCGGCTTGCGCACCGAACACACCAGCGAGTCGTTGACGACATCGGCGACGACCGTGTCACCCGGATCCGCCTCCCCGCCGAGCAACAGCGAGGCCAACCGGTTGTCCAACTCGGACTGGATCGTCCGACGCAACGGCCGCGCCCCGAACTCCGGCTTCGTCCCGTGCGCCACCAACAGGCGCTTCGCCGCGTCCGTGACCTCCAGATGCAGCCCCTGGGCCCGCACCCGGCGCTCGCTGCGGTCCAACAACAGGTCCAGGATGCGCGTCAGATCGTCCGGACCCAGACCGTGGAACACGATGATCTCGTCGATCCGGTTCAGGAACTCCGGCAGGAAACGCTCCCGCAGGTCCTCCATCAGCTCGTCCTTGAGCTGACCGCTCAGCACCCCGCTGCCGTCGTCCACCTCCCCGCGCCGGGCCAGGATGCGCTGGGCGCCGATGTTGCTGGTCATGATGACCACCGTGTGCCGGAAGTCCACCGTCCGGCCCCGCGCGTCCGTCAGCCGCCCGTCGTCCAAGACCTGGAGCAGCGCGTTGAAGACGTCCCGGTGCGCCTTCTCGATCTCGTCGAAGAGCAGCACGCTGTACGGCTGTCTACGCACCTTCTCGGTGAGCTGACCCGCGTCCTCGTGACCCACGTAACCGGGCGGCGCCCCGACCAGCCGGGACACCGTGTGCCGTTCCTGGAACTCGCTCATGTCGAACCGCGTCATCCGGCTCTCGTCCCCGAACAGCAACTCGGCGAGCGCCTTCGCCAACTCCGTCTTGCCCACCCCCGTCGGACCGAGGAACAGGAACGAGCCGACCGGCCGGTCCGGGTCGCCCATGCCCGCCCGGTTGCGGCGCACCGCCTCCGCGACCGCGACCACCGCCTCGTCCTGCCCCACCACCCGCGAGTGCAGGGCGTCCTCCAGCTTCAGCAGCTTCTCCTTCTCGCTCTGCGTCAGCTGCGAGACCGGGATGCCGGTACGCCGGGACAGCACGTCCGCGATGTCGTCCTCGGTGACCCGCATGACCCCCTCACGGCGCTCCGCGACCCCCGCGATCTCGTCCTGCGCCGCCGCGATCCGCCGCTTCACCTCGGACGCCCGCTCGAAGTCCTCCGCCGCGACCGCCTGGTCCTTCTCCCGCTGGAGCCGGGCGATCAGGTCCTCCCGCTCCACCACCTCCGTCGAGCGGCCCAGGGAACGCAGCCGGACCCTGGCCCCCGCCGTGTCCATCAGGTCGATCGCCTTGTCCGGCAGGAACCGGTCGGTGACGTACCGGTCGGACAGCTCGGCGGCGGCCACCAACGCCGCGTCGGTGAAGCGGACCTGATGGTGCGCCTCGTAGGAGTCCCGTAGCCCCTGGAGGATCTCCACGGTCTCGGCCACCGTCGGCTCCGGCACCGTCACCGGCTGGAACCGGCGCTCCAACGCCGCGTCCTTCTCGATGTGCTTGCGGTACTCGTCGATCGTCGTCGCCCCCACGACGTGCAGCTCACCGCGGGCGAGCGCCGGCTTCAGGATGTTGCCCGCGTCCATCGCGCCCTCGCCGCCCGAACCCGCCCCCACCACCGTGTGCAACTCGTCGATGAACAACACCGTCGACTCCGAGGCGCCCCGCACCTCGTCGATCACGTTCTTCAGCCGTTCCTCGAACTCGCCCCGGTACTTCGAACCCGCCACCAGCCCCGACAGGTCCAGGGCCACCACCCGGCGGTCCTTGAGGGTGTCCGGAACCTCCCCGGCGACGATCCGCTGCGCCAACCCCTCCACGATCGCCGTCTTGCCCACACCGGGGTCACCGATCAGCACGGGGTTGTTCTTCGTCCGACGCGAGAGCACCTCGACGGTCTGCTCGATCTCGTCGGCGCGGCCCACCACCGGGTCCAGCCGGCCCGCCCGCGCCTCCTCGGTGAGGTCATGGCCGTACTCGTCCAGAGTGGGGGTGCCGCTCTCCTGCTCGGGTGCGGTGCCCCGGCGGGCCGGCGCGTCCGCGGCCCGCCGCAGTCGGGCGGCGTCCGGGACGTGCCGGGCCAGGGCCCGGGCGGCGCCGGAGCTCTGGTCGTCCAGCAGCGCCCCGAGGACGTGCTCCGGGCCGATGTACGAGGAGCCCGCGGCCTGCGACCGGGTGTGCGCCCCGATCAGCACCCGTTTGGCGGCGGGCGTGAGACCCGGCTCCGCGGAGGGCGAGGCTGACTCGCCCGGCAGGGCGTCGGCGATCTCCCGCCCCAGCTCGTCCGGATCGGCGCCCGCCCGGGCGATCAGCGCACGGGTGGGCTCCGTCCGGGTGGCCGCCCAGAGCAGGTGCTCGGTGTCCAGGTCGGCGCTGCCGTCCTTCTCGGCCCGGGCCGAGGCGGTGGCCAGCAGTTCCCGTGCCGACTCGCTCAGCAGCCGCCCGATCGGCACCCGCTGCACGGCCGGCGGCGCCGTTCCCGGGGACATCCCGAAGAACCGGTTCAACAGTTCGGAGAAGGGGTCCGGGCCGCCGGGCGACCCGAAGGAGGACAGCGACATGGCACGCTCCGAAGGTGTGCGTAGGGGAACACACCCACACAAACACCGCGTGACCCGCCCCGCAATCGGGCTCCGCACCCGGAGCCCGACCGCCCGTCCCGCACCCCGTCCGGCAGCCGGATCAGCGCAGCGCGCTGCGCTGCTGCCACTCGGCCCACGACAGGTTCCACTCGCCGTACCCGTTGCCCGGCGCGGGCACGCCCTTGTGACCCTCACCGGAGACCTCGAAGGGGTCACCGGCGCGGACCTGCCCGTACAGCCAGCCGGCATCGGCGTCGCTCATGCCGATGCAGCCCGAGCTGCGGTTGGCGTTGCCGAAGTACGCGGCGTTCCACGGAGCGGCGTGCGCGTACATTCCCGACCAGGTCAGCCGCATCGAGTAGTCGACCATCTTGTCGTAGGCGTCGCCGAGGCCCACGGTCTCGGAGTTCATCCGGATGGTGCCCTCCTTCGACATCAGCACGGTGGTGCCGCCCCACGAGCGCTTCTTGCCGCCGGGCGTGCCCGCCGACATCGGCAGGGTGCGCACCGTCTTGCCGTCCCGCTCCAGCCGCAGCTGCTTGGTGTTGAGGTCCACCTTGACGACCTGCGCCGCGCCGATGGTGAAGGAGGTGTCGTAGTCCCGGACGAAGAAGCCGCCCGCGGTGCCCGAGTCGACGCCGTTGAGGTTCGCCCGCAGCTGCACCTTGGTGCCCGGCTTCCAGTACTCCTCGGGCCGCCAGTCGATGCGGTCCTTCCCGTCGTAGTGCTCGATCCAGCCCCAGGACCCGGTGGTGTCGTTGGAGGTGGTGACCTTCAGCGCGCGCTCGACGGCCGCCTTGTTCTTCACCGGGTGGTCGAAGGTGATCGATAGGGGCTGGGCGATGCCCACGGTGGTGCCCTTGCCGGGGGCGAGGGTCAGCTTGTTGACCTTGTCGGCGGCGACCGTCGTGAACGCGGCCGTCGCCGAGCCGCCCTCCTTGGTCGTCGCGCGCACCTGGTACGCGGTGCCCGGCGCGGCGACCCGCTCCGAGGTCCAGGTGCGGCCGTCCGCGGAGACCTTGCCCGTCAGCGGGGCGCCCGCCTTCGCTTCCTTCTTCGAGGTGACCGTCACCCCGCGCAGTTCCCCTTCGGCGAGGCGCACCGTCACGGGCTTGCCCGCGGCGGCGCGCTCGCCCTTCAGGTTCACCGATATCTCGGCCCGCGCGGGGGCGCCGGCCGCGGTGCTCCCGCCCCCCTTGCCGTCGTCGTCCGACCCGCCGGAGCAGGCGGTGAGCAGGACGGTGAGTCCGAGGGCTCCGGCCCCGACGGTCAGGTGTCGTCCGCGGCGGCCACGGACGGGCGCCACGCCGGCCTGCGTGCTCGGACGCGGTGCGGACGGGAGCGGGGAACTGAACATGGGGTCGTACCTCCGTGCGATCGGAATCGACCGGAGAGAGGGTGCGTACGGCCGCGGGGTTCCTGCGGAACGGCCCCGTTCCCCCGTTGTCACAGAATCGGGACATACGTCTTGGGACGGACACATTCCGAAGGGCCCGCGCCCCCGCCCGTGCGCTCAGGCCCGCGCCCGGGTCCGGCAGGTGCACGGGCAGGGCCGCGGGCGGTTACGCAGGCTCAGCTCCAGCGTCGCCCGCCGGCGGTGGACCTGGTGGGTGCCCGGGGCCCACATGCGGCAGTGGTGGTGGTCGGTGCCGAAGATGCGGGCCTTGACGCACGGTGCGCAGGGCACGCCCTCGGGGAGGCAGCGGCGGTGGAGGTGCAGGGTCGTGCCGGGCCCGGACGGGGAGAAGCGCAGCTTGCTGACCTGGCGTTGCCACCACCGGATGGGCTCGGTGCAGCGCGCGCAGTACGCGCGGGCGGTACGGGTGTGGGTCATCGGTGTCCTCGTGGAGGGAGGGGGAGGGGTGGTTCAGCGGGTTGTGGCGATGCCGTACGCGAGGGAGCCGAGCAACGCGGCGAGCGTGAGGACGTACAGGAGCTGTTCGGTCCGGGGGCTCACGGTGCGGCCTGCCGGACCTCGGTGTCGCCGTGGTCCGCGGCCGAGGTGACCCGGGTGGCTGCCGGGGCGGTGCACTCCAGGTGGACGTACGCGGTGTACAGGGCGCCGACCGTGGACCGACGCAGTTGCGAGTCGTGAGGCTGTGTCTCGTCGACGGCCAGCAGGCACCGTACGCAGAGCCTCACCACGCCCGTGTGCCCACCGCGATCGTGTCGCACCCGGCCAGCGCCGCCAGCGCCCGCAGGATGATCGCGAGTCGCCGCTCGCCCAGGTTCTCCACCTGCCACAACGGCACGAGCCGTGGGAACCCCACCGCCACGACGAGGTCCAGGAACGCACGCTCACTCGTGTCCAGGACGAGGGCCGTACGGTACTGGGCCTCGAACCGCGGCCAGTCGCAGTACGCACGCTTCCCGGTGTCGACCACGAGCAGGTCCCGCACATCGCCCCGTGCCAGGACGTCACCTTCCTGGAGCAGCGCGGCAACCGCCGCCCGCTCGCCGAGGTCCCGAGTCCGCGCCCATCCGCTGAGGCGGTCGGACAGTAGAGGCGACTCCTTCTGGTCCGATGTACTGGGCTCCTCTGTGGGACCCGATGCTGAGCTGACCATGTACCGCTTCCTCCGGTGGTTTTGGTGGGCGATCAGTTCACCGTTTCGAAGAGGCACGGAGCGCCGGGACAGCCGGACTTTTGGGCGGACTTTTTTATGTGCCTCCCATGCGGAACCACTACCGTTGAACCCGGCTAGTCAATACGAGGGGACCGGCATGTCTGGGGCAGAGATCGGCAAGCTGGCAAGGCTGCGTCGAGACGCCGGGTACACACAGAAGTCGTTCGTCGCCGCGTTCATCAAAGAGGCGGCTCGGCTGGGGATTGCGGCCTCAACCGGAATCCGTCAGCTGCGTCGATGGGAGACCGAGAGTCCACCGCCTCTGCCTCATCCGAACCAACAGATCGTACTGGAAGCCATGTTCGGCTTCCCACTCAGCGATCTGGGGTTCCAAGTTCCGACTCACCGCACATCGGTAGGCGACGGAGAGGTTAGGCGTCGAGCTTTCGTCACCCGATCGGGGGCGATTGCTGCTGCGTCGATCCTTCCGGAACGCCAAGGCATCCGGATCGGAGCCAACGAGGCGGCTGCACTCCGCGCCCGATTGGAGGGTCTGTACACCGTCGACCACACATCCGGGGGCATCCCTGCGAGTGCACGGGCCCAACAGTTGGAGCACCAGATCACGAAGGTGCTGAGCAATAGCGTCTACACCGACAAGGTCGGCCGAGATCTCCAGACCACACTGTGCGAACTCTCCTGTCACCAAGCGTGGTTCGGGTACGACGGTGGTCCACCTCAGGCAGCACGTGTCGCATGCATGGAAGCGATGACCGCCGCGCAACTCGTAGACAATCCACTCCTCCAAGTACGCGCTCTGAACACCCTGTCGCTTCTATCTGTCGACGCGGGTCGGATGTGGGAAGCCGCCTCGGCTGTGGAGAACGCCTACTCACTGGCCCAACACGCCGGCGCCGGCGCCACCGTTCACTTGGTCATCTCCTTGCGTGAGGCCAATGCCTCGACCAGCGCTGGCGATCTATTGAGGGCCCGTCGGGCTTTGAACCGTGCGGTGTCCTACCAGTCACGCGCTGACGATGATGATGAGGTACCCCGCTGGGCGCGTTTCGCCGGCCCGGTCGAAGTGGACTATGCCACCGCTGCCTACCATGCGAAGGCCGGGAAGGCAGCACGCGCCGTTCCCTTCCTGCGCGCCGCGGTCGCCGGCCTGGGCGGGGGGTACACCCGCAACGCAGCCTGGTATCGGGCTCGGCTTGCGCAAACCCTGCTTCTCGCCGGCGAGGTCGAAGAAGCTTGTCATGAGGTGACGGGCGTCCTCCGCGCGTGTGGAGGTGTGTCCTCGGTCCGCCTACGACGCAGACTGGGCACGTTCGAGCGTGCAGTCATGACTATTGATAGTCCCGCCGCGCGTGAAGCGGTCGATCGCATCAGGGAGGCTGAGGTGGGCAACGGGTGAAGAGCGCAGAGGGGATCACCGTAGAACGCATGGACGGCGCGGCGGCGGCGCAGGCGCAGGGTGCGTTCGCGCTGGTCTACGCAGAGGCGTTCGCCGAACCGCCCTATCTGAAGACTGCGGGCGAAGTGAGCGCCAACAGCACACGGCTCCTGTCCCAGGTACGCAAACCCACCTTCCGGGCGGCCCTCGCCCGCACGGCTGACGGCACTCCCGTGGGCATCGCCTACGGGTACCCCCTCAGCGCCGCCACGGGCTGGTGGGACCGCCTCACCACGCCGGCATCGGCGGAGCTGCGGCGCGAGGACGGCACCCGTACGTTCGGGCTGATCGAACTGGCCGTCCGGGCACCCTGGCGTCGTCGTGGCGTAGCCCGGAGGCTGCACGAGGCGGTTCTCACCGGCGCCACCGAGGAACGCGTACTGCTGAACGCGCGGCCGGACGTCGAGGCCGCGCAAGCCGCCTACCGTTCATGGGGATACCACAAGGTGGGGGAAGCGCACCCCTGGGCGGGAGCCGCCCTCCACGACGTGATGGTCCTCGCCCTGCGCGAACGGAGCTGAGCGTGGCGGCTGAGGCCCGCGGACGCCTCGGTGTCCGCAAATTCCGTTGAGCCCGCACCCTGCGATCGTGTTGACTAGCGGCGCCGAACTGTCAGTACCGCAGGTGTCCGCTCGGCCGTAGCAGGGAGTTGAACGTGCAGGACCTTGGTGTCGACCCCGTGGCCCACAACCGCGCAGCCTGGGACAAGTACGTCCAGGAGGGCGACGAGTGGACGAGGCCGGTCAGTACGGAGGACGTCGAGCGTGCCCGCAGGGGCGACTGGTCGATCGTTCTCATCGGGCACGAGCCGGTGAACCGCTCCTGGCTGCCGGAGGAGCTGACCGGCAAGGACGTGCTGTGTCTGGCCGCCGGCGGCGGCCAGCAGGGTCCGATCCTCGCCGCCGCGGGGGCGCGGGTCACCGTGTTCGACAACTCACCCGGCCAGCTCGGCCAGGACCAGATGGTGGCGGAGCGCGACGGGCTCGACCTGCGCACCGCCCTGGGCGACATGCGCGACCTCAGCGCCTTCGGCGACGCGACGTTCGACGTCGTGTTCCATCCGGTCTCCAACCTCTTCGTACCGGACCTGGCGCCGGTGTGGCGTGAGTGCTTCCGCGTCCTGCGACCGGGCGGGACCCTGCTCGTGGGCTTCCTCAACCCTGATGTGTACTTGTTCGACCACGAGGCGCTCGACGAGCGCGGCGAGCTGAACGTCGTGCACAAGCTGCCCTACAGCGACGTCACGCACTACTCCGCCGAGGAACGCGCCACGAAGTTCGGCGCGGACGCCGCTCTGGAGTACAGCCACACCCTCACCGACCAGATCGGCGGGCAACTCGCCGCGGGGTTCCTCGTCACCGGCTTCGAGGAAGCGCCGGACCGGTCCAACGCGGCCGGTCACTACATGTCGAACTACTTTGCGACGGCGGCGGTCAAGCCGGGCTGACCCGGCCGTGGGACCGGCCGTGACGGTTGGGTCACGGAGGCGGGACGCACCTCAGGACGCCCGGTGCGAGGTGCGGGTCACCGCGGTGGGCACCGGTTCCTGCGCCGCGGCCGTCACGTCCGCCACGAGTTCCACGACGTCCGGCCCGTACGCCTGGGAGTTCACCACCTTCAGCAGCAGCACCAGGGACGACCCGGCGCCGTGCTTGCGGGCCAGCCTCTCGTGGTGGCGGGCCAGGTAACGGCTCGCCGCCTGGTTGGTGATGGCCCGCTGTCCGCAGAACAGGAACACCGGCCGGGCGTCCTGCCCCTGTCCCGCCGTCAGCCGCGCCAGCAGCACGTACTCGGTGCGGCCGGCCTCCAGCCGGTACCGTTCGCTGCCCACCTGGAAGGCGCCCCGGTCCGGTCCGGCCTCCGGATCGGCGTTGACCCGCACCCCGGGCAGCAGGCTCGCCATGTGGGCGGCCATCCGGCGGTTGACGGCCGGATTGCCCACGCAGAACTCGGTCCGCTCGCCGAACCCCTGGCGGGCCGCGTCGTGCGCGACGACCTGGGCGTGCGCCCCGCAGTCCTGGACGAGCGCGGAGAGTTCCAGCAGCGCGGACATGTCGAACCGGTTCACCGACAGATCGGGTCCGCCCGGGTCGCGGCTGACGACGAGCAGCGACTCCGCGTGCTCGGGCAGCCCGAAGAACGCCTGCTTGCGGCGGAGCTTGCGCCGCCACGACTGGGTGCGGGCGGTCCAGCCGAGTGCGAAGCCGAGCACGGTGGCGGCCGAACCGAACACGATCAGGGGTACGACATCGGTCATGGGCGCGCATGTTAGCGGGCGTCCGCACGGAAGTTCGAGTCGGGCCGTACGGCTGGTTCCCGTGCAGGTGGCGAGAAGAGGTCCTGTCGGGGGGCCGGTGGCGAAGCTACGCTGCGCGGACGCCCGTTGACCGGAGGTACGCATGCGCCGTTCCGTCAGGCGGAACCTGTTCTCGCTGGCCGTGGCCGTCGCCACCGTGGTCAGCGCCGGTGCCGCAGCCCCGACCTCCACGGAAGCAGCCGCGACCGGGGCCGCCCGGGGCGCCGGTGGCGCGCAGAAGGTCCCGGTGGCCGTCGGTCACGGCGGCGCGGTGTCCAGCGTCGACGCGGACGCCTCCGCGGCAGGCATCGAGGTCCTGCGCAAGGGGGGCAATGCGGTGGACGCGGCCGTCGCCACGGCGGCGGCCCTCGGCGTCACCGAACCGTACTCGGCGGGCATCGGCGGCGGCGGCTACTTCGTCTACTACGACGCCGAGTCCCGTACCGTGCGCACCCTGGACGGCCGGGAGACCGCCCCGCGCTCCGCGGGCTCCGGACTGTTCCTGGAGGACGGGCGGCCGATCCCCTTCGCGGAGGCGGTCACCAGCGGGCTCGCCGTCGGGGTGCCCGGTACCCCCGCCACCTGGCGGTCCGCCCTCGACGCC
This sequence comes from Streptomyces sp. NPDC005955, assembly GCF_042871255.1. Classification (NCBI taxonomy): domain Bacteria; kingdom Bacillati; phylum Actinomycetota; class Actinomycetes; order Kitasatosporales; family Streptomycetaceae; genus Streptomyces; species Streptomyces sp. NPDC005955. The sequence goes on along the minus strand of NZ_JBIAIF010000008.1, from coordinate 139,500 downwards.
TGGGGCAGCCGTAGCCTCGCCACCCTGCTGCGGCCCGCCGAGCGGCTGGCCAGGGAGGGCTTCACCGTCGACGAGACGTTCCGCGCCCAGACCGCGGCCAACGAGGCCCGGTTCCGGGACTTCCCCGACTCCGCCGAACTGTTCCTGCCGGGTGGTGAGTTGCCCGTCGTCGGCTCTACCCTCAAGAACCCCGACCTCGCCCGCACCTACGCGGAGTTGGCGCGCAAGGGCGTCGGCACCCTGTACCGGGGCGACCTCGCGAAGGACATCCTGCGTACGGTCAACGAACCGCCCGTCGACCCGACCTCCGCACGGGTGGTGCGCCCCGGCGACCTGACCGGGCGCGACCTGCGTTCCTACCGGGCCGAGTTCCAGGCACCGACCCGGACCTCGTACCGGGGCCTGGGCGTCTACTCCATGGCGCCCTCGTCCTCCGGCGGGACGACGGTCGGGGAGGCCCTCAACATCCTGGAGGGCACGGACCTGACCGCTGCCGGCCGGGCCGCGTACCTCCACCGCTACATCGAGGCGAGCCGGATCGCGTTCGCGGACCGGGGCCGCTGGGTCGGTGACCCCGCCTTCGAGGACGTGCCGCAGCGCGAACTGCTCTCCCAGCGGTACGCCGACTCGCGCGCCTGCCTGATCAAGGACGACGCCGTCCTGCGCAGTCCGCTGGCACCCGGTGACCCGCGGCGGCCGGTGCCGTGCGCGGCGGGCGACAAGGCGGCCCCGACGACGTACGAGGGCGAGAGCACCACCCATCTGACGACGGCCGACAAGTGGGGCAACGTCGTTGCCTACACCCTCACCATCGAGCAGACCGGCGGCAGCGCGATCACCGTGCCGGGTCGGGGCTTCCTGCTGAACAACGAACTCACCGACTTCTCGTTCGCCCCCGCCGACCCGGCCGTGCACGACCCCAACCTGCCGGGGCCGGGCAAGCGTCCGCGGTCCTCCATGGCCCCGACGATCGTCCTGGACGGCAAGGCGCGGCCCGTGCTCGCCCTGGGGTCGCCGGGTGGCGCGACGATCATCACCACCGTCCTCCAGACCCTGACCGGGGTCATCGACCGGGGGCTGCCGCTCGTCGACGCGATCGCCGCGCCGCGCGCCAGCCAGCGCAACCAGACCACCACCGAGTTGGAACCGGGTCTGTGGGACAGCCCGCTGCGGGCGGAGCTTGAGGCCATCGGCCACGGGTTCCGGCAGAACCCGGAGATCGGTGCGGCGACCGCCGTCCAGTTGCTGCCGGACGGGCGGGTGCTCGCGGCGGCGGAACGGGTCCGCCGGGGCGGCGGTTCGGCGATGGTGGTCCGTCCCACCGGATAGTCCGACCCACCGGATAGTCCGACCCACTGGATGGTGCGTCCCGCCGGACAGCGGTCTCATCGGGCGGCGCGCACCGGCCGGGCCACCCCGGACGGCGGCCTACAGGCTCGTCAGCACCCGGGGCCCGTCGTGGGTGACGGCCACCGTGTGTTCGGCATGGGCGGCGCGGCTGCCGTCGGTGGTGCACAGGGTCCAGCCGTCGGCCGTGGTGACGTAGTCGTCCGTGCCGCCGCCGATCACCATGGGCTCGATCGCGAGGACCATGCCGTGCCGCAGGGGCACCCCGCGGCGCGGGCGGCCCTCGTTGGGCACCGACGGGTCCTCGTGCATCTGGCGGCCGATGCCGTGACCGCCGAAGCCGTGCGGGATGCCGTACCCGGCCTCCCGGCACACCGTGCCGATCGCATGGGCGATGTCGCCGATCCGGTTGCCGACGACCGCCGCCTCGATGCCGGCGGCGAGCGCGCGTTCGGCGGTCGCGATGAGCCGCAGGTCCGCCGGCCGGGGCGTGCCCACGGTGAAGCTGACGGCCGCGTCCCCCGCCCAGCCGCCGAGCAGGGCGCCGAAGTCGGCGGAGACGAGGTCCCCGTCCCGGAGCGGCCGGCTCGTGGGGATGCCGTGCACGATCGCGTGGTTCACGGAGACGCAGAGCACCGCCGGGAACGGCACCGGGGCGAACGAGGGGCGGTACCCGAGGAACGGGGAAGTGGCGCCCGCCTCGCGCAGCACCCCGTGGGCCACGGCGTCGAGGTCCTGCGGGGTGACGCCCGGTTTCGCCGCCTCGCGCACCGCCGCCAGGGCCTCGGCCACCACGCGTCCGGGCAGCCGCATCGCGTCCATGGACGCATCGGTCTTGAGTTCCATCATGCCAATTACTATACCGGTATTAGAATGGGGTCATGGTGCGAACCCCCCTGACCCCCGAAGAGCGCGAGCGCGGCGAGCGGCTCGGCCGTCTGCTGCGCGAGGCGCGCGGCGCGCGCAGCATGGCGGAGGTGGCCGCCGAGGCGGGCCTCTCCGCCGAGACGCTGCGCAAGATCGAGACCGGCCGGGCCCCCACTCCGGCCCTGTTCACCGTGGCCGCGCTGGCGCGGGTGCTCGGCCTCTCGCTGGACGAATTGGTGCTCAGCTGCGCATTGGTGCCGGTTTGACGGCGCGGCCGGTCGGTGTGTGGCGGAGGTGGCCGGGCGGTACTCTCCCGGCCCTCCGTGACGTGCGGTTCGTGCGCTCGGAGGGCTCCGCAGATCGTTGGCCTGGGCATCTTCCCTTTCGTGTCGTCTTTCCTACGTAGTCGTGCATCCGTAGTCATGCGTAGGCGAGGTGCGACGGATGATGTGTGTGTGCAAAAGATGGAGGCGTGTTTTCCGTGCGCGTCCGGTGGTGCGGGAGCGCTCCCGCACCCGGACGGAGTCAAGGGTGCTGTCCGCTCTGTAGTGCTTCGTCTGGAGTTTCGGGTCTGGCGCGAAAACCACGCGTAGTCATGCTGTAACACCGTGGGTGTTGGCTACCGGACTGGGGGACTCCAGTCGTACGGGGGCGGGCTTCGATGACATTGCATCAACTCCCGGAACACATAAGGGAGTTCGCTTCATATTTCAAAGGCCTTCTGGCGCGCGTGGACCAGGGCGCCGGTTGGTGCGGGGTGTTCTGGCAACGGGACCCCGAAGGGATGCGCGCCTGCCTGGACGGGCGGGAGGTGCCGCCCTGGGACGTCCTGGAGGCCCTCCTCCAGGACCTGGCGGCCGACCAGGGCGCCCGGGTGGCCCGGATGGAGGTCGCCCGCGCCCGGGCGCTGCACGCCGCCGCGCTGGCCGCCTTCGACGCGCGCCCCGGCGGGCGCGAGATCCTCGGCGACCGGCTCGACGCCATGCTCGGCGAACAGCGCTACGCGGCCGATCGGCGACTCGAACTGAGCCGACTGTTGGACGCCGCCGAGGTCCCCGAGGAGGCCGAGGGGTACCGTCGCGACCTCGCCTGGGCCCAGGACGACCACGAACGGGCCACCGCGCGCTGCGCGGAGCTACGGGCGCGGATGGTGGCCTACGACCGACTGGCGGGCCCGGTGCGCACCGCCCCCTCCGGATGGGAGGGCGGTCGGATGTCCTCGGGAGGCCGACCGGGGCAGCTCGGCCGACCCGCCCCCGGACGCCCCGCGCCCCGCGACGGTCAGCGGGGGCCCGGGGACGCGGTCGAGCCGGCTGCTCCCGGCGCGCGCGCCGCCCGGGTCGGTCGCCAGGGTCGGGAACACGCCGCGCCGGCCGCGACCGGGGCGGCCGGTGGCGTCCCGGAGCACCCGTACGCCGCGCGGCCGGCCCGTGCGTACCGTTCCGGGCCGGACGGCGAGCGCACGCCCGCCGACGCGGATTCCGGGCGTCAACTCCGGTCCGGAGCGCGTCCCGCCGCCAGCCCCTACGCGCCCGGGACGCCCGGGGGCACCCCGCTGTACGACCCCCGGGGCCACACCGCCCCGGCCCCCGGCGGCCCGCACGCCACGCCCGGCAGCGCGAACGGCGACCCGAACAGCGACCCGAACAGCGGCCCGTACGGCGACCCGAGCGGCGGCCAGTACCGCAGCCCGAACGGCGACCCGTACGGCAGTCCGGGCGGGCCGCCCGCCGCACAGTCCGCCCCGGCCCCGGACGCTCCGAACCTGGCGGCCCCCCGCCCCGGCCCGGCCCTCCCGGCGCCCGAGCCACCCGGCGCCGCCGCCGACCCCGGTCCCGCAACCGACCCCGGTCCCGCAACCGACGCGCCCGGAGCCGACGAGCCGACCGCCGACGAGCCGCCCCCCGCCCCGAGCCCCCGGCGAGGGCTGCTCCAGCGCTCCCGCCGGCTGCGCGGCGCCCGCTCGGCCGGGGCCGACGACACCGGCGAGCCCACCGGCGGGATGGCCCTGCCGCAGGGCGGTGGCAAGGCGCCGCGCGGTGCGCGGTTCGCCGGCGCCGCGCCCCGACGGACGCCCGAAGCGGCGCCCGATCCCGAAGCGGAGGCCCGGCAGGCCACCGTCGCGGCCGTCGAGTCCTTGGTGCGGCTGCGGGCCGAGGGGCGCGGCGGCGAGGCGCACGGGGTGCTGGTGGAAGCCGCCTACGGGCCCGCCGACCGCTTCCCGCTGCTGGCCGTGGAGCTCCACCGCGCCGGACTCGCCGCGGACTGGGCCACCCTGCTGTGGGAGGCGGCCTCCCTGCCGGTCGAGCGACTGGTCTCGATCGCGGACAGCCTCGCCACGGCCGGGCGCACCGACGACGGCGCACTGCTGTTGCGGCAGGGCGTCGGGCGCCCGCCGGCCGAGATCGGCGAGGTGATCACCGACCTGATCGGTGAGGGGCGGCGACGCGAGGCACGGGCCCTGGTCGACGCGTACGTACGGGTGCGCACCCCCGAGGAGATCGCCCGGTGCGCGGGGACCGACCCCGGCCGTCTGGTGCCGTTGCTGCTCGACGCCGCGGGCCGGGTGTCCGAGCAGCGGCGTTGGGACCTGGTCCACGCCTTGCGCGTGGCCGGTCTCGACACCTGACCCGCCCGCCCGCGCGGCCCCGCGCGCGGGCCCGGCGGTGCCGCCCCTCCCGGCACCGCCGACCGTCGCGCTCCTCCTGGCAGCGGGGCGCGGCGCGGGGGTCTCGCCCACCCGGGTGCGAATCGCGGTCGACTCGGCCGGTTCGCGGCGATGGCCTTGCTCCACCCGATCGACGGGCTTACGTTCGTCCCCCTACGTCCCGTTTGTGCAGGCGTAGAGGCTCTCTGACGTCCCGTCGAAGGAGCAGCCCATGGCCGCCGTCGTCCGCGCCGCACTCGTCCAGGCCACCTGGACCGGCGACACCGAATCCATGATCGCCAAGCATGAGGAGCACGCCCGCGCGGCCGCCCGGCAGGGGGCGCAGGTCATCGGCTTCCAGGAGGTCTTCAACGCCCCGTACTTCTGCCAGGTCCAGGAGCCCGAGCACTACCGGTGGGCGGAGCCGGTGCCGGACGGACCCACGGTCACCCGGATGACGGCGCTCGCCGCCGAACTGGGCCTGGTGGTCGTCGTCCCGGTCTTCGAGATCGAGGGGCCCGGCCTCTACTACAACACCGCCGCCGTGATCGACGCCGACGGCCGCTACCTCGGCAAGTACCGCAAGCACCACATCCCGCAGGTCAAGGGGTTCTGGGAGAAGTACTACTTCAAGCCGGGCAACCTGGGCTGGCCCGTCTTCGACACGGCCGCCGGTCGGATCGGCGTGTACATCTGCTACGACCGGCACTTCCCGGAGGGCTGGCGCGAACTCGGGCTGAACGGGGCGCAGCTCGTGTACAACCCGTCCGCCACCTCGCGCGGACTGTCGGCCTACCTGTGGCAGCTGGAACAGCCCGCCGCGGCCGTCGCCAACGAGTACTTCGTCGCCGCGATCAACCGCGTCGGCCGCGAGGAGTACGGCACCAACGACTTCTACGGGACCAGCTACTTCGTGGATCCGCGCGGTCAGTTCGTCGGCGAACCCGCGGCGGACGACGCGGAGGAACTGCTCGTGCGGGACCTCGACTTCGGACTCATCGACGAGGTCCGCACGCAGTGGGCGTTCTACCGGGACCGCCGGCCCGACGCGTACGAGGGGCTGGTGCGGCCGTGAGCGGTCTGCACGCCCGGCACCGGGCCGTCCTACCGGACTGGCTGGCCCTCTACTACCGTCAGCCGATCGAGTTGGTCCGGGGCGAGGGCCGGCACGTCTGGGACGCCGACGGCACGCGGTACCTCGACTTCTTCGGCGGCATCCTGACCACGATGACTGCGCACGCACTGCCCGCGGTCACCCGGGCCGTCGCGGAACAGGCCGGGCGGCTCCTGCACTCCTCGACCCTGTACCTCGACCGGCCGATGGTCGAACTCGCCGAACGCGTGGCGGTGCTCTCGGGCATCCCCGACGCACGGGTGTTCTTCACCACCTCCGGCACGGAGGCCAATGACACGGCCCTGCTGCTGGCCACCGCGTACCGGCGCTCCCACCAGGTCCTGGCGATGCGCAACGGCTACCACGGCCGTTCGTTCAGCACGGTCGGCGTCACGGGCAACCGCGCCTGGTCCCCGACGGGCCTGTCCCCCCTCCGGACCCTCTACGTGCACGGCGGCGTCCGCACCCGCGGCCCGTACGCGCACCTGTCCGACGTCGAGTTCACCGCGGCGTGCGTCGCCGACCTGGAAGACCTGCTCGGTCAGGTCTCCGGGTCCGTCGCCGCGCTCATCGCCGAACCCGTGCAGGGCGTCGGCGGTTTCACCTCGCCCCCCGACGGGCTGTACGCGGCCTTCCGCGAGGTGCTGGACCGGCACGGCATCCTGTGGATCAGCGACGAGGTGCAGACGGGTTGGGGCCGCACCGGCGACCACTTCTGGGGCTGGCAGGCCCACGGCGCCAACGGCCCGCCGGACCTGCTCACCTTCGCCAAGGGCATCGGCAACGGCATGTCCATCGGCGGTGTCGTCGCCCGTGCGGAGGTCATGAACTGTCTGGACGCGAACTCCATCTCCACCTTCGGCGGTTCGCCCGTCACCATGGCCGCGGGCCTGGCCAACCTCGGCCACCTCCTCGACCACGACCTCCCGGGCAACGCCCGCCGGGTCGGCGGACTGCTGCTCGAACGGCTGCGGGCCGCAGCCGCCCGGGTGCCCGCGGTCCGGGAGGTGCGGGGGCGGGGGCTGATGATCGGGGTGGAACTGGTCCGGCCGGGCACCGACGAGGCCGACCCGGACGCCACGTCCAGGGTCCTCGAAGCGGCCCGGGAGGGCGGCCTGCTGATCGGCAAGGGCGGCGGCCACGCCACCAGCGTGCTGCGGATCGCCCCGCCGCTGTCCCTGACGGTGGCCGAGGCCGAAGAGGGCGCCGCGATCCTGGAAGCCGCCCTGCACGCCCGCTGAAACGGAGCGCACCATGAGCACCCGCACCCTGATCCAGGGCGGACTGGTCGTCACCGCGACCGACGAGGTCCACGCGGACGTCCTGATCGAGAACGGCCAGGTCGCCGCGCTCGCCGGCCACCTCACGGACACCGCCCGCTCCTGGACCGCCGACCGGGTCATCGACGCCCGCGACCGGTACGTGATCCCGGGCGGCGTCGACGCCCACACCCACATGGAACTGCCGTTCGGCGGCACCGCCGCGTCCGACACCTTCGAGACCGGGACGCGGGCCGCCGCCTGGGGCGGGACGACGACGATCGTCGACTTCGCGGTGCAGTCGCCCGGACGGTCGCTGCGGGCGGGCCTGGACGCCTGGTTCGCGAAGGCCGACGGGAACTGCGCGATCGACTACGCGTTCCACCTGATCGTCTCGGACGTCAACGAGCACACCCTGCGGGAGATGGACCGACTCGTCGCGGAGGGGGTCAGTTCGTTCAAGTTGTTCATGGCCTACCCGGGGGTCTTCTACTCGGACGACGGGCAGATCCTGCGCGCCATGCAACGGGCCTCCGGCAACGGCGGGCTGATCATGATGCACGCGGAGAACGGCCTCGCGATCGACGTCCTGGTCGAACAGGCCCTGGCCCGCGGGCACACCGAGCCCCGGTACCACGGCGAGGTCCGCAAGGTGCTGTTGGAGGCCGAGGCCACCCACCGGGCGATCCAGCTCGCCCGGGTCGCCGGCGCCCCGCTGTACGTCGTGCACGTCTCCGCGCAGGAGGCGCTGGCCGAAGTGGCCGCCGCCCGCGCCCGGGACCTGCCGGTCTTCGGCGAGACGTGCCCGCAGTACCTGTTCCTGTCCACCGACGACCTCGCGCAGCCGGACTTCCAGGGCGCCAAGTACGTCTGCTCCACCCCGCTGCGGCCCGCGGAGCACCAGGCGGCGCTGTGGCGGGGACTGCGGACCAACGCCCTCCAGGTGGTCTCCACCGACCACTGCCCGTTCTGCTTCCGCGGCCAGAAGGAACTGGGCCGCGGGGACTTCTCCAAGATCCCCAACGGGCTACCGGGGGTGGAGAACCGGATGGACCTGCTCCACCAGGCGGTGCTGGACGGGCACCTCAGCCGCCGCCGCTGGATCGAGATCGCCTGCGCGAGCCCGGCCCGGATGTTCGGCCTCTACCCCCAGAAGGGCACGATCGCGCCGGGCTCGGACGCCGACATCGTGCTCTACGACCCGCACGCCGAACAGACCCTCTCCGCCGGGACGCACCACATGAACGTGGACTACTCGGCGTACGAGGGCCGACGGATCACCGGGCGCGTCGACACCGTGCTCTCCCGCGGCCACCTCGTGCTCGACCGCCGCGAGTACACCGGCCGGGCCGGCCACGGGACCTTCGTCCCCCGCTCCACCTGCCAGTACCTGTAAGCCCCGCACGCAGCAAGGAGCCGCCCCGTGGACTTCGGCCTCGTCCTCCAGACCGACCCGCCCGCCTCCCGGGTCGTCAGCCTCATGCAGCGCGCGGAGCGCAACGGCTTCCGCTACGGCTGGACCTTCGACTCGGCGGTGCTCTGGCAGGAGCCCTTCGTCATCCACAGCCGCGTCCTGGCCCACACGCAGCAACTCCGGGTGGGCCCGATGGTCACCAACCCGTCCACCCGCACCTGGGAGGTGACCGCCTCCACCTTCGCCACCCTCAACGACATGTACGGCAACCGCACGGTGTGCGGCATCGGCCGCGGGGACTCCGCGATGCGGGTGGTCGGCAGGCCGCCCAACACCCTGGCCCGCCTCGGCGAGGCCATCGACGTCATCCGCGACCTCGCCGAGGGGCGCGAGGCGCGGATCGACGGCCACCCGATCCGCATCCCCTGGATCCGCGACGGCGCCCTGCCGGTCTGGATGGCCGCGTACGGACCCAAGGCCCTGGCCCTGGCCGGCCGCAAGGCGGACGGGTTCATCCTCCAGCTCGCGGACCCCTACCTCACCGAGTGGATGGTCAAGTCGGTCCGCGAGGCCGCCGCGACCGCCGGACGCGACCCGGACGCGATCACCATCTGCGTCGCGGCCCCCGCCTACGTGGGCGACGACCTCGCCCATGCGCGCGACCAGTGCCGGTGGTTCGGCGGGATGGTCGGCAACCACGTCGCCGACCTGGTCGCCCGCTACGGCGAACACTCCTCGCTGGTCCCCGAGGAACTGACCTCGTACGTCAAGTCCCGCCACGGCTACGACTACGGGCACCACGGCCGGGCCGGGAACCCGTCCGCCGACTTCGTCCCGGACGAGATCGTCGACCGCTTCTGCCTGCTGGGCCCCGCGCAGGCCCACATCGCGAAACTCCGCACCCTGCGCGACCTCGGCGTGGACCAGTTCGCCGTCTACGCCATGCACGACGCCCGGGAACACGTCATCGACACCTACGGACAGCAGATCATCCCGGCGGTCAACGGCTGACCCCGCCGACCGGGCGTCAGCGACGCACGCCCAACGCCGGCAGGACCGTCTCCGCCACCCGGTACGCCTCCTCCAACAGGGGGTTGCCCGACAGGATGAACGTGTCGACGCCGAGGGACTCGTACTCCGCCAACCGCTCCACCACCTGGGCCGTGGAGCCCACGACCGCCGTACCGGGGCCCGGCCGGAAGAGGCTCATGCCCGGCCAGATGTTGCGGTGCTCCTCCAGATCGCGGGCGCGGGCCGGAACCCGTCCGCCGTGCCGGAACTGACGCTGCCAGCCGACCCCGTCCTCCGTGGCCTTCACCCCGAGCTGTCGGGCGTAGGTGGCCTCGCTGGTGACGTCCAGCAGCCGGTCGGCCGCCGCCCACGCCGCGTCCTCCGTGTCCCGGACGATCAGATGGACCCGCAGCCCGATCCGCAGGACCCGCCCGTGCGCCGCGGCCCGTTCCCGTACCCGGTCCAGCTTCTCCTTCAGCAGGTGCGGCGGCTCGGCCCAGGTGAGGTACACGTCCACGTGTTCGGCGGCCATCTCGATGCCGGCCGCGGACGAACCGCCGAACCACAGCGGGACGTGCGGCTCCTGGACGGGGGGCAGCTCGCGCAGCGACGCCCCCGCGTCCCGCAGGTCGTAGTACTGCCCCCGGTGGTCGAACACCTCGCCCGCGGTCAGCCGCTTCACGATCGACCAGTACTCGGCGCTCAACGCGTACCGCTCGTCGTGCTCCACGTGGAGGCCGAACTCCCGCAGGGACGCGGTGGAACCGTTGACCACGTTGAACCGCAGCCGGCCGCCGAACAGGTGGTCGAACGTCAGCGCCATCTTGGCCAGCAGCGTCGGTGCGATCAGCCCGGGGTGCACGGCCAGCAACGGCTTGAACCCGGGACCCGTCGACGCGGCGAGCGCACTGCCCAGCGGCCACACGTCGTACAGGTCGGTGGCCAACAACGCACCGCTGTACCCGAGGCGGTCCACCGTCCCGGCGAGCTGTTGGAGGTACCCCAGGTCCACGGGGCGACGCCCCTCGGGCTCCCAGGGATAGGCCCCTTCCCGGGGGATGACGTACCAGAGGAACTCGGAGGCCACGGCTCAGCCCGCCGTACGCGCGACGGCGTGCGCGGTGGTCACCGGGCGGGACAGGAAACCGGCGCCGTGCAGGATGTCGGCGGCCTCCTGCTGCTCCGCGAGGAACGCCCCGGTGACCGGCTCGACGCGCCAGGGCAGCGCGGTCAGGGCGGTCTCCCAGTCCTCGGCGGTGCCACCCAACTCCTCGGCGGCGATCAGGGCCGCCTCACGGGGGTGCTCGGCGGCCCAGTCGTCGGCCTGCTGGAGCGCGGTGACCAGGGCGGCGACGACCTCGGGGCGCTGCTCGGCGAAGTCGCGACGGGCGAAGAACACGGAGCGGTCGGTGATCACGTCGCCGGAGCGCCGCAGGACCCGGGCCCGGCCGCTGCGCAGCGCGGCGGCGAGGTCGGCGCCCTGGGTGATCCAGCCGGTGATCGTGCCGTCGGCGAGGAGCCGTGCACTGTCCGCTCCGGCGGCGGCGGGGGTGACGTCCGTGCCGTAGGAGAGTCCGACGGAGTGCAGCGCCTTGGCGAGCAGATGCGTCTGCCAGGAGCCGATGCCGAGGTGGACGGTGCCGCCCTTCAGGTCCGCGAGGTCGTGGACCGGCCCGTCGGCGGCGACGAGGAGGGCGCCGTGCTCGGGGCGGGGCGCGGAGACGGCGGTGTAGACGATGTCGTGGCCGTCGGCCTGGGCGCTGATCGGCGGGGTGGAGCCGGTGCCGCCGAAGTCGAAGGTCCCCGCGCTCAGCAGGGCGCCCGTGGTGACCCCGTTGGTGTAGCGGTGGAAGACGACGGTCTCGCCCAGGGGCGCGAGGGCCTGCGCGGCGTGGTCGAGCCGGGAGAGGTAGGTCAGGGTCGGGTTGTTGGCGTGGACGCCGATGGTGACGGTCATGACAGGGTCGCTCCAGTGGGTGCGGGTGCTTCGCTGTGGGGTCGGGATTGGGGTTGGGGGGACGGTGGGTCCTGAGGGGCGTCCCGGGGTGCGTCCTGGTGCACCCCGAGGTCGCCGAGGAGTCGGCGGCGCAGTGCCGCGAACGCGGGGTGCGCGGGGTCCCGGGGGTGGTCGATGCCGACCGGCGCATCGGTGACGAGGCGCCCGTCGCGCAGTACCGCGACCCGGTCCGCGAGCCGGACGGCCTCGTCGACGTCATGGGTGACCAGCAGCACGGCGGGTCGGTGCCGGCGGCACAACTCGCCCACGAGGTCCTGCATCCGCAACCGGGTCAGCGCGTCGAGCGCGGCGAACGGCTCGTCCAGCAACAGGAGTTCCGGTTGGCGCACCAGGGCGCGGGCGAGGGCGACCCGCTGGGCCTCGCCGCCGGAGAGGGTGCCGGGCCAGGCGTCGGCGTGGGAGGCGAGCCCGACCTCGCGCAGGGCCCGTAGCCCGGTCTCCCGGGTGGCGGCGCCCCGCGGCATGGCCACGACGGTGTTGGCGAGCACCTTCTTGGACGGGACCAGCCGGGGTTCCTGGAAGACGATGGTGCGTGCCTCGGGCACCAGGACCTGTCCGCCGTCGGAGCGGTCGAGGGCGCCGAGGATGCGCAACAGGGTGGTCTTGCCGCTGCCACTGGCACCGAGCAGGGCCACGAACTCCCCGCGGGCGATGCTCAGATCGAGTCCGTCGAGCACGGCCCGCTCGCCGAACACCCGGCGCAGTCCGCGGACCCGGACGGCGGTGTCGGTCATCGGACCGCCCCCAGCGTGCGCCACGGCATCAGGAACCGCTCCAGCAGCCGGACGATGCCGTCGGCGGTGAGCCCGAGCAGGGCGTACACGAGGATGCACACCGCGAGGACGTCGGTACGGGCGTACGCCTGGGCCTGGGCCATCAAGTAGCCGATGCCCGCGGTGGCGTTGATCTCCTCGGCGGCGACCAGGGCGATCACGCTGAGGGTCATAGACAGTCGCAGTCCGGAGAGCAGCGACGGCAGCGCGCCGGGCAGCACGACCTCCCGGACGAGGGCCAGCCGGCCCATCCCGAAGGACCGCATCGCCTCCAACAGCTTGCGGTCGACGCCCCGTACCCCGCCGGCGGTGCTGACGTACATGGGGAACGTCGTCGCGAAGGCGATCAGCAGGATCTTCGCCGTCTCGGTGATCCCGAACCAGACCATGAACAGCGGGACCAGGGCGAGGAACGGGATCGTGCGCATGGCCTGGAGGGAGGAGTCGAGCAGTTCGTCGCCGGGTCGGCTGAATCCGGTGACGACTCCGAGGACGACGCCGGCGACCAGGCCCAGGAGCAGTCCGGTGCCGGAGCGGGTCAGCGAGGCGGCGAGCGCGTCGGGCAGTTCGCCGTTGCCCCACAGTTCGCCGACCGCGCGCACCACGTCGGGCGGTCCGGCGAGCACGTCGGGGGTGAGCACTCCGGTGGCGGACGCGGTCCACCAGGTGCCGATCAGCAGCAGCGGACCCAGGGCGCGCACGGTGAGGGAGACGGCCCGCGGTCGCTCGCGGGGCAGTCGGGGTCGCGGGGCGACCAGCTTGCCGGGGGGCGGGCTCGTGGTGCTCATCCCAGGGCCTCGACGTCGAGCACGTGGGGCTTGATGTCGACCGGCTGCCTGAGCACCTTCTGGTCGAGGTAGAAACGGGCCACCGACTCGAAGCGCTCGATGTCCTCGGCCCCGATCGGCTCGACGGTGCCGCCCTCGCGCAGGATGCGGAGTTGCAGTTCCTTGGCCGCGCCGGTCACGGCGGTCGGGCCGCGGTCGGTGAAGACGTTGACGTACTTCTCCGGGTCGGCCTTCTGCGCGGCGCTGCCGGTGCGCAGGTACGCGTAGAGGGCCCGCACCACCTGCGGGTGCTGCTCGGCGAAGCCGGTGCGCACGGCGTGGAAGCTGTAGTTGTCCGAGCCGACGGCGGCCCCGTCGGCGACGAAGCGGGAGTCGCCGCTGCCGAGTTCCGCGACGGAGTAGGCGGCCCAGGACGCCCAGGCGTCCACCTGGCCCGTCTTGTAGACGGAGGCGGTCTGGTCGGGGCGCAGATAGACGCGTTCGACGTCCTTCGCCGGGACGCCGTGCCGGGCCAACGCCTTGAGGAGCAGGTACTCGCCGGTGCCGCCCTGGTTGACGGCGACCTTCCGCCCGGCGAGGTCCTTGACGGTCTTGATCCCGGAGTCCTTGCGGACCAGGATGCCCTCGCCGGAGCCGTCCGGGGTGGTGGCACTGAAGAGCTTGAACCCGGGTTTCTGGGTGAGGGCGGTGACTCCGGAGGTGATGGAGCCGGTGGCCACGTCGAGTTGTCCGGCGTTGAGGGCCTGCGCGGCGGGGGCGAACGGCCCGCTGCTGCCGGTCCACTCGACTCTGGCCCCGACCTTCGCGAGTGCCTTGCCGAGACTGCCGTCCTTCTTGCCGAGGGCGAGGACGCCCGAGTTCTTCGGGTCGGGGATGCGGACGACGACGGTGTCCCCGTCGCCCGCCGAGTCGCCCTCGGCGGTACCGCAGGCGGCGAGCGGGAACAGGGCGGCGGTGGCGGCGAGGGCGGCGGCGGTGCGCACGGCCCGGCGGTTCAGGGGGTTCACTGGTGGTCCTCTGCGGTGGTGGTGGGTCGGTGGGTGCGGGCGGCTGCCCGGCGGAGCGGTTCGGGGGCCGCCCAGTCCCGTACGTCGACGGGGCCGGCGAGGAATCCCCGGGCCCGCAGCGCGTGTTCCTGTTGGGCGAGCAGGTCGAGGCGTTCCTCGGACAGGTCGATGCGCAGGTCGTCGTGGCCCCGGGCGCGGTAGGCGCCGGCCACGCCGGTGGCGCCGGCGCCGGTCTCCCGACTCAGCACCCGGGAGAGTTCGTCGGGGTGGTCAGCGGCCCAGCCGGCGGCCCGGACCAGGACGGCGAGGAACCGGTCGACCAACTCGGGGTGGTCCTCCAAAAGGCTCTCCCGGACGGTGATCGGGCGCGGGGTGCCGTTGTTGACCCGGGTGCGCCGGTCGGGGTGGTCGTCGAGCTCGACCGCGATCCGTGCCCCGTACCGTGCGGCGGCCTCGACGGCGGTGGCCCCCTTGGCGTACACCGCGTCGACGGTTCCGGCGCGCAGGGCGGCCAGTTCGGTGGCCCACTGGTCGGCCCCGGCGTCCACGGGCACGTCGACCGGGACGGCGTCGTCGAGGGTGAGCCCCGCACCGGACAGCGCGCCCTCGAAACCGCGCAGCGCCATCGCCCGCCAGAAGTCGATCGGCAGCGGATGCCGGGGCACGGCGAGCCGCCTGCCCTTCAGGTCCCCGGCCTCGTGCACGGGGGAGTCGGCCGCCACCAGGACGACTTGGCGTTCCTCGATCCAGGTGAGGCCGATGAGCCGGGTGGGTTCGCCGTGCGACCGTGTCCACAGGGCGGGGACGTTGCCGCCCTCGCGGAACAGGCCCTCCAACGCATGGGTGTAGTGGTGGTCCCGGGCGGTGGCGGCGGACACGGTCTGGAGGGAGGAGACGGTGATCCCGTCGGGGGAGAACTCGTCGTCCAACCAGCCGAGATCGGCGGCGATCCCGGTGGCGGTGGGCACCGGGCAGCGGGTGAACCACAGGGTGGTGGGCGGCGTGGAGTGCGTCATGGGCCCTTCTCGGCCGGAGGAACGGAACGGGGGTGAACACCCCCGGGACCGCTGGACGGATCGCAGGAGAGGTCGCGGGAGGGGGTGCAGGCGGGGTCGACGGACGTGCACCCGGGAGCCGGGGCGTCCGGAGGGCTTGCGGGAGCCGGCGGGGCGCGCAGCAGGGGGCGCGGGTCAGCCGACTGCCACCCGGTCCGGTGCGCGCGCCGGTTCGGCGAACGTCACGGGACGAACGTCACGAGGTGGGCGTCACACGGTGGACGTCACGGGGTGGACGAGCGGGGCGGGTACGGCACGGGGCCGTGGTCCGGGGTCAGCGACAGCCGGAACTGGCAACCCGGACCAGGTCGATGTGGCGACGGCTGCTGAGCGCAGGCGTGACCGAGGGCGCCAGCGTGACGAAGGTCCGGCGGACGGTCATGGCGGCACTCCTCTCGACGAGCGACGGGGTCGGTGCGCAGACTCTGTCACGGGCTTTGCCACAGAGACAAGCCACTTCCCACGATGTGGGACATCCGGTCTCGTCGGCGCCTCCCGTGAACGTGTCGCCGGCCCGGTGGGCACTACGGCCCTCCGGGCAGGGCGAGTTGACCCGACGCGCAAGTCAGGGAAGGCTGCCACATCATGGGAAGCTCAATCGATGACGCCCCGACCGTCCCACGCTCCCCCCGGCGGCCCGGGGCCACCGTGCCACCGTCGGACCCCGTCCGCGGGTCCCGACGTCCGGCCGCGAAGACCCCGGCCGCCCCCACCGGATCGCAGGCTGTGAGCCGGGCCCTGGGCGTCCTGCACTGTTTCCGCGACAACGGCACCCCGCTGAGCGCTTCGGACCTCGCGCGCCGCACGTCCCTGTCGGTCTCGACGGCCCACCGACTGGCCCGGACCCTGGTGGCCGCCGGATTCCTCGAACAGGACGCCCACACCGCCCGCTACCGGCTGGGTCCCGCCGTCACCGAACTCGGCCAACTCTCGTACCACCAACGCGGACTGCACCTCACCGTCCCCGAACTCGCCGACCTCGCGGCGCGCACCGGGGCCACCGCCGACCTCGCCCTGCGGGACGGCGTCCACGCGTTGATCCTCGTCGGCGGTTCGGTGCGCCACGACACCGGCATCGGGCTGCGCCGACCGCTGCACTCCACCGCGCTCGGCAAGGTGCTGCTCGCCTGGCCGGGCGACGATCCCGACCCGGTCGGTGCGCTCCCCGGGCTGGCCGCCTTCACGGAACGCACCATCGTCGACCCGGACGCCCTGCGCACCGAACTCGCCCGGGTGCGCGAGCGGGGTCACGCCGTCAACGACGGCGAGTCGGCGCACGGCATCCGTACGGTGGCCGTGCCGGTGTTCGACCACACCGAACGGGCCCGCTTCGCCCTCGCGCTCCGGGCGACCCCGGCCGTGCTCAGCGATGACCGGCTGCCCTGGTTCGCCGACCAGGCCCGGGCCTGCGCCGCGGCTCTGGAGGTCCTGCTGCTCCCACCGGTCGAGCGCCGCCCCGCCGTCGGTCCGTAACCGCACGGACCGCGCCCGGCCGTCCGCGCTCCGACGGCGAGGACGCGGACCACCCCGCTCACGCGGGGAACACAGGAGGACCTGCTCCATTTCGCCAACCAGGTACGGACCATCCCCGCTCGTGCGGGGAGCACGACTGCCGACCCTGCCGCATCATCGACCGCGTCGGACCACCCCCGCTCGTGCGGGGAGCACACTCTCAGCCGTGCGGGTCTCGGCCCGTGGACCGGACCACCCCCGCTCGTGCGGGGAGCACCCTTTTTGACCTGGGGTTTCGGAGGGGCTTTGCCACTCGTTGACCATGGCGCACGCCCAGGGGAGTTCATGATGCCAGAGCTCGGCCATAGAGGAGTGCTGACGGCGCCCCGGACGGGTGGTCGGCCTCAGCGGCGCGTCGACTGCGGCGCGCTGGACCGCAAGGTGTGGGGTCGCCCGTTCCACGGCGGCGCGGAGGGAAGGGGAGCGAGTCCGACGAGGGCCGCGGCGAGTCGGGCGGTCGTGCGGTGCCACTCGCGGGCGTGGCGGATCATCGCGTGGCCGCCGTGGGGCATGGAGATGCCCATGGACCGGGCGCCGTCGTGCTGGGCGCGGGTGAGGTAGGACCAGGTGTCCGCCGCCGAGGTGACGCGGTCACGCTCGTCGTGGAGGGCGATGACGGTGCGGCCTTCGAGGTGGGCGGTGGGTTCGTCGGGTGGACACCAGGGCGCGAGGGCGACGACCCCGGCGATCTGGGGGTCGTCCGCAGCGCGGAGCGCCGCGCGGGCACCCATCGAGTGCCCGACGAGGACGACGGGTACCGGCCCGGTCAGGGCGCGGAGTTCGGCGAGGGCGCGGTGGGTGTCGGCCACGGGGTCGGCGCGATCCCCGTTCCATCCGCGGTGGCGGTAGCGGACCCGGGCGACGAGGACGTGGGCCCGTGCGGTGGCGCGTGCGATGGCAAGGGCGAAGGGCCGCATCCGCAGGGCGGGCGGGTCGAGGCGGGCGGGCGGCTTGAGGGAGTGTTCGCGGCCGCCGGGGAGGAGGAGGACCGCGGCCGTCGCCCCCTGCGGGGGACGGTGTCCGTGGACGGGGAGCAGGGCGGGACTGCGGCCGTCGGGCAGGGTGCCGTGGGCGTTCACGTGCCGTCTCCTCGTGGTCGGGGCGGCTGGGGGACGAAGCCGCTGGTGGGGGGAAGCGTATGCGGCCCGGCCGGGGCGGTCGGCCAAGCGGGTTCGAGGAGTCCTCCGCCGTCGCCGACGGTGCGCAGCAGGGGCATGGCGACGGGGCGGGAGGGGAGGCCGGCGGTCCGTCAGGTGTGACACGTCCAAGACACGGCGCGTGCCATGATCGGGCGGATGAGCGCGATACGCGGGCGATCCGCCCCTCGGTGCCTGGCCGTCACCCTGTTGACCCTGGTGGCGCTGTCCGGCTGCGGGCTGTCGGCGGAGTTGGAGCGGGAGCGCCACCCGAGCGGACGCCCCACGGAGCCCGGGTCCCGGGTCGACCCACCGGCGCCGCCCAGCACCCTCGCGCCGCTGCCGGGGAGCCGTCCGTCCGGCCCCAGCGCCCTCGACGACGTCACCGACGGTACCTCCGCAGCGCCGGACGGGGCGCCGGGCGGCGCCCCCTGCGACCGCCCGGGCATCCACCTGCGGGCCGAGCACGCGGGCGCGGCCATGGGGCTGCGGGCCATGTCGGTGACCCTCACCAACTGCGACTCCGAGCCGTACGCGCTCGACGGCCACCCCCTCGTCCAACTGGTCGACGAGCACGGCGCGCAGCCCCCGGGCATCCGGGTCGTAGGCGACCTGGACGCCGTGCCCATGGCGCCCTCCGCGGCGCCCGCCACCGCGTTCACGCTGGAGCGCGGCGAGAGCGCGGTGGCCGACGTGATGTGGCGCGCCAACGCCGAGCACGTCCCCGCCCTGCGCATCCGGGCCAGGTCCGACGCGCCCGGGGTGGTGGTGACCCCTGACGACCCCCTGGACGTGGGCCCGCGCAACGTGGTCGGCGTCTCCCCGTGGCGCCCCCACTGAGCCCGGAATCCCGCGCCCCCGCGGTCCCGCCCCGTCCCCAGCGCCCCGCCGTGGCCGGAATTCGACGGTCGGTCGGGCACCCGGAGTTCACCGGGCGTCCACCCAGCGTGCGGAAACGGGGTACGGAATGTCAGCGGCGCGTGCTTCGATGGACACATGATCAACGAATTCCTCGCCCATGACCTCCCCCAGGTGGAAGCCGCGGTCCGCGAGGCCGCCGCGGTCGAGATCATGCCCCGCTTCCGCCGCCTCGCCCTCGACGAGATCGTGGAGAAGGCGGGCCCGCACGATCTGGTCACGGTCGCCGACCGACTCGCCGAGAAGCACCTGACGGCCGCGCTCACCGCCCTGCTCCCGGGCTCCGTGGTGGTCGGTGAGGAGGCCGTTTCCGAAGACCCCTCGACGTACGAGGCGCTCCAGGGCGACGCCCCGGTCTGGATAGTGGACCCGGTCGACGGCACCCAACAGTTCGTCCACGGCGACCCCGGCTTCTGCACCCTGGTGGCCCTGGCGCACCGCGGCGAACTGCTCGCCTCGTGGACGTACGCGCCGGTCGCCGGGGAGTTGGCGGTCGCGGTCCGCGGCGGCGGCGCCCACCTCAACGGCGCCCGACTGACCGCCGGTTCCCCCGAGCCCGGCGCGGACCTCCGGGTCGCCAAGTCCCACCCCGACTACACCACCCCGGAGGAGAAGCGGGCCCTGCTCGGTCTGAACACCCGGGGAGTGGCCTCGCGCGACTGCGGCTCCGCGGGGCTGGAGTACCTCCGCATCGCCCGGGGCGCGCTGGACGCCGTCGCGTTCTCCTGGGAGAACGCCTGGGACCACGCGGCGGGGCTGCTGCTGGTCGCGGAGGCCGGTGGCGGCCACGCCACCTTGGACGGCACCCCGTTCCGACTGGCCGGCGGCAACGCCCTGCCCTTCACGGCGGCTCGTGACGCCGCCACCGTCACCCGGGTCCTGGAGCTGCTGCGGGCGGGCGCCTGAGCGCCGTCCGGCCCGCACGGCCGGGCCTATCCTGGTCTTCCCTGGCCAACGGCTGACGAAGGAGTCCCCAGATGCCGTCGATGCTCGACGTGGTCGTCGTGGGTGCGGGGCCGAACGGGTTGACCGCGGCCGTCGAACTGGCCCGGCGCGGCTCCTCCGTAGCCGTGTTCGAGGCCCGGGACACGGTGGGCGGTGGTGCCCGCACCGAGGAGTTGACGCTCCCCGGCTTCCGGCACGACCCCTGTTCGGCCGTGCACCCCCTGGGGCTCGCCTCCCCGGCCTTCGGGGCGATGCCCCTGGGGCGGTACGGGCTGGAGTGGCTGCACGCGCCGCTGCCCATGGCCCACCCCTTCCTCGACGGCACGGCGGCCGTGCTGTCCCGCTCCGTCGCCGAGACCGCCGCCTCCTTCGGCCCCCGGGACGCCGGCGCCTACCGGCGTCTGGTCACCCCGTTCGCGGCCCGCTGGGACACCCTCGTCCGGGACTTCATGGCGCTGCCGCTGACCGCGCTGCCCCGCGACCCGATCACCCTGGCCCGATTCGGCCTCGCCGGACTGCCGCCCTCCACCTGGCTGATGCGGCGCTTCAAGGACGACCGGGCCAAGGCCCTGTTCGCCGGGCTCGTCGCCCATGTCATCGCCCCGCTGGAGGGCCTCGCCACCAGCGCCGTCGGCCTGGTCTTCGCGCTCGCCGCGCACACCGCCGGCTGGCCGCTCGCCCGCGGCGGCTCCCAGAGCATCTCCGACGCCCTCGCGGCGTATCTGGAGGACCTCGGCGGTCAGATCCACACCGACTTCGAGGTGAAGCGGCTGGACGACCTGCCGCCCGCCCGCGCCTACGTCTTCGACACCTCCCCGCTCGCCCTGGCCCGGATCGCCGGCCTCGGCCGCTACTACGACGGCTACCGGTACGGCGCCGCCGCCTTCAAGATCGATTACGCGTTGGACGGACCGGTGCCCTGGACCGCCGAGGCGCCGCGCCGCGCCGGGACCGTCCAGATCGGTGCGAGCAGCGCGGAGATCGGTGCCGCCCTGCGCGCCGCGTCCCGGGAGGGCCGCGCCCCCGAGGCGCCCTTCCTGATCACCGCGCAGCCGTCCCTCGTGGACCCGGGCCGGGCACCCGAGGGCAAACACGTCTTCTGGGCGTACGGGCACGTCCCCAGCGGCTGGGACGGTGACCTCACCGACGCCGTCGAGCGGCAGTTGGAGCGGTTCGCCCCCGGGTTCCGTGACCGGATCCTCGCCCGCGCCACGGCGGGTCCGCCGCAACTCGCCGCCCGCAACGCCAACTACATCGGCGGGGACATCGCCTGCGGCGCGGCCGACGGACTGCAACTGCTGCTGCGCCCCCGACCCGGTCTGCGACCGTACCGCACCCCCCACCCCGCCGTGTTCCTCTGCTCGTCCGCGACCCCGCCCGGGCCGGGCGTGCACGGCATGTCCGGACACAACGCCGCCAAGGCCGTCTGGCGGCGACTGAACGCGACCGGATGAGCCCCTGCCCCCGCCCGGCCGACCGTGCTGGCCGAAAGCTGTCGGAGCAGGTCACATTCCCCTTCCGGGGCCCGATGACCATGAGTGTTTTCTCATTCCAGTTTCCATTGACACGCATACCTGCGGACTTCTAGCTTCCAGTCATCGAAAGCACGGCCCAGCCAGGTCGTGTCCGCCCCCCACGGGAGGTCGAAATGGAACAGCTCATCAAGAAGATGGCCCAGGACGAGAACTGGCAGGCGTGGAACGCGCTCAACTCCGCGACGGCCGGCGACAAGACCGGTTGCATCAGCGCCACGCCGAAGAGCGGCTGCATCAGCGCGGCGCCCAAGACGGGCTGTATTTCCTGACGTCGGCCCTCTTCGGGCGCTGACGTGAAAACCGAGGACCCGGGCGGCAGCAGCCGGTCGTCGTCCGGGCTTCTTTCTGGCTTGCCGTCCATTCGACAGCCACATTCTGTTGCCCTGTTCCGCACCCCACGAAGGTGAACATGGACAGCCAGCCCGCCCCTGAGGTGATCGACTGCATCAGGGACATTCCGATCTATCAGGAATCCTTTGCGCGCGGCCACTTCCCCGTCCTGGAGAAACCGGAAATAGCCCAGGGGTTCCCGGAGAACTGGATGACCCCCCGGCTGGCCACCGCACTGGACCGCGGCGAAGCCGAGTTCGTCCTGTCGACGGGCACCAACCACGCCCGCATGCAGATCATCAGGCCGCCGTACTTCCTCCTCAAGAGCTACTACCGGCTGTGGAGCGACCACCCCGACCTCGCCAGGACCTGGCGCGAGGGGTGCCGCCGGGTGTCCCTGACGACCGTGCTCGCCACGGAACACGTGGCCCGGGTCAACGCCAGGAAGCGCGGCACGTCACCCGACCCCGCGCCCGGCCTCGAAGACCGCCGCCTCGACGACCGCACGGTCTACCTGAACCAGCGGCTCGACCCCGACCTGTGGGACCGCGCCGACGTCGCGCGCATGGTCGGCGAGATCCAGGACGAACGCAGCACCCACCCCGCGGGCTGGTACCACCTGGACTGCTCCGGCTACCACCTCGCCCACCTGGTGCGCAAAGCCGTCCAGTGGGACCTCATGGACGCGTTCCCCCGACCGGAAACCGTGATCACGGCCTACGAGTACACCCCGCTGAACGTCCGGCGCTTCCTCGAAAGCCGCCTCGGACGCCCCGTGATCGACCTGTTCGGCAGCACCGAACTCGGCTACCTCTACTACAGCGACCGGGCCGGGCGGTACCACCCGTACCTCGACCGGATGAGCCTCGAACTCCTCCCGATCGCTCCCGGGAGCACCCTGTTCAGCCTCATCGTCACGAGCGTGCGCAACCCGTACATGCCGCTGGTCCGCTACCGCTCGGGCGACTGCGTGCGCACCCTCGACGGGACCCCGGACCCGGAGAAGGTCGTCCGCATCTGCGGCCGTGAGAAAGAGCTCCTGCATTCCCCGACCGGTCTGGTGGCCCAAGGCGACCTGGACGAATGCGTGGCCGCTGCGTCACCCCGCGTCTTCCTCTACCAGCTACGCACCAGAGGCCCGGAAGGCGCACAACTCCTCTTCACCACGTTCGACGACGCCCCCCTCGAACCGTCCGAAACGTCGGCACTGGAAAAACTCGTCGGGGACCTGACCGGAATGCACTGCAACGCCGTGCACCGCACCCACATTCCGGTGGGCCCCTCGGGAAAGTGCGCCTGGCTGGTGACGGAACCCCTCATCCGTACGGGAGAACGATGAAGACGCAGCAGCGCATCACGGAAGCAGATCTCATCAGCCTGCTCGGCGAGCCCCTGCACGAAGAAGTCGTCACCTATTTCATGAAGGACACAGGAACGACCCGGCAGGACGTCGAACGGCAGGTCACCGAATGCCTGCGGTACCTGTTCCTCGTTTCCCGCTACCGCTCGGAACTCGCCGGTCTCTTCCTGCCCGTGGAACAGCACATAGACGAGATATGGCACTACCTCATCCTCCAGACCCGGGAGTACCGGGCGTTGTGCGAGGAGCGCCTGCCGGGCCGGGTCTTCATCGACCACCGCAGCATCGGCTACGAGGAGTACGCCGAGGAACCCGGGCGCGAGCGGACCATCGAGGAAGCGCTCCGCTGGATCCCGCTGTACTGCGCGGAGTTCGGCCCCTTCGAGGAGGAGGCCGTCGCGCACTGGACCATCGTCCGCTTCCTCCGCGACCGCATGAACCTGTCCCTGACCGACATCGCCGCGTTGCGCTCGGCGCGCGCCGCGTAGCCGATCAGGACCGGGGCGCGTCCACCGCCCTCCCGCACCGGACGAGGAGCGAGCCAGTGGCGTCCCCCACCACATCGAACGTCACCACGGACCACGAAGAGCACCCCGCGCAACGGCGGGTCCTCGCGGTCCTGGTGACCACCCAGATCCTGAACGGCGCGGCCCTCGCGGCCGGAATCACCGTCGGTGCTCTGCTCGCCGAGGAGATGCTCGGCTCCACCGGCCTCGCCGGGGTGCCGAGCGCGCTGTTCACCATAGGCGCGGCAGTGGGGGCCGCGGGGATCGGCCGGGCCTGTCAGCGCTGGGGCAGACGGCCCGGCCTCACCCTCGGCTACGGCATAGGCGCCCTCGGGAGCCTCGTCGTGGTCGCCGCCACCGCCTGGGACAGCGTGCCGCTGCTCTTCCTGGGCCTGCTCGTCTACGGAGCCGGCACCGCCTCGGTCATGCTCGCCCGGTACGCGGGCGCCGACCTCGCCGCGCCGGCCCGGCGCGGCCGTGCGGTCAGCACCGTGCTGTTCGCCACCGCCGCCGGGGCGATCGCCGGCCCGGGACTCGTCGGAGTCACGGGAGACCTCGCCCGCTCCTGGGACCTGCCCCGTCTGTCCGGGCCCTTCCTGCTGGCGTTCGTCGCCTTCCTGGCCGCCGCGCTGGTGCTCTGGGCCCTGCTACGCCCCGATCCGCTGCTCCTGGCCCGTGCTGCGGCCGGCGGCCCGGCCCCGGACGCGACCACGGGAACCCGCGCCGGCCGAACGACGCTCGGCGGGCTCCCGCGCGAGGACCTGCGGCGGATGGCGGCCGGAGCGGCGGTGATGGTGCTCAGCCAGGTCGTGATGATCGCGATCATGACGATGACCCCCGTCCACATGACCGACCACGGCCACGCCACGGGCACCGCGGGGCTCGTCATCGGACTGCACATGGGGGCGATGTACCTCTCCTCACCGCTCTCCGGGTACCTGGTCGACCGGACCGGCCGGACCCCCACCGCCGCCCTCGGCGCCGTGGTGCTGTGCGGGGCCGCACTCCTCGCCCACGCCGCCCCGCCCGGTTCGGCGCCCGCCCTGGCGCTCGCCCTGGTCCTGCTCGGCATCGGCTGGAACCTCGGCTTCGTCAGCGGGACGACGATGGTGACCGACGCCGCCCCGCCCGACCGCCGGGCCGCCTACCAGGGCTTCATGGACGTCGGGGTGCTGGTCGCCGGTGCCTCCGGCGGACTGGCCTCCGGGATGCTGGTCGCCGCCGGCGGCTTCGGGCTGCTCACCGGGGCCGGAGCGGTGCTGGCGCTCCTGTTCACCCTGTACCTCGTGGCCCGCGGCGGTCTGCCCGGCAGACGGGTGCGCGGCGACGGATAGACCGGCACCGGCGCAGCCGCCCCGCGCAACGTCCATGTCGAATTCTCGCTAGCCGCCGTGGGTGCGCCTCCCGGATGCTGGAGGCATGCACAGCGCGATGCACGCCGACACCGAGCGGTGCGTGAGAGCGGTCCAGTCCAAGGACGGCCGTTTCGACGGTTGGTTCTACACGGCCGTGCTCACCACCCGGATCTACTGCCGCCCGAGCTGCCCCGTGGTGCCGCCCAAGCCGGAGAACATGGTGTTCTACCCGAGTGCGGCCGCCTGCCAACAGGAGGGCTTCCGGGCGTGCAAGCGGTGCCGTCCCGACACCAGCCCCGGATCACCCGAGTGGAACCAGCGGGCGGACCTCGTCGCACGGGCCATGCGACTGATCGCCGACGGCCTGGTGGACCGCGAGGGCGTCCCCGGACTCGCCGCGCACCTCGGCTACAGCACCCGCCAGGTCGAACGCCAGCTCCTGGCCGAACTGGGCGCCGGACCCCTCGCCCTCGCCCGGGCGCAGCGGGCCCAGACCGCCCGGCTGCTGATCGAGACGACCGCGCTGCCGATGGCCGAGATCGCCTTCGCCGCGGGTTTCGCCTCCATCCGCACCTTCAACGACACCGTGCGCGAGGTCTTCGCGCTGGCGCCGAGCGAACTGCGCGCCAAGGCGGCCGGACGCCGCGGCCCGGCCGTCACCGGAGCGCCCGGCACGCTGTCCCTGCGGTTGCCGTTCCGGGCGCCCCTCACCCCCGACAACCTCTTCGGCCACCTGGCGGCGACGGCGGTGCCCGGGGTGGAGGAGTGGCACGAGGGCGCCTACCGCCGCACCCTGCGGCTGCCCTACGGGCACGGCACGGTCGCCCTCACCCCGAACCCGGACCACATCGGCTGCCGACTGACCCTCACCGACCCGCGGGACCTCACCGTCGCCATCAGCCGCTGCCGCCGACTGCTGGACCTCGACGCCGACCCGGTCGCCGTGGACGCCCAACTCCACGCCGATCCGCTGCTCGCGCCCCTGATCGACCGGGCCCCCGGCCGTAGGGTGCCGCGGACCGTGGACGAGGCCGAGTTCGCCGTCCGGGCGGTGCTCGGCCAGCAGGTCTCGACGGCCGCCGCCCGCACCCACGCGGCCCGGCTGGTCCTCGCGCACGGCGAGCCGATCGAGGACCCCGCCGGCGGACTCACCCACCTCTTCCCCACCCCCGAGGCGCTGGCCGCCCTGGACCCCGAGACGCTGGCCCTGCCGCGCAGCCGACGGGCGACCCTGACGACGCTCGTCGCACGGCTGGCCGAGGGTGCGCTGCGCCTGGGCGCCGAGTCCGACTGGGCGAAGGCCCGCACCCAGCTCGGCGCACTGCCCGGCTTCGGGCCGTGGACCGTCGAGGTCATCGCCATGCGCGCACTGGGCGACCCCGACGCCTTCCTCGCCACCGACCTGGGGGTGCGCCGGGCCGCCGCAGGGCTCGGTCTGCCGTCCACCCCCGCCGCCCTCACCTCCCGCGCCGCCGCCTGGCGCCCCTGGCGCGCGTACGCGGTGCAGTACCTGTGGGCGACCGACGACCACCCGATCAACGTCCTCCCCGGGTGACGGCCCTCCCGTACCGCCGTACCCGCCACGACCAGGAGCACCGGCCATGAGCGCCACCAAGCACCACACCCACATCGACAGCCCGTACGGCACGCTGACCCTGGTCGCCACCGCAGGCGTCCTCAGCGGGGTGTACATGACCGACCAGCGGCACCGCCCGCCCGAGGAGTTCTTCGGCGACCGCGATCCCGGACCCTTCGCCGAGGCGACCCGCCAGCTCGACGCGTACTTCGCGGCCGACCTGACCGAGTTCGACCTGCCCCTGCGCCTGGACGGCACGCCCTTCCAGCGGTCCGTCTGGGACGCGCTCCTCACGATCCCGTACGGCGAGACCCGCACCTACGGGGAGTTGGCCGAGGCGCTCGGCAATCCCTCGGCGTCGCGCGCCGTGGGCCTCGCCAACGGCAAGAACCCGATCAGCGTGATCGTCCCCTGCCACCGGGTCATCGGGGCGAACGGCAACCTCACCGGCTACGGCGGCGGTCTGCCCCGCAAGCAGCGCCTGCTCGACTTCGAACGGGGTACGGGCACGGCCGCCCTGTTCTGACGGAGCGTCCCGCGGGCCTCAGGCGTCCGGACCGGGCTCGTCGGGCCCCGGGTCCCGGCGGGCCAGCCGCCGCAACCGCCGGTGCCGTTCGGGCCCCGCCTCGGAGATCGCCTCCCCGACCATCGCCCGCACCGCGTCCCGCAAGCCGTGCAACCGCTGCTGCCGGGGGAACCCGGCCCCCGGGTCCGTCCGCAGCTCCGTCACCAGGGCCCAGCACAGCACCAGCATCACCACCACGAACGGCACCGCCACCAGGATGGTCGCGGTCTGGAGCGATTGGAGTCCGCCGGCGACGAGCAGCACCGCCGCCACCGCGGCCATCAGCACCCCCCAGGTCACGACCAGCCAGGTCCGCGGGTGCAGCGTCCCGCGGCTGGTCAGCGACCCCATCACCAGCGAGGCGGAATCCGCGCTGGTGACGAAGTACGTCATGACCAGCAGCATCGCCACCCAGGCGGTGATCGAACCGAGCGGCAGCGCTTCGAGCATCGCGAACAGCGACGCCTCCGCGCCCTCCTCGACCTTCGCCGCCATGTCGACCCGGCCGGTCTCGTCCAGCCGGATGCCCGTCCCGCCCATGACGCAGAACCAGATGACGGTGGCCCCGCTGGGCACCAGCAGCACCCCCACCAGGAACTCACGGATCGTTCGGCCGTGCGAGATCCGTGCGATGAACGTCCCCACGAAGGGCGCCCAGGACAGCCACCACGCCCAGTAGAAGATGGTCCAGGCACCCAGCCACTCGCTGTCCGTGAAGGCACCGGTGCGGGTCGCCATGGGCAGCAGTTCGTGCAGGTAACCGCCGAGGCTCGCGGGGATGGCGTCCAGGATGTAGACCGTCGGCCCGAACAGGAAGACGAAGACCATCAGACAGGCGGCGAGCACGATGTTGAGAGTGCTCAGCCACTTCACTCCCTTGTGGAGCCCCGAGAACGCCGAGATCACGAACGCCGCCGACAGCACCACCACGATCAACAGTTGCAGGGTCGTCGAGTCCTTGATCCCCGCGGTCAGCCCGAGGCCCGTCGCGACCTGGAGCGTGCCGACCCCGAGGCTCGTCGCCGTGCCGAACACCGTCGCGAACACCGCGAGCAGGTCGATCACCCGCCCCGGCCAGCCGTCCGCGCGGCGCTGCCCGAGCAACGGCACGAACACCGAACTGAGCCGGTTGCCGCGGCCCTTGCGGAAGCCCGCGTAGGCGAGGGCGAGGCCGGCGATCCCGTAGATCGCCCAGGGCGTCAGCGTCCAGTGGAAGAACGAGTACTCCAGCGCGACCCGGGCGGCGGCCCCCGTCCGCGGTTCCACGCCGCTGGCCGGCGGCGGGTTCAGGTAGTGGGTGAGCGGTTCCCCCACGCCGTAGAACATCAGCCCGATGCCCATGCCCGCGCTGAACATCATCGCGATCCACGCCAGGCTGGTGAACTCGGGTTCGCTGTCGTCCGCCCCCAGTTTGACGCGCCCGAACCGGGAGAGGGCGAGCACCACGCACAGCACGAGGAAGGTGTCCGCGGCGATCACGAACAGCCAGGCGAAGTTGGCGAGGACCCAGTCCAGTGCGGTGCTCGAAACGGTGTCGAAGGAGTGCTTGCCGATCGCGGCCCAGCCGACTACGCCGAGGACGACGAGGACTCCCACTCCGACCACTACGGCGTCGGGTGCGGTGCTTTCGTCGTCCTGTGGGGCGGTGGCCTGTGTCTCTACGCTCATCGTGCCCCACTATGGTGGGAATCGTCCCCGTCCCGGGTGAGCCGCGCCGCGCAGTTCCCCGCGCCCCCTTCGGGGACGTTCCGCTCCCGGTGCGCTGCTCGGCCGCCGGTTCCCCGCGCCCCTTCGGGGTGCGTTCCCGTGCGGGTGCGCTGCTCGGCCGGCGTGCGCTGGCGTGTTGCGCAGTTCCCCGCGCCCCTCACCAGGCCCGCCATGCCCCCCGCCACCCCGCAGGGAAGCCCCGCCAGGGTCGCGGGCACCCCGCACCCGCAGGAAAGGTCCGGCCGCGGGCCCCGTCAGGGGCGCGGGGAACGGCGCGAGCAACCCCCACCGTCCCGCGGGGAGGGGCCCGGCCGTGGGGCCCGTCAGGGGCGCGGGGAACGGCGCGGGCAACCCCCACCGTCCCGCGGGGAGGGTCCGGCCGTGGGGCCCCGCTAGGGGCGCGGGGAACTGCGCGAGCAACCCCCACCGTCCCGCGGGGAACGGCGCGGGTGACCGGTCGCGACCCGCACCGGGAAACGGGTGTGGCCCCCCGGTCACAAGGACCGGGGGGCCACACCCGTTACCTACTGGCCGCCGCTACGGCATGTGCGCACGAGCCTCACGCCGATTGTCACGGAAGTTGTTCACCCGCCGGGCGGTCGCGAAGAGCGGGATCACCGCGCCCATCACGAGCTGGAGCGCGCAACCGGTCTGGAGCAGCAGCAGGCCCTCCGGCGCGTCGAACGCCCAGGCCGCCAGCAACCCCATGCTCAGCACGATCCAGGACAGCATCGCCACCGCGGTCCATCCCCGCGGCTTCGGGTACTCGACCCGGCTCACCATCAGCCACGCGGTGCCCACGATCGCGAGCAGCGTCGCGAAGAAGGGCAGGCCGAGCAGCACGATCGACACCACGGTCAGCGCCCCGAAGGGGCTGGGCATGCCCTGGAACACGCCCTCCCGCACGGTCACGCACGAGAACCGGGCGAGTCTCAGCACCACCGCCAGCAACACCACGATCGCCCCGACCGCGGCGACCTTCTGGTACGCGTCGTCGGCGACCATGCCGTAGACGAGCACGAAGTACGCGGGGGCGAGGCCGAAGCTGATCAGGTCGGAGAGGTTGTCCAGCTCCGCCCCCATCGGCGACGACCGCAGCTTGCGGGCGACGAGACCGTCGAAGAGGTCGAAGACCGCCGCGCACAGCATCAGGATCACCGCGGTGGCGGCGGAGTGCCGGGCCATGCCCGACTCGTCGCTGCCGGTGAGGTGCGGGATCAGGATGCCTGTGGTGGTGAAGTACACCGCCATGAAGCCGCAGGTGGCGTTACCGAGCGTGAGGGTGTCCGCTATCGACAGCCGCAGGGACAGCGGCATGTCCTCCGCATCGTCCTCCGCGCCGTCGGGTCCCTCGGACGCCTCGGCCTCCGGCACCCAGCCGGGTTGGGCCGGAGGCGAGGTCTCGGGATCAATCACGGTCAATGCGAGTCACCCCCGCGGTTGTCTTCTGTCCGACCTCGACATCCACGTCCACGCCCTCGGGCAGGTAGATGTCGACGCGCGAGCCGAAGCGGATCAGTCCGATCCGGTCACCCTGCTCGACCTTGGTGCCCTGCGGCACGTAAGGCACGATGCGGCGCGCGACCGCTCCGGCGATCTGCACCATCTCGATGTCGCCCAGCTCGGTGTCGAAGTGCCAGACGACGCGCTCGTTGTTCTCGCTCTCCTTGTTGAACGCCGGAACGAACCCGCCCGGGATGTGCTCGACCGACGTCACCGTGCCGGAGAGGGGGGCACGGTTGACGTGGACGTTGAGCGGGCTCATGAAGATCGCGACCCGGGTCCGTCCGTCCTTCCACGGCATGATGCTCTGCACCACTCCGTCGGCGGGGGAGATGACCCGGCCCTGGGCGATCTCGCGCTCGGGGTCACGGAAGAACCAGAGCATGCCGGCCGCGAGCGCGGTGGCCGGTACGGCGACGACGGCCGCCTTCGAGGAGCGACGCGACCGGGCCAGGCTGAGGGCAGCGGTGGCGACGGTCGGCAGGAGCCACGGCGACGCTCCGCGAGCGAGGCGGACCCGGCCGCGAGGTGCAGAGATTTGGCTGTCGGGCATGGATGACCTTCGTAGCGGATGATTGCCGCGCTGTACGGGGGACGGCGGCTGTACCGCGATCGTATCGGTTGCGGGCCGCAACTGGGCAAGCCAGGAAGCTGAGTCGGAGCCCGAACAAGGTGGACAGGATGTGACGTTCTTCTCGAAGAAACCACCCTTATCGGGGCAACCGACCCGATGCTCACCCGTGAAGTCGATACTCCTCAAGCAACCTGCGCCCGATGATCATCTTCTGGATTTCCGCGGTTCCTTCGCCGATCAGCAGCATCGGGGCCTCACGGTAGAGGCGCTCGATCTCGTACTCCTTGGAGAAGCCGTAGCCGCCGTGGATCCGGAAGGCGTCCTCCACGACCTCTTTGCAGTACTCGGAGGCGAGGTACTTCGCCATCCCTGCCTCAAGGTCGTTTCGTTCCCCGGAGTCCTTTTTGCGTGCTGCGTTCACCATCATCGCATGGGCGGCCTCGACCTTGGTAGCCATCTCGGCCAGCTTGAACTGGATGGCCTGGTGCTCGGCGATCGGCTTTCCGAATGCGTGCCGTTGCTGTGCGTAAGAAACGCCCAACTCGAAAGCACGGTGTGCGACCCCGCAGCCACGCGCGGCGACGTTCACCCGCCCGACCTCGACGCCGTCCATCATCTGGTAGAAGCCGCGGCCGGTGTCACCCCCCAGGACGCGATTGGCCGGAATGCGCAGGCCATCCATGATCAGCTCGGTGGTGTCGACGCCCTTGTACCCCATCTTCTCGATCTTCCCGGGGATGGTGAGGCCCGGCCTGACCTCCCCGAACCCCGGTTCCTTCTCGATGAGGAAGGTCGTCATCGAACGGTGCGGAGCGGTCCCCTCCGGGTGTCCCTCGTCACTGCGCACCAGCACGGCCACCAGGTGCGAGGTGCCCCCGTTGGTGAGCCACATCTTCTGCCCGTCCAGGACGTACTCCGCGCCGTCCCGCACCGCCCGGGAGGTGATCGCCGAGACGTCCGAGCCGAGCCCCGGCTCCGACATGGAGAAGGCCCCGCGCACCTCGCCGGTCGCCATCCGGGGGAGGAAGTGCTCCCGCTGTTCCGGCGTGCCGTGCTGCTTGATCATGTACGCCACGATGAAGTGGGTGTTGACGATCCCCGAGACGGACATCCAGCCGCGGGCGATCTCCTCCACGCACAACGCGTACGTGAGCAGTGACTCGCCCAGGCCCCCGTACTCCTCGGGGACCATCAGCCCGAACAGGCCCAGTTCCCGCAGGCCGTCGACGATCTCCTGCGGATAGGCGTCGCGGTGTTCCAGTTCCGTCGCGACCGGGATGATCTCCTTGTCGACGAACTCCCGGACGGTCGCCAGGATCTCCTGCTGGACCTCGGTGAGGCCGTGGGTCTGGGCGAGTCGGCTCATGGCGTCACTTCTCCTGCGGCTTCTGGGTCGGGTCGAGCGGCACGGGGCGGCCCGGCTGTTCACCGCCGCGCTCCGCGACGTGGGCCCGCGTGGGCACCATGACCTTGCGGCGGAACACGCACACCAGCGTGCCGTCCTGCTTGTGCCCCCGGGTCTCCACCTGGACCACGCCCCGGTCGGCCTTCGACCGTGACGGGGTCTTGCCGAGGACGGTCGTCTCCCCGTAGATCGTGTCCCCGTGGAACGTCGGCGCGACGTGGCGCAGCGACTCGACCTCCAGGTTCGCGATCGCCTTGCCCGACACGTCCGGCACCGACATGCCCAGCAGCAGGGAGTAGACGTAGTTGCCCACGACCACGTTCCGACCGAAGTCGGTCGCCCGCTCGGCGTAGTGGGCGTCCAGGTGCAGCGGGTGGTGGTTCATGGTGAGCAGGCAGAACAGGTGGTCGTCGTACTCGGTGACCGTCTTGCCGGGCCAGTGCTTGTACACGGCGCCGACCTCGAACTCCTCGTAGGTGCGGCCGAACTGCATCGCGCTCACCCCCGGGGTGCTTCGAAGGCGGAGGTGCGGGACAGTCCGGCGGCCCGGCCCTTGCCGGCGATCACCAGGGCCATCTTGCGGGACGCCTCGTCGATCATCTCGTCGCCGAGCATCGCCGACCCCTTCATCCCGCCCGCCTCCGAGGTGTGGTGGGCGTAGGCGTCGAGGATCAGCTCGGCGTGGTCGTAGTCCTCCTGCGCGGGCGAGAACACCTCGTTCGCCGCCTCCACCTGCCCGGGGTGCAGCACCCACTTGCCGTCGAAGCCGAGCGCCGCGGCCCGGCCCGCGACCTCCCGGAAGCCGTCCACGTTGCGGATCTGGAGGTAGGGGCCGTCGATCGCCTGGAGGTCGTGCGCCCGGGCGGCCATCAGGATGCGCATCAGGATGTAGTGGTAGGCGTCCGCCGGGTACCCGGGCGGCTGCTCGCCGACGACCAGCGTCCGCATGTTGATGGAGGCCATGAAGTCCGCGGGGCCGAAGACGATCGTCTCCAGTCGGGGCGAGGCCGCGGCGATGGCGTCGACGTTCAGCAGGCCCCGGGCGTTCTCGATCTGTGCCTCGATGCCGATCCGTCCGACCTCGAAGCCCATGGTCTTCTCGATCTGCGTCAGCAGCAGGTCCAGCGCCACGATCTGCTGGGCGTCCTGCACCTTCGGCAGCATGATGCAGTCGAGGTTCTGGCCGGCGCCCTCGACCACCGTCACCACGTCGCGGTAGGTCCACTCGGTCGTCCAGTCGTTGACCCGCACCACCCGGGTCTTGCCGCTCCAGTCGCCCTCGTTGAGGAACGTGACGATCGTGTGCCGGGCGGCCGGCTTGGCGAGCGGTGCGCAGGCGTCCTCCAGGTCCAGGAACACCTGGTCGGCGGGGAGCTGCTGGGCCTTCTCCAGGAACCGCGGATTGGAACCCGGCACCGCCAGGCAGGAGCGGCGCGGACGCAGTCGGTTGACGGGGGCGGTCATGCGGGGACCTCCAGGGGTGCTAGCTCGTTCGCTGAGCGGATCTCGTCGACGATACGGCCGATGATCTCGGTGATGGCGAAGTCCTTCGGGGTGAACACGGCGGCGACGCCGGCCCGCCGCAGCTGCTCGGCGTCGCCGTTCGGGATGATCCCGCCGACGATCACCGGCACCTCAGCGGCCCCGGCCGCCCGCATCCGTTCCAGGACGTCGGGGACCAGTGCGGTGTGCGACCCGGACAGGATCGACAGGCCCACGCAGTGCACGTCCTCGGCGAGCGCCGCGGCCACGATCTGTTCCGGCGTGAGGCGGATGCCCTGGTAGACCACCTCGAAACCGGCGTCCCGGGCGCGCACGGCGATCTGCTCGGCGCCGTTGGAGTGCCCGTCCAGGCCCGGCTTGCCGACCAGCAGCCGCAGCTTGCCCGCCCCCAGGTCGGCGGCGGTCCGGGCCACCCGGGTGCGCACCAGCGCCAGCGCGGTGCCCGCCTCGGCGGTCACCGCGACGGGGGCCGACGACACGCCGGTGGGCGCCCGGAACTCCCCGAACACCTCCCGCAGCGCCCCGGCCCACTCCCCGGTGGTCACCCCGGCGCGGGCGCACTCCAAGGTGGTCTCCATGAGGTTGTCCGTGCCGGCCGCGGCCGTCTTGAGCCGTTCCAGCGCCTTGCAGGGCCTCGGATGGTTGAAGGGCGGCTGGTAGCGGGTGTCCCGCCAGGCGCCCAGCGCGGCCACCACCCGGGCCTCCACCGCCGGGTCGACCGACTGGACGGCCGTGTCCAGATCGGCCGTCAGCGGGTTCGGCTCGCTCGTCGCGAAGACGTTGACCCCGACGACCTTCTCGGTGCCCGCTTCGATCCGGGCCCGCCGCTCGGCGTGCGAGGCCACCAGGCGCCCCTTCAGATAGCCCGACTCGACGGCGGCCATCGCCCCGCCCATCTCCTCGATCCGGTCCATCTCCGCCAGCGCCTCGGCGGTCAGGGCGATCACCTTCTCCTCGACCACGTGCGAACCGGCGAACAGGTCCTCGTACTCCAGCAGGTCCGACTCGTGGGCCAGCACCTGTTGGATGCGCAGGCTCCACTGCTGGTCCCAGGGCCGGGGCAGTCCCAGGGCCTCGTTCCAGGCGGGCAACTGCACCGCCCGGGCCCGGGCGTCCTTCGACAGCGTCACGGCCAGCATCTCCAGCACGATCCGCTGCACGTTGTTCTCGGGCTGCGCCTCCGTCAGACCGAGCGAGTTGACCTGCACGCCGTAGCGGAACCGCCGCTTCTTGGGGTCCGTGACGCCGTAGCGGTCCCGGGCCACCCGGTCCCAGATCCGGCCGAAGGCGCGCATCTTGCACATCTCCTCGACGAAGCGGACCCCGGCGTTCACGAAGAACGAGATCCGGGCGACGACGTCGCCGAACTCCTCCTCGGGCACCTGTCCGCCGGCGCGCACCGCGTCCAGCACGGCGATCGCGGTGCTCATGGCGTACGCGATCTCCTGGACGGGCGTCGCACCGGCCTCCTGGAGGTGGTACGAGCAGATGTTGATGGGGTTCCACCGGGGGAGGTGCCGGACGGTGTACGCGATCATGTCGGTGGTCAGCCGGAGCGAGGGGCCGGGCGGGAAGACGTGCGTCCCGCGCGACAGGTACTCCTTGACGATGTCGTTCTGCGTGGTGCCCTGGAGCGCGGTGAGGTCGGCGCCCTGTTCCTCGGCGACCACCTGGTAGAGCGCCAACAGCCACATGGCGGTGGCGTTGATCGTCATCGAGGTGTTCATCCGCTCCAGCGGGATGTCCCGGAACAGCCGCCGCAGGTCCCCGAGGTGGGACACCGGCACGCCCACCCGCCCGACCTCGCCGCGGGCGAGCACGTGATCCGGGTCGTAGCCGGTCTGCGTCGGCAGGTCGAACGCCACCGACAGGCCGGTCTGGCCCTTGGCGAGGCCCTGCCGGTACAGCTCGTTGGACGCCTCGGCCGTGGAGTGGCCCGCGTACGTCCGCATCAGCCACGGCCGGTCCTTGGATCGCTCGGTCATGCGTGCGCTCCCTTCCCGCGCTCAGACGTTCCGGAAGCGGTTGATGGCGTCGAGGTGCCGGGCGCGGGTCTCCCCGTCGCGCACGCCGAGCCCCTCCTCGGGCGCCAGGCACAGCACGCCGACCTTGCCCTGGTGGAGGTTGCGGTGCACGTCGTACGCGGCCTGCCCGGTGTCCTCCAGTGCGTACACCCGGGACAGCGTGGGGTGGATCTTCGCCTTGGCGACGAGCCGGTTGGCCTCCCACGCCTCGCGGTAGTTGGCGAAGTGCGAGCCGATGATCCGCTTCAGCGACATCCACAGGTAGCGGTTGTCGTAGGTGTGCTGGTAGCCGGAGGTCGATGCGCAGGTCACGACGGTGCCGCCCTTGCGGGTGACGTAGACGGAGGCGCCGAAGGTCTCCCGACCGGGGTGTTCGAAGACGATGTCGACGTCCTCGCCCCCGGTGAGCTCGCGGATGCGTTGGCCGAAGCGCTTCCACTCGCGCGGGTCCTGCTCGTGCTCGTCGCGCCAGAAGCGGTAGTCCTCGGCGTCCCGGTCGATGATCGCCTCGGCGCCCATGGCGCGGCAGATCTCCGCCTTCGCCGGGCTGCTGACGACACAGATCGGGGTGGCGCCGCCGGCCAGCGCGAACTGGGTCGCGTAGGAGCCGAGCCCGCCGCTGGCGCCCCAGACGAGGACGTTGTCGCCCTGTTTCATGCCCGCCCCGTTGCGCGAGACCAACTGCCGGTAGGCGGTGGAGTTGACCAGGCCGGGGGCGGCCGCCTCCTCCCAGCTGAGGTGGTCGGGCTTGGGCATCAGCTGGTTGGACTTGACCAAAGCGATCTCGGCGAGCCCCCCGAAGTTCGTCTCGAAGCCCCAGATGCGCTGTTCGGGGTCGAGCATGGTGTCGTTGTGCCCGTCGGAGCTCTCCAGTTCCACCGAGAGGCAGTGCGCGACGACCTCGTCCCCGGGGCGCCAGGCGTTGACCCCGGGTCCGGTGCGCAGCACCACGCCCGCGAGGTCCGAGCCGATGACGTGGTACGGCAGGTCATGGCGCCGGGTCAGCTCGGACAGCCTGCCGTACCGCTCCAGGAAGCCGAAGGTGGACAGCGGTTCGAAGATCGACGTCCACACGGTGTTGTAGTTCACCGAGGAGGCCATCACGGCCACCAGGGCCTCGCCGGGGCCCAGTTCGGGCACCGGCACCTCGTCCAGGTGGAGCGAGTCGCGCGGGTCCTTCTGCCGGGTGCTGAGGCCCGCGAACATCTCGGTCTCGTCCTTGTGCACGGTGACCGCGCGGTACGAGTCCGGGATGCGCAGGGCGGCGAAGTCGGCGGCCGTGCTGTCCGGCGACTGGATCGCGTCCAGGATTTCCTTCACGGTGTTGCCTCCGGCGAAGCGGTGTTCCCGACGGGGCGGGAGAACACGAGAGGGGATGCGGGGAACGCTCGGGGGCCCCGGGACGGGGCGGATGAGGTGCGTGGGCTGCCGTCGGTCCGGCGGAGGTGCGTGAGGCGCGGGTGGCGCCGAAGGTGCTGCCTGTGACGCAGGCGTCCGGGCGCACGGGCGGGTGCTCGCGGGGACAGTCCACGTACGGGGAATCCCGTGTCGTCGACCGCCCGGACCACTTCACGGTATTGGCACCCCGTGCCGCATCGCAAGACACTGCGTGCCAAGAATTGGTCTCATCTGGCTATTGCTTCCCTCAGATGAGCGATGATCGATCGTTCGCCCCACTCAGCCGCGCGATCACTCGGCCGCCCGGGTGCCCACGGGCACGGGAAACGCACACGGCCCTGGTGGCACCCCTCGTCGGGGTGTCACCAGGGCCGTGCGGGGCCTGCCGGAGGGGCGCGTGCTCAGTCGCCCGCGGGATGGCGCAGCGCGTGCTCGATGGTCCGCATGACCTCGTCCAACGGCGCATCGGTACGGGCGACGGCCACCAGTACCTGACCCTCGGTGCCCTCGGCGGTCGACACCGCCGTGCTGCGGCCCGAGCCGATCCCGGTGCCGAACGTCCGGCGGACGATGGCGAAGGCGTGGTCCAACTGTCCCTCGACGTCCCCCTCGCCGCCGGCCCGCAGCCACCGCCGCAGCACGTGGTTGTGCGCGGTCACCACCGCGGACGCGGCCACCTCCGCGAGCAGCGGATCGTCATTGCCGTGGTGGTGCGCCTGCTCGTCGAAGTGGGCCAGCAGATAACGCGTGAACAGCCGCTCGTAGCGGGCCACGGAGGCGATCTCCCGCTCCCGCAGGGTGGGCACCTCCCGGGTGAGCCGGTAGCGCTCCACGGACACCGCGGGCGAGGCGGCGTACATCTTCATGACCTCCTTGATCCCGCGGCACACCGTGTCGAGCGGATGCTCGTGCGGCGGGGCCGCGTTGAGCACGGCCTCGGCCCGGATCAGGGTGTCGTCGTGATCGGGGAAGATCGCCTCTTCCTTGGACCGGAAGTGCCGGAAGAAGGTCCGTCGCGCGACCCCCGCCGCCGCCGCGATCTCGTCGACCGTCGTGGCCTCGTACCCCTTGGTCGCGAACAGCTCCATGGCTGCCGCCGCCAGCTCCCGGCGCATCTTGAGCCGCTGCGCGGCGGCACGGCTCCCGGCCGCGCTCTCGGGTGCTTCGGACGTGGACGAGCGGGGTGCACGGCGGGCGGAATCCGCGGACTGGGACATGCCACGAACGTACTCCATCCCCGCGCACGGTTGCGCACGTCCCCGCTGCCCGCACAACGCGGGCGCGGGCAGCGGACGGGGCGGCGGACGGGACGGACGCGACCTGGCCCGCCGCGCCCGCCCCGCCCGAACCGGCCCGGTCCCGTGGGCGGTCGGGCCACCGCCCGACGGCTCAGCGACGGGCGTGCTCGCGGAAGCCGCGCCCCGACTTGCGCCCCAGGCAGCCCGCGGCCACCAGGTGTTCCAGCAACGGCGCCGGGGCGAGGCCCGGGTCCCGGAACTCGGCGTGCAGCACCTTCTCGATGGCCAGCGAGACGTCGAGCCCGACCACGTCCAGCAACTCGAACGGCCCCATCGGATAACCCCCGCCCAGCTTCATCGCGGCGTCGACGTCGTCGGGGGTCGCATAGTGCTCCTGCACCATCTTCACCGCGTCGTTGAGGTACGGGAACAGCAGCGCGTTCACGATGAACCCGGCGCGGTCACCGCAGTCCACGGAGTGCTTGCGGATGCCGGCGCAGACCTCCCGGACGGTCGCGTGCACGTCGTCCGCGGTCAGCACCGTCCGCACGACCTCGACCAGCTTCATCGCCGGCGCCGGGTTGAAGAAGTGCATCCCGATGACGTCCTCGGGCCGGTCGGTGGCCCGGGCGCAGGCGATGACGGGCAGCGACGAGGTGGTGGTGGCGAGCACCGCACCCGGCCGGCACACCCCGTCCAGCACGTCGAACAGCCGCTGTTTGACCCCCAGGTCCTCGGCGACGGCCTCGACCACCAGGTCCACCGGGGCGAACGCCTCGTACCCGCCGGCGGGCGTGATCCGGTCCAGCACCAGGGCGGCCGCCTCGGCGGAGGTCCGGCCCCGCGCGACCGAGCGGTCCAGGGAGGCGCCGATCCGGGTCCGGGCGGTCTCCGCCTTCGACCGGCTGCGGGCGGCGAGCACCACCTCGTACCCGGCCCCGGCGAAGACCTCGGCGATCCCGGAGGCCATGGTCCCCGACCCGGCCACGCCCACGGACCGCACCGGCCGCCCGGCGGCGGCACGCGGACCCGGCAGCCCGGGAGCGAGGGCGTCGGGTACCACCGCTGCGCCACCGCGCTCCTCGTACGTGTAGAAGCCGCGGCCCGCCTTGCGCCCCGTCAGACCCGCCGCCCCGAGCTGCCCGAGGACCGGGGCGGGCGCGTACAGCCGGTCGCCGGAGGCCGCGTACAGCGCCTCCAGGACGGTGCGGGCGGTGTCGACGCCGATCAGGTCGAGCAGGGCGAGCGGCCCCATGGGCAGTCCGCAGCCGAGCCGCATCGCCGCGTCGATGTCCTCGCGGCTCGCGTACTTCGACTCGTACATGGCGGCCGCCCGGTTGAGGTAGCCGAACAGCAGCCCGTCGGCGACGAACCCGGGCCGGTCGCCCACCGCCACGGGCTCCTTGCCGAGTTCCACCACGAGGTCCGTGACGGCGGCCACGGCGGCGGGCGCGGTGAGCACCGAGGAGACCACCTCGACCAGTCGCATCGCGGGCGCCGGGTTGAAGAAGTGCAGTCCGAGGAGGCGTTCGGGGCGCGCGGACTCGGCGGCGAGCCGCGTCACCGACAGCGCGTTGGTGCCCGTCGCGAGGACGGCACCGGGGGCCACGACCGCGTCGACCGCCCGGATCACCTGCTGTTTGGTCTCGTAGGACTCCGGGGTGACCTCGATGACGAGGTCCGCATCGGCGGCGGCCCGCAGATCGGTGGTGGCCCGGAACCGGGCGAGGGCGTCGGAGCGTTCGGGTTCGCTGAGCCGCCCGCGGCGCACCGCGCGGGCGGTGGACGCCGCCACGGTGCTGACGGCCCGGGCCGCGAGCTCGTCGGTGAGGTCCACGCCGACGACCTCGCGCCCGGCGCGCGCCAGCACCTCGGCGATTCCGGTGCCCATGGTGCCGAGGCCGATGACGGCCACCTTGCGCAGGGGACGGGGACGGGCGGCGTCGGGAGAAGGGGTCGGGAGGGGAGCAGGGGACAGGGGGGACGCGGGAGTTGCCATCGAGGGGACTCCAGGGAGGGAAGGGGTGACGTGCGTCCCGGGCCACGAGGGGCGGGCCCCGGGAGGAGAGCGGCGCGCCCTGTCCCGAGCCGCGCCGTGAGGAGACGTCCAGGGGGGGATGACGTGCCGTCACTGCCCCACCGGTCGCCGAACCGACCGCACTCCCGCCGGCTGCGTCACCAGGCCACCGGAAGCCGTACACGGGAGTTCATCCCGCTCGAATGAGCTTAACTCGCGAGTAACGAGCGCGCCAGCCCTCGGGAGGTGCGGCTTCTCGGTCACGGACGGCGACTGTCCGGTGACCCGAGGCGTCGATAGGCTCGTCGGCATGGACGAAGAGTTGCGAGCGCTCACGGAACGTCTCCGCAAGGAGTCCGGTGGGGCGGACCCGTTCGGGCCGCTCACCGCAACTGGTGACCCCGAGGTGCTGGCCGCGGTGCTGACCGCACCGGGCCAGCCGCTGTGGGCCCGTGAGCTGGCAGCCTTCCGGCTCGGCGGCGCCGGCGACCGACGCGCCTTCGAGACGCTGGTGCTGCTGCTCAACCACCGTGATCCCGCGCGGTGCGCGAGCGCCGCCACCGCGTTGGCCCGGCTTGCCGACCCGCGCACGGCCCGGGCGGCGGCGGCGCTCGCCACCAACGAGCTGCGCGTGGCGTACGCACTGCACCCCGTGCGCCTGCTGGTCGCCCTGCGCGCCCCGGAGTCGGTGCCCGCGCTGATCACCGCGCTGGAGCGCCGGTTGACCCCGGGCGACCCGTACCGTGCGGTGGCCCTCGCCTGTGTGGAGGGGCTGGGCGAGTTGGCTGACCCGCGGGCCCGCCCGGTGCTGCGGGCGGCCCGTGCGCACCCGGCGTTGACGGGGTCGGCGCAACGGGCCCTGGACCTGACCCGCTGACCCGTGCCGGGGTCGTCAGCCCTCGGTGGCCGGCGCGCCGGGCTCGGCCACGACGGCGTACGCCTCGATCTCCATCAGGAACTGCGGGGCGACCAGCGCGCCGACCTGGACGGCGGAACTCGCGGGCAGCCGGGCCGGGTCGAGGAACTCGCCGCGCACCGTGCGGACCGCGTCCAGGTGGGCGATGTCCACCAGGAAGTAGGTGAGCTTCACGACGTCGTCGAAGGTGGCGCCCGCGGCGGCGAGGCAGCGGCCGAGGTTGCCGAAGACCTGGCGGGCCTGGGCGACCGGGTCGCCCTCGCCGACCAGTCGTCCCTCTTCGTCGAGGGCCAGTTGGCCGGAGATCGCCACGAACCGTCCGGTTCCCAGGACGACATGGGTGTAGGCGGTGGCGGGGAAGACCCCGTCGGGCGCGGGCAGGCGGGTGAGATGGCTGGTCATGTCGCCATCCTCACCCACCCGTTCCCCGGCCCGACGGGCACCCCCGGTCAGCCCCGGAACCCGAGCAGTCCGTGCAGGGCGGCGCCCCGGGCGGCGGCGGAGCCGCGCGGGGCCCGCGGCTCGGGCTCCGGCAGACGCGCGCACACCGCGTCCGCCGCGGTCCCGTTGCCCGGGCCGTCCGGCACCCGCCCGGTGGCCAGGTAGTCGGACAGATGGCGGTCGAGGCAGGCGTTCCCGCTCAGGGTGACCCCGTGGTTGCCGCCGCCCTCCTCCACGACCAGCCGGGAGCCGCCCAGTGCGCGGCGCAGTGCGTGGGCGCCCGCCACGGGAGTGGCCCCGT
The DNA here is from genome assembly GCF_042871255.1 of Streptomyces sp. NPDC005955. Taxonomy (NCBI): domain Bacteria; kingdom Bacillati; phylum Actinomycetota; class Actinomycetes; order Kitasatosporales; family Streptomycetaceae; genus Streptomyces; species Streptomyces sp. NPDC005955. The sequence continues at coordinate 97,436 of NZ_JBIAIF010000008.1, read as the reverse complement.
CGTCAGTCGCCTGGAGGAGCAGTACGGGCGGGAGGTCGTCGGTGCCGATGTTCGGCGGCACCAGCGGTGCGGTCGGCCAGTGGGCGCACGGTGCGTTGTACCAGGCGTTGTTCCAGGTGGAGAACGGTGCCTTGGCGTGGGTCCGACGGTTGTCCGCCCGCCAGTCGTCCCAGTCGCGGGTCCACCAGGCGTCACGGCACTGCACCGCGGTGTAGGCGCTGTAGCCGTTGTCGCCCTCCGCGTCGACGGTGCCGAACGCCTCGTACGCCGCGACGAGCACGTCCGGGTCCCGCCGCTTGACGTACGCGGCGAACGCCTCGGCCAGGTACGGCCAGTAGCCGTCGAAGTAGGCGCCGGGCAGGAAGGTGTCCTCCAGTTCGGCGCCGCCCACCGTGCCGCCCGCCGGTTCGCGGGTCACGGCGGTGCGCATCGCGTACCACGCCTCCTCGATCCCGGCCGGGTCGGTGCCGAGCCCGTAGGCGGCGTCGTGCCGGGCGATCCAGGCGAGGAACGCCTGGTGCCGGGCCTGGAAGGCGGTGTCCTGGCCGAGGTTCGCCTCGTACCAGACCTCGTCCGGGTCCACCACCGAGTCCAGGGCCATCCGACGCACCCGCTGCGGGTACAGCGTGGCGTACACCGATCCCAGGTAGGTGCCGTACGAGTAGCCGAGGTAGCTGATCTGCGGGGCGCCCAGCGCGGCGCGGACGGCCTCCACGTCCCGCACCGTGCTGAGGGTGTCGATGTACGGGAGCACGTCCCCGTGCTTGGCGCCGCACGCCTGTGCGAAGGCCCTGGCCCGTTCGGTGTTCGCCGCTTCGACGGCGGGGGTGTCCGGCACGCTGGGCGGCCGTACCGGGTCGAAGTGGCCGGGGAGGCAGTCCAGGGCGGGCTCGCTCTTGCCGACGCCGCGCGGGTCGAAGCCGATGACGTCGTACTGGGCGGCCACCTCCGCGGGCAGTTCCCGGGCGACGTGTCCGGCGAGGGAGAGACCGCTGCCGCCGGGGCCGCCGGGGTTCACCAGGAGCGGGCCCTGGGAGGACTTCGCGGTGTGCGGGACCCGGGACAGGGCGAGGGTGATCCGTCGGCCGTCCGGGTCGGCGTGGTCGAGCGGCACGTCGAGGGAGGCGCACTGGAGTTCCGGGTACCGCCCGGTGCCGCACGCCTTCCACCGCAGGGTGGTGGCGGTCGGGGCGTCCGCGGCGGTGGTGGTGGAGGGGGTGGCGGTCGCGGAGTGGGGGAGGGCCGTGAGCGTCCCGGTCAGCGCCACGGCGATGCCGCAGAGCGCGGCTGCACGTTTCTTCATGGGGCCTTCAAGGGCTGAGGGTGCGGGGCCGTGGGCCCACGGCCCCCCGGGGCATGCTTCCGGACGCGGGCGCCGGATCGGCCCCGGCCGGCGGGGTGTTGCCGACCGTTGACCCGAAGGGGTGACCGCCCGGGCGTCCGGGCCCGGGCGGGCCCGCCCGTCGCCCCCGGGGTCACAGCAGCGACAACTGGGTGGCTCCGGGAGCCGGGGGCGACGGGCGGGGTGCGTCGTGGTCCGGCGTCCGGCCGGGCCGCCCCGGGCCCGCCGGGCCGATCCCGTACTCCTCGGCCAGTCGGTGCACCTGGCGGGTGATGCCGCGCTGGTACCAGTTCGGTGCGTACGCCCCGTGCGCGTACAGCCGTTCGTAGCGCGGCACCAGTTGCGGGTGGTGGCGGGCGAGCCAGGACATGAACCACTCCCGGGCGCCGGGCCGCAGGTGCAGCACCAGCGGGGTCACCGAGCTCGCCCCGGCCGCCGCGATCGCCCGGACCGTGTCGCGCAGCTGTTCGTGACGGTCGCCGAGGAACGGCACCACGGGAGCCATCAGCACCCCGCACCCGATGCCCCGTTCGGCGAGCGCCCGGACGACGTCGAGGCGGCGCCGGGGAGCGGGCGTTCCCGGCTCGATGCTCCGCCACAGCGCCGGATCGGTGAAGCCCACGGAGACGGAGACGCCGACCTCGGTGACCTCGGCGGCCTGCTGGAGCAGGTCCAGGTCCCGCAGGATCAGGGTGCCCTTGGTGAGGATCGAGAACGGGTTGGCCCGGTCGCGCAGGGCCGTGAGGATGCCCGGCATGAGTGCGTACCGTCCCTCCGCCCGCTGGTAACAGTCCACGTTGGTGCCCATGGCGACGTGCTCGCCCTGCCAGCGGGGCGAGGCGAGTTGACGCCGCAGCAACTCGGGTGCGTTGACCTTGACGACGATCTGGGTGTCGAAGCCGATGCCGGTGTCCAGGTCGAGGTAGCCGTGCGACTGGCGCGCGAAGCAATAGACGCAGGCGTGGGTGCACCCGCGGTACGGGTTCACCGTCCATTCGAACGGCATCCGGGAGGCCCCGGGCACCCGGTTCAGGATCGAGCGGGCCCGCACCTCGTGGAAGGTGACCCCGTGGAACTCGGGGGTGTCGAACGTCCTGGTGACGACCGCGTCCGCGTCGAACAGGGCGGGGGAGCGGTCCGGACGGTTCCCGGGCCCGTCGCTCAGGTTCTCCCAGCGCATGGTGCCTCCCTCGGTAGCACTCGTCCATAGAATAGAACACATGTTCCCTTCGGGTGGGGAGGGCGTCGGCGGGTCGTTTCCGTCGGTAGTCGGGAGGGCGCCTTCGCGTCACGGTCCGGCGCGAAGGTCGACCCCGATTTGGGGGCCCGGCCACCGGGGTGGTTGGCTTTCCGCGGACCGTTGGAAGAACAAGCCTTGGAGGAGTGCAATGGCGCAGGTCGAGGCCACCACGGAGCGGACCATCGCGGCGAACCCCGACGACGTCTTCGACGCGCTGGCCGACTACAGCGGTATGCGCGGGAAGCTGCTGCCGGAGCACTTCAGCGAGTACGAGGTCCGTGAGGGCGGTGACGGTCGGGGCACCGTCGTCCACTGGAGGCTCCAGGCCACCAGCAAGCGGGTGCGCGACTGTCTGCTGGACGTCACCGAGCCCAACGAGGGCGAGCTGGTCGAGAAGGACCGCAACTCCTCGATGGTCACCACCTGGGTCGTCACCCCCGGTGGCGAGGGCCGGGCCCGGGTCGTGGTCACCAGCCGCTGGCAGGGGGCCACCGGCATCGGCGGCTTCTTCGAGCGGACCTTCGCCCCCAAGGGCCTCGCCAAGATCTACGACGCGATCCTCGCCCGCCTCGCCGCGGAGATGGAGAAGTAGCGTCCGGTCCGGGGGTGCCCTGCGGGGCGCCCCCGGACGCTCCCGCGGCGCGCTCCGGGGCGCACCGCGGGGGTCCGGGTCCGCAGGGACGCCGGAGCAGGGGGGCGCACGGTAGTGGAAGACGGCGTGGGACGGCGCGAGTTCCTGCGTTGTCGCACACCGCGACACGGGCCGGACGTACCGTGGTCGCAGCGACCAGATCTTGTGGCACCGCCCGGAAGGAGCCTCGGTCATGGAGCACGGCACGGGACCGGTACGCCCCGGGGGTGCGGGGCCCGGCTCCCCGCGCCCGGCCGCCGGACGGGTCCCGCTGGCCGTCGTCGTCGTGGACGGCGGCGGCCTCGTCACCCACTGGAGCACCGGGGCCCGCCGCCTCTTCGGGTACGCGCGGGAGACGGCCGTCGGGTGTCGGGCCACCGATCTGCTCCCGGTCTCCGGCGCCCTGCGCGACCCGGACCACCCCGAACGCCCTGGTGGCCCCGACGACCCCGGTGACCCGGATGACCCCGACGGGTCGCCCGGGGTGCGCGAGGACCACGGTCCGGACCTCGTCGCCCCGCTGCTCGGCCGGACCGCCTACGCCACCGCCGGCCGCGCCCGGCTCTCCGTCGAGCCGGAGCCGCCCGCCCACCTCTCCAACGGTGCGGCCGGGCCCGCCGACGACCGGGTCCCGCGCCCCCGCTCCTCGAACGGCCGTCCCCCGGCCGAGGGCGGCGACGCCCCGGCCGGTACGCGGATCGACGTGCTGTGGTGGGCCTACCCGCTGGTCGGCCCGGGCCCGGAGCGGCTGCTCGTCCTCGCCGCGGAGGACCCGGGGTCGGGCGCGGACGGGACCCGGCGGGTCGTCCCCGGGTTCGCCCGGCACACCGACTTCACCGGCGCCGACGACCTGGCCCGGCGACTGCCCGAGATCCTGCCCAGCATGAGCGTCGCGGAGAGCGCCCGGATCGCCGCCCAGGTACTCGAACTCGGCTACCCCGTGATGGAGTTCAGTCAGCACGACCGGGTTCCCGTCACCCCGGACTGGGGAGTGGCCCGGCGGGCCGAGCGGATCGCCCGCCGGGAGCGCGCGGCCCGTGCCGCCGCCACGGGTGCGCCCCTGCCGCAGGACGGGTCCGGCGTCGACGACCTCGACGGCGGGGTCGACCTGGAGTACGCGGCCGTCCGTGAACGCCTGGAGTTCCTCAACGAGGTGAGCGGCCGGATCGGCTCCTCGCTCGACCTGTCGCGCACCATCGTCGAGGTGAGCCGGGCCGTCGTGCCCCGGTTCACCGATGTCGCGGGCACCTATCTGCGGGAGCAGGTCGTCGCGGGCGAGGGGTTCCCCGAGGGGCCGCCGGACGCGACCACGATGTGGCACCGGGTGGCCGTGGAACACACCGACGAGCCCGGGCGCTGGGACGACGTGGTGCCCGTCGGCGAGTCGATGCCGTTCCCCGTGCACACCCCGTTCTTCCAGTGCATGACCACCGGGGATCCGGTGCTCGTCCCCCGGATCAGCGAGGAGATGGGCAACGCCATCGCCGCGCAGTTCGAGAAGCGGGACATCCGCCCGCTGATCAACCACCGTTCGATGCTGGTCGTCCCGCTGAAGGCCCGCAACGTGGTGCTCGGCTTCATGATCCTGCTGCGCCACCGCGAGCGCCCGGTCTTCAACGACATGGACCGGGTCACCGGCGCCGAACTCGCCGCCCGCGCGGGGCTCGTGCTCGACAACGCCCGGATGTACACGTACCAGGAGAACGTGGCGGAGACGCTCCAGGACAGCATGCTGCCGCACATCGCGCCCCGCATGCCGGGCTGTGACATCGCCACCCGTTACCTCCCCGGCACCCTGCTCGGCCGGATCGGCGGCGACTGGTTCGACGCGGTGAAGCTGCCCGGTTCCCGTACCGCCCTGGTCGTCGGCGACGTGATGGGGCACGGGCTGAACTCCGCCGCGATGATGGGGCAGTTGCGGACGTCCGTGCAGACCATGGCGGCGCTCGACCTGCCGCCCGCCCAGCTGCTGCGCAATCTGGACGACCTGGCGCAGCGCCTCGGCGAGCACTACCTGGCGACCTGTCTCTACGCCGTGTACGACCCGGTCCGGGGCCATCTGGAGATCGCCAACGCCGGTCACATCCCGCCCGTGGTGGTCCGGGCCGCCGACGGGCGCAGCGAACTCCTCGACCTGCCCACGGGTGCCCCCATCGGGGTCGGCGGGGTGCCGTTCGAGACGGTGCGGGTGCCGGTGTCACCCGGTGACCGGCTGGTGATGTGCACCGACGGCCTGGTCGAGATGCGCGGCGAGGACATCGGCGTGGGATTGGCCACCCTGTGCGAGTCGGCGGCCCATCCGGCGGCCTCCATGGACCGCGCCTGCGACACCATCATCCGGACGCTGGCCCGCCGCGGCGGGCGCAAGGACGACGTGGCGCTGCTGATGGCCCGACTGAACGGCATCGCCCCCGAGGACGTGGCCCACCACCGGCTACCCGCCGATCCCGCCCGGGTGGGTGAGGCCCGGACGTTCGTCGTGGACCAACTCGGCGCCTGGGGCCTCGCGCCGCTCGCCGACACGGCCCGGCTGCTCGTCGGGGAACTCGTCGCCAACGCGGTGCGGCACGCCGGGGGCGGTGGGGTCGGGGTGCGGCTGGTGCGCGGCGGGGGCGCCCTGCTGTGCGAGGTGACGGACGACGACCACCACCTGCCCACCCTGCTCAGCGCCGGACCGACGGCCGAGGCCGGGCGCGGACTGCGGGTCGTCAGCGCGCTGGCCCGCGCCTGGGGCTCCGGTCGCACCGCCACCGGCAAGACGGTCTGGTGCGAACTACCGCTGCCGGCGCGGCGCACCCCCTAGGACCGCCGCCCGCGCGCGTGTTACTCCGGACGCCGCGGTACGTCGCCGAGCCCGGTCAGCAACTCCCGCAACAGGCCGGCCAGTTGCTGCTGCTTGTCCTCGTCGAGCGGGGTGAGGAGCCGCGACTCGGTGGCGAGGTGCCCCAGGAGGGCGGCCTCCACCGTGCGGTGGCCCTCGGGGGTGAGGGTGATCAGCAGGCTGCGCCGGTTGTCGGGGTCGGTCTCCCGGGTCACCAGTTCCTTGGCGACCAGCCGGTTCAGACGGTTGGTCATCGCCCCCGAGGAGATCATCGACGCCTCGCTGAGCGCCCCTGCGGTGAGGCGGTACGGAGGGCCGGACCGCAGCAGGGTCGCCAGGATGTCGAACTCGCCCAACTGGAGGCCGTGGGTCGCGAACTGCTCGGACAGTTCGCGTTCGAGCAGTCGGGCGGCGCGCTGGACGCGGCCGATCACCCCCATCGGGGTCGCGTCGAGTCCGGGCTTCTCGGCCCGCCACTGTGCGAGTACCCGGTCCACGTTGTCGCCCATGTGCTGTCCCCGCTCCCCGACCGCTCTGGATTGCTTTACATCGAACTGTTTGACGTGAAGGTAGCAGATCCGTACTCTGCTTCATGTCGAACAGTTCCACGTCAAACAATCCGGGGCGGGGTCCCGGAAGGGGAGGGACCGTCATGCGCGTCACCGTCTTCGGAGCCGCCGGGAACGCCGGCAGCCGGATCGTCAGCGAGGCCCTGGGTCGGGGGCACGAGGTCACCGCGGTCGTCCGCGACTCCGCCCGCTTCGCCCAACTGCCCGCCCGGGTCACCCCACGGGTCGGCGACGCCTCCCGGGCCGCCGAGGTGCGCGCCCTCGCCGTCGGGCAGGACGTGGTGATCGGCGCGACCCGCCCGCCGCAGGGCCAGGAGGACGAACTCGCCGCGGCGGCCCGGGGGCTGCTCGCGGGGCTCACGGGCACCGGGGTGCGGCTCCTGGTGGTCGGCGGCGCCGGAAGCCTCGTCGTGCCCGGCTCCGGCGGGCGGCTGCTGGTGGACGACCCCGCCTACGTGCCGCCCGCCTGGCGGCACGTCGCGCTCGGCAGCCAGCGGCAGCTGGAGGTCTTCCGGGCCGCCGCCGACGCCACCGACGCCACGGGTACGGCCTCCTCCGCCACCGACGTCCCCGGCACCGACGTCGACTGGGCCTACGTCAGCCCGCCCGCGATCCTGGAGCCCGGGGAACGCACCGGCCGCTACCGCACCGGTCACGACGAGGTGCTGACCGGGCCCGACGGACTGTCACGGATCTCGATGGAGGACCTGGCGATCGCCCTGCTGGACGAGGTGGAGCGCCCCCGCCACCACCGGACCCGCTTCACCCTCGTGGCCGACTGACGGCCCGCGCGCCTCGGTGCAGCGGTTCACGCCGGCGCGCCGGTCAGGGTGCGTGCGAAGTGGTCGCCGAGGTGGGGGAGCCACTGCGAGCGCGCATTGCCCAGGAGGTGGTCGCCGTGCGGGACGGACAGATAGCTGCCGCGCGGTGCCAGACGGGCCAGCGGCGCACCGTTCGTCACGCCGGGGATCACGTCCTGGCCGCCGTCCACGACCAGCAGCGGGGCCGTGATGCGGGGCGCCAGGGCGGTGAGGTCCACCCGGCGGGCGAACGCCCGGGCGGCGTCGGCTCCTCCGGTGCGTCGGGCCATGACGTCCCGTACCGGCGGGGGCAGTTCCTCCCAGTCGAGGCGGAAGGGGCCGCTGACCGTGGCGACGGCCGCCACGCGCGGTTCGAGCGCCGCGGTCCGGGCCGCGAAGTAGCCGCCCAGACTCAGGCCGACGAGCCCGATGCGGGCGACGCCGAGCGCGTCGACGACCCGCCCCACGACCCGCTCGTAGTCCGGTACGAGGGTTGTGCCGGCCGCGAGCGCGCCCTGCCCGGGGCCGTCCATCGCGAACACCGCCAGCCCCCTGGCCGTCAGCGCGGACACCAGATCGAGGAACTCCTCCTTGGCGGAGTCCAGACCGGGGACGACCACCACGGTCCCCGGCGCGTCACGGGGGCCGCGCAGCCAGCCGGTGAACCCCTCGCCGCTCACCCGCCGGGCGTCGGGCTCCAGCAGGGCGAGCGCCCTGCCCAGGGCGTGATCCGCCTCGGCGGCGGCCCGGGGTGTTTCCGCGCCCGGGCCCAGGGCGGCCAGGTGGAACCACCGGGCCGCCATCAGCAGGTGTGCACCCGCCGAGCGGGGCGATCCCGCGTCCTCGGCGTGCCGGAGGTGGCCGTGCCCGGTGCGCAGGAAGGCCGGCCCCCAGTCGGCGACGGAGGCGAGGCCCTCGGTGACCCGCCGGTACTCGTCGGGGTCCACGCCCGTGCCGAGGGCGCGGGTCCACAGGGCGGCGGCGAACTCGGCGGCGCTCACGGCGTTCCTCCGGTCAGCAGGACGGCCTTGCCGCGTATCCGGCGCTCCCGCAGGTCGACCAGCGTGTCGGCGGTCTCCGCCCAGTCGGCGGTGCGGCCGATCTCCGGATGCAGCCGGCCCTGCTCCACGAGGCGCACCAAGGTCGCGAGATCAAGGCCGTACGGGGCGCCGGCGTAGTGGAAGTGCTGGAGCGTGACCCGCTCGGGCCCTTCGAGCAGTTGGAAGAAGTCGAGGGTCACCGGGGTGCGGCTCGCCTGGCCGAACCAGACCACCACGCCGCCCGGGCGCACCTTCGCCAGGGCGAGCGGCAGATCCGGCCCACCCGTGGACTCCAGCACCACGTCGAAGGGTCCCCGGGCGTCCGCGACCCGGTGCACCACCTGCGCGCCCATGGCCGCGAGCCGTTCGCCGCGCGCCGGGGTCGCCGTCACCGCGGTCAACTCGGCCCCGGCCCCCACGGCGAGTTCCGTGACGTAGTGGCCGACGCCACCCGACGCGCCCGTCAGCAGCACCCGCCGGCCGGCCAGGGAGCCGGCCGTGCGCAGCAGCCGCAGGGCGGTGATCCCGGCCAGGGGCAGCGCAGCCGCCCGTTCGCTGTCGACGCCGTCCGGGAGCACCGCGAGCGAGTCCGTGGGCACGGCCGCGTACTCGGCCCAACCGCCCTGCGCCGGGTGCCCGACGACCCGGGTGCCGATGCCGGGACCGGAGCCGTCGGCCGCCGCCTGGACGACGAGTCCCGCGACGTCCTTGCCGGGCAGCAGCCCCGGCCGGGGGCGTTCGAGCAGGAACGTTTCGCCCCGGTTCGGGGCGAACGCCTCGACCTTGATCAGGGCCTCGGCGGGCTCCGGCAGGGGCGGGGGGACCTCGGCGAAGGCGACCGGGCGCTCCGCCTCTCCGGTGGGAATGAGTCTTCGCATGGAGGGGATGCAACCCCGGCGGGCACCCCGCGATCCAACAACGGCCGGGCACGGCCGACAACCATCGGTTGTCACCTAAGGTGAGGGCCATGGATCTCGACGTGGCGCAGGCCCGCGCCTTCGTGCGCACCGCCGAGGAACTCCACTTCGGCCGGGCGGCCGCGTCCCTCGGGATCTCCCAGCAGGCGCTGTCCAAAAGGGTCGCGCGGCTGGAAGCCCTGCTCGGCACCGCACTGTTGCACCGCGACGGCCACGGGGTGCGCCTCACCGAGGCCGGACGGCGTTTCCTCGCACCGGCCCGGCAGGCCGTCGCCGCCGCCGACACCGCCGTCGCAGCGGTGCTCGGGCCGCAACGTCCGCTGCGCGTGGACGTCTGGGGGCACCTCTACGCGCCGATGCGGACGCTGGCCCGGGTCGCCGGACGGGCCGGGGAACTGACCTCGGGACACGGGCGCGATCTGCCGTCGGTGACGACCGCGCTGCTGAACGGAGACATCGACGCGGCCCTCGGCCGGGTCCACCCCCCGCTGCCCGCCGGGCTCACCCACCGTCTCGTCCGCCTCGAACCGGTGGACGCCGTACTGGGCGCGGACCATCCGCTCGCCGCCGAACCGGCCCTGCGACCGGACCAGCTGGGCGACAGCGTGCTGTGGGCACCCGGTGCGCTGGACCGGCTCGACTTCCTGCACCGGTTCGCCGACCGGTTCGGCATCCGGGACACGGCCACGAGCGTCAACCTGGGGCTCGCCCACTTCCTCGCCGAGGTGGTGGCCGGGCCGCGACGCTTCTCGCTGGTGCCGGCCGACGTGCCGCTGCCGGAGGTGCCCGGGTTGCGCTCCGTGCCCCTCGTCGACCCCACGCCGCTGTACGCCTGGTCGCTGCTGTGGCGCTCCGGACACGGACACCCGGGGCTGAACGGCCTTGCCGCGGCCTGTGCCGAGGAGGCGGGGTGCAGCCGGTGGCTGGAGTACGACCCGACCCGCGACTGGCTGCCCGAACCGCCCACGAGCGGTCCCCGTCCCGGCCCCGGACCCTTGCCGACGGGTCCCCGGGAACGGTAGACCGGTCGTACCGGTGTTCGGTGAGGGCTCGTACGAACGGTGGAGGGGGGCGCGGATGAGCGTGGGACAAGCGCACAGGGCGGCGTGGCAGGGGTTTTGGGAGGGCGCACCCGGGGAAGCCGGCGGAGTCTTCTGGGACGCCGAGCCGGCGACCACCGTCGAGGTCCACCTGACCCTGTTCGAGTCCCACTTCGTCGGCGGTCTGCCGCTCGTGGACGTCGGGTGCGGCAACGGCACCCAGACCCGGTACCTCGCCCACCGCTTCCCCCGGGTCATCGGGACGGACCTGGCGCCCGCCGCGATCGCGCACGCCCGGCGCGGCGACCCCCGGGGCACCGTCGACTTCCGCACGGCCGACATGACGGACCCCGTCGAGACCGGGCGGCTGCACGACGAACTCGGTGACACCCACGTCTACATGCGCGGGGTCCTCCACCAGTGCCCGCCCGAGGACCGGCAACCGCTGCTGGACGGGATCGCGACCCTGCTGGGCGCCCGGGGCCGCGGATTCCTCGTCGAACTGGGCGAGGCCGCCGGCAGCGTGCTCCGGGGTCTCGCCGGCTCCCCGGCCGGACCCCCGGCGAAGCTCGCCCCGGTCCTCGCCCACGGCATCGCGCCCGGTGAGGTGTCCGACGAGTCCGCACCCGCGTACGTGCGGGCCGCCGGGCTGGACATCCTCGCCCGCGGAGAACTCCCGCTGGCCACCACGGAGGTCACCGAGGACGGCCCGATCGTGCTGCCGTCCCGCTGGATGCTGGTCACGGCCCGCGCCCGCTGAGCCCCCGTCGCGGCCCGCGCACCGGCCCGTCCCCGGCGCAGACCCGGCGCAGACCCGGACCGGTGAACCGGGCCGCGGGCTCCTGGCCCGACCCCGCCCCGGCGCGTACCGTGACGGCAAGGAAGAGGGGAGCCCCCTTGAAGATCCTCATCAGCGCCGACATGGAGGGCGCGACCGGAGTGACCTGGCCCGCCGACGTCCTGCCGGGCACCCCGCAGTGGGAGCGCTGCCGGTCGATGTTCACCTCCGACGTGAACGCCGCGGTGCTCGGCTTCTTCGACGGGGGAGCCGATGCGGTCCTCGTCAACGAGGCCCACTGGACCATGCGCAACCTGCTGCTCGAACACCTCGACGACCGGGTCGAGATGCTCACCGGCCGGCACAAGTCGCTGTCCATGGTCGAGGGCGTCCAACACGGGGACATCGACGGCATCGCCTTCGTCGGCTACCACACCGGCGCCGGGATGGAGGGCGTCCTCGCCCACACCTACCTCGCCAACTCCCTCACCGGCGTCTGGCTGAACGGCGAACGCGCCAGCGAGGGACTGCTCAACGCCCGGGTGGTCGCCGAGTACGGAGTCCCCGTCGTCCTCATCACCGGCGACGACCTGACCTGCGAGGACGCCCTCGGCTACGCACCCGGCGCGGTGAAGGTCGCCGTCAAGGACCACGTCTCCCGGTACGCCGCCGTGTGCCGCACCCCCACCCGCACCGCCGCCGCGATCCGCTCGGCCGCCAAGGAGGCGGCGGGCCTGTCGGAACGGCACGCACCCGTGTCTGACGGGCCGTTCACCGTGGAGATGGAGTTCGACGCGGAGCACCTGAGCCTCGCGGCCACCGTGGTCCCGGGGGTGGCCCGCACCGGTGAGCGCAGGGTCGCCTACACCAACGACACCATGTACGAGGGCATCAGGACCTTCAAGACGGTGACGACGGTCGTCTCGGCGGCGGTGGAGGAGTGTTATGGCTGACGCGGACCGGTCCGCCCTCGTGGAAGGCGCCGCCGGCGCCCGCGACGGCGTCGACGAGCAGGCGCTGGAGGAGGTGGTGCGGTTCACCTCCGACCTCATCCGCATCGACACCAGCAACGGGGGCGACGGGGACTGCCGCGAGCGGCCCGCCGCCGAGTACGCCGCGGCACTGCTCGCCGAGGCGGGCATCGAACCGACCCTCCTCGAACGGGTCCCGGGCCGCACCAACGTCGTCGCCCGCTACCCGGGCGGCGACCCCTCGGCGCCGGCACTGCTGCTCCACGGCCACCTCGACGTCGTTCCCGCCCGACCCGCCGACTGGTCCGTGCACCCCTTTTCCGGGGAGGTCCGCGACGGCGTGGTCTGGGGGCGGGGCGCGGTCGACATGAAGGACATGGACGCGATGATCCTCGCGACCGTGCGGCGGTGGGCGCGCGACGGCGTCCGCCCCCGGCGCGACGTGGTGATCGCCTTCACCGCCGACGAGGAGGCCAGCGCCGCCGACGGGGCGGGGTTCCTCGCCGACCGGCACGCCGACCTGTTCGAGGGCTGCACCGAGGGCGTCAGCGAATGCGGCGCCTACACCTTCCACGACGGGCGCGGCACCCAGATCTACCCGATCGGCGCCGGTGAACGCGGCACCGCCTGGGTGCGGCTCACCGCGCGCGGCCGGGCCGGACACGGCTCGAAGATCAACCACGCCAACGCCGTCACCCGGCTCGCCGCCGCGATCACCCGCATCGGCGACCACGCCTGGCCCGTCCGACTCACCCCGACCGTCCGCGCCTCCCTCACCGCCCTCGGCGCGTTGTACGGCCTCGACGCCGACCCGGGCGCACCCGACTTCGACGTCGACGCCTACCTCGACGCCCTCGGCCCGGCCGCCGCCCTGGTGGCCCCGGTCGTCCGCAACAGCACCAACCCGACCGTGCTGAACGCCGGCTACAAGGTCAACGTCATCCCCGGCGAGGCCACCGCCCTGGTCGACGGACGCTGTCTGCCGGGCACCGAGGAGGAGTTCCGCGACACCCTCGACACCCTCACCGGACCCGAGGTCAGCTGGGAGTTCCACCACCGGGAGATCCCGCTCCAGTCGCCCGTCGACACCCCCCTCTACGCACGGATGCGGGCCGCCCTGGAGGAGGCCGCGCCCGAGGCCCGGGTGGTGCCGTTCATGATGTCGGGCGGCACCGACGCCAAACACTTCTCCCGGCTCGGCATCACCGGGTACGGCTTCACCCCGCTGCGGCTGCCCCCGGGGTACGACTACGGCGCCCTGTTCCACGGCGTGGACGAACGGGTCCCCGTCGACGCCCTCCACTTCGGCGTCGAGGTCCTCGACCGCTTCCTGCGCACCGCGTGACCTCCCGCCACCCCCCGCGCACGGCGGCGGCCCGCCCCGCCCGACTGCGACCGGGCGCCCGGGTCGCGGTCGTCGCGCCCAGCGGCCCCGTCCCCGCCGACCGGCTCGCCGCCGGGCTGGACGTGCTGCGCGGCTGGGGACTCGACGCCCACGCCACCCGCCACGTCCTCGACGGCCATCCGCGGCTCGGCCACCTCGCGGCCACCGACGCCGACCGGGCCGCCGACCTCCAGCGCGCCTGGTGCGACCCCTCCGTGGACGCGGTGCTCTGCGCCCGCGGCGGCTACGGGGCGCAGCGGATCGCCGACCTCCTCGACTGGACGGCGATCCGGGCCGCCGGACCCAAGGCGTTCGCCGGGTTCAGCGACGTCACCGCCCTGCACGAAGCGTTCGCCGTGCGCGCCGGGTTCGCCACCCTCCACGCACCGATGACGGCCACGGCCGACTTCCTCGCCCTGCCCCCGCCCGGGGCCCCCGAGAGCCCCACGCACCCCACGCACCCCGAGACCCCCGACCGCACGGCCGCGCCGGACGGCACCCGGGCCCGGGACCACCTGCGGGCCACCCTCTTCGCCCCGGAGACCGTCCGCACCCTCGCCCTCGGCCGACCTCTGGTCCCGGGCCGGGCCGAAGGCGTCACCCTCGGCGGCTGCCTGTCGGTGCTCGCCGCCGAACTCGGCACCCCGCACGCCCGCCCCTCGGCCGCCGGGGGACTGCTCTGCCTGGAGGACGTCGGGGAGGAGCCGTACCGGCTCGACCGCTATCTGACCCAACTGCTGCGCTCCGGCTGGCTGGACGGCGTCGCGGGCGTGCTCCTCGGCTCCTGGTGCGACTGCGGCCCCTACGAGGCGGTGCGCGCCGTGCTGCTCGACCGGCTCGGTCCGCTGCGGGTCCCGGTGCTCGAAGAGTGCGGCTTCGGCCACGCCCCCGGTGCCCGCACCGTCGCGCTGGGCGCCCGCGCGGTCCTCGACGCCGATGCGGGCACCCTCACCCTCGCGGAACCCGCCCTGCGCTGACCGGTGCGTCCGCTCGCCGCGCGTAGGCGACCCCGGACGGCCGGTGACCGATGGCGTCCCCGCCGTGCAGGTCGGTCCTGCGCTGCCCATGCTGGTGGGGGAGGGGCGGGCCGGACCAGCGGAAGGGCATGCACCATGAGCCCCAGAACCACCACGAGCACCAAGTCCAAGAGCTCGGTCGGCGAGCTGGCCACCCCGGGCCGCGTCGTCGTCATCGTCCTCGCGATCCTCGCCCTGATCTTCATCTTCGAGAACACCCAGGACACGAAGATCAGGCTGCTGATCCCCGAAGTCACGATGCCGCTGTGGCTGGCACTGCTCGCCATGTGGATCATCGGGGCGGTGTGCGGGGCGTACTTCATGCGACGACGCGGACGCCGCTGACCCCCGACGCCGGCGGGCCGACGGAACAACGGCGTTGTCATCGGGGTCGTCGCCGTCCAGGATGGCCCGATGCGACGGATCGTGGTTCTTGACGCACCCTCCAACCTGGGCCTCCGCCCGCCCGCCCCCGGAACGGTCCCCGGCTGCCACAAACTCGCCGGCGCCCTGCGGGACCAACGGATCGTCCAGCGGCTGGGCGCGGTCGACGGCGGGGTCGTGGTCGCGCCCCGCTACGACCGGGGGGACTGGCAGGAGGGCGACGGGGTCTTCCACGCGGAGGCCATCGCCGCGTACACCGTGCGGCTCGCCGACCGGATCGGTGCCCACGTCGCCGCAGGTGAACTCCCCGTCGTCCTCGGCGGCGACTGCTCCGTCCAACTCGGCGCCTCGCTCGCCCTGCGCCGGGCCGGCCGCTACGGGCTGGTCGCCGTCGACGCCTCCGCCGACTTCCGGCACCCCGGGAACTCCGACCGGATCGGCGCGGCGGCCGGCGAGGAACTGGCGATCGCCACCGGCCGCGGCCCGGACTCCCTCGCCGACCTGGAGGGCCTGAAGCCCTACCTCAAGGACGCGGACGTCCGCCTGTTCGGCATCCGGGACGCCGACGAGGACCGTACGGAACTCGCCGCGCTGCACATCCCGGTGACCACCGTCGCGGAGATCCGGCAGCGGGGTGCTGCCGACCTCGCCCGGGCCGCCGAGCGGAGCTTCGCGCCCGACACCCACCGGGGGTTCTGGGTCCACCTCGACGCGGACGTCCTCGACCCGTCCGTGATGCCCGCCGTCGACAGCCCCGACCCGGACGGACTGCTGCCCCACGAGGTGACCGACCTGCTGCGGCCGTTGCTCGCCTCACCTCGCTGCGCCGGCATCAACATCACCATCTACGACCCCGACCTCGATCCCGACGGCACCGCGGGCGCGCTGCTCACCGACCTGGTGGTGAACGCCTTCCCCGCCGCCCGGGCCTGACGGCGGGCGGCACGCCGCCGACCTGGTCGGTACGGAGCGCCGCTGACGGGCCGTGCGGAGGGCCGTTGGCCGGCCGGTACGGAGCGCTGCTGACCGGCCGTGCGTAGGGGCGTTGGCCGGTCGGTGCGGAGCGGCACCGGGGCGGCCCGGCGGCGACCGGGAAAACCTTGGTGGAAACGTGACCGGCGAAAACCCTGGTCAGGACGGGCCCGGCGCTGTTCCATGGTCATCGTGAGGACGGGAACCGAAGAAGGAGAGGCTGCCGCCTTGACGCCGACGGCCACGACGATCCACCGCGACACCCTGACCCTGCCCGCCGCCGCGCTGGGTACGGCCAACCCGCTGCCCCCGCTGCGGTCCCGGCACGCGGTCCACGAGCTGGACGAACGCTCGCTGGTCGGGCTCCCCCGGGACATGGCCCGTCAGATCGGCTACGAACCGCTCCGCAGCGCCCTGCCCGCCCGGGTCCTCGACGGGTACGGGCGCGAGCGGACCGCCACCGCCCTCGACACGATCGTCATCGAGAACGACAAGCTGCGCGTCACCGTGCTGCCCGGACTCGGCGGCCGCATCCACGCCCTCCACCACAAGCCCAGCGGGCGGGACCTCCTCTACTCCAACCCGGTGTTCCAGCCGGCGGACTTCGCCCTGAACGGCGCCTGGTACTCCGGTGGCATCGAGTGGAACATCGGTGCCACCGGCCACGGCGCCCTGTCCTGCGCCCCGTACCACGCAGCGGTCGTCCCCGCCCCCGACGGCGGGTCGATGCTACGGCTGTGGGAATGGGAGCGGCTGCGCGACCTCCCCTTCCAGGTGGACCTGTGGCTGCCCGCGGACTCCGACTTCCTGTACGTCGGGGTCCGCATCCGCAACCCGCACGAGAAGCCGGCCCCCGTGTACTGGTGGTCGAACATCGCCGTCCCCGAGGAACGCCGGGTCCTCGCACCCGCCGACGAAGCCTGGCACTTCGGCTACGCACGCTCCCTGCGCAAGGTCCCCGTGCCCGCAGCCGACGGCGTCGACCTGACCTACCCGCTGCACAGCGTCCACCCGGCCGACTACTTCTACGACCTGCCCGACGGACAGCGCCGATGGATAGCCGCACTGGACGGCGACGGACACGGTCTCGTACAGACCTCCACCGACCCGTTGCGCGGCCGGAAGCTGTTCCTGTGGGGCAACGGCGCCGGCGGCCGGCGCTGGCAGGACTGGCTCACCGAGCCGGGCACCGGCGGCTACGCCGAGATCCAGGCCGGCCTGGCCCGGACCCAACTGGAACACGTCCGTCTCGACGCGGGCGCCGAGTTCAGCTGGCTGGAGGCGTACGGACCGCTCGGCGCTGACCCCGGGCTCGTGCACGGCGACGACTGGGCCGCGGCCCGGGCCGAGACCGAGGACCGGCTCGCCGCCGCCCTGTCCAGGGAAGCCGTCGACGCCGCGTACGCCGCCTGGCTCCCGCACGCCGACGCCGAACCCGTCGAGACCCTGGCCACCGGCTCCGGCTGGGGCGCCCTCGAAGTGCTGCGCGGCGGCTACAAGCTCCCCGGCACGCCCTTCGACGAGGCCCACCTCGGACCCGACCAGGAACCCTGGCACGCACTGCTGAGCACCGGTGACTTCCCGGTGCCGGACCCCACCGCGCCGCCCGGCCCCAGCCTGGTCGCCCCGCCCTGGCGGGACATGCTGGAGACGGCACTCGCCGAGCCCCACACCGAGTACCACCTCGGTGTGGCCCAGTGGCACGCCGGCGACCGGGCCCAGGCCGTCCGCAGTTGGGAGCGGGGCCTCGTCCTCGCCCCGTCGCGCTGGCCGTTGCTGCGCGCCCTCGCCGCCGCCGACCAGGTCGAGGGCTTCCCCGAACGGGCCGCCGACCACTACGCCGAGGCGTTCGACGCCCTGTGCGGGGAACGCCACGACGACGGGCCGGAGTGGACCGCCACCACCGCCGCGCTCGGCCGGGAAGCGCTCGCCGCGCTGATCGCCGTGGAGCGCACCGCCGAGGCCCGACGGGTGTGGGGGCAACTGCCCGCCGAGGTCCGGGCCCGGGGTGCCTTCCGGCTGGTCGAAGCCCAACTGCTGCTCGCCGAGGGGAAGCCGGAGGCGGTCCGGGCGGTCTTCGCCGAGGGCTTCGAGGTGGCGGACCTGAAGGAGGGCGCCGAGGTCCTCGGGCAACTGTGGGAGCGCGTCAGCGACGATCCCCTGCCCGCCCGCTACGACTTTCGGATGCGTCCTACCGCCCCCGCGGCCGGGCGGACGACCGCCGACTGAGCACCGGCGGCAGGACCGCCCATCGGTTCGTGGGCGCTACGTCCTGCCGGACGAAGGAGTGCGGTACGGCCGCGTCCGCCCGGCCCCGCCGGCCGGACGCGGCCCGTGCTGCTCGGTCGCCGGCCGGATGGTCAGGATTTCGCGGAATCCGCCGCGACGCCCGACCAGAAGTCGGAGCGCACATCGGGGGCCGGGATGGGGCTGCCCGCGTAGTTCGGACCGACGGTCTCGGCCGTGGGGGCCTTCACCGCGGAACGCTCCACGCACGGCGTCGCCACCTCGAAGAAGGCTTGGCCGTTGCCGCCGAACCGGAGACGCACCCGGAAGTCGTCCGGGGTCTCGAAGTACGTCGCGGGCATCTTCCTGCTCGCGTTGGCCCCGAGTGGGGAGAACCCCTCACCCTTCCAGTGGCGTTCGACCACGCCGAGGAAACTCCCCCGGCGTTCCTCCGAGATGACGGTCATCACCGCTCGACGACGCGACACGTCGCAGTCGCCCTCGCTGGTCTCGCCGTGCGTCCAGTTCACCGCGGGCTGCACGGCGGAGAGCGTGCGGTCCAAGATGGCGTCGGCTCGTTCGGCGGCTTCCTGCATGTTCATCTTTGCATCGTCTCCGTGTGGACCGTCCGAGGAACCGCATCCGGTCAGCAGCAACAAGGCAGCCGCCGGGACGGCTGCACGGGGGAACCTCATCGCGGCCTCTCCAGAACGATCTCATCTGACCTGCCGACGACGATGTTGGCGATGTTGTCGGCCGACATCTGGTCCTTCCTGGGGTTGAAGTAGTTGGAATGAGCGTCGACCCCGCCCGGGATGAGCGGCGTGCCGTCGTCCACGAGGAACCGGGTGGCGCCGAAGTCCTTGTGCGCCGGGTCGGTTCCGAAGTAGATCTGACTGGGGTCGGTCTGCGCGTCCTGGGCCAGGTACCCCGCGATGCCTCCCACGGCGGCACCCCCGATGCCACCGACCGCCGCTCCTAGGGGCCCGCCCATCCCCAGCCCCAGTGCGGCGCCCGCCGAGCCGCCGCCGAGGGCCCCCGTCTTGAGGCCGTCGGCCTCGTCGCGGTTGGGTAACTTGGACACGATGTCGTTGTCGGCCGCCCCGACGAAGACGTGTTCCTTGCCGACGTTGAGGTCCTCGGCGTGGTCGGCGTTGGTGCCGGGGCTGCCGACGATGACGATGTCGTCGGCCCCCGGGATGCCGCCCTCCTGCTGGGCCGCCAGCCCTACGGTGAGCGACCCGTAGGAGTGGCCGATGGCGGTCACGTGGGGGTCCGCCCCCTCGTTCGTTGCGGAGACTCCCGCCATGAACTCGTTGTAGGCGGGCGCGCCCGCCTCGGCGTGGTCCTCCTTCATGACGTTCTTGTCGCCGAAGGGCAGCTCGTCGAGGGAGAGTTGCGGGGCGTCGTAGCCGAGCCAGACGATCGACGACGTCGCGCTGTCCGGATCGGCCTCCCTCGCGCCCAGAGCGGTGTCGTGGGCGCGCTTCACCGTGCCCCCCGCGAACTGCTCGTCCAACTTGGTGTCCAAACCGGGGACGTACGCGGCGACGTTCTTGGCAGTGTCGGGATTCCCGTAGGCGATGATGGCGCGCCCGTTGCCCTCGTCCCCGACACCCAGGAGGAGCATGGGAGGCTCACTGCCCGCCTGGAGCTTCTGGTCGATCGCCCTCAACCCGTTCAGCATGGTCTGCGAGTCCTCGTCCCCCTGCCCTTCCAGCTTGGCCATCAGGAGCGGGAGGTTGTTGCGGTTCGCCTCGTCCCGCACCAGCGAAGGGACGCCGTCCAGGTTCCCGATGACGTCGGGGTAGACGGCCAGGTACTCCTCGCGCTGCTCCTGCGTGAGGTTGTCCCACCAGGCCTTGCGCTCGGCGGGAGTCGCCTCGGTGGGGATGTCCTCCTTCAAGTACTCGTCCACCGTGTCGCGGACGGCCGCCGCGTCCTTGGCGGCGTCACCCCAGGTGGCGGAGTCGACGGTCAGACCCTCCTTGGCCTTGAGCTTCCCGAGGGTCCCGCTGTAGCGGGCGTCGGTCTCGTTCGCCTCGCGGACGGCTCCGGCGATGCGGTCCGCGATGCCGACGGCGAGGGCGTGGTTCGGGTTCTGGTTGACCAGCCGCGACGCGTCACCGGGAACGAACCTGCCGTCCGGTGAGGGCCGCGGCTCCAGGAGCCCTGCGCGGCCCGCGACCCTGCCTCCGGGATACTCAGCACCGTCCTGGTACTTGTTCGCGCCTCCTGCCGGATAGCTGACCGTGCCGTTCGCCTCCACGGTGAACTGGCGCTCGGCCGCCTCGGCGAGGGCCTGCTTCAAGGCCCGCTGCGGGGCCCGGAGCTCGGCAGCGAGACCGTTGAGCGTGGAGCGGACGAGACCGCATTCGGTCTGCGTGTACGCGTAGTTCTGACTCAGCCGTTGTAACCGCTTCACCGCGGCCCCTGCGGCTTCGCCCTCCTGGGTCTTGCCGACCTTTCCGGTCATCTCGTTGTCGACGCGGTCACGGGCGGCGTCGGCGGAGTTGCTGACGGCTCCCCAGCCATCCGCGGCGCCGTCGAGCTGACCGCAGTCCAGGTCGCGCAGGAGTTGCCACGTCAGCACGGCGTCACCACCCCTTCAACTCGTTGCCGACACGGACGAAGTTCAGTTCCGACTTGACGCCGGCGTCGGTGCTCTTGAGGTCGCTCGCGGTGCGGCGAAGAGCGGGTCCGAGGGATTCACACTCGTCGCGCACCGCCTCCAACCGCTTCTCCCAGGAGGTGAGCACGGTGCGCAGCACCGCGAAGCTGTCCAACCCCTCGGTCCCACCGGACGTTGCCTGCGCCCCTGCGATCCCGTCGTGGGCCGTACTCAGCTTCACCAAGGCCTGGTTGGTGCTGGTCCGTAGTTCGCCGGCGACTCCGGCTGCGTCGTGCCAGGGCTTCCTGCTGTGCTGCAAACCGCCGCCTCCCCCCGGACCTCCTGACTGATTGAGCCGGGTACCCGCCCGTTCGGCAGCCGCGGTCTTCAGCTGCTCCCACTCGTCCCACGCCATCCCCGTGTCGCCCCTTCGCCCTTCCGGTTCCGTGCATCGCGAATGCGCGTCACAGTACCGTCCTCCGCGTCCGCCCCGATCATTCAGTTGATGGGGTGGCGCGGCACGTGGAACGCCCGATCGCATGGCTCGAAAACGCCTTGTCCAGATGGCTGTTGAAGCATTCGGCGAGCCGTGCGCACCGGGTCACAGGTGCCGTCCGTCGTGCATTCGGGCGATGTCGAGCCCGGCGCGGTGGACATCATCGTCTTTGCGATGGCAATCGAAGAGGACCTTCGGCGTCTTCCTGCGAGCGAACTCGGGGCAGCCCATGGTGAGCAAGTCCGGGGGAGGACGTGAACCGCCCACTGCTGTCCTCGACGTCGACGGGCCGCTCAACCCTTGTGCGGCCAAGGGGGGAGAGGTGCCCCGAGGGCGACACCACGCTCAGAGTGGCGCTGGACAGGGGGCGCCGCCGGAAGGAGTACAAGAACCTCTCCTCCCGGCGGCGCCCCCTGCGGGTCTGGCTCAACCCGGAGCACAGGTGTTCCGGTGGCCGGGAACGTGTCGTCGGTGGTGCTAGATCTCGCGGAGCCGGAAACTCTGATTGGAGTCGCCGCTGCAGCCGTACTGGATGATGCCCGCCCCAGCCGCCTCATCGGCGTTCTCGACGTCGAAGCACCTGAGGTCAACGGTGTGGATCGTGGACAGTCCAGTGCCTGCCGGGAAGGTCAGGAAGGTCTGGGTGAACCTCGGGAGCGTTCCGCACGGGTACTGGATGATCCTCGTCCCGTTGCCGCGCTTGGCGGCCTCCAGATCGAGACACAGGTTCCCGGCCGTCCGGATCTCCACACCGCCGGAAACGGTGTTCACCCAGAACCGCTGGGTGCGGGAGTTGCTGTCGCAGTCGGCCTGTACCAGGGGAGCGCCACTGTCCTCGGTCCGTACGTCGAGGCACTTGCTGGCGAAGGTCTCGACGGAGACCTGGGTTCCCGGTGGATCGGCCGACACGGCGGCGTCCGGTGCGGCGAGGGCTGTGGGACCGGTGATGACACCCACGGCGGCGGCCAAGACGGCCAGAGCGGTCAGCGCCTTGTGACGAGTACGCATGACGACACCTCAGTTCCTCGTGTTCTCCGGGGCAGCGTGTCGTGACGGGCCTGCCCCACGGCAGGAGGATGCTTGCCAGCCGAGGTTGTGGGAAACGGTGCAGGCCACTCGGTTCAGCCGTTCGGGTGAGGACGGCGTGGAACCGGATGCGGCGCCGGGTGAAGTCGTGCTTGACCACGAACCCACCCCGCGAGTCGTGCGCCGACGGGACCTAGTGGCCCGCTCCCCGGTCCGCGTACTCGAACACCGAACCGTCCGGGTGCAGCGCGATCAGGTTGCGCCCGGCCGGGGTGTCCACGGGGCCCGCGAGGACCTTCGCGCCGGACGCGTCGAGTGCCGCGGCCGTCTCGCCCACGTCCCGGACGGCGATGGTCGCGGTCACCCGGCGCAGGACGTCGAGTTCGTCCTCGGGCCCGCTCATCAGCAGGAAGCAGCCGACGGCGGCGGCCGACACCCCGCCCCGTTCGAAGCGCAGGGCCCGACTTCCCGTCAACCGCTCGTAGAAGGCCACCGAAGACTCCAGATCGGTGACGCAGATGCGCAGGGTGGTTCCCAGGATCTCCATGCGGGCGAGCCTAGTTGGGGACCGTGCGTCAGGTGATCGTTTCGTCGGAAGGCCGTCGGAAGGCCGTCCGAAGGTCGACTGAAGGCCGTCCGGGACGGTCCGCAGCGGTCCGGGGCGGTGCGCCGGCGTGTACGGGGGCGCCGGGCGGGTAGCCGAGCAGCGATGCTCCGGGGGGAGTACCCCGATCGGCTGGTCCTCGCCCCGGGTGCGCGCGGCCGGGCCCGGCGAGCGCCGGCTCGGGAGGAGTGGAGGGAAGGCTGGGCACCATGACCGATCCGCGCTACCTGTACGCCGTGTGCCGCCCCTGGAACGCACCCATCCAGGTCGACCTCCGGGGCGTCGCCGGAGCCCCGCCCAAGGAACTGCGACACGGTTCCCTCGTCGCGGTCGTCAGCACCGTGCCCGCGCGGGACTTCGAGGGCGAGGCGCTGCGTGCGCACCTGGCCGACCCCCAGTGGCGGGCCGACCTCGTCCGGTCCCACGAGGCGGTCGTCGCCGCCCTCACGACGGTCACCACCCCGCTGCCCGTCCGGCCGGGTGCGGTGTTCCCCGACGACAGCGCGGTACGGGTGCTGCTGGCGGCGGAGGGCGACCGGCTGGACCGGGTGCTGGACCGGCTCGCGGACCGGGTGGAATGGGAGGTGACCGTCACCGTCGCCGCAGCGGACGCCGCGCAGGTCGACGAGGCCGACCCCGTACGGGAGTTGCACGACCGGCTGTCGACGCTGGCCGACGCCGCACGGCTCGACCCGCCGGGCCGGTTCGGTACCCCGGCCGGCCCCGTGGAGCCGGTGTTGCTGCGTGCCGCGTACCTCGTGCCCCGCGGGGCCTGCGAGGAGTTCGTCGAAGCGGTCGAACACCACCGGGCAGACCGGGGCGCGCGCCGCGGGCCCCAGGTGTCGCTGTCCGGCCCCTGGGCGCCGTACTCCTTCACGCCCGCCCCGTACGGCGACGACTGACCGGTGTTCGGGGGCCGTTCGGCCGGCCCCCGAACCGCGGACGTGTTCCTACGCGGTGGCGGTCCGCCCCGCTCCGGACCTCAGACCCGGCACAGGACCTCCCCGTGCAGCACCGAGAACCAGGCGTCCGGAGCGGCGCTCCACTCACGCCAGGCCCCGGCCACCGCGTCGAGTCCCGCCCGGTCGGTGTGGCCGCCCGCGACGGCCCGGTCCGCGTAGTCCGAGGCCACCGTACGGTCCGCCCACAGACCGCCCCACCAGGCCCGTTCCTCCTCGGTGGCGAAACACCAGGTGCTGGCGGACGCCGTCACGTCGGTGAACCCGGCGGCCAGCGCCCAGGACTTGAGCCGCCGCCCCGCGTCCGGTTCCCCGCCGCCCGCCCGCGCCACCCGTTCGTACAGGTCCAGCCAGGCGTCCAGCCCCGGGGCGATCGGGTACCAGACCATGGCCGCGTAGTCGGCGTCCCGGACGGCCACCAGTCCGCCCGGCCGGGTGACCCGACGCATCTCGGACAGCGCCCGCACCGGATCGCCCACGTGCTGGAGCACCTGGTGGGCGTGCACGACGTCGAAGGAGTCGTCGGGGAAGTCGAGGTCGTGGACGTCCGCGACGGCGAAGTCCGTGTGGTGCAGGCCGCGGGCGGCGGCCGTGGCACGGGCCTGGTCCAGGATCTCCGGAGCCCGGTCCACCCCCGTGACGTGTCCGTCCGGGACCAGTTCGGCCAGGTCCGCGGTGATGGTGCCGGGGCCGCAGCCGATGTCCAGCACGCTCATGCCCGGGGTCAGCGAGCCGATGAGGTAGGCGGCGGAGTTCGCCGCGGTCCGCCAGGTGTGCGACCGCAGTACCGACTCGTGGTGGCCGTGCGTGTAGACGGCGGTGTCCTTCGACATCTGCTGCTCCCCTGTCCCCTGTTCCCGGTCCCCGCCCGTGGTCCCGCCCGGCCGACGGCACGGATGGGACCACGGCCCCGCGCCCGCCCGGTCGGGTGACCGGCGCACGGCGCCAGGGGCCCGCGGCACAGCGCCGCGGACCGTCCCTCCACGGTACGCATCCGGTCGCATGGTGAGACAGGCTGTCTTGTCATGTGGGACGAGGGCGGTTTACAAGGTCAACGGTCGGTACACCGTCAGCGCCTCGTGGAGCTTGTCGACCCGCAACACCGGACCGCACGGGCCGATCTCCCCGTCGTACGCCAACTGCGTCCCCGGTGCGATGCCCTCGACCCGCAGGCGCAGGCGTCGCACCGCCGCGTGCAGGGGCGAGCGCGACAGCGGTCCGGCGAGCGCCGCCCCCAGCAGCCGCACGCCCGGCCACCGCCCGCCGTGCACCGCCCGCACGTCCAGCAGCCCGTCCGCCAGGTCCACCCGCCGCCCCGCGGTCAACCCCATCCGGCTGTACGTGCAGTTCCCCGCGAACAGCAGCCACAGGGCCCGCCGCCTGCCGTCCACCACCGCCCGCAGCGGGCGCCCCCGGCGTCGTACGTGGAAGGCGGCGACGACGTCCGCGAGCCGTCCGCCGATCCGCCCCGACCACCGCTCCCGCTCGTGCACCAGCTCCGGGTACACCCCCAGGCTGAACGTGTTGAGGAAGATCCCCGAGGTGCCTTCGGGACCGGACCGGAAGCGGCCCACGTCCACGGCGACCGCGTCCCCGCGCTCCACCGCACGGACCAGGTCCTGCGGGTCCTCGACCCCCAGGTCGTACGCGAAGTGGTTCAGGGTGCCGCCCGGCAGCACCGCCAGCGGCAGCCCGTGCCGGAGCGCGGTGGCCGCCGCGGCGTTCACCGTCCCGTCGCCCCCGCACACGCCGAGCGCCACCGCCCGGGACGCCGCCCGGTCCAGGTCCCGGACCAGATCGCCGCCCACCGTCTCCACGACCTCCATCAACGGCAGGGCGTCCCGCAGCGCCCGTACGCGGTCCGGGGTGCCCGCCCCCGTGTTCACCACCATCACCAACCCCTTCCCGCCGGGCAGCGCGGGCGTGTCCACCAGGGGGCGCCCGGGCGACGGCATCTGGTCGCGGGTCGGCACCAGACCCCGCACCGCGAAGGCCGCGCCCACCCCGAGCGCCGCACCCGCCAGCACGTCGCCCGGATAGTGGACGCCCGTGTAGACGCGCGAGAACGCCACCGAGAAGGCCAGCGGCGCCACGACCGCGCCCCAGCCCCGGGACTCCAGCGCCACCCCCGCCGCGAACGCCGCCGCCGAGGCCGCGTGCCCCGAGGGGAACGAGCTCGTGATCGGCTGGCGCTTCAGCTGACGGACCAGGGGCACCGCGTCGAGCAGCGGCCGGGGCCGCCGCACCGACCGTTTGCCGAGCGTGTTGATGGTCGCCGAGGCCACTGCCAGCGACGCCATGCCCCGCACCGCACCCCGTCGGGCCCGCGGCGACCGGGTCAGCGCCAGGCCCGCCGCGACCGCCCCCCACAGCACCCCGTGGTTGGCGCAGCGGCTCAGCGACGGCAGCACCCGGTCCCCGTACGGCCAGTGGTGATCGGCGACGGACTCGAACAACCAGGTGTCCGCGGCGGCCAGCCGCTCGCGCAGCGAGGGCGGCACCGTCGGCCCGTCCGACCGGTCCGGCAGCCGCGACGGCAGCTCCCGCAACCGTTCGTACACCGCGCGGCCGAAGCGGCGCGCCGGGTCCCCGAAGGTCGGTCCGAAGCCGTTCATGTGATCTGGGTGCATTCCGGTCGCTTACCCGCTCGGATCGTCGTGATCCCGCACCGGACGAAATCCATTTGGTCCCGACCCCGTCCAGCACGGAGAATGCGACCCCATGGGACATCTGGAAGCCGCGCACCTCGAGTACCACCTCCCCGACGGCAGGGCTCTGCTCGGTGACGTCTCCTTCCGGGTCGGCGAGGGCAGGGTGGTGGCGCTCGTCGGTCCCAACGGGGCGGGGAAGACCACCCTGCTGCGTCTGCTCTCCGGGGAGCTGAAGCCGCACGGCGGCACCGTCACCGTCACCGGCGGGCTCGGCGTGATGCGGCAGTTCGTCGGCTCCGTGCGCGACGAATCCACCGTCCGCGACCTGCTGGTCTCCGTGGCCGAACCGCACATCCGCGCGGCGGCCGCGGCCGTGGACCGCGCCGAACACGCGATCATGACGGTGGACGACGAGGCCGCCCAGATCCGGTACGCCCAGGCCCTCTCCGACTGGGCCGAGGTGCGCGGCTACGAAGCCGAGACGCTGTGGGACGTGTGCACCACGGCGGCCCTGGGCGTCCCCTACGAGAGCGCGCAGTGGCGCGAGGTGCGCACCCTCAGCGGCGGCGAACAGAAGCGCCTCGTCCTGGAGGCCCTGCTGCGCGGCACCGACGAGGTGCTGCTCCTCGACGAGCCCGACAACTACCTCGACGTCCCCGGCAAGCGCTGGCTGGAGGAGCAGCTGAGGGAGACCCGCAAGACGGTCCTGTTCGTCTCCCACGACCGGGAGCTGCTGGCCCGCTCGGCCGAACGGATCGTGAGCGTGGAGCCCGGGCCGGCCGGGGCCGACGCCTGGGTGCACGGCGGCGGCTTCGACACCTTCCACGAGGCCCGCAAGGAACGGTTCGCCCGCTTCGAGGAGCTGCGACGGCGCTGGGACGAGAAGCACGCCCAGCTCAAGAAGCTGGTGCTCACCCTCCGCCAGGCCGCCGAGATCAGCCATGAGCTGGCCTCCCGGTACAAGGCCGCACAGACCCGGCTGCGCAAGTTCGAGGAGGCCGGGCCGCCGCCCGAGCCGCCCCGTGAGCAGGACATCCGGATGCGGCTGCGCGGCGGACGCACCGGGCTGCGGGCGGTCACCTGCGAGCAGCTGGAGCTGACCGGCCTCATGAAGCCGTTCGACCTGGAGGTCTTCTACGGCGAACGGGTGGCCGTGCTCGGTTCCAACGGCTCCGGCAAGTCCCACTTCCTGCGGCTGCTCGCCGGGGGTGAGGTCGCCCACACGGGGCACTGGAAGCTGGGCGCCCGGGTCGTCGCCGGGCACTTCGCCCAGACCCACGCCCACCCGGAACTGGAGGGGCGCACCCTGCTCGACATCCTCTGGCGCGAGCACGCCAAGGACCGGGGTGCGGCCTCCTCGCTGCTGCGCCGCTACGAGCTCACCGCCCAGGCCGAGCAGAGCTTCGACCGGCTGTCGGGGGGACAGCAGGCCCGCTTCCAGATCCTGCTGCTGGAACTGGCCGGGGCCACCGCGCTGCTCCTCGACGAGCCCACGGACAACCTGGACCTGGAGTCGGCGGACGCCCTCCAGGAGGGTCTTGAGGCGTTCGAAGGCACCGTGCTCGCCGTCACCCACGACCGCTGGTTCGCGCGTGCCTTCGACCGGTTCCTGGTGTTCGGCAGCGACGGCCGGGTACGGGAGACCCCGGAGCCGGTCTGGGACGAACGGCGGGTCGTCCGTAGCCGCTGACCCGCCGTGACCGCCCGGTACCGGCGGGTCCGACAGGCGGTGCGGCGGTCCAGCGGGGACAGTGGGAGGAGGACGTCCCCGACTGGGAGTGGGGTGCCGCCATGACCGGAGTCGATCCCGCGCGTCTGGACGACCAGCAACTCATGCGGGAGCTGGAGACCATTCACCGGACCCGTCACGACACCCTGCTGCACGGCTCCAACGACGCGCTGCGCGTGCACAACGCGCGGATGGCCGAGCTGGAGGGGGAGTACCTGCGCCGACATCCGCGACGGCCGGTGGCCCCCGGTCGGACGCGGGAGGGCGCACGTGAGCGGAGCCCCGTCCCCGGAACCCCTTGAGACCGCTGGGACCCACGGGGTTCCGGGCGGTGCCGGTGAGCCGGTCCGGGGACGGCACGCGAGCCACGTACACGCTCCCTCTCGCCCGGCACGTGTCGGACGGGGCCCGGGCGCACGGTGCCGGTGGGCTCCGCCGGGGGCGACGCTCCGCTCCCGGTCAGTGACGGGACACGGCCGACTCGTCGGCGGCCCCGGGGGGTTCCAGCGGCCGGCGGGACCCGCTCGTCGGGCCGGGGAACGTCGGGAGGTCACGGGCCCGTCGGATCGGGGAGAACACCAGGATCAGCGCGGCGAGCGGGACCGCTGCCGTCATGACCGCGATGGCGGTACGGAGGCCGAGCACCGTTCCCAGTGCCCCGCCGAGCAGGGCGCCGAGGGGGATCGTGCCGTAGCCGAGGAACGCCGTGCTCGCGGTGAGGCGACCGAGGAGGTGCGGCGGACAGTACCGCTGCTGGAAGCTCGCCTTGATGACGTTGCCGGCCACCACCCCGGCGGAGACGCAGAACCCGCCGGCCAGGAAGAACAGGACGCCGGCCCCGTCGACGGTGAACGGAATGAGCAGCGCGAACGCGGGAAGTCCCAGTTCGCACAGCAACGTGGCGCGGGCCGTGCCAATCCGGCCGGCCACCCGGCGCGCGACGAGCGCTCCGGCCACGCCCCCCGCGCTGGTGGCCGCGACGAGCACGCCCACCGGGCCGGGGCCCAGGCCGACGGTGCGCACCAGGAAGACCACCTGGATCGACTGGTACCCCATCAGGGCCAGGTTCGACGCGGCCCCGAAGAGGGTGAAGGTGCGCAGCCAGGGGTCGCCCGCGATCAGCCCCAGTCCTTCGCGCACATCGCCGAACAGCGTTGCGGGGCGGCGTTCGGCCCGGGTGACGCGCGGTTCGCGGTGCCGGATGCCGGCCAGGCAGAGCAGCGAGACGAGGAACGTCGCGGCGTTGGCGAGCAGCCCGTTCACGGCCCCCGCCAGTTGCGCGATCAAGCCGCCCGAGCCGAGCCCGGCGATCTGTGCGGCGGAGGCGCTGCCGTGCAGCTTGGCGTTCCCCTCGGGTTGGTCCTCGGGTTCCAGGATGGTGGGGAGATAGGCGCTGTAGGCGGTGTGGAAGAACACGGCCGCCGTGCCCGTCGCCAGGGCGACCGTCCACAGCACGCCGATGCTCAACCAGCCCGTCCACGCGGCGATCGGGACCGAGGCGAAGACCACCAGGGACGCCGCGGCGGCGGCCAACATGACCGGTCTGCGTCGCCACCGGTCCACCCAGACGCCCACCGGAAGGCCGATGAGCAGCCAGGGCGCCCAGGTGGTGGCGCTCAGCAGACCGACCTCGAACGTGGTGGCGTCCAGGGTGGAGACCGCGATCAGCGGGATGGTCACCCCGGTGACGGCCGCACCGTACTTGCCGGCGGTCTCGCCGCACCACAGCAGTCGGAAGTCGCGGTGGCGACGCAGGAGGCCACCGCGCACACCTCGGCCCATGCCGTCCAGCGCTCCTTCCGGGGCGGATTTCCGTGTCGTGCCGTTCCCCTGGTGTCGAGGCTGCCACAGGTGAAGTCCGCGTACCGGAGCGTGCCGTGGTCCTCGCTCGTGCCACCGACCGTCGAGCCGGCACCACCGCGCTCCCGACGACCCTCCGGGCGGGGGACGCTGAAGGTGCCTCACCGGGTGGGCCCGCCGTGGAACTTCGACGTGCCGATGCGCGTTCTCACCAGGGCGGGCGGAACGCACGCGGACGAGCAACGGGTAACCGAGGTGGCACGGATGGCGATGTGGGACCGGATCAAGGACCAGGCCAAGGGCTTGCAGCAGGCGCAGGGAGCAAGGAGCTCCGGCGGCCACGCACCGTCGGGATCGGGGTCCGGCGGCGGATCGAAGGCCCAGCTCGTGGGCCTGCTCAAGTCCCAGCTCAGCTCCCTCAAGACGGAGCTCAAGAGCGGTTCCTACCGGGACGCCAGCATGGCCATCTGTGCCTTGGTCGCCGCGGCTGACGGATCGGTCGACCCGGCCGAGCGGCAGCACGTGGAGTCCCTGATCCTCCAGAACGACGTCTTGCAGAACTTCCCGCCCGAGCAGCTCCGGCAGCGGTTCAACAAGCACGTGGACCAGTTGATGTTCAACTTCCCGCAGGGCAAGACCGAGGCCCTCCAGGAGATCGCCAAGGCCGCGAAGAAGCCGGTGGAGGCCAAGGCGGTCGTCCAGACCGGCTTCGTCGTCGCCGGAGCCGACGGGTACATCGCCCAGGCGGAGGCACAGGTCCTGCGGGAGGCTTGCACCGCGCTCGGGGTGTCCCCGCACGAGTTCGGCCTCTGACCGGGTCCTAGCGGAGGACGCCCAGGGCTCCCGTGGACGCAGTCGCCAAGGAGCCCGAAGCCTCCCGGGAGTTGCTGCTGACGGGCGGCCCGCCCGCCGGTTGACCGGCGAGGGCCGCCCCGGAACCCGCTGCCGGTGCGGGCGGGCCGACCCGCTTCGCTACCGGTGCGCGCGGACCCGTCACCGCACGGGCAGCGGGGTCACCCCCTGCGCCCCCTTCGTCCGCTGCGCCCCGCCCGGTTCCGTCCCGCAGAACTCCGCGTTCAGGGGCGCGGCCAGGTCGTCGCCCCGCCAATCGCTGTTCACGTTGAAGGCCAGCGAGTGCTTCCCGTCCTCCGTGGTGACGGCCAGCGACAAGGAACCGAGCCAGCCGCCGCTGTGCCCCCAGACCGTGGTGCCGCACGCCGTCCTGGTCTTGATCAGGCCCAGGCCGTAGCCGGTGTCCGGGTCCGCGGCGTTGGGCACCAGGGTCTTCATCGCCGCGAGCTGCTCCGGAGGGAGCACCTTGCCGCCGAGGAGGGCGCTGAAGAAGCGGGTCAGATCGCTCGCGCTGGAGATCATGTCCCCGTCGGCCCAGGCCTGGGTCCCGTTCTGGAGGGTGACGTCGTAGACCTTCGGCGCGGCGAGGTCCGGCGACAGCTTGGAGTACGAGCGGCTGCTCGGCTTCGGCAGGCCCACGGTGTTGCCCGGCATGACCGTGCCGCTCAGCTTCAGCGGCTTGATGATCCGCTCCCGCACCTCACGTTCGTAGGAGCGCCCGCCGGCCTTCTCCATGATCAGTGCGGCCAGTACGTAGTTGGTGTTCGAGTACGCGTGGTGGGCACCCGGCGCGGCGGTGGGCGGATGCTGCATCGCCACCGCCACGGCGGCCTGGGGCGTGCGCGCCTTGAAACGGTTGTGCAGGTAGTTCGGGGCGTACATGTAGTCGCGGGCGTAGTCCGCGTCGTTCAGGTAGTCGTACACCCCGCTGGTGTGGTTCAGCAGTTGACGGACCGTCATGTTCCGGCCGTCGTGTCCGTTGCCGCGCACCAGGCCCGGCAGCCACCGCTCCACCGTGTCGTCCAGGTCGAGCTTGCCCTCGGCCTCCTGCTGGAGCAGGACCGTCGCCACGAACGTCTTCGTGATGCTGGCGATCCGGAACCGGTCGTCCTTGCCGCGGGGCGCCCCCGTCCTGACGTCGCCGACGCCCGCCGCGTCCTTCCACACCCCGTGCCGGTCCCGTGCCTGCCCCGTGATCCCGTAGAGCCCGTTGCGCACCACCAGGTCGAACGCGCGCTGGGTCGCCCCGTGGCCCGTTCCGCCGGTGCTGCCCTGGGCTTGCGCCGGGACGGTGAACGCGGTCGCCAGGACGGTCGCCGCCGCGATCCCGACCATCCCCGTCCGCGTCCAACTCCTCGTAGCCATGCGTCTGCTCCTTCGTTCGTACGACCGGTCGACGATTGCTGCACAGGAGGACCGTCCCGCCCGCCCCGGGGTTGACTCCCGTCCGCCCGGCACCTGTTGGCGTCACCCGAGTGGCGCCGTCCGACCGGGTCGGCTGCGCGTCCGCCGTACCCCCGGGCGGCCGTCGCCGGACCCGGACGTCGAGGCGCGACCGGGGCGCACCGGGGTGCGCCACCGCTCGTGTCCGGTAGCGCACGCCCCCCATCGGCGGAACCCTGGGTACGAGACCGGGAGGCACCGGGCCCGGTGCCGGAATCGCGGAGGCGCACATGCGGCGGACGGACCAGGCGGACCACGGCCCGCCGACCGGCCACGGCCCGCTCCGCTACGCACCGACCCTGCCCGGTACAGGCCGGCCCGTACCGGAGGGAACGGCACGCGCCCTCGCCGCCGCCGTGGACGGGCCCGCCGAACCGGTCGGCGGCGGCCCCTGGCTGCGCGACGCGGCGTGCGGGTACTGGGCACGGCGGGGGTTCGCGGTCCGCCGGCACCAGGTCGCCGCCGCTCCCGGCGGGGCCGTGCTGCTGCTCGCCCTGGCCGCCGCGCTGGGCGGTGACGTCCTGCTGCCGCGTCCCTGCGCCGCCTGGTGGATCCCCGAAGCCCGACTGCTGGGACGCACCGCGTACCCGGTGCCGACCCCGGCGGAGTGCGGCGGGGTCCCCGACCCGTACGCGCTGCTGGAGACGGTGCGGCGGGTGCGCGCCGAGGGCGGCGACCCCCGGCTGCTGGTGCTCGCCGTCGCGGACGACCCCACCGGTACGGTCGCCCCGCCCGAGGTGCTCCACGAGGCCGTCGAGGCCGCCGCCGGGGCGGGGCTGCACATCGTCAGCGACGAGACCTGGCGGGACACCGTCCACCCCGGGCCGGACGGCCCGGGGCCCGTGCTGGCCGACCCCGCCGGGATGCTGCCGGACGGGGTGACCGTGCTGATCGACCTGGCCGGCGCGTTGTTGCCCGGTGCGTGGCCCGCCGCGGTCGCCCGGTTCCCCGCCACCGACCGGGGCGCGGCCCTCCACGACCTGGTGCTGGACGTCCTCGCCGGCACCGGGGCGTTCCTCGCGACGCCCGTCGCCGCCGCGGCGGCGCACGCGCTCACCGAGCCGGCCGGGGTCACGGCCCCGGGTTCCGCCGCGGCCCGGGTCCACGGCGTGCTCGCCGCCGCCGTCCACCGGGAGCTGCGGCGGGCGGGCGCCCTGGCGCTGCCGCCCCGCGCCGGACGGCACCTGTACGCGGACCTCGGGCCGCTGCGCGCGGCGCTCACCGCCCGCGGCGTCGGCGACGCCCAGGAACTGGAGGACCACCTCAGCGGGCTGCTCGGCACGCCCACCCCCGGCGGGCACCGCTTCGGCGACGACCTGGGCGCGCTGCGGGTCCGCCTCGCCACCGAACCCTTCCTCGGAGCCACCGCACCGGAGCGGGCCGCCACCCTCGACGCCGCCGAACCACTGGCGGAACCCCCGGTACGGGACGCACTGACGAGGTTCGCGGCGGCCTTGGACGGCCTGCGCACCGACGCCCGGCGAAGGGAGCCGCGCCGATGACCGCCCCCCAGACCCGGCCGACCCGGTCGACGGGGCGGCCCGACGCCGATGACCCCCCACGGCCGGCAACCGGCTCCACCGCGCCGACGACCGCGCCCCGCCCGGCCCCCGACACGGTCCCGTCCGCTCCGCGCCAACTGTGGCCCGCGTCCTTCGCCGACCGGCTCACCGCTCCGCTGCCCGGACTGCGGGCCCTGGCCCGGTTCGCCCGCGAGGGCGCCCTGCGACCCGGCCCCGAAGCGCTCCGCGACATCCCGGCGCTGCCGTACGACCCCGGGCCGCTGCCCCGCACCGACGCCCGGACGGTCGCCGTCACCTGGGTCGGGCACGCCAGTTGGGTGGTGCGGATCGGCGGGCTGACCGTCCTCACCGACCCCGTGTGGTCCCGTCGCATCCTCGGCACCCCGGCGCGGGTGACCCCCGTCGGGGTGGCCTGGGAGGCGCTGCCGCCCGTCGACGCCGTCGTCATCAGCCACAACCACTACGACCATCTGGACGCCCCCACCCTGCGCCGGCTGCCCCGCGACACCCCGGTACTGGTCCCCGCGGGCCTCGGCCGCTGGTTCCACCGGCGGCGGTTCAGCCGGGTCACGGAACTCGACTGGTGGCAGGGCACCGCGCTGGGCGGGGTCCGCTTCGACTTCGTGCCCGCGCACCACTGGTCCAAGCGCACCCTCCTCGACACCTGCCGCAGCCTGTGGGGCGGCTGGATGCTGACCGACGCGCACGGGCGGCGGGTCTACTTCGCCGGGGACACCGGGTACGGCCACTGGTTCGGTCGGATCGGCCGCCGCTACCCGGGCATCGACCTGGCGCTGCTGCCGATCGGCGCCTACGCACCCCGCTGGTGGCTGCGGGACGTGCACTGCGACCCGGAGGAGGCCGTCCGGGCCGCGCGCGACCTCGGCGCCCGACGGATGGCCCCCATGCACTGGGCCACCTTCCTGCTCTCGGCCGAACCCGTCCTCGAACCCCTCACCCGGGTACGGGCCGCCTGGCGCGCCGCCGGACTCGACCGGGACGACCTGTGGGACCTCCCCGTCGGCGGCAGCCGGCTGCTGCCCGCGGGCTGACGCCCACCAGCTTCAGCCCGGCGTGGACCGGGGGCCGCGCAGCCGCCGCCACAGGGCGGGCACCGCACTCAGCAGCAGGGTCAGGCCCACCGCCGTGGCGACCCCCTCCCAGGGCTCCGCGAACAGCGCCCCGCCCAGGATGCCGATCAGTTGGTACGTCACCGCCCAGGCCAGGGCGGCCGGTACGGCGCCCCGGGCGAACCGGCGCAGCGGCCACTCGGCCATCAGACAGGCGAGCATCACCGGGACGCGGCCTGCGGGGACCAGCCGGGACAGCACCAGGACCGTCACCCCGTGGTCCCGTAGTCCCTGTTGCGCCCGCTCCAGCCGGTCCGCGGGGGCGTGCGCGCGGATCGCCGCGAGCCAGCGCGAACCGCCCTTGGACCGTATGCCGCGCTGCCCCAGCCAGTAGAGCGCGAGGTCCCCGGTGAGCGCCGCCAGGGCGGCCACCGCGAAGACCGCGAGCAGGGCGAACGGCACGGTCTGGTGGAAGGCGACGACCGCCGCCGAACTCACCAGGGCGCCCGTCGGCACCACCGGCACCAGCGCACCGATCAGCACCAGCAGGAACAGCGACGGATAGCCGAGGGCCTGCTGGGTGGACTCGGGCGGCACCGCGGAAGCGGCCAGCCAGTTCACCGGTCGACCTCCGGCCGCACGCTCTCGCCGTGCCCGAGCAGGTGCACCGCCACCTCGGGCGCGCGGGCGGCGGTCAGCCGGACGAACTCGTCGCCGGGGGAGTAGAACTCGTGGGGGCGCACCCCGTCCAAGCCGATCGGCCAGTAGGTGCCGAAGTGCACCGGCACCGCGCAGCCCGGCGCCAACCGGGCCGCGGCCTCCGCCGCCCGGCCCGCGTCCAGGTGTCCGTGCCCGAGGAACGGTCCCCAGCCGCCGACCGGCAACAGGGCCACGTCCACCCGCCCCACCTCGGCGGCCATCCCCTCGAACAGGCCCGTGTCCCCCGCGAAGTAGGTGCGGGCCTCGCCGCTCACCACGAACCCCAGCGCCGGGATGTGCCGGGGACCCACCGGCAGGCGCCGCCCGTCGTGCGCGGCGGTGACCGCCCGCACCACCAGATCGCCGTGCGTCGCCTCCTCGCCCGGCCCGATCTCGGTGATCCGCAACCCGGTGAGCCGGCGCAGCGCCGGTACCGCCCGCCGGGCACCGCGCGGCACCACGACCCGGGTACCGGGCGGCAGCGCGGCGAGCGAGGGCACGTGCAGGTGGTCGGCGTGCAGATGCGAGACGAGCACCAGATCGGCCGCCCGCGCACGCTCCGTGGGAAGGGCCCCGCGACGCCGCCGCAGGTGCGCCAGGCGCCGGGCGAACAGCGGATCGGTGAGCACCCGGGTCCCCGAGTCCTCGACCGTGCAGGTGGCGTGCCCCCACCAGGTGATCTCCACCGGCACCGCTTTTCCTCCTCCGCGCGACTCCCCCCGAGCCTACGGGCAGCGATAGGGTCGACGCCCGAACGATGACGTGAGGGGCACCCCATGAATGGCGGCGTTGGCGGCCTTGGCGGCGACGGCGGCGACGGCTGCGAGGGGGCCGGCGAGGCGCCGGGCACGGTCCGGGTCGCGGCGATCGCGAGTCTCACCCCGTTGGAGGAACTGGACGCCGAGCCGTTCCTGGTGGACTCCCGCAGCCAGTACGCGATGTGCGCCCGCTGGGCCGCCGCCCAGGGGTACGTCATCACCAGCGAACTCCTCGTGCACGCGCTCCGGCACGACCACTGCGCGCTGTGGGTCGACGTGGACGAGGGCCAGGTCGACCTGTTCGTGGCTCCGAGCCGTCGGGTCCTGGAACGGGCGCTCAGCTCCGTGGACGCGTTCACCGAGGAGTGCGCCCGGCGCGGGGTGCGCGTGGAGACGGTCGGCAGCGAGGAACCCGCCTACAACGCCGAGATGAAGGCCCGGGTGCACCGCAGGCTGTCGATGCCGACCGCGGGCTACGACGGCCGCTGACCCGGGCCGGGGGCGCGCCCGTACGCGGGGCGCCCGTGAGCGGGGCTCAGGCCGCGCCGAACCGTTCCCGCGCGGCGCCCCGCAACCGCGCTCCGGGAACCCCACGCCCGAAGGCGACGAGCAGGAGTTCCTGGGCCGGGCCCACCAGCTCGGGCCCCGTACCGAAG
Source organism: Streptomyces sp. NPDC005955 (assembly GCF_042871255.1). NCBI lineage: Bacteria > Bacillati > Actinomycetota > Actinomycetes > Kitasatosporales > Streptomycetaceae > Streptomyces > Streptomyces sp. NPDC005955. The sequence goes on along the minus strand of NZ_JBIAIF010000008.1, from coordinate 60,428 downwards.
GACCAGTCGAGGTCGTCGGCGACGAGCCGCACCCCGGTGAGGTCCGCGCCGAAGAACCGCCCCGACGTGACCGTCACCCGTTCCAACAGGGGGCGCAGCCGCGGATGCGGCACCTCGCGGCCCAGCCCCAGGGCCACCGTGATGTCCAGACCGTGCACCACGTCGTGACCGAGCGCCGCCGCGATCCCGCCGACCGGGGGACGCCACGGATGGCGGGCGTGGTCACGCAGGGCCGCCGCGAGCTGGGGGGTCCCGAGCGCCGCCGCGTCCGCGCGGGCCCGGCGGTCCGTCATCCGGTGCAGACCGCCCCGGGCACGGACCAGCTCCCACAGCACCCGGGGCAGCGGGTACCGGAAACCCAGCGACATGTGCGCCGCCACCTCCCGCACCCGCCAACCCGCGCACAGGGAGGGGGCGTCCCACTGCTCGGGGGTCAGCGTGTCCAAGATGTCGGCCAGCTCCCTGCGCTCGGCAGCGATGGCGTCCCTGACGAAGTCGTCGTCCGTGCGTTCACCCATGCCCCGAGCATGATCGCCACCCGCCCATAAGTCCAAGAGCGGAAAGTGCTGCCAGCTAGCACTGATGCTTATGGGGTGACAGTGGTGTGGAGGGTTCGCGGACCGGCGTGCGCACCAGGAGCGGGGCGCACCCAGCCCTTCCGTCGCGCCCCCGTACGCCGGACGGCTCCCCCGTACGGATGTGCAAGGCTGGAACGCGGAACCAAGAGCGCGTGAGGCGGGTGGAACGGCGAGTGGCCACGACACGATGGCGGAGGATCGTCAGTGCCGCATGGCGCTCGATCACCGTGTGGGCGGTCAGCACGCTCACCATGCTCGTCCTCGCCGGCATCCTGCCGGACTTCCGCCTCCAGTCGCCCGACGGCGACAGCGCCACCCGCATCGCGATCACGGCAGCCCTCGGCGCCGGAGCGTTCGGCCTGCTCAGCGCCGTGGTCTGGCCGCTGCTGGTGCGCACCCTGCTGCTCGTCCCGGCCCTCGTCCTCGGGCTGCTGGTCTTCTTCCTGAACGGCTCCCTGCTGCTCCTCGCGATGCGCCTCAACCCGGCGGGTCGGGGCGAGGTCGCACCGGAGACCGCCGTGGTCGTCGCCGCGGTGATGTCCGCGGTCGCCTCGGCGACCGGCGCGGCCCTCGCGGTCCGCGACGACGACGCCTACCGCCGCCGGCTCTCCCGGTTGGCCGACCGGCGCCGCCGCCGCGACCCGGACCCCGGGTGCCCGCGCACCCCGGGCACGGTGTTCCTCCAACTCGACGGCGTCGGCCACGACGTCCTCGTCTCCGCGATCGGCAAGGGCCTGATGCCCACGGTCGCCACCTGGCTCGGCGCCCCCGACGACCCCGCCCGCTCCGATGACGAGGTCCCGTCGGGCGCCACCCACCGCCTCACCCCCTGGCGCACCGACTGGTCCAGCCAGACCGGGGCCAGCCAACTGGGCATCCTGCACGGCAGCAACCACGACGTCCCCGCCTTCCGCTGGTACGAGAAGGACACCGGCGAGGTGATGGTCTGCAACCGTCCCACCAGCGCCGCCGAACTCCAGCGCCGGGCCGTCCGACGCACCGGCGACGGCGGCCTGCTCACCGTCGACGGCGCCAGCCGCGGCAACCTGTTCAGCGGTGGCGCCGACCAACTCGCGCTGGTGCTGTCCGTCTCGGCGCGCCGGGGCCCGCAGAACCGGTCCCGCGCGGGCTACTTCGCGTACTTCAGCGATCCGGCGAACGCGGTGCGCACCGCCCTGTCCTTCGTCGCGGAGGTCGCCCGGGAGCTGGGCCAGTCCACGTACGCTCGGCTGCGCCGGCACCGACCGCGGGTCTCCCGGGGCGGGCTGTACCCGCTGATCCGGGCGTTCGCGACGGTCGTGGAGCGCGACGTGGTGGTCGCCGCCGTGATCGGCGACATGCTCGCCGGCCGCGGCGCGGTCTACGCCGACCTGGTCGCCTACGACGAGGTCGCCCACCACTCCGGTCCCCGCGGTCACGACACGGAACGCGTGCTGATGCGCCTCGACCGCTCCCTCGCCCTGCTCGCGAAGGTCGCCGACCACGCCCCGCGCCCCTACCGGATCGTGGTCCTGTCCGACCACGGGCAGAGCCCCGGAGAAACGTTCCTCGGGCGTTACGGCCTCACCCTCGCCAACCTGGTGCGGGCGGGCTGCGGCCTGCCCGTGCCCCGGCGCGCGGGCCGCACCCACAGCGGGGCCGAGGCCAGGGCGGCCGTCCGCGCCGCGCTGCACCGCCCCGTCGAGGAGACCCGTGTCCCGGTCACCCCGGCGCGCGGTTCCGAACCCGTCGTCCTGGCCTCCGGGAACCTGGGACTGATCTCGTTCCCCGACGTGCCGCACCGGATGACCCGCCAGGAGATCGACCGCCGCCACCCCGCGCTGCTGTCCACGCTGGCCAACCACCCCGGGATCGGGTTCCTGCTGGTCGCCGACGAGGTGCACGGCGGAGTGGTGCTCGGCGCGCGCGGCGTCGAGGTCCCGCTGGCCGATCTGGACCACGATCCCGGCCCGCTCGCCGAGTTCGGGCCGGGGGCTGCCCGGGCGGTCCGCCGCACCCACTCCTTCCCGCACGTCGCGGACGTCATGGTGAACTCCTGGTACGACCCGGTGGACGGCGAGGTCCTCGCGTTCGAGGAGCAGATCGGTTCGCACGGTGGCCTCGGCGGCAGCCAGAACCTCCCGTTCCTGCTCTCGCCGCTCGACCTGCCGGATCCGCTCGCCGATCACAAGGAACTCGTCGGTGCGGAGCAGCTGTACGAACTGTTCCGTTGCTGGCTCGGTGCTGCGGAGGGGCCCCAGGTGCCGGTGTCGCTCACGCACCCTGGGCGTACGCGGGCCGGTACGTTCCGCCGCACGTAGGCGGTTCCCGCGCGGGTGCGCGGTGGTCACCCGCGCAGTTCCCCGCGCCCCTTCAGGTGCTCCCGCTGCACGTGCGTTGCTCCTGTGCGGGTGCGCTGTGGTCGTGCGCAGTTCCCCGCGCCCCTATCGGGGCCCTTCCCCCACAGGCCCACCAGAAGCGCCCCGCCAGGGGCGTGGGGAACTGCGCGAAACGGCCACGACGCACCCGCAGGAAACATAATCAGCTGCGGCGGACCCAGCGGGCCCGCAAACTGGGCACCGTCCGCGCCCCGAGCCCAGGAGTTCCGCGTGCAGCCCGCCGTGACCGTCACCCCCGCCCGGATACCCGAACTGCTGCTCGGCCTCGCAACGGTGCGCCCGGTGTTCCTGTGGGGAGCCCCCGGCATCGGCAAGTCCTCACTGGTACGGGAGTTCGCCCGGTCCCTGGGGCTGGAGTGCGTGAGCCTGCTCGGCACCCAACTCGCCCCCGAGGACCTCATCGGCGTCCCGCAGATCCGCGACGGACGGTCCGTGTTCTGCCCGCCCGAGGCCATCGCCCGCGACGAGCCGTACTGCCTCTTCCTCGACGAACTCAACGCCTCGACGCCCGACGTGCAGAAGGCGTTCTACTCGCTGATCCTCGACCGCCGGATCGGCAGCTACGAACTGCCCGAGGGGTCCATCGTCATCGGCGCCGGCAACCGGGCCACCGACAACGCCCTGGCCCGCCCCATGGCGTCCGCCCTGCTGAACCGGCTCACCCACGTCCACCTCCGGGCGTCCGCGACGGACTGGCTGGCCTGGGCCGCGGCCCACGGCATCCACTCCTGGGTGCTCGACCACCTCACCGACCGCCCCGACCACCTGTGGTCCGCGCCGCCGAAGACCGAGGAGCCGTTCTCCACGCCCCGCTCCTGGCACATGCTCTCCGACGCCCTGCACTCCTTCGGGCCGGCCCTCGACGAGGACACCCTGAAGGTCATCGCCCACGGCACGCTCTCCCCGGCGCACGCCGTCGCGTTCTGCGGCTACGTGAAGATCGTCCGGCATGCGTACGGCATCGACGCCATCCTCAAGGGCGATGCCTCCTGGCCGCGCGGGCAGGCCGACCGCGACCTCCTCTACTACCTCGCCGAGGCGTTCCGGGGACGGCTCGTCAAGGAACTGCCCGCGAGCAAGGAGCACGTGTCCGAGGCGGGCCGCCAGACCGCGTACCGGGCCAAGGCGCTGCTGGTGCAGTTGGCGGAGATCTCCGTGGAGGTCGCCCAGGCCGTCATCGCCGACGACGCCGAGGGACAGCCCGTGCTCCCCGCCTGGTTCCTGATCGAGGCGGCCCGCGACATGCCGCGGCTGGTGGAGGCCCGACGGTGAGCCGCCGCGGCGCTGACCGCACGGGCAAGGTCGCCGCGGACCCGGCCGCCGAGGCGTTCACCGCCGGGCTGCGCCTGGCCCTGGGCAATCCCGCGCTGGGCGCCCTGGAGCCGACCGTGTGCCGGAGCAAGGAGTGCCGCGACCACCCCGAGCACGGGCTGTGCCGCATCGACTCCTCGGGCACCCTCCACGTCCACCCCACCCGTCGCGCCGAACCCGCCGACTGGGCCTGGGCCGTCGCCCACTGCGTGATCCACCTCGGATTCGGCCACGTACCGGCGGCGACCGGCAGCCGGGTCCAGCCCGACCGCTTCGACCTGGCGGCCCGCTGCGCGGTGGTCAACCGCTTCCAGGAGACGTTCCCCTGCGGGCGCGCCCCCGACGACCTCCCCGCGAGCTGGCCCGGCGGCGACGAGGAACAACTCGCCGCCCGCTGGCGCCGCGACGGCCTGCCCGCGGCGTACGAACACTGCGGCACCGGCGGCGGCGCCCCCGACCAGCTCCTGGTCCCCTGGCCCGACCACTCCTGGCAGCCGGGGCCCACCGACTGGCGGGAGGCGTTCGCCCGGGCCCTCACCCGTGGGGTGTCCGTCGCCATGGACGTGGCGGGCGGGCACCGGACCTCCTTCACCGATCCGGACCCGGTGGTCCGGCCCTGGCACCGGGCGCTCAACTGGTTCGTCTCCTCGTACCCGTTGCTCGGCGGGATCGCCGCCGGGATGACCGTCGTCGCGGACGCCGAACTCGCCCGCACCCACGACATCGCGATCGCCGCCGTCAACGCGACGGCGGGCGAGATCTACGTCAACCCGCTGGCGCACCTGACCGAGGAGCAGTGGCGGTTCGTCCTCGCCCACGAGATGCTGCACGCCGCCCTGCGGCACGGCGAGCGCACCGGCGGGCGGGACCCGTACCTCTTCAACGTGGCCGCCGACTACGTCGTCAACGGCTGGCTGCGCGACATGGACGTCGGCGAGATGCCCGAGGGGCTGCTGTACGACGCCGACCTCGCGGGTCTGTCGGCCGAGGAGGTCTACGACCGGATCGCCGGGGACCTGCGGCGGCTGCGGCGGCTGTCGACCCCGCGCGGCCGGGGCCGCGGGGACGTGCTCGGCGAGCCGCTGGCCCGCGGCCCCGCTGACTACGTGGACCTCGACGGGTTCTACCGGCGCGCCCTGGTCCAGGGCTTCGACCTGCACGGGTACCAGGACCGGGGGCTGCTGCCCGCCGGGCTCGTCGAGGAGATCCGGGCGCTGAGCCACCCACCGCTGCCCTGGGACGCCCGGCTCGCCCGCTGGTTCGACGTGTTCGTGCCCCGTCCGGAGCCGGTGCGCAGCTTCGCCCGTCCGTCCCGTCGACAGGCGTCCACCCCCGACATCCCGCGGGCGGGCCGCTGGCACCCGCCGGAGGAGGTCGCCCGCTGCACCTTCGGGGTCGTGCTCGACACCTCGGGCTCCATGAGCCGGGTCCTGCTGGGCAAGGCGCTCGGCGCCATCGCCTCGTACGCCGCGGCCCGTGACGTCCCCGCCGCGCGGGTGGTGTTCTGCGACACGGCCCCGCACGACGCCGGGTACCTGCCCGTCGAGGAGATCGCCGGCCGGGTCCGGGTCACCGGGCGCGGCGGAACCGCCCTCCAACCGGCCGTCGACCTGCTCGGCCGGGCCCGGGACTTCCCCGCGAGCGCGCCCCTGCTGATCATCACGGACGCCCGGTGCGAGGTGCTGCGGGTCCGACGCGAGCACGCGTACCTGATTCCGCACGGCGCGGGCCTCCCGTTCCGGCCGGGCGGACCGGTCTTCCGGGTCCGTTGAGCGGTCGGGTGCGCGTCCGACCCCCGGAATGTGATCGGATGGGGGCACGGGGGTCCCGGCGACGGGGCCTCAGATGACCGTCAGGAAGGGCACTAACGTGGCAACCACGCGCTCCGCGCACACCGTGTGGGAAGGCAATCTGCTCCAGGGGAACGGCGTCGTCACCTTCGACTCCTCCGGCATCGGCCAGCAGCCGGTGTCGTGGCCGTCCCGCTCCGAGCAGGCGAACGGCAAGACCAGCCCCGAGGAACTGATCGCCGCGGCGCACTCCAGCTGCTTCTCGATGGCGCTCTCGCACGGCCTCGCCGGTGCGGGCACCCCGCCCACCAAGCTGGTGACCTCGGCGGACGTGACCTTCCAGCCGGGCGAGGGCATCACCGGCATCCACCTCACGGTGGAGGGCGAGGTCGAGGGCGTCGACGAGGAGACCTTCGTCGCCGCGGCCGAGAACGCCAAGGCCAACTGCCCGGTGAGCCAGGCGCTCACCGGCACGACGATCACCCTCTCGGCCAAGCTGGCCTGACCGGACGGCGGTGCCGTGGCCCGGCCGGGCCACGGCACCGCCCCCGGACCCCGCGGGGGGTCAGTGGACGGTGAACCCGGCGTACCCGTCGCGGGCCACCGCGTCGCACCGTTCCCGGTACACGTCGGCGCCGCCGAGGTACGCGAGGAACCCGCGCGGCTTTCCGGGCACGTTCGCGCCCGTGTACCAGGACTCGGCCGTCGGGTAGAGGGTGCGGCCGGCGACCTCGGCCGCGTGCGCGACCCAGGCCTGCTCCGCCTCGACGGTCGCCTCGATCTCGGTCAGCTCCCCGTCCCGCAGGGAGCGCACGCAGTCGGTGATCCACTCCACGTGCTGCTCGATGGAGACCGCCATGTTGGTGAGCACCGAGGGGCTGAGCGGTCCGGTGACCGTGAACAGGTTGGGGAACCCGGCGCAGGCGAGTCCCAGATAGGTGACCGGCCCCCGTGCCCACTTCTCGCGCAGCGTCACGCCGTCCCGACCCACGAGGTCGATCGTGGTCAGCGCCCCGGTCATCGAGTCGAACCCGGTCGCCAGGACCAGCACGTCGGCGGGGTGCTCCTCCTCGGTGGTCCGCACGCCCTTGGCCGTGATCTCCACGAGGGGAGCGGACCCCAGGTCCACCAGGCGCACGTGGGGCAGGTTGAACGTCGCGTAGTACCCGGTGTCCAGACAGGGGCGCTTGGTGCCGAAGGGGTACGTCCGGGGCGACAGCAGTTCGGCGGTGGCCGGATCGGCGACGGTGCTGCGGATCTTCCCCCGCACGAACTCGGCGGCGGTCTCGTTCGCCCTCGCGTCGGCCAACAGGTCGGTGTACGAACGCAGCACCGCACTGAGCACGCCCTCGGACCAGGCCGCCTCGTAGCGGGCGTGGCGTTCCTCGGCCGTCACCTCCAGCGCCGAGCGGGTCGGCGCGGCGAACACGGAGCCGCCCTTGGATCGCCGTTGGGCGGCCCGGAACTGCGGGTACTCGGCCTTGCGCGCGGTGACTTCCGCGTCGGTGAGCGGCCGGTTCAGCGCGGGCAGTGCGTAGACCGGGGTGCGTTGGAACACCGTCAGCTCCGCGGCTTGGCGGGCGATCAGCGGGACGCACTGCACCCCGGACGCCCCGGTGCCGATCACCGCGACCCGGCGGCCGGCGAACTCCATCCCTTCGCGGGGCCAGCGCGCGGTGTGGTGCACCGGGCCGGCGAACTCCCCGACTCCCGGCACCTCCGGCCCCTTGGGCACGGTGGAGCAGCCCGAGGCCATGATCAGGAACCGGGTGGTGAGCCGCTGCCCGGTGTCCGTCGACACCACCCACCACCGGGCCGCCCCGTCGTACACGGCACGGGTGACCCGGGTCCGCAGGGTGATGTCCGGGCGCAACGCGAACCGGTCGGCCACGTGGTGGAGGTAGCGCAGGATCTCGGGCTGACCCGCGTACCGCTCGCTCCACACCCACTCCTGGTCCAGCTCGGGGGAGAAGGAGTACGAGTACGTCATGGACTCGATGTCGCAGCGGGCCCCGGGGTAGCGGTTCCAGTACCAGGTGCCCCCGATGTCGTCACCGGCCTCGAACACCACGGTCCGCAGCCCCAGTTCACGGAGCTTGAGGAGTTGGTAGAGACCGGACATCCCGGCTCCGACGATCACGGCGTCGGTATCGGGCCGGGCGGTGGGGGGCGCGGTGGCGGTGGGCATGGCTCTCCTGGACGACGGGGATCGCCGCGGAACCGCCATTCCGCACACGGGGTCGCCGTCGATGCTGCGCCCGGAGCGGCCCCGGGCGCCACCGACCGCACGGGATCGGCGTGAATACCCCCCGGGTGTTGGCCTGATCACTGCGTTCGACGGGTCCCGGGGGCCGCTCGTCGCCTAGGCGGGCGCAGTGGGGGAGGGGCCGCGGTGGCGTCCGGCGGCCGGCGGGCTGCCGTCCGTCGGGCCGTCGGAGGCGCCCCGCATCCGTACCGCGCGCAGCAGGAGGAAGACCGGCAGGGCGAACGGTGACAGGAGGATCGCGAAGACCAGCAGCGGGCCGGTCACCCAGGGGCTGATCTTCAGACGACGGGCCTCCAGGAAGATCCACTGTCCGATCAACAGGTCCCAGGCGATGATCTGCGCCCAGACGGCTCCCGCGCCGTCGGTGAGCGCGGTCAGCTCCTGCATCCCTTCGAGGGTCGGCGAGGTGACGAGGGCCCACAGTTCGGGCAGGACCGGCACGACGAGCACCGTGTAGACGACGAGGACCGGCAGCGCCGTCAGCGGCGAGGACGCGATCCGCACCGTCACGCTCCAACGGGGAGCGAAGATCATCAGCAGCCAGACGGGGGTGGCGCACCAGAAGGCGAGGTCGAACAGCAGGTCCGTCATGCCGAGGTCTCCTCGTGGGTGCGCCCGGCACGGTCCGGGTCGCCGGGGTCGGACGGGGTGCCGGTCGCCCCGGAGCGGGCGCGGGGCGTGGCGTTGAGCGAGACGCCGACGGCGAGGGCGGCGCCCAGGGCGACGGCGGCACCGACCGCGAGGGTGGCGGTGTCGGGTTTCAGGAGCGGTTGGCCGCGCAGCGCCTGCCAGGTGATCAGGGCCAGGACCGCCGCGTACGTGCCCGAGGCGGCGAACACCAGCCGCAGCCGGACGGTTTCGTCCCGTAGCCGGGGCAGGTGCGGGGCGAGGGCCACCAGGGCGAGCAGCAGCAGCGGCAGCACCTGGAGGGCGTGCATCCCAACGAAGTGCGGGATGCGGAGGTCGCCGCCGGTGGTGGACCAACCGGTGAGGGGCATCGACGGTCCGCCGTCGGGCACGCCCACGCTGTGCGCTCCGACGACGTCGACCGGGCCGTTCTCCGCGGCGGCCCGCTGCTCCGGGGTGGGTTGGGGCATCAGGAAGCCGAGGGCGGCACCGATCACCGCGAGCAGCGATCCGAGGCGCAGGGTCCAGGCGGCGGCGCGGTCCTCGATGCGGGAGCGGAAGAGCAGGACGGCGATGGTCACCGCGCCCGTCCACAGCACGACGATGGTGACGGCCATGACGTCGTAGAGGGCGGCGTCGAAGGGTGTTTCGCGGTTGAAGTGGCTGATCTTCCCGCGGAAGACCTGGCCGATGATGATCACCATCTCGACGGTGCCGGCCACGGCGACGACGGTGCCGGCCCACCAGGCGAGCCGCCGGGCGCGGGTGGCGAGGGAGAGCGTCCAGGCCAGGGAGAGCGCGTAGACCGTCAGGGAGAGCGAGAACTTGAAGGGCTTGAACCAGATGGGGGAGCCCGTGAGGGTGCGGTCGTCGGCGAGGAGGCCGACCGCGGAGCCGACGCCGGCCACGATCATCAATGCGGCGAAGAGGAGTAGGGGGCGGTGCCAGGAGCGCCAGGAGGACATGGAGGATCCCGTTCGATGGATAGTAGCGCTATCCGCTATCTGTCGGGGACACTCTCTAGGATGGGGGGTGTGAAACGCAAGGGTGGAAGGGCGAGCGGGTCGTGCGCATCGGTGAACTGAGCAGGCGAACCGGGGTCCCGGTGCCGACCATCAAGTACTACGTACGGGAAGGACTGCTCCCCGGCGGCGAGTTGACCAGCCGCAACCAGGCCGACTACGGGGACGCCCATGAACACCGGCTCCGACTGATCCGCGCGCTGCTGGACGTCGGTGGGCTGCGCATCGCGGCCATCCGGGACGTCCTCGCGGCGGTCGACGACCCCGGCCGGTCGGTGCACAGCGTCCTGGGCGCCGCCTCCGACCTGCTGGTGCAACGACTGCCCACGGGCGACGGGCAGGCCGATGACGACGGAGTGCTCACGGCGGCCCGCCGTCAGGTGGACGAACTGATCGCCCGCCGGGGCTGGTTGGTCTACGACGACTGCCCGGGCCTCGAAGCGCTCGCCGCCGCCCTGGCGGCGCTGCAACGGGTGGGGCTCGGCGATTTCACCGCCGTGCTCGACGACTACGCCGGGGCCGCCGAACTGGTCGCCCGGGCGGACCTCGACTTCGTGGCGACCCGGGGCGTGCTCGACGAACTGGTGGAGAGCGTCATCGTCGGCACCGTCATGGGCGATGCGATGTTCGCGGCGCTGCGCAACCTGGCGCAGATCGACCGTTCCACCCGCCAGTACGGGGGCGGCACCACCTGAGCCGCGGGGCTCCCGCGCCCGGGGGCGGACCCGTCAGGCGGGGTGGTGCTGGGCGCCCGCCTGGCACCGGCCGGCGTCGAGGGCTTCCGCCTCCTCGCGGAACGCCTGCTCCTTGGCCTGCGCCCGGTAGTGGTCGCGGACCTCCCGCAGGATCTCCCGGGTGCGGTCGGTGGAGGCGGCCTGGGCCGACATGTGGTCCAGGACCTCCAGGTGGTTGGCCACCTCGATCTGCGAGTCGAGGTACAGCGCCCCGGTCAGGAACTCGCAGTACACCATGTCCTGCAACTCCGCCTGGGCGAACCGGAACAGGGAGAAGGGCCCGTACGTTCCCGGATGGGGTCCGTTGTGGAACTCGGCGATCTGGAGGGTGAGCCCGGGGGTGCGGGCGGCGGTGAGCAGCCGGTCCATCTGCTCGGCCATCACCTCGGGTCCCGCCACCGGACGGCGCAGCACCGTCTCGTCCATGATGATCCACAGGTGCGGGGCGTCCGGCTTGGCCAACAACTGCTGGCGGTCGATGCGCAGCTCGACGTGGCGCTCCACCTCTTCGGGGCGGGTGTGCCCGATGGTGCCCGCCGTCATGACCTCGCGCGCGTAGTGGTCGGTCTGGAGGATGCCGGGCACGAAGTGCGGCTCGTACGACCTGATGAGCCGTGCCTCGGCCTCCAGGCTGACGTAGAGGCTGAACCACTCGGGCAGGACGTCGTGGTACCGCTGCCACCAGCCCGGCTGATTGGCCTCCTCGACGAGGGACAGAAAGCCCTCGACCTCCTCCGCGGACGCCCCGTACATGCCCAGCAGCACGTGCACGTAGGGCACCTTCAACGCCACTTCGGCGGTCTCCATCCGCCGGACGGTGGCCGCGGTGACCCGCAGTTCGGCCGCCGCCTGTTCGCGGGTCAGCTCCTTGGCCTCCCGCAGTTCCTTGAGCCGCTTGCCGAGGACGACCTGTCCGACGGTCGGCGCGGCGCGCCTTTCACTCACGTCACGCCTCCCCACGTGCCGAACAAACGTGAGCAGTGTGTCATGTCGCGGCTACGCGGCGGGGCCAGTCCGTCGTTCACAGCGGAAGTGACGTTCCGGTGATGCGCCCGCCGCCGGGTGGGAACCGGGCGTTCGGGAAGAGAACAGACGGACTACGGCCCTGTGTGGTGGCGTAAGTCACACGACAAAGTCTGGCCGGAAGGGAACGCCCGCCGAAAGGTCACGCCCCGTCAACCGTCCAGCGACCGGAGGTAGTCGGAGGTGGCCCGGTCCGCCGGGAGGAACGTCTCGATCGCCAGCTCCGCGACCGTCACGTCCATGGGGGTGTTGAAGGTCGAGATCGACGACACGAACGAGAGCACCCGACCGTCGTGCTCGACCTGCATCGGCAGCGCGAAGTACGGATGGGTGGCCCCGTGCGCCGCCGGTACGCCCTCGTTGAGCACCGGATACGCAGCCACCTCCTCGTACAGGTCCCGCAGCGCCGGCGACCGGTCGAGCGCGATCTGACGCTCCATCTGCTCCAGCAGGTGCCCGCGCCACTCGCGGAGGTTGCGGATGCGCGGAGCCACGCCCTCCGGGTGCAGGATCAGCCGCATCGCGTTCAACGGCGGGACCAACAGGCGCTCCGGAACCCCGGCGAGCAGCATCGTGATGCCCCGGTTCGCCGCGATCACGTCGTACGTGGCGTCGACCACCAGTGCCGGATACGGCTCGTAACCGGTCAGCAGCCGATCCAGCCCCTCGCGCAGACCGTCCAGCGCCGGATCGTCCATCGATGTCTCCGGGAACCGCGGCGCATAACCCGCCGCCAGCAGCAGCGCATTGCGCTCGCGCACCGGAACGTCCAGATGGTCCGCCAGACGCAGGATCAGCTCCTCGCTCGGGCGGGAACGCCCCGTCTCCACGAAGCTGATGTGCCGCGCCGACGACCCCGCGCGCAGTGCCAGTTCCAACTGGCTCACCCGCTGCCGCTCCCGCCAGTCACGCAACAGCGGGCCCACGCCGCGCGCTGCCGGGGAGCCGGGGGAGTCGCTACGGAGGGACCGGGGCGCGGCGGGCAGGGCGGTAGTCATGCTCCGAAGGTAGACGACGGGCGCGCCCGGTGCGTGACCAGATGGGCCGCTGTGGCCCCACCTGTGACCCCTTCGGCAAGGAGGAGTCACAGCATTTGGTGGGGAAACGGGCGACGGTGGCGCGATCACGCCAGGGTGCGCGGCGGGCAGCCGTCTCCCCCGAACCCGAGGTGGCGGTGCGCCTCGCACGTCGAGCCCGGCGCCGTACAGGAAGCGGTTTTGCCGGATCAGCAACGGGAGTGGCTCCGCGACGTGCCCCGCGCGCACCCTGACCGTACGGCGGGCGCCACGGCGGGCGCACCGCCACCCGCGCACCCGACGGAAGGCGGACCCATGGCGCACGCACCCCACCGGCACGACCCCGCGAACCAGCATCAGGACGGCGGACACCACCACGCCCACACCATGGACTGGACCCAGCTCGCCCCGCACCTCGAACGGGAGGGCGAGACGGCCGCGCCCCAGTACCGCGAGATCGCCCGCTGGATCGCCGCCTCCCACCCCGCGCCGGACCGGATCCTCGACGTGGGCAGCGGCCCCGGAGTCGTCTCCTGCCTCCTCGCCGAGGAGTTCCCGGAAGCCGTGGTCAGTGCCGTCGACCCCGAAGAGTTCCTGCTCGCCCGCGCCCGGCAGCGCGCAGAGCGCGCCGGACTCACGGAGCGGGTCCACACCCACCGGGCCGAGCTCCCGGACGGCCTCGGCACCCTGGAACCCGCCGGACTGGTCTGGCTCGGCCGGTCGCTGCACCACGTGGGGGACCAGCGGGCCGCGCTCGCCGCGATCGCGCAGCGGGTCGCGCCGGGCGGCGTCGTCGCCCTGCTGGAGGGCGGGCTGCCCACGCGCGTACTGCCCCGGGACGTCGGCTTCGGACGCCCCGGCCTCTGGAGCCGCATCGACGCCGCCGAACAGGACCGCTTCTCCGCGATGCGGGCCGAACTGCCCGGCTCCACCCGGGAGACCGAGGACTGGGCCGCGCTGCTGGCCTCCACCGGGCTGAAGCCCGGTGCCAGCCGCACCTTCCTCCTCGACCGGCCCGCCCCGCTGTCCGACGGCGACCGGGAGTTCGTGATCGACACCGTCCGACGCCGTCGCGAGATGGTGACCGACGTCCTCGACGCGGACGACCTGGCCACCCTCGACCGGCTCCTCGACCCCGACGCCCCCGAGGGGCTGGCCCGACGGCCGGACGCCTTCCTGCTGTCGGCGCAGACCGTGCACACGGCCGTCGCCGCGCCCGCCTGACGCACGAAACCCGCCCCGGGGCACCTGAACCCGGGGCGGGAGTGCGGGCCGCGGCGCCGCCGGGGCGCCGGACGGCTCAGGTCACGTTGAAGTCGGCCGGGTCCGGACCCAACCGACGGTCCTCGTTCAGCGCGCTGATCGCCGCGACGTCCTCCGTGTCCAGCTCGAAGCCGTACACGTCGATGTTCTCGACGATCCGGGACGGGGTCACCGACTTCGGGATCACCACGTTCCCCAACTGGACGTGCCAGCGCAGCACCACCTGAGCGGGGGTGCGCCCGTGCTTCTGCGCGATCGCGACGATCGCCGGCACGTCGAGCAGCCCCTTGCCCTGGCCCAGCGGCGACCACGCCTCCGTGGCGATGCCCTGCTCCGCGTGGAACTCCCGGGCGGCCCGCTGCTGGAGCCTGGGGTGCAACTCGATCTGGTTGACGGCCGGGATCACCGAGGTGGCGTCGAGCAACTGCTCCAGGTGCTCGGGGAGGAAGTTCGACACGCCGATGGACGTGGCCCGCCCGTCCGCATGGATCTTCTCGAACGCCTTGTAGGTGTCGACCGCCTTGCCCAGGGCGGGGGCCGGCCAGTGGATCAGGTACAGGTCCACGTACTCCAGGCCCAGCCGTTCCAGGGAGGCGTCGAACGCGCGCAGCGTCGCGTCGTACCCCTGCTCGCTGGTCCAGAGCTTCGTGGTGACGAACAGGTCCTTGCGGGCGATGCCCGAGGAGGCGAGGGCCCGGCCCGTGCCCTCCTCGTTCCCGTAGACCGCGGCGGTGTCCACACTGCGGTACCCGGCCTCAAGGGCCGTGGCCACCGCCCGCTCGGCCTCGTCGTCCGGCACCTGCCAGACGCCGAACCCCAGCTGGGGCATCTCGACGCCGTTGTTCAGGATGATCGGGGGGACCTTGCTGCTCACGGATTCTCGATCCTTCGCGTCGTGGGTGGTCGCTGGCGCGTACAGGGGTGTCCTTCCATCGTGAACGATCACGTCCGCCGGCGCATTCCGTTCGCGGGGCCGCATTCCCGTTCCCGGGATGCTCACACCTCACGGTGTCCCCACGGTCACCACCCGCCACTCACACCCGGTACAGCGCCTCCACCTCACCGGCGTACGCCCGCTCGATCGCCGCCCGCTTCAGCCGGCCGGACGGCGTGAGCAGCCCGTGCTCCTCGGTGAACCGGTGGGCGAGTATGCGGAAGGTGCGGATGGCCTGGCCCGGTGGCACCCGGGTGTTCGCGGCGACCACCGCACGGCGCACCTCGGCCTCCAGATCGGGATCGCGCACCAACTCCGCCACCGGCGGCACCCCCTCGCCCCGCATCCCCAGCCAGTGGGCCACCGCCTCCGCGTCCAGGGTGACCAGCGCGGCCGCGTACGGGCGGTCGTTGCCCACGACGATGCACTGCGCGACCAAGGGATGGTTCCGCACCCGGTCCTCCAACGGGGACGGGGACACGCTCCCGCCGTCGGCGGTCACCAGGACCTCCTTCTTGCGGCCCGTGATCGTCAGATGGCCGTGCGCATCGAGCGTCCCGAGGTCACCGGTGGCCAGCCAGCCGTCCAGGAGCGCCGCCTCCGTCGCCTTGGCGTCGTCCAGGTACCCGTGGAAGACGTGCGGACCGTGCAACCACACCTCGCCGTCCGCCGCGATGTGCACCCGGGTGCCCGGCAGCGGCGGTCCCACCGTCCCGCAGCGCACCCGCCCCGGCGGGTTCCCCGTCGACGGGCCCGTCGTCTCGGTCAGCCCGTACCCCTCGTACACCGTGATCCCCGCGCCCGCGAAGAACAGCCCCAACGAACGCTCCATCGCCGCACCGCCCGACAGCGCGCACCGGACCCGCCCGCCCAGCGCCCGACGCAGCTCGGCGTAGACCGCCCGGTCGTACCACCGGTGCCGGACGCGCAGGGCCGCGGAGGGTCCGGGGCCGGTGCCGAACGCCCGGTCCTCCCGCGCCTCGGCGTAGGCCACCGCCGTCGCCACGGCCTTCTCGAACCGGGCGAGCCCGCCCTCCCGCTCGGCCCGCCGACGGGCCGCCCGGAAGACCCGCTCGAAGAGGGACTCCACGGTGAGCAGGAACGTCGGCCGGAACGTCGCCAGCCCGGCGAGCAGCCCCGGCCCGTCCGGCTCCGGCAGATGACCGAACCGCACCCTCCCGCGGACCGCCGCCACCTGCACCGTCCGACCGAAGACGTGCGCCAGCGGCAGGAACAGCAGGATCGACGGCGCGCCGCCCCGCCGGGGCCGGAAGGCTTCCCGCCACCCGTGGTAAATCGTGTCAGCCTCGAACATCAGATTGCCGTGCGTGAGCGCGCAGCCGCGCGGGCGCCCCGTGGTGCCGGACGTGTACACCACCGTCGCGATCGACTCCGGACGCACCAGCCCGCGGTGCCGGTCGACCAGGTCGTCCGCCAGGTGCGCCCCCGCCGCGCACAGCTCCCCCAGCGCGCCCGCGTCGAGCTGCCACAGTCGACGCAGCCGCGGCAGCCGGTCGATGACGGTGGCCACGGTCATCGCGTGGTCCTCGTGCTCGACCACCGCGGCCACCACCCCGGCCTCCTGGAACATCCACAGGACCTGCTCCGCCGACGACGTCGGGTGGACCGGGACGACCTCGGCCCCGACGGTCCACAGCGCGAAGTCGCACAGCGTCCACTCGTAGCGGGTCCGGGACATGATCGCGACCCGGTCCCCGGCGCGGACGCCCTCCGCCAACAGGCCCTTGGCGAGCGCCATGACCTCATCACGGAACTCCGCGGCGGTGACGTCGCGCCAGACGCCCGGCTCCTCCTGCCGGGCGAGCACCACGTGCCGGGGATCGGCGCGGGCGCACGCGAAGACGGAGTCGGCGAGACCGCCCACGAGCGGCGGCGACACCTCGGGCAACGGCGGGCTGGCGAACTCGCGCAACTGGGCTCCTTGTGGCGGCTCTCCCACGGCGCCGCGACCGTACCCCACCCGAACGCCCTGCGGGAGGGGGCGTCGCACCCCCCTTCCGGCGGGGGTCCCGGGCGGCGCCGACCGTCCGTGCGGGCGAGCCCGGCGCCCTCACCCGCACCCACATCGTGGCCCTCCACCGGGCCCCGACGGCGGGACCTGCACCGGATCGCCACCGCTTCCGCCCGATCGTCACGCCGCCCCCACGACCACCACCGGTGCGGGATCCGTACCGGGCGTGCGGTCCGTGCCCGCCGCGGTGCACCCGTCCGCGGTGTCACTCCCCGGCCGACAGCCGCACCCGCAGGAACCGCGGCCGGTACAGCGCCACGTTCCGGTTGACCTCCGCGTGCGCCGCGCCCGCCGCGGCGTCCAGCCAGTTCACGTCGTAGCTGACCAGCAGACCGCCCCCGCCGCCCAGCGAGGGATGGGCCCGCGGGTTGTACGCGGCGAGCCCCCGCCCGCCGCCCGCGTCCTCGGGCAGCGGCGGGGTGAAGCCCCGCACGGGACCGTGCCAGGGGCCGGTCGGCGAGCACGCCCAGTACCCCGCCACCGAGGTCAGCCCCTCCGCGCCGGACGCCATGGTGAGCAGGGCGTACGCGTCCCCGTCCCGGACCACGGTGAACGCACTGCCCACCCCTTGCCTCCGCCCGTCCCCCAACACCGGACGCGGCGCCGCCCGCGCACTCCAGCGACGGCCGTCCCAGTACCGCCACGCTTCGGGCTCCGCGAGCCTCCCCACCGGGACCCGGGCCACGTACGCGTACGCGCGTCCCCCGAGCGCCGAGCGGCCGTCGTCCCCGCCGAACACGTACGTCCACCCCCCGTCCGTGACGGTCGCCGTACCGAACAGCACCCGCCCGGCGGGGTCCGGGACCGACGTCTGGTCCAGCACCGTCACGACCTCCTCCACCCTGAGGTCCGGCAACGACAGCGTGGCGACCTCCGTCGCGGCGGGCACTCCGTAGATCCACGGCGACCGCCCCGGGTCCCGCGTCCACAACAGCACCCGCAGCACCCGCTCCGCGGAGCCGACGGCCCGCGGCTCCACCTGCGCGGCCACCGGCCAACGCCAGCGGCCCGGCAACGGGTCGGGGAACAACGGGGCGGGCAACGTCCGCTCCAGCGTTCCCGACGCCGACATCAGCACCCCGCTGTTGCGGACCGCGGGCGCGCTCATCTCCCGCCACGCGTGCGGTTGGCCCACCGGGTTCGGCGGCGGTCGCACCTCCCCGAGGAACGTGTCCGAGAACAGCCACAACACCCGTCCGTCCGGCAGCCGCACCGCATGGGTGCCGTCCCCGCCCGTCCAGTCGTCCGCGCGCGCGGTGTCGTCGCCGTACCGGGCGAACTCCCCGGTCACCGCGGGGTCCGGGCGCCAGGACGCCACGGTGCGCGGGGAACAGGACGCGCCGTCCCGCGCGCCGCGCCCGTCCCGCAGCGCCCACACCGTGCCGGCGACCAGCACCACGAGCGCCACCGACGCGCCCGCGACGGCACGGGCCGGGCGACGGGGCCGAGCCGCACGCACCTGCGGCTCCCCGGGGGCGAAGGACACGGGGGCGACGCTAGTCGCCGCGGACCACCCGGGTCCACGGTGCGACCGGCCCCGCCCCGGGCGGTCAGGGCGCCGGATCGCCCAGCACCACCCGACGGTCGTGCGCGTACACGTTCATCGACGACCCCCGCAGGAAGCCGATCAGGGTGAGCCCCGCCTCGTCCGCGAGGTCCACCGCCAGGGACGAGGGCGCGGAGACCGCCGCGAGCACCGGGACCCCCGCCATCACCGCCTTCTGCGCCAACTCGAAGGAGGCGCGACCCGAAACGAGGAGCACGCTGCGGGACAGCGGCAGCCCGCCCGCCCGCAGCGCCCGGCCGATCACCTTGTCGACGGCGTTGTGGCGCCCCACGTCCTCACGCACGTCCAGCAGTTCCCCGTCCTCGTCGAACAGGGCCGCCGCATGCAGCCCGCCGGTACGGTCGAACACCTGCTGCGCCGCCCGCAGCCGCTCCGGCAACTCCGCGATCAGCGCGGGGGACAGCCGCAGCGGCGGGTCGTCGGCGATGGCCCAGCGCGCGTGGGTGCGCACCGCGTCGAGGCTGGCCTTGCCGCACAGCCCGCACGACGAGGTCGTGTACACGTTCCGTTCCAGGGTGATGTCCGGAACCGGCACGCCGGGGGCGAGCCGCACGTCCACCACGTTGTACGCGTTCGAGCCGTCCGCGGCGGCGCCCGCGCAGTAGGCGATCGTGCGCAGGTCCGCCGATGAGCCCAGCACCCCCTCGCTCACCAGGAACCCCGCTGCCAGCGCGAAGTCGTCGCCGGGCGTCCGCATGGTGATCGCCAGCGGCTTGCCGTTCAGCCGGATCTCCAGCGGCTCCTCGGCGACCAGGGTGTCCGGCCGGCGGTCCACCCGTCCGTCCCGCACGCGGACGACCCGTCGACGCTCGGTGACCCGTCCCATGTGTGACCGTCCTGGTTCTCTGCGTAGCGACCGTGGCCCGTGAGCCGCGGCCGGGGCCGTTCCCGCCCCGTGCCGTTCCGTCATTCTTCCGCACGACGGGCGACCGCCGGCCTGGGGTCATGATCGGAGCCAACAAGACGTGCGGCCGATTCCTGTCGCTTTACTCGTCCGCATAATGGCGGGTCGCTCCCCAGACTGGAACTTCCGTGATCTCACCGGAACCCGAGGGGGACTCTTGCAGGGCACGCGCATCGCGGCGCTGGGTCACTACCAGCCGGCCGGCGTCCTCACCAACGAGGACCTTGCGGGCATGGTGGAGACCAGCGACGACTGGATCACCTCCCGCGTCGGCATCCGCACCCGGCACATCGCCGGACCCGAGGAGCCCGTGGACGAGCTGGCCGCGCACGCCGGGGCCAAGGCCCTCGCCGCGGCCGGTCTCACCCCCGCGGACGTCGACCTGGTGGTGGTCGCCACCTCCACCGCGATCGACCGCTCCCCGAACACGGCCGCCCGGGTCGCCGCCCGCCTCGGCATGCCCGGCCCCGCGGTCCTCGACCTCAACGTGGTCTGTGCCGGCTTCACCCACGCCCTCGCCACCGCCGACCACACGGTGCGGGCCGGGGCCGCCAATCGCGCCCTGGTCATCGGCGCCGACAAGATGACCCAGATCGCGGACTGGACCGACCGCACCACCTGCGTCCTCGTCGGTGACGGCGCCGGTGCGGCGGTCGTGGAACGTTGCGCGCCCGGCCAGGAGCCAGGGATCGGTCCGGTGCTGTGGGGTTCGGTGCCGGAGATGGGCAACGCGGTGCGGATCGAGGGCACCCCCCCGGTCTTCGCCCAGGAGGGCCAGAGCGTCTACCGGTGGGCCACCACCCGCCTTCCGCCGCTGGCCCGGCAGGCGTGCGAACGCGCCGGCATCGCCCCCGCCGACCTCGCGGCGGTCGTCCTGCACCAGGCGAACCTGCGGATCATCGAGCCGCTCGCCGAGCGGATCGGCGCGGTGAACGCCGTGGTCGCCCGCGATGTCGTCGACTCGGGCAACACCTCGGCGGCCAGCATCCCGCTCGCCTTCTCCAAGCTCGTCGAGCGCGGGGAGATCACCTCGGGGGCGCCCGTCCTGCTCTTCGGCTTCGGCGGGAACCTCTCGTACGCGGGACAGGTCGTCCACTGCCCCTGACCTCGTCGGTCCGGGGGTGCGCAGATGCGTTCCGGGGGGTCGGAACCGGTCGCCGGTGACGAGCGGTCACGTGGTGTGACGGTCTGGGCGCTGACCGTCTCCCACCCCTCGGGCCTGCGGATACGTGGGTGAAACCCACTCCGAAACCTTGGTATTGTTGTCCATGTCGCCGCGGGGAACACCCCGCGAACACCACACCGGTCCGGGTGGCGGAATGGCAGACGCGCTAGCTTGAGGTGCTAGTGCCCTTTATCGGGCGTGGGGGTTCAAGTCCCCCCTCGGACACCAGTAGGAACCCCAGTTGATCTGGGGTTCTTCTGTTTCTCCGGCAGCGACGTGACCAGCCGCCCCGAGCGGCACGTCGCCGCCCCCTCGGTGACCCAGTGGCCGTCGTCGCCCCCTCGTCCCTCCCGCATCGCACTCCAGCATCAGTGACCCTGCGGACCCGTGCGCCCCGCCCGCCACCTCATCGCGCATCTGACGGCACGTGGCCCCGCCGGGCTGCATGACGGGCTCGGTCCAGTGATGCCGGCATCACCTCCGTGATGACGGATTGCGGTCACATTCCGACAGCGAATCATCAAGAATGACGATCATTCGATTTTGCGTCGACAGATTCTGTCGACGCATTGTGTGGTGCCTGCTCCGTCCGTCAAGGTCTGCGTGCCGATTCCTTACGTCAGGAGTGATTCCGCAATGGCAGAGATCAAGCGTCCCGCACTGATCGAGGTGCAGCGAGGAAGGGCCATGGTGTCGACCACGTTCACCTCGGCCCAACTGCACGCTGCGACGGACGTCGACGCCTACGACCCGGAGCGGGGAAATGACCCCGAGAACGGCTATCAGCGCCGGGGATCGGCTACGCGCATGGCGCAAGCCGCCTCCTTCTACGGCGAAGGCGAAGAGAAGCGCCAAGGCCGGGTCTTTGAAGACCGGCACGGTTTGATGCCCAACCCGATCATCGCCAACATCAGGCCGGCTGGCGACGGAAGTCCCACGAACGGCTGGGGGATCGGCCTGCCGGCCGGTGTGAACATCGAGATCTCCTCCGACGAAGACCGGCAACGCGTGCACGCCGCGATTCACGGGGGTGGCAGCGCCACGGCGGCCGGGACGATCACCCTTGACGAGGAGATCACCACGTGGATCGTTGACGGGCAGCACCGCAGCGGCGCCATTCGCATGCTCAGTGAGCGGAGCAGGCTTGCCGATGACTTCCCGGTGCCGGTCAAACTCATGCTGGGGTTCGACCGCAACGAGGAAATCAAACAGTTCTACTACATCAACCGTGAGGCCAAGAGCGTCCCCACCGATCTGACGGCCGACCTGCTCCAGCGGATGGCCCGCCAGGACAGTCATGAGGCCGAATACCTCAGTGAGCGCAAGGGCAAGGGCAGCCTTCTCGTGGGTGCTGCCATCTACGACGCGATGGTGAGCAAGGGCAGCCCCTGGCTCAAGCGCATCCGCAAGCCGAACGAGAAGATTTCCAAGGACACCTCGATCGCCGTTTCGCAGTTCATCGGCAGCCTGAAGCCGCTCCAGACCGCGCAGATGCCGCGCGAACTCAGTCCGCAGGAGTGGGCGCTGATCATCGACGCGTTCTGGGAAGCCGTCGCCCGGATGCTGCCGACCCCGTTCGACCCGACCGAGCAGCCCGGGGACTGGGTCCTGCTCAAGACCACGGGCGTGACCACGATGCACCGTGTGCTCGCCGACTGCCTGCCGATCGTCATCCAACGTGGCGCCCGACTCTCGGACACCGACCAGTACGAACAGTTGCTTGCCGATCTGCCCACCCTCGCCGGGATCGTCATCGACCCGGACACCGGTCAGGAGCAGCAGGTCGACGGCGCCGAGTTCTGGCGGTCGGCGTCAAGCGCCTCGCAGTACACCGGCCGCTACGGCACCGATCGCCTCGTCGGCATGATCCGCGGCCTCATCGCGAAGACGAACAGCGCCATCACCGTCTGAGCGGACGAGCGCGACCCCCGGTGCGAACACCGTGCGCAGCTTGCGCACGGTGTTCCTTCATGCGTATGGTGTGCGCATCGAGGAACACCGTACGCATCGAGTGGGGGCAGACATGTCGAACAACGTGAGCTGGGACGAGCAGGGCAACTGGGCCGCCGAGGGCCCGTGGGGGACCCGGGACTCGGCGGGCCGGAAGCTGGACCTCGCCCACTGGCAGTCCCGGCTCGACGAACTGCGCGCCAAGCACCACGTGCCGGCCGCGTCGCTGGCGGTCCTGGTCGACGGCGCCGTCCACGAACTGGCCAGCGGCGTGCTCCACCGTGGAACCGGGGTGGAGGCGACGACCGACTCGGTCTTCCAGATGGGCTCGATCGCCAAGATCTACACCGCCACCCTGATCATGCAGCTCGTCGACGCGGGCCGACTGGACCTGGACGCACCGGTCGTGGACGTACTGCCGGAGTTCTCGGTCGCCGATCCCGAGGTGACCAGGATGATCACCACGCGCCAACTGCTGAGCCACACCAGCGGCCTCACCTGCGACTTCACCCATGACAGCGGGCGCGGCGACGACTGCCTCGCCCGGTACGTCGAGGCCGCGAAGGGCGTGGCGCTCGACTGCCCGCCCGGTGAGGCGCTCTCGTACAGCAGCGTCGGGTACAACGTGCTCGGCCGCATCGTCGAGGTGCTCACCGGCAAGGTCTGGGACGAGGCGCTCAAAGACCTGCTCCTCACCCCGCTCGGACTCGACCGCACCGTGACGCTGCCCGAGGAGGCACTGCGGTTCCGCGCGGCGATGAGCCACCTGGGCGAGCCGGGCCGGGACCCGGAGCCGGCGCCGTCCTGGGACCTGATGCCGCGCTCGGCCGGCCCCTACGGTCGGGTCATCGCCACCGCCGGGGACCTCGCGCGGCTCGCGCGGATGCACCTCGCGGGCGGGACGGCGGAAGACGGTGGCCAGGTGCTCTCCGAGGAGGCCACCGCGCTGATGCAGCGTCGGGTCGTGGACTCCCCGGACCGGTGGTCGGTCAGCGCCGACGGCTGGGGCCTGGGCTGGACCCTCTACGACTGGGACGGCGTCCAGGGCTACGGCCACGACGGCGCCTCCATCGGACAGTACGGCTACCTGCGCGTCGTTCCGTCCGCGGGCGTCGCGGTCGTGCTGCTCACCAACGGCGGCGGGGCGCGCGAACTGTACGGTGCGCTGTACCGGGAACTCCTCGCCGAACTGGCCGGGGTGACGATGCCGGACGCCTTCGCCCCGCCGGCCACGCCCCCCGTGGTCGACTTCGCGCCGCTCGTGGGCACGTACCGGCGCGAGGGCGTGGTCATCACCGTCACCGAGCGGGACGGCGCGGGGCACCTGGTGTACGAGTTCGTCGACGGCATGAAGGACTTCTCCGAACCCCTGGAGATCGACCTGGTGCCGGTGACGGAGACGGTCTTCGCCGGCACCGGGGTCGGCGCGGCGTTCAGCGAGGGCTACATGCCCGTCACCTTCTCCACGCTGCTGGACGGCACCGGGTGCGTGTACATCGGGATGCGCTGCGGCCCCAAGGTCGCGTAGACCGGCCGCGCCCGCCCGCCCGAGCCGGCGCGGCGCCCCGACTCCGGTCAGGGGGCCGGCGCCGGGCCGGTCCCCGAACCGGTACAGCCACCACACGTCCCGACCGAACGACCAGGTCAGCGCCGCCAGCGCCGTCAGGACCAGACCCGCCCGCACGAGGTGGGGCAGGAACGGCACGGTGGCCAGCAGCAGGGCGATCCCCTGGAACGCGGCCACCGCCTTGCGGCCCGTGCGCGGCGGCAGGGGAGCGCCCAGCCAGCACAGCCCGCGGGCGGCGACCACGAACGCGTAGCGCATCGCGCCGATCAGCAGCACCCAGGGGCCGAACCGCACCGCGGCGTCCACGCTGAGCACCAGGATCAGGGCCGCGTCCACCTCCATGTCGAACCGGGCGCCCCACGGCGTCGCGGTACCCGTGCGTCGGGCCACCCGGCCGTCCACCGCGTCGAGGACCAGGGCCACCGCCGTCAGCGCGATCAGCGGGAGCACCGGACGGGAGTCCCCGAACGCCTCGGCGACCAGGGCGCTCACCCCGCCGACCAGGAGCGTCCGTGCCAGGGTGACCCGGTCCGCCGGGCCGAACCGGTGCGCGCCGGCCCGGTCCAGCGCACGGGTCAACACGACCCAGGTGCCGGCCCCGAAGACGAGCCCCGCCAGCCACCCCGCCGCGCCCAACCCGACCGTCGCGGCGAGCAGGGCCAACAGCAGCACCTGGGCGGCCGCACCGATCGCCGCCTCGTGTCGCGGCGTCGGGAACCCCCGTCGCCCGCGAGCCTGGTTCAGGTCCATCACGCACCTTCCTCCCCGGTGACAGGGCTGATCCCCGCCGCGTACCGTGTCGCGGTCTCTGCCTCAGTACGCGGGGCGCCGGGGGAACGTTCACCCCCGCGGCGGTGCTCCTGCACCCGCCCGGCCCCGTTCCGTGACCGACGACAGGAGCGCCCGTGACACCGCGCACCCCGCCCCGTACCGCCCGCGCCTACTGGCTGACCGCCCC
This sequence comes from Streptomyces sp. NPDC005955, assembly GCF_042871255.1. Classification (NCBI taxonomy): domain Bacteria; kingdom Bacillati; phylum Actinomycetota; class Actinomycetes; order Kitasatosporales; family Streptomycetaceae; genus Streptomyces; species Streptomyces sp. NPDC005955. Next base: position 35,343 of record NZ_JBIAIF010000008.1, on the reverse strand, counting down.
CGGGCAGGGCGAGATCCGCAGGGTGCCGCTGCCCGAACCGGGGGAGGGGGACGTCGTCGTCCGGACCCTGTACTCGGGGGTGAGCCGGGGGACCGAGACACTGGTGTTCCGCGGCGGTGTCCCGGCCAGCCAGCACACCGCGATGCGGGCCCCGTTCCAGGACGGCGACTTCCCGGCGCCGGTCAAGTACGGGTACCTCAACGTGGGACGGGTGGAGGCGGGACCGGCCGGACTCCTCGGCCGCACGGTGTTCTGTCTGTACCCGCACCAGACCCGGTACGTCGTGCCCGCCCGCGCCGTCACGCCCGTGCCCGACTCCGTGCCCGCCGCCCGGGCCGTGCTCGCCGGGACCGTCGAGACCGCGGTCAACGCCCTGTGGGACGCGGCCCCCCTCGTCGGGGACCGGATCGCCGTCGTGGGCGGCGGAATGGTGGGCGCCTCGGTCGCCGCGCTGCTGGCCCGCTTCCCCGGCGTACGCATCCAACTGGTGGACGCCGACCCGGGCCGGGCCGCCCTCGCCGAGGCGCTCGGCGTCGCCTTCGCCGTGCCCGGGGACGCCCTGGACGACTGTGACCTCGTCGTGCACGCCAGTGCCACCGAGGAGGGGCTCACCCGCTCCCTGGAACTCCTCGGCCCCGAGGGCACCGTGCTCGAACTCAGCTGGTACGGGGACCGGAAGGTGTCCCTGCCGCTCGGCGAGGCGTTCCACTCGGGCCGACTGGTGGTGCGCGGCAGCCAGGTCGGGGCCGTGGCCCCCGCCCGCCGCTCCCGACGCACCTTCGGGGACCGGCTCGCCCTCGCCCTCGACCTGTTGGCCGATCCCGCCCTCGACGCGCTCGTCTCCGGCGAGTCGACCTTCGACGACCTCCCGCGGGACATGGCACGGATCGCGTCCGGGGAACTGCCCGGCCTGTGCCACCGGGTCGTGTACGGGGACGACGGGTGACGGAAGGGAGGGGGACGAAGGGAGGCGGGGCAAGCGGTGAGGTGGTGAGGTGGTGAGGTGGTGAAAAGTCACGCTGCCTGAACGAATCGCGCGAGGAATCCGTAGAAGGGGGCGAGCCCCGGCACCGGACCGGTACGCCGTACCTGGAGGGTCCTTGTTCAGCATCACCGTCCGCGACCACCTGATGGTCGCCCACAGCTTCCGCGGCGAGGTCTTCGGGCCCGCGCAGCGACTCCACGGCGCCACGTTCCTCGTGGACGCGACCTTTCGCCGGACCGCCCTGGACGCCGACGGCATCGTGGTCGACATCGGCCTGGCCACCCGCGAACTAGGAGCAGTCGTGGCGGAGTTGACGTACAGAAACCTGGACGAGGAGCCGGCGTTCGCCGGGGTCAACACCTCGACCGAGTTCCTGGCCCGGGTGATCGCGGACCGGCTGGCCGAACGGGTGGGCTCCGGCGCCCTGGGCGAGGGCGCCCGGGAACTGTGCGGCATCTCCGTCACCCTCCACGAGTCCCACGTCGCCTGGGCCAGCTACGAGCGTGAACTGTGACCCCGGCTCCCGCGCCGACCCCGGCCCACAGCTCCGCCCCGCACCCGCACGGCCCGCACGGCCCGCCCCCCGTGGTGCCGATCGAGGTCCGCGGCCCCGCGACGCCCGCCGCGCTCAGGCCGACCGAAGCCCGTCCGGTGCACTTCGTGATGCCCGGCGGGGTGGACGACCCGGACACGCCCAGCGGCGGCAACACCTACGACCGACGGGTCAGCCTGGACCTGTCGGGCTTCGGCTGGGACGTCCGGGCCCTCGCCGTCCCCGGCACCTGGCCCCGCCCCGACACCCCGTCCGTCGCCCAACTCGCCCACCTGCTGGCCGGGTTGCCCGACGAGAGCGTCGTGCTCCTCGACGGACTGGTGGCCTGTGCGGTGCCCGAGGTCGTCGTCCCCGAGGCCGAACGGCTGCGGCTCGCCGTGCTGGTGCACCTGCCGCTCGCCGACGAGACCGGACTCGACCCCACGACCGCGACCGAACTCGACGCCCTGGAGCGCACCACCCTGCGCGCCGTCTCCGCGGTCATCGCGACCAGCGACTGGGCGGCACAACGACTGGTCAACCACCACGGCTTGGCCCGCCGCCGGGTGCACGTCGCTGCTCCCGGCACGGACATCGCCCCGCTGGCCACCGGGACCGACGGCATCTCACGGTTGGTGTGCGTCGCCTCGGTCACCCCGCGCAAGGGCCAGCACCGGCTGGTCCGGGCCCTCGCCAGTGTCGCCGACCTGCCGTGGACCTGCGTGTGCGTCGGCAGTCTCGACCGCGACCCCGACTACGTCACCAAACTGCGCGCCCTGATCGCCCACCACGGGCTCACCAACCGGATCGGGCTCGCCGGTCCGCAGACGGGGACGGCGCTCCACGCCAGCTACGCGAGCGCCGACCTGATGGTGCTCGCCTCCCGCACCGAGACCTACGGCATGGCCGTCACCGAGGCCCTGGCGCGGGGCGTGCCCGTGCTCGTCAACGACGTCGGTGGACTACCCGAAGCGGTGGGCCGCGCCCCCGACGGCGCGCTGCCGGGAGTGTTACTGCCGCCCCAGGACCCCGCCGCGCTGAGCACCGCGATCCGCCGCTGGTTCGACGAGCACGACGAACGCCAACGACTCAAGGCGGCGGCCCGGCAGCGGCGGACCTCGCTCGACGGATGGGCGACCACCGCCCGCAGTCTCTCCGGGGTCCTCGAACAACTCCGCCGCGACAGTTGGAGCGCCCCGTGACGAGGACCGTCCCCGAACCGGCGGCGTTCACCCCGCAATGGCTCGCCCTGCGCGAACCCGCCGACGCCGAGGCCCGCTCGGCCGCCCTGCTCGGTCCGCTGCGTGCCCGGCTCGGGCACCGGCTCCCCGCCGGCTCACCCCTGGTCGTCCATGACCTGGGCTGCGGCACCGGGGCCATGTCCCGCTGGCTGGTGCCCCGGCTGCCCGGGCCCCAGCACTGGGTCCTGCACGACCACGATCCCGACCTCGCGCGACGGGCCGCCGAGGGCACGCCCCCGTCCGCCGCCGACGGCTCCCCGGTCACCGCGGTGGTCCGGGACACCGACGTGGGCCGGCTGTCGGCGGCCGTGCTCGCCGACGCCTCGCTGGTCACGGCGTCCGCGCTGCTGGACATCCTGACCGCCGGAGCCGTCGACGCACTGGCCGCCGCCTGCGCGGGGGCCGGCTGCCCGGCCCTGCTGACGCTCTCCGTGCTCGGCCGGGTGGACCTGACCCCCGCCCACCCCGCCGACGCGGAGGTCACGGACGCCTTCAACGCGCATCAGCGCCGCGGAGGGCTGCTCGGTCCGGACGCCGTCCCCACCACCACCGATGCCTTCGCCCGCCAGGGCATGACGGTCCGGGTCCACGCCAGCCCCTGGCGGCTCGCGTCCGGCTCGCCCCTGCTCGGTGAGTGGCTGCGCGGTTGGGTCGGTGCGGCCCGGGAACAACGACCCGACCTGGCGGGCCGACTGGACGACTACCTCGTCCGTCGGCTGGCCGCCGACGCAGCCGGCGAGCTGAGTGCGACCGTCCACCACGCGGACGTCCTGGCCCTCCCCAGGAACCGGGACACCACATCGTGACGCCCGCCCCGAGCACGACCGGGTCCCGTCGCCGCGGGCTGCGCAGACATGCGTCCTGGCTCGCGGGCGTCGCCGTCCTGGCCGCCCTCCTCCGGTACCTCGACACCGCGGCCCTCGTCGCCGCGCTGGACCGCATCGACCCCGCCACCGCGCTCGCCGCCCTCGGCATCGGGGCGGTGACCACCCTGCTCAGCGCCGGTCGCTGGTGTCTGGTCGCCCGCGCGCTCGGCCTGGGGCTGGGCCTCGGTCGGGCCGTCGCCGACTACTACCGCTCGCTGTTCCTGAACGTGGTCCTGCCGGGCGGTGTGCTCGGCGACCTCGACCGTGCGCTGCGCCACGGCCGGGACAGCGGTCACCCGAGCCGTGCCGTGCGCGCGGTCGTCCTGGAACGGGCGGCCGGACAACTGGCCCTGTGCGCGGTCGGCTTCGGCGTGCTGCTCGGTCTGCCGTCCCCGGTGTCCGAGCGGGCCCGCGCCCTCGCCACCGGTCCCCCCGCGCTGGCCGCCGTCGCGGTCTGCCTCCTCGTCGCCGGTGCGGTGGCGGCCGCGGGCCCGCGGGCCCGACGGCTGCGGTCGGCGTGCGCGGGCGCGTGGCGCGTCCTGTGCGCGCCCGGGGTACTCGGTGCCTCGTTCGCGGCACTGGCCGGACACCTCTGCCTGTTCTGGCTCGCGGCGCGCGTCACGGGAGTCGGCGCACCCTTCACCGTCCTGCTCCCGCTGATGCTCCTCGCCCTGCTGGCGATGTCGCTCCCGTTGGGCGTCGGAGGGTGGGGACCCCGCGAGGGCGTCACGGTGTGGGCGTTCGCCGCTGCCGGACTCGGCGCGGGGCACGGTCTCGCCGCGTCCGTGGTGTACGGGGTGCTGAGTGCCGTCGCGGCGCTGCCGGGCGCCGTGGTGCTCCTCTCGCGTCGGTACACGGAACGCGTCCCCCACTCCGGTGCACGCCCCCGCCCCCTACTGGCCGGTCGAGCCGGTCGGACCGGTGAGGTCGAACTCGAAGAGCGTGTCCCCGCCGAGGAACGCCCGGCGCAGCGGCGGGCGCCGTGCCTCACGCATCACGTCCGGACCGTCGAACCGCAGCCCGGGAACCCCGTCCCCGAGCAGGACGGGCGCCACCGTCACGTACAGCCGCTCCAGGGCTCCGGCGTGCAGGAAGCGGGACACCGTGACGCCGCCCCCTTCGACGAGGACCCGACCCAGCCCGCGCCGGTCCAGCACCTCGACCAACCGCTGCGGTGCGAACGCCTCCCGGTCGGGCAGCCGTACCACGGTCACCCCCTCGGCGACGGGGTGCGCGGGCCTCCCGTCCGGACCGACCAGCCACAGGGTGGGCGCCGATCCGTCGGTGAAGATGTGTCGGTCGGCGGGGACCCTGCCGTGCGGGTCGAGCACGACGCGCACGGGATGGGCCCCCGCGCAGGCCCGGACGGTGAGCCGCGGGTCGTCGGACACCGCGGTGCCCGCTCCGACCAGCACCGCATCGGCCAGCGCGCGCAGTCGGTGCAGATGGCGGCGGTCCTCGTCGCCGGTGACGTAGTCGGCGTCACCGGTCCGGGTGGCGATGAACCCGTCCACGCTCTGGCCGAGTTGGGCGAAGGCGAGGCGCGGGCCGGCGAGACAGAGCGGGAGGTAGCGCTCCATGAGATCCGTGGCCGCTGCCGTTGCGGGCCCGTCCCAGCACCAGGTCCCGTCGGAGCGTTCGACGAGCCCGACGCTGCGGGCGTGCGCCGGGGTGCGGACGGTGAGCAGCCGCCGCCAGGCCGAAGCCGCGGTGAGCGCGCCGGCGGAGGAGGTCCCGGTCACGGTGCGTCGCCCCCGATGCCGCGCGACAGCAGCGCGTGGTGGGCGCCGAAGGAATCCGTCAGCGACTCCAACAGCGCCTTCCCCTTGGCCGCCGTGGCACGGGACGGCCGGCCGATGACACCGGACTCCGTGTAGGCGCGCATGCCGAGGGTCAGGAGGTGCGCACGATCGCCCGCGCAGTGGTCACCGGACGCGTAGCCCGGGCGCAGGAGTTGTGGATGCGTGTGCAGCAGGATCGACGTTTCGATCTCGCCCGCGTGCATGTCGTCGCGGGCGGAGGTGACGATGCCGGCGGCCGCACCGGCGGACCTCCAGTCCGCCGGGCCGGGGAACAGGGACATGCGCGTTCCCCGGGCGGCGGATTCCTGCACGGTGTTGCGCAGGACGTAGTTGCCGCCGTGACCGTTGACGAGTGCGAGCGCGTGCACCCCGGAGTTCCGGAGCGAACGGGCGACGTCCTCGACGACGTGGTGGAGGGTGACCGCGGAAATGCTCACCGTGCCCGGCCAGTCGGCGTGTTCGTGGGAACACGAGACGGTGAGCGGAGGAAGGAGGAGGACCGCATGGGAACCGGCGATCCGATGGGCCAGTTCGTTGGCTATCAACGTATCCGTGGCCATCGGGAGGAAGGGACCGTGCTGTTCGAAACTGCCGACGGGAAGAACGGCGACCACGGCGCCGCGTTCACGAATCTCCTCGGTGGTGTCCGTCGGTAGGAAAACGACGGCGTCGTGACCGGATGTCGGTTGAGTCATTTCGCTCCTGTGGAATTCCGCTGGACGGCAGGAGCAGCGTACGCGCCCCGGACCAACTCCGGTCGAGGGGGACGGAAATGGGTGGTTGATGAGGTTCTTGACGACGTTCGCCCGTCCTCGGAGGCGGGTGCCGGCGGCCGGGTCCGATGGGGTGGCAGCAGCCGTCCCGAAGGCCGTCAACGGCGCCCGGGAGGGTGCCGGCGCCCCGGCCGGCACGCGCACCACCGTTCCTCCGGACGGTGTCGAACGGATCGTGGACGTGCGCCTTTCCACCGAGTACGGCGAGTTCACCGCCGTCGGCTACCGACCCCGTGACTCCGGTGCGGAACAGATGGTCCTCGTCCACGGCGAGCCCGGCGGGGAGCACGTACTGACCCGGCTGCACTCGGAGTGCCTGACCGGGGACGCGTTCGGTTCGCGGCACTGCGAATGCGGCGAACAACTCGCTGCCGCACTGGAGTTCATAGCGGCCGAGGGGGCCGGGGTCCTGGTGTACCTCCGCGGCCACGAAGGGCGCGGGATCGGGCTGGTCGCCAAGCTCCAGGCGATGCGGCTCCAGGCGGAGGGGCTCGACACCGTCGAGGCGAACCTCGCCCTGGGGCTCCCCGTGGACGCCCGTGACTACGCGGTGGCGGCCCGGATGCTGGACGACCTCGGGGTGCGTTCGGTGCGACTCCTTTCCAACAATCCGCGCAAGGGGGAGTCACTGCTCCGGCACGGCATCGGGGTCAGCGAACGCGTACCGCTGCTCATACCGCCGCGCGCCGAGAACCTGGCCTACCTCCGGGCCAAACGAGAACGCCTCGACCACGTCCTGCCGCACCTCGACCGAAGGGCCGGACCTTCCTGACGGCCGGCTTTCGGAGCAGGAACTCCCGCATGCCGAAGCGGGCCGTGCCGCCGTTGACGTTCCGGCATTCGGGTGCCCGTTCCGGCGGCTCTTCCCGGGGGTTTCGCACGGTTTTCACTCCGTCTCTCCTCGTATTCTCCAAGGGGCTCCGCGGATCGCGGGCGCAGGCCGTGCGGCATTCCGCCCGGTCCCGAATTGCTTTCACAGAGAGGAATTCCCCCGACCCCATTAGGCTGTGCCTGGTCGTCCAGTGATGGACCGCAACGAACCGGGCGGGTCGCAGGGTGCGCCGACCGCCCGGGCACCGCTCCGGGGGCGAGACGCGAGGACCCGATGGCAGCCACGACACCGGCCACGACCCCGGGGAACCACGGCCTCGTCGTCGGGCGGGAGCACCCCCCGTCCGCCGCACCGCAAGCGGGCGTCCCGGCCGTCCTCACCGCAGGCCCCGCCGCCCCGGCCCGCACCCTGATCGACGTGCTCGACGCGTCCGTGCGCCGCCATCCCGGGGAACCCGCGCTGGACGACGGCACCACCCGACTCACCTACCGGGCCCTGGCCGTGGAGGTCGAGCGGCTCCGTCGCCGCCTCGCCGGAGCGGGGGCGGGGCCCGGCACCCGGATCGGGGTCCGTGTCCCGTCCGGCACCAACGACCTGTACGTGGCGATCCTCGCCGTCCTGGCCAGCGGGGCCGCGTACGTGCCCGTGGACGCCGAGGACCCCGACGAACGCGCCGAGCTGGTGTTCACCGAAGCCGGCGTACGGGCGGTGATCGGCGCCGGCCACCGCCTCACGCACCGCGTCCCGCTGCCCGGACCCGACCCCACCCCGCGCACCGCCGCCACCGCACCCGTCGGTCACCGGGCGAGCGGGCCCGGAGTGCCCGCGCCCCCACCCGCGCACGCGCCCCCACCCGCGCCCGCGCACGACGCCTGGATCATCTTCACCTCCGGCTCCACCGGCACCCCCAAAGGCGTGGCCGTCACCCACCGCTCCGCCGCCGCGTTCGTCGACGCGGAGGCCGCCCTGTTCCTCACCGACGACCCGATCGGCCCCGGGGACCGGGTCATGGCCGGACTGTCCGTCGCCTTCGACGCCTCCTGCGAGGAGATGTGGCTCGCCTGGCGCCACGGCGCCTGCCTGGTCCCGGTACCCCGCTCCCGGGTCCGCGACGGCGTCGACCTGGGACCCTGGCTGGCCGCCCAGGAGATCACCGTCGTCTCGACCGTGCCCACCCTCGCCGCCCTGTGGGAACCGGAGACCCTCACCCACGTCCGGCTCCTCATCTTCGGCGGGGAGGCGTGCCCGCCGGAGCTGGCGCAGCGACTGGTGACCGAGGGCCGTGAGGTGTGGAACACCTACGGGCCCACCGAAACCACCGTCGTCGCCTGCGCCGCGCTGCTCACCGGCGCGGAACCCGTCCGGATCGGTCTGCCCCTCAACGGCTGGGAACTCGCCGTCGTCGACGACACCGGGCGGCCCGTACCGATGGGCGCCACCGGACAACTCGTCATCGGCGGCGTCGGACTCGCCCGCTACCTCGACCCCGTCAAGGACGCCGAGAAGTACGCACCGCTGGACCCCCTCGGCTGGCCGCGCGCCTACCGCAGCGGCGACCTCGTCCGGGCCGAACCCGAAGGTCTGGTGTTCCTCGGCCGGGGCGACGAACAGGTCAAACTCGGCGGCCGCCGCATCGAGTTGGGGGAGATCGACGCGGCCCTGTCCGCGCTGCCCGGCGTCACCACCGCCGCGGCGGCCGTCCGCACCGCACCCGGCGGCAGCCAACTCCTCGTCGGCTACCTCGTCGTCGGGGACGACTGGGACCGGACCGCGGCCCTGAACCGGCTACGCACCGAACTACCCGCCGCCCTGGTGCCGTTGCTCGCCCCGGTCCCCGGGCTGCCCACCCGCACCTCCGGCAAGGTCGACCGCGACGCCCTGCCCTGGCCGCTGCCCGGACTCCCCTCCGACGCACCCGTCGGGACGTCGTCCCCCACCGAAGCCTGGCTCGCCGAACAGTGGAGCCGGGTCCTCGGCGCGCCCGTCACCAGCCGCGACGACGACTTCTTCGCCCTGGGCGGCACCAGCCTCGCCGCCGCCCGACTCGTCACCCGACTGCGGAGCCGCTACCCGACGGCCGCCGTCCTCGACGTCTACCAGCAGCCCCTGCTGCGCACCCTCGCCCGACGCCTGGAACGGTCCGCCCGCGACACCGCCGCCGCCCGCACCGTCGCCCCCGTCCCCCGGCGCGCGCAGGCCCTGCAAACCCTGCTGCTGCTCCCCCTGTTCACCGTCACCGGACTGCGGTGGAGCGTGCCGCTGTTCGCCCTCGGCAACGTCCTGCACTCCCTCGGGCCCTACCCGTGGGCCCCCACCGCCCCCTGGTGGCTGGTCCTCGCCGCAGCCGCCGCCCTGTTCACCCCGCCCGGCCGGCTCGCCCTCGCCGCCGGCGGCGCACGACTGCTGCTGCACGGGGTGCGCCCCGGCACCCACCCGCGCGCGGGCTCCGTCCACCTGCGGCTGTGGACCGCCGAACGCCTCGCCGAACACACCGGCGCCACCGCCCTGACCGGCGCCTGGCTCCAGCGGTACGCCCGCGCCCTGGGCGCCCGCATCGCCACCGACGTCGACCTGCACTCCCTGCCGCCCGTCACCGGACTGCTGCGGCTCGGCCGGGGCTGCGCCGTGGAGTCCGAAGTGGACCTCTGCGGCCACTGGCTGGACGGCGACCGGCTGCACATCGGCACCGTCCGGGTCGGCGCCGGAGCCGTGATCGGCACCCGCAGCCTGCTGTTCCCCGGCGCCCGGATCGGCAAGCGCGCCGAGATCGCCCCCGGCTCCGCCGTCACCGGCCGGGTGCCCGCCGGACAGCGCTGGGCCGGGGCCCCCGCCGTCAAACTCGGCAAGGCGAAGCGCGACTGGCCCCACACCCGCCCGCCCCGCTCGCCGCACTGGCGCGCCATGTACGGGGCCACCGGCTCGGCCCTGCTCCTGCTCCCGCTGCTCCCCGCCCTGCCCGCGCTCCTCGTCGCGGGCGCGTTCATCGACCCGGCGGCCACCCTGCCGGACGCCCTGGACGACGCCCTGCTCGCGGTCGTCCCGGCGGCACTGGCCTTCGGCCTCGGATACGCGCTGCTGCTGCTCGTCGCCGTCCGGCTGCTCAGCCTCGGACTGCGCACCGGCGTCCACCCCGCCCACAGCCGCACCGGATGGCAGGCGTGGACGGTCACCCAGCTCATGGACCTGGCCCGCGACACCCTCTTCCCCCTGTACGCCGGTTTGATCACCCCCGTCTGGCTGCGGCTGCTCGGCATGCGGATCGGCCGGGGCGCCGAGGTGTCGACCGTCCTCGCCCTGCCCAGCCTCACCACCGTCGGGGAGGGCGCCTTCCTCGCCGACGACACGCTCACCGCCCCGTTCGAGCTCGGCGGCGGCTGGGTGCGCATCGGCCGCGCCCGGATCGGCCGCCGGGCCTTCCTCGGCAACTCCGGCATGACGGCACCCGGCCGCCGCGTCCCGGACGGCGGACTCGTCGGCGTGCTGTCCGCCACCCCGAAGAAGGCCAAGAAGGGCAGCTCGTACCTGGGGCTCCCCCCGGTCCGGCTGCCGCGGGCCACCGAGGACGGCGACCACAGCCGTACCTACGATCCCCCCGCCCGGCTGCTGTGGGCGCGCGCCCTGGTCGAGCTGTGCCGACTGGTGCCCGTGTTCCAGTCGGTCGCCCTGGCGGTCCTGACCCTCGCCGCCCTGAGCGCCCTGGCCGCCGCCCTCGGCCCCCTGGCCGCCGTCGCGCTGTCCGGAGCGGTCGTGCTCGCCGCGGGCCTCGCCGCCTGCCTGGTGACGGTGCTCGCCAAGTGGCTGCTCGTCGGACGGCACCGGACCGGTGAACACCCGCTGTGGAGCGGCTTCGTCTGGCGCAACGAACTCGCCGACACCTTCGTGGAGGTCCTGGCGGTGCCCTGGCTCGTCGGTTCGGTGCCCGGAACGCCCCTGCTGACGTGGTGGCTGCGGGCCCTCGGCGCCCGGATCGGGCGGGGCGTGTGGTGCGAGAGCTACTGGCTGCCGGAGACCGACCTGGTGGCCCTCGGCCCCGCCAGCACCGTCAACCGGGGCTGTGTCCTCCAGACGCACCTCTTCCACGACCGCATCCTGCGGACCGACGCGGTGGAGTTGCGGGCGGGCGCCACCCTCGGGCCGAACGGGATCGTCCTGCCCGGCAGCACGATCGGCGCCCGCACCAGCGTGGGGCCCGCCTCCCTCGTCATGGCCGGCGAGTCGGTGCCCGCCGACTCCCGCTGGCTGGGCAACCCGATCGAAGCGTGGCGGCCCTGAACGGCCCGCCGCCGCAGCACCGGCCCCGCGCGGGGAGCGCGCCGGCGCCGAGCGGCCACCGGCTCCCCGACCCCGACCCGTACTTCCCGGGACACGGCGACGCCCGATTCCGGGTGCACCGCTACGAGATCGCCCTCGACTACCGCCCGGACCCCAACCGACTCGCCGGCACCGCCCGGATCACCGCCACGGCCGGACCCGCGCCCCTGACGGAGTTCCAACTCAACCTGAACGACTTCCGGATCGGCCGGGTGCGCGTCGACGGACGACAACCCCGCTGGACGCACCGCGGCGGCCGGCTGCGACTGCACCCGGTCAAGGCCCCGCGGGCCGGAGCCGCGTTCACCGTCGAGGTCCAGTGGTCCGGCAACCCGAAGCCGGTGCGCAGCCCGTGGGGCGGCCTGGGCTGGGAGGAACTGACCGACGGCGCCCTCGTCGCGAGCCAGCCCATCGGCGCACCGTCCTGGTTCCCCTGCAACGACCGGCCCGCCGACAAGGCGTCCTACCTGGTCTCGGTGACCACCCCGTCCGCGTACTCCGTGGTGATGGGGGGACGGCTGCTCACCCGGGTCGCCAGGGCCAGCACCACGACCTGGGTGTACGAGCAGTCCGCGCCGACCTCCAGCTACCTCGTCGGCCTCGCCATCGGCCGGTTCCGCACCGTCCTCCTGGGCGATCCGACCCTCGGCGTTCCCCAGAGCGCGCACCTACCGGCGCACCTCTTCCCGAAGTTCACCCGGGACTTCGCCCGGCAACCCCGGATGATGGACCTGTTCGAGGAACTCTTCGGCCCGTACCCCTTCGACGAGTACACCGTGGTGATCGCCGACGAGGAACTGGACGTGCCCGTCGAGGCACAGGGCCTGTCCCTGTTCGGCACCAACCACGTGGACGGCGCCGGGGGTTCGGAGCGCCTGATCGCCCACGAACTGGCCCACCAGTGGTTCGGCAACAGCGTGAGCATCGCCGACTGGCGACACATCTGGCTCAACGAAGGACTCGCGAAGTACGCCGAGTGGCTGTGGTCGGAGCGCTCCGGCGGACGTACCACCGGCCAACTGGCCAAGGTCGCCCACCGGATGCTCGCCTCGCACCCGCAGGACCTGCTGCTCGCCGACCCGGGCCGCCCGCACCTGTTCGACGACCGGCTCTACGAGCGGGGCGGCCTCACCGTGCACGCACTGCACCGCGCACTCGGGGGCGTGGCGTTCTTCCGGATGCTCCGGGGGTGGGCCGCCCGGCACCGCGGCGGCGCGGTCAGCACCGCCGCGTTCGCCGCCCACGCGGCCCAGTACGCGCCCCGGCCGTTGGACGACCTGTTCGCGGCCTGGGTGCACGGCACCGAACTGCCCCCGCTGCCCACCGGCTGATCCCACCGACGCGCTGCCGGGCGTCGTCCGACGTCAGCAGGTCTGCTTGCCGAAGGTGTAACCCCGGGCCTTGAGCGTCTTGAGGATCTTCGGCAGCGCCGCCACGGTCTGACTGCGGTCGCCGCCCGCGTCGTGCAGCAGCACCACGGACCCGTTGCGGACGTTGTTCAGGACCCGCGACTCGATCGCCGCCCGACCCGGCCGGGCCCAGTTCTGGGTGTCCACCGACCACAGCCGTATCCCCTTGCGCAGCGCCGCCGCCCGGTCGCGGACCGTCTGGTTGACGGCCCCGTACGGCGGGCGCAGGCAGGTGGGCGTCGTGTTCGTCTGGGCGCGTATCGCGGCGTCCGTCCGGTTCACCTCGGACTTGAACGTCGCCGCGCTGACGGTCCTCAGGTCCACGTGCGACCAGGTGTGGTTCTGGATGCTGTGGCCCTCCCGGTGGGCCCGCTTGGTGGTGGCGGGCCGCGCCGCGACGTTGGCCCCGTTCTGGTAGAACGTCGCCTTGGCGCCGTACTGCTTCAACAGGTCCAGCACCTTGGGCGTGTGGACGCCCGGGCCGTCGTCGAAGGTCAGGTACACCACCTTGGCGGGCGCCGCCGGCGCGGCGACGGCGGGCGCGGCGACGAGGACGGACCCGGTCAGCGCCCCGGCCACCACGACGCTGATCACGGCCGTGCGCCCCCGCCCGGTGGCCCCGGTCTTCCCCCGCGCTTCCTGGGCCGGCCGCCCGCCCCGTCCGTTCCGTCCACTGCCTACGGTCATGCCTGTGCCCATGAGAATGCCTCTCCGTACCGGGAGTTGTGCGAATCGATCACGTCGAGCAGGTGCGTCACCGGGAGTTGCCCACGGCGCCGATCAAGTCACCGCTCGACGACGACAGTTCAGACACGCGCAGGGAGGCGGTCGGTTGCATTCCGTTTAGCTCCGGTGCGCCCGTCCGCCGGGCGCACGGAAAAGCAGTGGCACGGGTCACCCCGGTCGCTTACCTTGTCCGCTCGTGACCCATGACGCCCAGCGCTCGTCGACGAACCCGACCCCGCCCGAGCCGTCCGCCCCCTCGGACCCCGAGCGCCCCGTCGAGGCCCCCGAGAAGCTCTTCTCCAAGACGTACCTGGCGGCCACCACCACCTTCGCGGCGGTGATGTTCCTGACCGGTCTCGCCGCGCTCGCCGTGATCCCCACCCTGCCGACGGCCGCCGAAGCCCTGGACGGAGTGAGTCTCTTCCCGCTGGTGGCGGGCTGTTTCGTGGCCGCGAGCCTGTTCGGCGGGGTCCTGGGCGGCCACTGGGCGGACCGCTCCGGCGCCCACCGCCCGCTGGCCGCCGGAATGGCGCTGGCCGTCGTCACCCTGGTCGTCTCGGGCGCCAGCACCTCGATCTGGCACCTGGCCGCCGGACGGTTCCTCGACGGCGTGTCCGCCGGAATGGTGGCGGTGGCCGTCAACACCGCGATCGGCCAGTCCTACCCCCCGGCCCTGCGCCCGCGTGCCCTGGCGCTGATGAGCACCTGCTGGATCGTGCCCTCACTGGTCGGGCCGCCGCTGGCCGGGGTGGTGGCCGAGGTCTGGTCCTGGCGCACGGTGTTCCTCGGGCTCGCCGTGCTCACCCTGATCCCGGCGCTCGCGGTGGTGGCCGTACTGCGCGGCGCGTCCTGGTCGGCCACCCCCACGGCGGAGGCGGCGGAGACGGCCGGGGCGACCCGGCCCCCGCTGCTGCTCGCGGCGACGGTGAGCGTCGGCGCCGCGCTGGCCCAGTACGGCGTGTCCGGCTGGGACCCGTGGCACCTGCTGTTCGCGGCCGGCGGCCTCGTCCTGCTCATCGCCTTCACCCCGAGGCTGCTCCCGTCGGGGACCTTCCGGGCCGCGCGCCGACTGCCCGTGACGGTGCTGCTGCGCGGCCTGGGGTCCGGGGTGTTCTTCACCCTGGAAGCACTGGTGCCCCTGATGCTCGTCACCGACCGGGACGCACCGCCCCTGGTGATCGGTCTGGCCTTCACCGGTGCCGCGATCGCCTGGGCCGCCGCCTCCTGGGTCCAGGGCCACCTGCTGACGGGCTGGTCCCGACACCGGCTGGTCCAGGTGGGCGCGGTGGTGTTGGCCCTCGCGGTCGTGGTGGCCGCCGTCGGCACCTCGGGCTCGCTCCCGCCGTACTTCGCCGCCTCGGCCATGGTCGTGGCGGCCCTGGGGATGGGGCTGATCGCCCCCTCGCTCACGGTGCTGTCCCTGGCGCACAGCCCGGCCGGTCGGCAGGGCTACGCCAGCGGTGCGATGCAGACCTCGCAGAACCTCGGCCAGATCTCGGTCCTGGGCATCGGTTCGGCCGCCCTGAACGTCTGCCTCGCCGTCGGTACGGACCGCTCCGCGGGGTACGCCACCGCGTTCGTCCTGCTGCTGGTCCCCTGCCTCCTCACCGTCCTGCTCTCCGCCCGGACCCGCCACCCGTAGACGTCGGTCAGTCCACGACCACGGTGGGGCGTGCGGACCCGCGGGCCCACTCCGCCCGCCGCCCGGCTCGGTCGAGTGCGCGGTCCGGCCGGGTTCACTTGGCCGGGTTCACTTGGTGGAGAACCTCTGCATCACCGGCCCCGACCACCACCAGGCCGACGCCGAGCACATGGTCGCCACCCTCCTCGCCGGATGCCGTCGCAAGGCGTAGCGACGGGACCCGGCCGGCCCGCACGACGAGCTGTGCACGGCCGAGACCGTGCCCACCGGTCGAGAGGGCGAGGAACCGGCGTGGGGGACACCGGTCGTGGCGACGCGAGGTGGTCCCGGGCATCGCTCGCGGCGCACTGGGGGTGGGGCGTTGGAGTCCTCGCCGCTGAACGAGGCCCGCGCACCGGCGGCGGCGACGTGGCCGACCCCGGTCGCAGCAACCCGCTGCCCGCCGTGGGCGCGGGGCGCCGGCGACCCGCCGCCCCCGTGGCGGAGCCGCCACCGCCCGGCCAGCAACGCTCCGGCCCGGGCGTCGGCGTCGGCGACGGATCCCGATCGTGCCCCGCGTCCCGGTACGGGGACCCTCATCCGTGCCGGGAGCACGCCCCGTGCACCAACGTGAAGAACTCCCGCTCGTTGCCCACCAGGCCGGCGGCGGCCAGCGCCCGCTCGGCCTCGGCGAGGACCCCCTCCGGGACGACGACCGGCCGGGCCGGTCCGGGCGGCGCGTCGAGGACCGCCCGTACGGTGTGCAGCAGACGTAGGTACGCCTGGACCGCGGAGCGCTCGCTGTCGGTCATCACGGCGGTGGGCATCGGTCGTCTCCCTGAGCGTCGGGGATCGTGCGATCGGCTGGACACGGCACTGCGCGTACCAGCTTGCCCCCTGCCACTGACAACCCGTCCGCTCCACGCCCGCAACGGCCCCCGTGCGCAGCCGGTCGGGCGACGGACCGACCACCCGCCCCGCGGGTCCGCGGCCCGGGCGGCGGGGTCAGTCCGCTGACGGACGGTCGGCCGTGCGGGCCGCCGCGACCACCGGGGAGTGGCGCAGTGCCAGGGACATCCGCACCAGGTCCCGCGGGCCCTCACCGGACAACGCGGCGGGCGGTGCCGCGGCGTCACGGTCCAGCGCGTTGCCCTCGGGGTCGGCGGCGCGCGCCCGGACCGCCGCGGTCACCATCACCGCGTCGGCGACGGCGTGCGCCTGGTCGGGGCCGCTGCCGTCCCGTACGGCGGCGGCGTAGGCGCCGGCGCGGACCCGGCCGTCGAAGTACGGGTACAGACAGAGCATTCCGTCGTGGATGTCGGACTCGCGCTGGATGACGAGGAGTTCGGCCGACGGCCACCAGACCAGGCGTGGCGTGTGCCCCCCGTGCGGGCCGAGTCCGCGCAGCTCGTGCCAGAGCGGGCCGAGCCGCCGGTAGGTCGACCAGATCTCCAGCCGGTCCGTCAGGCGTTGGAAGGCGAGCGGCAGGCAGAAGCCGACCGCGGTGAAGCCGGCCGCGACCGAAGCGAGCAGGGGAGCGGTGTCGGTGCTCAGCCCGTCGAGGTCGGTCCGTCCCGACCAGCAGGCGAACACGGCGGTGAACTTGGCGGTGGCGTAGGCCAGGTTGAACAGGTACCCGGTGGCGATGCAGATCAGGCCGGCGCGCAGCAGTCCGCGCACCTGGAGCGACCAGCGCAGGCACAGCCAGGCCATCGCGACGCCCGCGACCGTCAGCCCGGTCAGGTAGAGCACGATCATCTCGCGGATGTACGGGGTGTTCGCGTAGTACGTGTCGAGGTCCCGCAGCCGCTCCACGGGGGCGTCTCCGAGGGCGAACAGGGCGATGAGGGCCAGGCTCACCGCCGCGTATCCGCCGATCCACAGCCGTGAGGTGCGCCGGGTGGCCTCGGCGGGCCCGCCCCGCCAGTTGACCATGAGCACCAGGCACGAGGCGCTGAACGCGGAGAGCAGGACGTAGACCAGCGGCGCGGAGATGTTGGGGACTCCGGTGAGCCGGTTGACCCGGACGATCGTCGGCGGGGCGGAGAAGAAGAACACCGAGGTGCCGAGGGCGAGCAGTGCGGTGACGGACCGCAGCAGGGGGTCGCGCCAGTTGCGCACCAGGGCCGGGACCTTCAGTGCGAGCGCGAACCCGGTGGCCGCCGCGGGGAGGTAGTAGTCCGGCCCGTTCACGTCCTCAGCCTTGGGGCCTTCGATAGCCGAGGGACGCCTCGATCCGGGCGGCGATCCCGTCGCTGGGCACCTGACCCCGCCCGGGGGTGCCCAGCAGCCAGGGGCGGCACTTGCTGGCCAGGAGCAGGCCGAAGCTCTCGGCTTCCTCCTCCTCGGCGGCGTGCGAGCGGCTGCGCGCGGCCACTTTGAGGACGGTGTCCTTGAGGTCCACTCCGCCGGCGAGCAGCCGGGCGGCGACCCCGGTGCCGTCCCCGTCGACCTGCCGCCTGCTGTGGCCGGCCGTCATGTGCCACAACTCGTGTCCGAGGATCACCAGTTGGTGGTCCGGGGCGGTGCGCTCCTCGATGACGATGAGGTCCTGGTCGGCCATGTCCAGCCACAGTCCGCTGGCGGTTCCGGGAGGGAAGGTCGCCATCCGGTGGTTGACCGGCCGGCCGCGCCGGACGCTCATGGCCGCGCACAGGGCGGTGAGGATGTCGTTGGGTCCGCCGGGGACCTCGGGCGGTAGTTCGGCGATGAGTTCGCCGCACAGCCTGCGCATGTCCTTGCTGACCCGGGCACGCATCAGGGCTCCGTGGGGCCGTGGGGCGGCTTGACGCTTTCCAGCAGCATGTCCAGCCACTCCGTGACCTTGTCGCGGTGCTTGTCGGTGGGGAGTTGGGCGGCCCGCCAGGCGATGCCGCGTACGCCGTGGTCCTGGAGGAGGCGTTCCAACGCGTCGTCCATGCCGTCGGGGTCCTGCGGGTCGTCGAGCCCGTCGTGCGGGTGGCCCGGCGCGCGGAGGTGGTCACCCGGCTCCGGGCCGTCCGGTCTGCTCGACCCGCTCGATCCGTCCGGCCGGTGGGACCCGCGGGCCGGACGGCGCTTGCGGGCGGGTCTTTCGTGGACGGCGGCCCGTTGGAGGAGTTCCTGTTCGGTGAGTTGCAGCGCGAAGGCGAGGGCGTCGGCGTCCTCGGCGGAGAGGAAGCCCGCGTGCACGCCGAAGAAGCGCTGGATGGCCGCGCAGTGTTCCATCGTGGGCCGCCGGTCACCGTTGATCAGGGCCCCGGCCTGCTGGCGGGACATCTTGGCGCCGTCCGCGATCTCCTGCTGGGTGTAGCGGCGTCCGTTCGGCTTCAGTCGGGTCCGGCGCAGCAGGTCGAAGCGCTGGAGGAACCGGGCCTGGAGGTCGGGTTCGCCGCCGGGACGTGCGGACAGCAGGTCCTTGACGACCGCTTCGGGCACCCCCGAGGCCACCGAGAGTCGGGTGACGTCGAACACCTCGGCGTGGGGCACGCCGAGCCGGTCGGCGAGACCGCGGACCCGGGCGAGCACGCCGGGCAGTGAACCCGAAGGGGTGACGCCACCCGGTACCGAGAAGCCATCCGTCACCGAAGGTCTCCTAGAACCGACAGGCCGAACAGGACCGACATCCCTCACGAGCACACCCCCCTCAGCCGCTCCGGCAGAGCCGGACGGCGCGTACGGGCGGTCCGCACGGGAACCGCCGCGGTCCGCCGGGGGCTCTCCGGTGGTGCCGGGCGCACGGCGCATGGGGGCCCGGTGTGCGGGCCCTGGACGTCGCTGTCCGGCATCGTGCAATGGACAGCACCAGAGGCTAGCCCGCCGACCCGTCGGGCGGCCAGACCGCGCCACATCTGTGGCGCGAATCAGCCGTCAACCGACTGTAAATGCCACGATAGTTGACATGTGTGCGGACGGAGTAGCACGATCATCACGCGGTGTTGAGGGGCCTTGGTCCTTCCTTGGTCCTCCTTCGGTCCCTGATGCCGTGTCGCACGACCAGCGCTCGCCGTCAGAGCCGTAAGAGGGGTGACCACCCGATGGCATTCAAGGCAAACGGGCGCCGACTACCGGTCCGGGGGAGCACGGGGCCCGAGCCGGAGAGCCGGGCCTATCTCCAGGACTACGCCGCACTGTTGGATGCTGTTTCGTTCCCCTCCCTCGTTCTCGACCACCGCTGGAACGTCGTCCACGCGAACGACGCCTTCGATGCGCTGTTCGGTGCCGTGGCGCCGCATCCGACCGCCATGCCCGGGGACAACTTCCTCCGGTTCGTCCTGTTCCATCCGGATGCCGGATCGGTGCTGGCGGACCGGGAGACGAGCTGGTGCCTCCCCATGCTGGCGCACTTCACCGAGGCGATCGAACGCCACCCGGACGACGAGGAGTTGTGGGCGGTCCGGCGGGCCATCGCCGACGACCCGATCATGGACGCCGCGTTCCGGGACGGGCTGCCCCGCTGGATCAGGGCCGTCGGCCTGGACGCCGTCGCCAACGACGGGGCGCTGCGCCCGCTGACGCATCCCGACCCGCGCTGGGGGCGGACCTACTGCCGGGTCGTGGGGGAGACGCCGCGCACGCTCCAGGCCCTGGGGCTCTCCCGGCTGACGCTGGTCCTGCGCGAACCGCGTCGGGCCCCCGAAGCGCGCCCGGTGCGACGGGGCACCCCCCGCCGCCCCGTGGCACGGCACCTGCGAGCCGTCCCCGCGGACGGCTGAGCCGGACCCGGGAGGGCGGCGTCGCGACCGGTCAGGGGGCCGCGGCGCCCGCCCTCCCCTCCTTCCTCCCCCCTGCGGAGGACGGGCCCCCGCCCGTGCGGTGGGGGCCGAAGGCGTCCAGGAAGCGGTTCCGGAACGCGTCCATGCGCCAGACCTGTGCGGTGGGCGCGGGAACGAGCCCCTCCGTCCACCGCCAGCCGGCGACGCGGTCGAGCACTGCCGGATCCCGCGCGACCACCGACACCGGTACGTCACGGGAGGCGTCACGGCCCACCACCGCGGGCACCGGCTGGTGGTCCCCGAGGAAGACCAGGACCGTGTCCTCGTCGCCGTACCGCTCCAGGTACGACAGGAGACTGGTCAACGAGTACTCCACGGAACGCCGGTACTCCGTACGCAGGCGCTCCGGGTCCTTCCACACCTCCCGCGGGTCCTCGCCCCGTTCGTGGACCCCCGCGTAGACCGAGCCGTCGCCGAGCCCGTCCCAGGGCAGGATCCGGGGGATCGGTGCCCACGGGTTGTGGCTGGAGACCAGGACGATCTCCGCCATCAGCGGACCCCGCCCCGCCCGGCCGTGCTCCAGCCGCTCGAACGCGGCCAGGCTGAACTGATCGGGTACCGGCGCCCAACTGAACTTCGGCCCCCGGTAGCCGAGTTCACGCGAGTCGTAGACGTGGTCGAGACCGTAGAAGCGGCCCTCCGGCCAGGCGCGGGTCACCCCGGGCACGATGCCGACCGTGCGCCAGGCGCCCGTCCTGCGGAACGCCCCGGTCAGGGTCAGGTGCTCGCTGCTGGTGACGCTGCGGTACCGCTGCTGGTTGTTCACCCACCGACCGGACAGGAACGTCGAGTGCGCCAGCCAACTGCCGGCGCCGGTCGTCGGCGAGGTGAGGAACCCGCTGCGCGCCCCGTAGCCCGCCCTGCGCAGCCGCTCGCCGCCCTCCCGCAGCACCCGTCCCACGTGCGGGGCCATCGCCGGGTCCGTCAACGCGTCGCGCCCGTAACTCTCGACGAACACGAACAGCACGTCCTTGCCGCGCAACCCGGTGAGCAACCGCTCCGGCGGGACCTCCCCGTACGGGTCCACGGCGGCCTCCCGCGCGAACCGTTCCTCGTCGGCCAGGGTCGCGTTCACCTGGGCGACCCGGCTCCGCAGCGCCTCCGAGGTGGTGCGCGCGGCCAGCGGAGCCCCGGCGAGTTGGGCGCCGAGCGCCGCACACACGGTCCACACCGTGCCCGCGACCAGAGTCACGGGGGCCGCCACCACCCGGTGCCGGGCGAGCAGAGCACCGGCCCGCAGCGCCGAGAACACCATCAGGGCCGGTACGAGGAGCACCAGGGCCGCCCCCGCGGCGCCGATCAGGACGGTGCCCGTCCGACCCACCGAGTCCTTCAGGAAGGCCAGCCCGTCGTCGAGGAGGATCCAGTCCAGGACCGGGTCGAAGTCCCGTCCCAACGACTGCCCGAAGCCCAGGTCCAGCGCACCGAGCAGGACCGTCCCGCCGAGCAGCAGCCCGATGAGCACGGCCGCGGCACGTCGTGCCCGGTCCGGCAGGACCAGGAACAGCGCCGCCCCGAACACCGCCTCGACCGGTAGCCGCACGAACGACCGCCAGTCCACTGCGTCGAGCCGGGGCGGCACCAGCAGTGCGGCCAGGACCAGGACGACCGCCGCCCCCGTCGCCACGGCGGACGCGATCCGCCGGGCCCGCCCGGACCCGGCGCCCGGGGAGGCGGACGTGTCACCGATCGTGGCGTCCGGCGTCCCGGCCGCCCCGGCGACCGGTGGCGGACGGTCGGGGTCCCGTCGCCGGAGCGGGTGCAGGGAGTGACTCAACCCGAACGTCCTTCCACGAGGGCCCGGTGCGGGTACGGGGGCGGGTACCGGTACGGGTGCTGCGGACCGGGGTGCTGCGGACCGGCGGAGGGCCCGGTCGCACCGCCCTCCAGTACGGGCGCCCACGGCCTTCGGTTCATCCTCGGGTCCCGGCGGGTTCCGGACCCGCCCGCTCCGGCCGGGGCGGCGAGGTCGCCCGCTCCCGCCGTGGCGCGCGTCACCTGCGGGACTTCCCCCGCAGCGACCGGCCTTGACCGTCCTGACCCACGCCTGATTTGATCGAGTGCATGCGGCAACGACAGGAACTCACGAGGCGACGCCACGTCGACCTCGCCCGCGTCGCCAGCTCCTTCTGTCGCCCCTGACCGCCGGCCCCGACGCCGCTCGCGGTCCCCGCGACCCCGGGTGAGCACGCTCTCCACGGCAGGACTCCGCGCCCCCTGTGGGGCCAGCCAGCACCGCGCCTCCCGGTCCGTGCGCGAGCACACCGGCCACCGCCTCCCCACCCGCTCGTCCCGGGAACTCCCACCGTTGCGTGCTCCCGGGCCGTTCGTGCCCGCACCTCGTCCACCGCCCCGCGCCGCTCCCGTGGTCGCGTTCCCGCGGCGCGGGACGTGCGGGCCCACCCGCTCGCTCGTGCACTCTCGACCCGAAGGAACTCCCATGGCCACCGTTCTGTCCGTCTCCGGTAGTCCCTCCGCCACTTCCCGTACCGCCCGCCTGCTGCGGCACCTGGACGCCCGACTCCGGGACCAGGGACACGAGGTCATAGCCCTGGACGTGCGCACCCTGCCCGCCGAGCCGCTGCTCGGAGCGGACTTCGCGCACCCCGCGATCGTCCACGCCGGTTCGCTCTTCGCGCAGGCCGACGGCGTCGTCATCGGGACGCCGGTCTACAAGGCCGCGTACTCGGGGCTGTTGAAGTCGCTGCTGGACCTGCTGCCGCAGTACGCCCTGGAGGGCAAGACCGTCCTGCCGCTGGCCACGGGCGGGACCAACGCCCATGTGCTCGCCATCGACTACGCCTTGCGGCCGGTGCTCAACTCGATGGGCGCCGACCACATCGTCCAGGGGTGGTTCACCCTCGACCGGCACATCACCGTGGAGGCCGACGACAGCCTCACCCTCGCGCCCGAGGCGGCGGAGGCGGTGACCCAGGTGCTCGACCGCTTCTCCGCGGCCCTCGGCGCCCCGACGCTCGCCACCACCGGCTGAGCCCCCGCCCGGGCGCGGGCCCGGCACGCACCCGGACCGCACACCCGCCCGCGCGCTGCGGCGACCCCCGGCGAACGCGCCCCGGACGCATAGGATGCGGTCGGAACACGAGGGCGGTGGCGCGATGAGACTGGTCGTTCTGGGTGGTGGGGGGTTCCGGGTCCCCCTGGTGTACGGAGCCCTGCTCGGGGACCGGGGCGAGGGCCGGGTCGACGAGGTCGTGCTGTACGACACCGACCCGCTGCGGCTGCGGACCATCGCCCGGGTGCTGGCCGACCAGGCGGCGACCGCCGCGGTGACCGACGCCCCGCGCGTGCGGGTGACCACGGACCTCGACACCGCCCTGCGCGGCGCCGACTTCGTGTTCTCCGCGATCCGCGTCGGCGGACTGGAGGGGCGCGCCGCCGACGAGCGGATCGCCCTGGCCGAAGGGGTCCTCGGGCAGGAGACCGTGGGCGCGGGCGGCATCGCCTACGGGCTGCGGACCCTGCCGGTCGTCGACCGCATCGCCCGACGGGTCGCCGAGGTGGCGCCCGACGCGTGGTTCATCAACTTCACCAACCCGGCGGGGCTGGTGACCGAAGCGATGTCCCGGCACCTCGGCGACCGGGTGATCGGGATCTGCGACTCACCGGTCGGGCTGGGGCGCCGGGTCGCCCGGGCGCTGGGCGCCGATCCGGCGACCGTCGAGGTCGACTACGTGGGCCTGAACCACCTGGGGTGGCTCCGCGCGCTCCGGGTGGACGGCAAGGACGAGTTGCCGCGCCTGTTCACGTCCGCAGCGCTCCTGGAGAGCTTCGAGGAGGGGCGGCTCTTCGGCGCGGACTGGCTGCGGTCGCTCGGCTGCGTCCCCAACGAGTACCTGCACTACTACTACTTCAACCGGGAGGCCGTGCGCGCCTACCAACAGGCCGACCTCACCCGGGGGGCCTTCCTGCACCAGCAGCAGGCCCGCTTCTACGCCCGCGCGTCCGATCCGACCGTCCCGGCGCTCGCCACCTGGGACGAGGTCCGGGCCGAACGGGAGGCCACGTACATGGCGGAGAGCCGGGAGGCGGCCGGAGCGGGCGAACGCGACGAGGCGTCCCTCACCGAGTCCGGCGGCTACGAGAAGGTGGCCCTCGCCCTGATGCGCGCCATCGCCCGCGACGAGCGGGCCACCCTCGTCCTGAACGTCCGCAACCGCTCCACCCTCGCCGGACTGGACTCCGACGCGGTCATCGAGGTGCCCTGCCGGGTGGATTCCCGGGGCGCCCACCCGCTGCCCGTGGACCCGCTGCCCGCCCACGCCCTGGCCCTGGTCACCGGGGTGAAGGCGGTGGAGCGCGAGGCGATGGCCGCGGCGGACGCCGGCTCGCGCGCCGGTGCGGTCAAGGCGTTCGCCCTGCACCCCCTGGTCGACTCGGTGTCCGTCGCCCGTCGACTGGTCGACGGGTACGCCCGCGCGCACCCGGGGCTCGCCTACCTCCGGTAGCCGCGTGCTACGCGCGCCGCCGCCCGGCCGACCGGCGGAACCGGGTCGATGCCGCCCCGGCGCCGGGCCCGGGAAGGACGGCACCGCAGCAGCCGGCCCACGGTCAACCGGACGCCCCGCAGCGCCCCGTGCCGCTCCAGCGCCCGCACCGCGTAGGTGGAGCAGGACGGACGGTACGGGCAGCGCGCGGGCAGGCGCGGGCTGACCTCGGTCCGGTACCGGACGACGGCCGAGTACAGCACACCCGCGACGGTCCCCGACGGGCGGCGCGCGGCCGGGTCGGTGCGCTGCGCGCGAGGGCCCGTCGTGCCCTGCGTCGAGCCGGGGCGCAGCGCCAGGAGGACCAGCACCGGGAACCAGTTCGCCGGACAGCAGTAGTAGTGGCCGACGTAGGTGTCCATGGCGGTCGTGCAGCAGCCGTCCTTCTCCTCCTCCGGCGGCCCGTCCCGCCGGGAGCGGTACCGCCCCGAGGCCCCGTCCTTGCGCCGCCGCCGCTGGTGACGCCCGTGTTCCTCCCGGCGCTCGTCCATGCCGTGCCGCCCCCGTCGTTCCCGTGCTGGTGACCGTGCCGGGTCCGACCGTACCGACCGGGCCGCGACCGGCCGCTGTCGACCCCGGTGGCCGGGGGTACGGGGTCCGGACGGCCCGTCAGGGGGCGGGCGTCAGCGGTGGGGGAGCGTCCGCGGCGCTGCTCAGACCGTCCCGCGGGCCGGGGCGGGGCACGCTCGTGCCGGACACGACGACCCGGGAGGCGCCCGGCCCCGCGTCCCGGAGCCCGACGGAGGCCCGACTGAGCACGAGGACCCCGCGAGCCGCGACCACCGCACCGGCCAGGGCCAGCCCCAGCCCCGGTGCGCCGCCCCGGAACCCCTCACCGAGCAGGGCGATCCCGATCGCCGACGCGGCCACCGGGTTGGCGAGGGTGAGCAGCGCGAGGGGCGCACCCAGCCCGTGGCGGTAGGCGGTCTGGGCGAGCAGCAGACCGGCCGAGGCGAAGCCGGCGACCAGCAGGGCCACCACGGCCACCCGGGTGCTCAGCAGCCCGGCCGCCGTCGCGGTGGCGGCGACGGTCACCGTCTGGGTGAGCGCCGACGCGACCCCGGAGGCGATGCCGGACGCGGTCGCGTGCCGCAGCCCCGGCCGGGCCCCGGGCCACGCCAGCAGCCCCAGCAGCAGGATCGACACCCCGGCGACACCGAGTGCTTCGCCCAGCGACAGGGCGTCCTCGGGCGCCGGCCCCGACGCGGCGAACGTCAGGGCGCCCAGTCCGGCCAGGGTGAGGCAGACCCCCCGCCACTCCGGGCGGCCCACCCGTCGTCCGGCGAGCCGGGCGCCCAGGGGCACCGCCGCGACCAGGGTGAGGGCGCCGAGCGGCTGCACCAGGGTGAGCGGCCCGAACCGCAGGGCGGCGACGTGCAGCAGGGCGCCGCCCGCGTTGAGCGCCACGGCGCCCCACCACACCCGGGCGCCCAGCAGCCCGCGGAGGTGGCGTCCGTCCCGGCTCCGGGCGGCGAGCCGCTCCTGGGCGACGGCGGCCGAGGCGTACGCGACGGCCGAGAGCAGGGAGAGGGCGACGGCGACGGCGGTGGCGTTCATCGCTGCGCCCCCGAGCGGGGCAGGGGGCGCCGGCGGAGCGCCCGGTGCGGCTCCGGCGGGGATGCCCCGGTACGGGAGTCCATTCCCTGCCCCTTCGTGTGAGAGCTGCTGGGTGGTGCGGCGGCGCACGTGCCGTGCGGACCGTGCAGCCCGGGCACGGGCCGGCCGCGCGACACCCCATCGATACGTGAGTGTACCGATACGGGCCCGTATCGGTACACTCACGTATCGATGGGGTCGCCGGATCGTTACCGCCACGGCAGCGGGACCGGCCCCGGGAGCGGCGCGACGCGCACCACGCACGGAGGGAGACGGAGCCACGATGACCACGGGCACCCCAGGGGAACCGGCACCGCGGACAGCGGCTCCGGCCCGCCGCTCGAAGATCAGCCCCGAGCGGGAGCGGGAGTTCTTCGCCGTCGCGCTCGACCAGCTCCGGGAGTGCGGGTACGAGTCGCTGACCATGGAGGGCGTCGCCGCTCGTGCACGGTGCGGCAAGTCCACGCTCTACCGGCAGTGGGGCACCAAACCCCGCTTCGTGGCCGCCGCCCTGCGCTCCGAGCGCTGCCCCCGCTTCGCCGGCATCGACACGGGCAGCCTGGCCGGGGACCTCCGCGCCGCCGCCCGGGCGGCCGGCGCCGAGTCCTGCGACGACACCCGGCTGCTGCACGCCCTCGGCCACACCACGCTCCAGGACCAGGAGCTCCAGCAGGCACTGGGCGAGGCGCTGGTCGAACCGGAACTGGTGGCCCTCGACGCCATGCTCGCCCGGGCGGTGGACCGGGGCGAGATCCGTGCGCAGCATCCGGCCGCGGAGTACGTCGCGGCCCTGCTCTTCGGCGTCACCCGGGTCCGCCCCCAGTTGGAGGGCCGCTTCGCCGATCCGGAGTACCTGATCCGGCTGGTGGACGCCGTGATCCTGCCCGCCTTCGGCCTCCACGGAGCGGTCACCGCCGACCGCTCCCCGTGAGCGACGGGCCGCCGGGGACGGATGACCCGCGGCGGCCCGTCAGCGCCGCACCGTGGGGACGGGGGCGGCGCGCACCCCGGGCCGGACGGGTCCCCGCCACACGGGACCCGTCCGGCTCCCGGTCCGACGATCAGGCCGGTCGACCGCTGCCCGACCCCTTGGGAGCCTTCTTGATGCCCTTGGTGATGTCGTCCATCACGGACAGCTCGGGCGCCTTGTCGTTCACGTCGAAACCGAACCGCACCACGACGAACTGACCCTTGTCCCGGGGCGAGGGGAAGGCCAGCGTCTGCACGTAGCCGTCGTCGCCCTTCTCGGTGATCACCTTCCAGCGGACCAGGTAGCCCTTGCCGCCCGCGACGGTGGCCGACCGGGCGGCCACCTCGCTGTGCGAGGTGATCCCGCCGTACGAACTCTTCCCGTACGCCTCCTCGGCCGCCTCCTTGATGTCCGCCTTCGCGATCGCCTCGGCCGAGGACTGGTTCCGCTTGAACGCCTTCGCCGGACCGGAGTTCGCGCCGGCCCGCGCGCACATGCTCTTGGTGTCGCCCGGGCACTTGTAGGGCCCGGTGGTCACCTGCGCCCCGATGGGCGAGGACTGGCCGGTCCACCCCTGGGGGACCGGCAGGCTGATGCCGCTCGCCAGGTCGGTGGCGTACCCCTTCTCCAAGGGCGGCGCCCCCTGCTCCGGTACTCCCGGCCCGCTCGGGCCGCCGCCGTCCCGGCCGCCCGGCCCACCGGACCCGTCCGGCGTGCTGGGCACGGCGTCCTCCGGCCCCCCACCGGGGGGCTGCGCACCGTCCGGGGACTGCGTGCCCTCCGGGGCGGCGGACGAGGCGGTGGGGGCCGGCGCTGTGCGGTCGTCGCCCCCGTCGTCGTCCAGCGTCAGCGCGTACACTCCCCCCGCGAGGCCGCCGAGCACGGCGAGCGCGACCGCGGTGCCTATCGCCGCGCGTATCGCCTTGCGCCGCTTCGAGGTCGGGGGCGCCACGGGCCAGGACGGGGCGGTCGGGGGACCCCAGGCGCCCGATGCGCCGAGCACCCGGGTCTGTTCCGTCCACGCGGTGCCGTCCCACCATCGTTCGGTCGGCGGCCCGTCACTTGTCTGCCCGGGGTCGGGGTACCAGCCGGGCGGCGTCATCTGGGTCATGACGCAACAGTAGGAGCCCCTCCTGAGATCCGGATGAGAGGGGGCAGATCGGTAGCGGGGCTGTGACCAGCGGCGCAGTGTTCCGGCCACCCCCGTCCACCGTGGCCCCACGCACCTCGGTGGACGACGGGCTGACCCCCCGTGCGCAGAACGCCCGTTCGCCCTGCTCGGGGCGGTGCCGTCACTCGACGTGGGGCAACCTGCCCGTCCGTCGGCGCGTTCGGGTCCCGGCGGGCTAATCTCGTTGGTTTGTACGCCGGTTGGGTGATCTGAGAGGACGCGGGATGACGCAGGGACGGCCGGACGCGGCCGGCGCGAGGAAGCTGTGGGAACGCGACCGCGAACTCGACGCCGCTCGGGAAGCCATCGCCGACCTGTGCCGGCACCGGCCCGCGACCGTGCCCGGCAGCCCCGCACCACCCGGCCGCCTGCTCGTCTTCACGGGTGAGCCCGGCATCGGCAAGACCGCGCTGCTCGACGCGATCCGTCGGACCGCGCAGGGCGCCGGGTGCGTCGTCTGGTCGGCCCGCAGCGGCGAGACGCTCACCTCCGTACCCTTCCACGTGGTCCGGCAGTTGATCCAGCCCGCGCTGATCACCCTCACCCCCGACGAGGCGCGAGGACACCTCGACGAGTGGTACGGCATCGCCGGTCCCGCCCTCGGCATCGCCGAACCGAGCGAAGCGTTGGTCGACCCGCAGGCCGTCTTCGACGGACTCGTCCACGTCGTCGGCAACCTCGCGAAGGAGCACTTCCCGCTGGTCCTGCTGATCGACGACGCCCAGTGGGCCGACCCCGAGACCCTGCGCTGGTTGGCCGGCCTCGCCGAACACCTCGACGAGGCGCGGGTCCTGGTCGTCGTCGCCCACCGCACCCTCGACCCCGGTCACGCGGCCACACCGTACCTGCGCCGGATCGGCGGAGCCGCCCAACTCCACAGCGTCCTGCACCGTTTCACGCCCGAGGCGGCGGCCCAGCTCACCCGGGCCACCCTCGGCGCCCACGCCGACGACCCGTTCTGCCGCCAGGTGTGGGCCGTCACCGGCGGCAACCCGTACGACACCGTCGAACTGCTGGCCAAGGTCGAGGACCGCGCCCTACAGCCCACCGAGTCCTCGGCCGACGCCCTGCGCGGCCTCAACAAGGCGGCCCGGGACGGCGGCCTCATCTCCCGGCTGGACGCACTCGGTGCCGAGACCGCCCACTTCGCCCGGGCCGCCGCCATCCTCGGCACCGACATCCCGCTGCCCGTCGTCGCCCGACTCGCCCGGGTCACCGAGGACGTGGCCCACGGCCGGGTCGCGGAACTCCGGGCGGCCCGCATCCTCGCCGAGCCCGAAGCGGTCCCCGCCACCGGGTCCGACGGGCTGGAGTTCGTGCACCCGCTGATCGCCAGCGCCGTCTACCAGTCGATCAGACCGGCCACCCGCACCCTGATGCACGGCCTGGCCGCGCGGGTGGTCCTGGACACCGGCGGGTCACCGACCGCCGTGGCCCGCCACCTCCTGGAGGTCCACCCGGACGACGACCCCGAGCTCGTGGAGCAGCTACGGGCCGCGGCGCGGGAGAGCCTCGCCGTCGGTGCGCCCGAGGCCGCCGTCCGCTGTCTGGAACGTGCCCTGAGGGAGCCCCCGCCGCCCGAGTTCCAGGGACACGTCCTCTACGAACTCGGCTGCGCCACGCTGTTGACCGCGCCCGCCAGGACCGTCGCCCATCTGCGCGAAGCCCTCGCCGTGCCCGGGTTCTCGGGTGACGACCGGGTCGACGCGGTCTGTCGGCTCGCCCAGGCCCTCGTCCACAACGACGAGTTGAAGGAAGCCGTCCGCGTGATCGACCAGGAGGCCGGCCACCTGGAGCCCGGCCCCCAGCGACTGCGCCTCCAGGCGTTGCGGTACATGTGGGAGGGCATCCACGCCGAGAAGGTGAACTCGTCCACCCGTTCCGACAGCCTCGCCGCGCTCGTCAAACCCCTCACCGGCTGCGACAACACGGAACGCGCCCTCCTGATCATCCGGGCCTTCGACGCCATGACCCGCGGTGAGAGCGCCGAGGCCGTCGTCGAACTGTGCGACCGGTCCCTGGTCAACGGGGTCCTACCGGCCGGTCTCGGCTGGACCGACACCGAGTGGGGTTTCGAACTCCTGATGATGCTGGGCAGTTCGTACCTGTTCACCGACCGGCTCGACCGTGCGGAGAGCCTCTTCAGCGAAGCGCTGCGCGTCTACCAGTCCCGCGGCTGGAGCGGCGGCCACCTGGCGCTCGCCCACGCCTTCGTCGGCTTCGTCCTGCGCCGCCGCGGGAGGCTCGCCGACGCCGAGGGACTGTTGCGCGAGGGCCTGCGGCTGGCCGACCGGGTGGGCTCCGGGCTGCCGATGCACTGGGACGCGGCCTGCATGCTGATCGACACCCTGGTCGCCCGCGGCCACCTCGACCAGGCCATGGAGGTCGTGGAGCAGTACGGCATCACCCCGCCGTACCCGTCCACGATCATCATGCCGGACGCCCACTCGGTCCGCGGCCGGCTGCTGATCGAGGCGGGGCGGGTGACGGAGGGCGTCCGGGCGCTGGAGGCGGCCGAGGAGTCCGCCGCCGTCGGCGGACGGCACAACACGGTGATGGCGCCCTGGGCCGCCGACCTGGCCCGCGCGCTGGTGCGCGAGGACCCGGCACGGGCGGCCGAACTGGCCGCCGTGGCCCGTGCCCAGGCCGAACGCCTCGGCACCGACACGGCCATGGGGGAGGCGCTGCGGTGCGCCGCCGCGCTGGAGACCGGGCAGCGGTCCGTCACGCTCTACGCCCAGGCGGTGGCCTATCTGGAGGCGTCGCCCTGTGCCTACGAACACGCCGTCGCCCGGATCGACTACGGCATCGCGGCCCGCTCCGCCGCCGAAGTGAACCGGGGCCTCACGCTCGCCCGCTCCTGTGGCGCCGACGGTCTGGTGATCCGTGGGGAAGCGGCGCTCGCCGCCTGGCGCACCCGCGACTGACGGCCCGGCCCCACCGGCTCAGCGGGCCACCAGCACCACCCAGACCGGCCCGGCCGCGAAGTCGAGCGGCTTGCCGTCGCGGGTGGTGAAGGTGGTTCCGTCCGAGGCCGACGGCCGCTTCCACTCGCCCTCGTGGGCGCGCCCGTCCCGCAGCACCTCGGCGGAACCGGAGCCCACGGTGACCGTGAACGGCGAGTTGTTGCCCATGAAGTCCTGGAACTGCGAATCGCGGATCTCGACCCGTTGGACGACGACGGTCGCCGCCGTCACCGGGGTGCCGTTCGGCTCCGTGCTCCGGCGGCCGTCCATCGAGACGAGCCACCGGCCCTCGTCGGCCGACCAGGTGAAGGTGAACCGGGCCGACGGGAAGCTGACGGTCCGCTCGTCGACCTGCTCGCCGCCGGCCGGTGCCGGGCCCGTGCGGAACCCGGTCTGTGCCAGGGCCGCCGCCCCGGCGGGCCCGTCCACCACCTTCGCGGGGTGCAGCATCAGGTCGTGCGGCGCGGACCGACCGGGATCCCGGGTGTACGCCCCGGCCGGCGCCCCGTCGGGCGGCACCGGACGCAGCGGCGCCGCCTCGATCAGGGGGAGCAGCTTGGACTGCGCACCGGAGAAGGCGAGCACGGGGTCCTCGAACTGCGCGAGCAGTTCCAGGTCGGACTCGCGGGCGCTGCGCACCGGGCCCACGGTGTCGGGCAACCGGGTCGCGTACAGCGCCAACAACCGGCTCAACCCGGCCTCGACCTGTTCCGCGTACACGACGTCGGCCGCGGCGAGGCCGGTCTGCGGACGGGCCGCGGCCACGTTGTCGACCTTCACGGCCAGCACCGGGCCCACCGCGGGGGCCGTTTCCGACTCCTGCGGCGACGGGCCCCCGCCGGAGCAGGACGTGCCGAGCACACCCAGCACCAGCGCGGCGACGGTGACGGTGACCGCGCGCCGGGTCCGCCCGGCTGCGCGGGTCCGACTGATCGGTTCCTTCATCTGGCACCCCCGGTGACGGACGTGATCTCCACGGTACGACCAACCGGACCGTCCGTCCGCGCGAACGCCCGCGCCCGCGCGGACGGCACGCTCAGGGGCCGAGGATCTGCCCGAGGTCATAGCGCACCGGCTCCTCCAACTGGTCGAACGTGCAGCTTGCCGGCGTCCGGTCCGGGCGCCAGCGGCGGAAGCGTGCGGTGTGCCGGAACCGCGCCCCGTTCTCCATGTGGTCGTACGCCACTTCGCAGACCCGCTCGGGCCGTAGCGCGACCCACGACAGGTCCTTCTTCCCCGACCAGCGGCTCGGTGCCCCCGGCAGTCGCGCCGACGCGTGCGCGGACTCCTGTGCCCAGGCCGCCCACGGGTGGTCCGTGGCCGACTCCATCCGCAGCGGCTCCAGTTCGGTCACCAGTTCGGCCCGGCGCTTCATGGGGAACGCCGCGCACACCCCCACGTGCTGGAGGGTGCCCTGCGCGTCGTGGAGGCCGAGCAGCAGCGAGCCGACGACCGGTCCGGACTTGTGGAAGCGGTAGCCCGCCACGACCACGTCGGCGGTCCGCTCGTGCTTGACCTTGAACATCACCCGCTCGTTCGGCCGGTACCGCAGGTCGAGCGGCTTGGCGACGATCCCGTCCAGGCCCGCGCCCTCGTAGCTCCGGAACCAGACGCGCGCCACCTCGGGGTCGGTCGTCGCGGGTGCCAGGTGCACGGGGGCGACGGTCCCGGCCAGTGCCCGGGAGAGCAGGGCGCGCCGGTCCGCCAGCGGGACCTCCAGCAGAGCCTCGTCGCCGAGGGCGAGCAGGTCGAAGGCGACGAAGGAGGCCGGGGTGCGCTCCGCGAGCAGCCGGACCCGGGAGTCGGCCGGGTGGATGCGCTCGGTCAGTGCGTCGAAGTCGAGCCGCCCCTCCCGGGCGATCACGATCTCCCCGTCCACCACGCACCGGGCCGGTAGCCGCGCGGACAGCGCCCCGACCAGTTCGGGGAAGTAGCGGGTCAGGGGTTTGCCGGTGCGGCTGCCGATCTCCACCTCCGGGCCGTCGCGGAAGACGACGGCCCGGAAGCCGTCCCACTTGGCCTCGTACTGCATGCCGGGCGGGATGTCCTTCACGGACTTGGCGAGCATCGGCTTCACGGGTGGCATCACCGGCAGATCCATAGGGCGATTGTCTGGTATGTGTGGATTTTCGGCCCGATCTGAGGTGGGTGTGCGTCCGATGCGGGCCCCGTGCGGGAGTGCCCGTGTGGGTGTAGGGGGTCGATGGGTGCCGAGTGGTGCCATGTGGCGCCACTCGGCGCCATCCTGTGGTGCTCTGGCGCCAGATGGGCGCGCACCGCTGTGAGCTGCATGAATGTGGCGATCGGGTGACCTGGGGTGCCGGTTCGTGTCATCGGTGGCGCTGTCGCACTTGCCAGTGGCGCCAAAGTGGTGCCATTATTGCGTCATGGACCTCACGCCGTACGTCGAAACACTCCGCAGGGAACTCGCGGTGGCCGCCGAGGCCGGAGGTGGGGAAGCCCGTGAGCTCGCCGAGCGGCTGACCGCCCCGCTGGAGTCGGCCACCCGCTTGACCCTGCTCAACGTGCTGTCCGCGGCCATGGACGAGATCACCCGTGAACTCGCCCCCGGCTCGGTCGACGTGCGACTGCGGGGCCTCGACCCCGACTTCGTGGTGGTGCTGCCGCAGCGCGAGGACCGGGCGGAAACGCTCGACGCGACGGCGCCCGCACCCGCCCCGCCTCCGGTCCCCACCGACACGGACGAGGGCGGCACCGCCCGCGTCAATCTGCGCCTGCCCGCCCCGCTCAAGGCCCGCGCCGAGGAGGCCGCGAGCCGCGAGGGCCTGTCGGTCAACGCCTGGCTCGTGCGCGTCGTGTCGGCCGCCGTCGACACGGGTGCCGCCGGCCCCCGTACCCCCGGAAAGACCAGGACCGTCGGTCAGAGCTTCACCGGCTGGGTGCACTAGCCGGCCCTTCCGAACGACTCCACCCACGCCCCGTTCACCAGCGGGGACGCCGAGAACACCTCACAGGACCCAGAGGACGGGACAGCCATGCCTTCTTTCGACACGCCCGAGCCGATCGCGGTCAAGGCCCATGTGTACTCAGGCTCCATCCAGTTCACCGCGGGCGACCGGATCGACACGGTCGTCGAGGTGCAGCCCCGGGACCGGGCGAAGGACCAGGACGTGCGGTCGGCCGAGCAGGCCGAGGTCACCCAGGCGGGCGGAGTCCTGACCATCCGGACGCCCAAGCCGCGCAACCCCCTCGCCCGTCCCGGCACCGTCGACGTGACGGTCGAACTGCCCGCGGGTTCACACGTCGACGTCGGCGGCGCCTGGACCCAGGTGCTCGGCGAAGGGCGGCTCGGTGAAGTGCAGGTGAGGACCTCCTCCGGGGACGTCCGCCTCGACACGACCGGGCCCCTCCGACTGACCGCCTCCCACGGCTCGATCACCGTGGACCGGATCGAGGGGACGGCCGAGATCAGCACCAGCTCCGGCAGTCTGCGCGTCGGCAGCGTCGAGGGTTCGGCCGTCCTGAAGAACTCGCACGGCTCCACGACCATCGGGGTCGCGGCCGGCGACCTGCGGGTGCGCGGGGTCAACGGCGACATCGACATCGAACGGGCCGAGGGCTCCGTCACCGCCACCACCGCCCACGGCACCCTGCGCGTCGCCGAAGTCGCAGGCGGAACGGTCCAGTTGGAGACCTCATACGGTTCCATCGAGGTCGGCATCCGGGAGGGCACCGCCGCCTGGCTCGACGTCAGCTCCAGCTCCGGGCAGGTGCGCAACGGGCTCACCACGTCCGACGCCCCGAAGGAGGTCGAGGGCACCGTCAAGGTCCGCGCCCGGACCCGGCACGGCAACATCGACATCCGCCGCGCCCGCGTCTGATCGGCTCCGCCTCCCCCTTCGTTCCCTTCCCTTCGCGTCCCCGCCCGTCCCTTCCAGTCCGTTCCTGCCCCCGATCGGGAGAGCCCCATGGCTTCATCTGTCATGCCCATGCCCAATGAGTCCGATGGTCGGACACCGCCCCCCGCCGTCTCCGCCGTCGGACTGCGCAAGTCCTACGGTGACAAGGTCGTCCTCGACGGGATCGACCTGCACATCCCCGCGGGCACCGTCTTCTCCCTGCTCGGCCCGAACGGTGCGGGCAAGACCACGGTCGTGCAGATCCTCTCCACGCTCATCGCGGCCGATGGCGGGCAGGCACAGGTCGCGGGTCATGACCTCGCCACGTCACCGCAGGGGGTGCGGTCGGTGATCGGTGTGACGGGGCAGTTCTCGGCGGTCGACGGTCTGATCACGGGTGAGGAGAACATGCTCCTCATGGCG
>NZ_JBIAIF010000007.1:180749-384387 GCF_042871255.1 Streptomyces sp. NPDC005955 | reverse complement strand
AGGAACGGACGCTTCCTTTGTACTCACTCCAGCCATTCGGCTGAGGCTTTCCTCCGGGCGCTTCCCTTCGGTGTTTCCGACTCTATCAGATCTTTCCGATCCGATTTCCTCGGTGCTTTCCGGGAGAACGCTTTTCGGCGTTTTCCTTTCCGGCGATTCCGACTTTATCAGAGGCTTTCCAGTGGTTCGAACCACCGGGTGACTTCTGCATATGAGTCAGAGGAGGTTTCTCGGATTCGTTTCGATGAACTCGATGAACTTCCGAGAAGCAGATAGATTATGCGGTCGCCAACGGGTCGAGCCCGTTCGTAGGCAACTGTTCAAATCTACCTCCCCAGCTGGGCCGTGTCAACGGATTTCCCTGGGGCGAAGAGGACACTAGCAGGTGAACGGCGGCCCACGCACATCAGGCGGCCAGGGGCACGGCGGCGCTCCGCTCGTCGGCGTCGAGGTCCCCCGTCTCCCCTTCCCTGACCGCCCGGCGCCCCAGTACGTACACGTAGGCGAGGAAGAGCAGCTCGGCGGCGACGCCGATGCCGATCCGGGCCCAGGTGGGGAGGCCGGACGGGGTGACGAAGCCTTCGATGGCTCCCGAGACGAAGAGGACCAGGGCCAGGCCGATCGCCATGCCGAGGGCGGCGCGGCCCTCTTCGGCGAGGGCGGCGCGGCGGGTGCGGGGGCCGGGGTCGATGACCGTCCAGCCGAGGCGTAGCCCGGTGCCGGCCGCCACGAAGACCGCCGTCAGTTCGAGGAGCCCGTGCGGAATGATCAGGCCGAGGAAGACGTCGAGGCGACCGGCCGAGGCCATGAGCCCGATGCCCATGCCGATGTTCACCATGTTCGTCAGCAGGATCCACAGGACCGGTACGCACAGGAAGGCGCCCAGGACCAGGCAGAGCGCGGCGGCCTGGGCGTTGTTCGTCCACACCTGTGCCGCGAACGACGCCGCCGGGTTGCTGGAGTAGTACGTCTCGTACCCGCCGCCGGGCCGGGTCATCTCGCGCAGTGCGGCGGGGGCGCCGATGCTCGCCTGGACTTCGGGGCGGGTGGCGATCCACCAGCCGATGAGCGCGGCGGCGAGCGTGGAGACAATGGCGGTGGGCACCCACCAGTGACGGGTGCGGTAGAGCGCGGCCGGGAAGCCGTGCGTGAGGAACCGGGTCACGTCGCGCCAGGAGGCTCGGCGGGTGCCGGTCACCGCGTTGCGGGCCCGGGCGACGAGTTGGGTGAGGCGACCGAGGAGCTGCGGGTCGGGCGTGCTGGACCGGATCAGGGAGAGGTGGGTGGCGGTGCGTTGGTAGAGGGCGACGAGTTCGTCCGCCTCGGCCCCCGTCAGGCGGCGCCGGCGGCGCAGCAGGTGGTCCAGCCGGTCCCATTCGGCCCGGTGGGCGGAAACGAAGACGTCGAGGTCCATCGGGTCAGTTGCTCCTCGGCTTCTCGTACTGCGGCGATGCGTTTCAGCTTGGCAGACTGGCCCTTCCCGGGGCAGGCCAGGGCGGCGGAAGGTGATGGTAGTGAGTGATCTCGTAACGGGTGAGGCGGTGGCGCTGGAGTTGCAGCCCGCCAAGTTGCCGAGCCGTGGCCTGGCGGTGCTGATCGATCTGACCCTGGCGGTCGCGGTCTACATCGGGGTGACGGTGGGGCTGATAGCGGCCGCCGCGTCGCTGGACGACGCGGCGATGGCGGCGGTGTCGGTGGCGAGCTTCCTGTTGTTGCTGGTGGGGGTGCCGATAGCCGTCGAGACCCTGAGTCACGGGCGGTCGCTGGGGAAGTTGGCGTGCGGCTTGCGGGTGGTGCGGGACGACGGGGGGCCGATCCGGTTCCGGCACGCGTTGGTGCGGGGTGCGTTCGGGGCGATCGAGATCCTGTTGACCTTCGGCACGGTGGCGTCCATCGCCTCGTTGGCGTCGAAGCGGGGGCGTCGGGTGGGTGACGTGCTCGCGGGGACGCTGGTGGTGCGGGAGCGGGTGCCGGTGGCCCGCAGTGCGTACGTTCCGCCTCCGCCGCCGTGGTTGGCGGGGCGGTTCTCCTCGCTCGACCTGTCGGGGGTGCCGGACGGTCTGTGGTTGGCGGTGCGGCAGTACCTGACGCGGATGTCGCAGTTCGATCAGCAGGCGGGGTGGGACATGGCGCGGCGGCTGGCGGAGGAGGTGGTCGCGCGGACGGGGGCGACCGTGCCACAGGGGGTGCCGCCGGCCGCGTTCCTGGCCGCCGTGGTGCACGAGCGGCAGTCGCGGGACGTGCAGCGGATGTCCGGGGGCGGTGCTCCGGGGGGTTACGGGCCGGGCGGTCACGGGCCGGGCGGTCATGCGCAGGTGGCCTACGGGCAGGTGGGTCAGGCGCAGGTGGGGTACGGGCCGGGTCGGGACGGGGCGGGTGGCGGCTCGGGGTTCGCGCCGCCCGGTGGGGGTGTCGCGGCGGGTCCGGTCGTCGGTCCGGGGCCGGGGAGCGGTGGTGCGGGGCCGGTGGCCGGGGATGGTACGGGTGGGAACGGCCCCGGTGGGAGCGGTGGGGCCGGTGCGGGGCGGGGCACGGGGTTCGCGCCGCCGTCCTGAGGGGGTGGGGCGTCAGTCGGAGGGGAACGTCGACGGGGGCGATTCCAGGTTCTCCAGCTCGATGCCGGGGGCCGACAGGACGACGTCCCCGGTGAGGTGGACGGTGTGCTGTTCGCCGGTGTCCAGGGCGGTGACCTGGTACTCGTCCACGATCAGGGGGGCGTTGTCAGTGGTGTGTGTTTCTCTGTTGAGCAAGGCCCAGGACTGGTCGAGGGTGCGGGGGGCGAGGACCGGATCGGTGAAGGCGACGAGGCGGACCCGGGTGGCGGGGGAGGCAGGGGTGAGACGCAGCAGTCGGGCGGTCGCGACGAGGAAGGCCGGGGAGGTGCCGGTGAACGCGTGGGCGGGGGCGTTGCCCTCGGTGGCGTGGACGCCGGTGGGGTCGGTGCGGACCCAGGTGACGCCGTCGAGCGCGCCGGCGCGCACCTGCCAGCTGGCGGCGTTGAGTTCGAGGCGCAGGGGGCGGCCGAGTTCGTCGAGCGTGAGGTCGACGGAGCCGGTGTGTTCGCCGGAGGGGGCGACGCGTTGGGAGACGTAGCGCCAGCCGGAGGGGCCGGGGGCGCAGTGGAAGTGTTCCTCACCGAGGGGGGTGTGGTCGTGCGTGTCGTGGAGCGAATAGTGGCCGCGGGGCATGGGGGTCCTGGTTCTCGGTCGTTCTGATCTCCCGGTGCCGGACCGGTGGCGGGTTCGCCCGTCGGGTTCGGCTCGGGTGCGCGGTACGGGGCAGGCCCCCGGCACGGGGGTGCGGGGGCCTGCCTGGTGCGTCCTGTCGGTCCGCCGCGGGGCGGCGGGGCCGGGTCAGTAGCGGTAGTGGTCCGACTTGTACGGGCCTTCGACCTCGACGCCGATGTACGCGGCCTGCTCGGGGCGCAGGGTCGTGAGCTTCACGCCGAGCGCGGCGAGGTGGAGGCGGGCGACCTTCTCGTCGAGGTGCTTGGGCAGCGTGTAGACGTCGGTCGGGTAGGCGTCGGGCTTGGTGAACAGCTCGATCTGGGCCAGGGTCTGGTCCGCGAACGAGTTGGACATCACGAACGACGGGTGCCCGGTGGCGTTGCCGAGGTTGAGGAGGCGGCCCTCGGACAGCACGATGAGGACCTTGCCGTCGGGGAAGGTCCAGGTGTGGACCTGGGGCTTGACCTCGTCCTTGACGACGCCGGGGAGCTTGGCGAGGCCGGCCATGTCGAGTTCGTTGTCGAAGTGGCCGATGTTGCCGACGATGGCCTGGTGCTTCATCTTGGCCATGTCGGCGGCCATGATGATGTCCTTGTTGCCGGTCGTGGTGATGAAGATGTCGGCGGTCTCGATGACCTCGTCGAGGGTGGTGACCTGGTAGCCGTCCATGGCTGCCTGGAGCGCGCAGATCGGGTCGATCTCGGTGACGATGACGCGTGCGCCCTGGCCGCGCAGGGACTCGGCACAGCCCTTGCCGACGTCGCCGTAGCCGCAGACGACGGCCGTCTTGCCGCCGATGAGGACGTCGGTGGCGCGGTTGATGCCGTCGATCAGGGAGTGGCGGCAGCCGTACTTGTTGTCGAACTTCGACTTGGTGACGGCGTCGTTGACGTTGATCGCCGGGAAGAGCAGGGTGCCGTCGCGGTGCATCTCGTAGAGGCGGTGGACACCGGTGGTGGTCTCTTCGGTGACGCCGCGGATCTCGGAGGAGAGGCGGGTCCACTTCTGCGGGTCCTCGCCGAGGGTGCGGGTGAGGAGTTCGAGGATGACGCGGTGCTCGTCGGACTCGGCGGTGTCGGTCGAGGGGACCTTGCCGTCCTTCTCGTACTCGACGCCCTTGTGGACGAGGACGGTGGCGTCGCCGCCGTCGTCGAGGATCATGTTGGGGCCGCCGGTGGGGCTGTCGGGCCAGGTCAGGGCCTGCTCCGTGCACCACCAGTACTCCTCCAGCGTCTCGCCCTTCCAGGCGAAGACGGGGACGCCGCTCGGGGCGTCCGGGGTGCCGTCGGGGCCCACGGCGATGGCCGCGGCGGCGTGGTCCTGGGTGGAGAAGATGTTGCAGGAGGCCCAGCGGACCTGGGCGCCGAGGGCGACCAGGGTCTCGATGAGGACGGCGGTCTGCACGGTCATGTGCAGGGAGCCCGTGACGCGGGCGCCGGCGAGCGGCTGCTGCTCGGCGTACTCGGCACGGATGGCCATGAGGCCGGGCATCTCGTGCTCGGCGAGGGTGATCTCCTTGCGCCCGTAGGCGGCGAGGGAGAGGTCGGCGACCTTGAAGTCCTGTCGGTTGTCGACAGTGGTCATGGGGAGCTGCTCCTCGTGGGTCGGTCGAGATGGGTGCACGGCTGTTCTGCGCGGCGGCGGGCGGGGTGGTGCCCGGGCGCGTGCGCAGCGCAGTCCGTCGGAGGCCCTCTCTCCCTCGGTCGGCCCGGGGTGCGGGCCGCCCGACCGCCATCAGCAGCGACGTCTGGCTCTGGTCACGAATCTAACACCGTGGGGCGGGTGTGCCCCAGGGCGCAAATCGGTTCGGCTTGATTGCTGGGGGTGGCCCGCGGGTCGGGAGTGGCCCGTGGGTGGGGGTGGGGTCGGTGGGTCGGGGTGGGGCGGGTTCAGTGGGCGGGGCCGCCGGGGGTGGCTTCGGCGTCGGGGCCCTTCGCGGCGTCGGTCTCGCTGTAGAGGTCGGGTTCGAGGTAGATCACCCGGGCGATGGGGCAGGCGGTGCGGACGCGGGACTCGGCCGCGTCGATGGCGGCGGCGATCTGTGCGGCGGTGCTGTCGCGGGGGACGGCGATCTTGGCGGCGACGAGCAGTTCCTCGGGGCCCAGGTGCAGGGTGCGCAGGTGGATGAGGCGGGTGACGGTGGTGCCGTCGACGAGGGCGGTCTCGATGGTGCGGAGGTCGTCGGTGCCGGCGGCTTCGCCGAGGAGGAGGGATTTGGTCTCCACGGCGAGGACGAGGGCGATGAGGATGAGCAGGACGCCGATGCAGAGGGTGCCGATGCCGTCCCAGAGGCCGTCGCCGGTGGCGAGGGCGAGGCTGACGCCGACGAGGGCGAGGACCAGGCCGACGAGGGCACCGAGGTCTTCCAGGAGGACGACGGGGAGTTCGGGGGCCTTGGAGTGGCGGACGAACTCCTTCCAGGAGAGGGTGCCGCGGATCTGGTTGGACTCCTTGATCGCGGTGCGGAAGGAGAAGATCTCGGCGACGATCGCGAAGACGAGCACCCCCACGGGCCAGTACCAGTTCTCGATGGCGTGGGGGTGCTTGACCTTCTCGTAGCCCTCGTAGAGCGCGAACATGCCGCCGGCGGAGAAGAGCACGATGGAGACGAGGAAGGCGTAGACGTAGCGCTCGCGGCCGTAGCCGAAGGGGTGTTGCGGGGTGGCTTCGCGGCGGGCGCGTCGGCCGCCGAGGAGGAGCAGTCCCTGGTTGCCGGAGTCGGCGAGGGAGTGGACGCTCTCGGCGAGCATCGACGAGGAGCCGCTGAAGAGGAAGGCCACGAACTTGGCGACCGCGATCGAGAGGTTGGCGGCGAGTGCCGCGACGATGGCTTTGGTTCCGCCTGATGCGCTCATCTGTGCGTGGTGTCCCTTCGCCCGTTCCGGTGCCCGTGGGGCGCCGTCGGTCCCTGGTGGTGTGCCCGGTGGTGACGGCGTCGGATCGTACGGGGCCGAGGGGGTCGGCGCAGGCGGTTTGACGGTTCGTGTCGCCCGTCCGGGGAGGGTGGGGCGTCAGACCACGACCGTGGCGCGGAACAGGGTGCCGGCGCCGGTCACCTCGGTGCGGTCGCCGGCGGCGACGAAGACGGAGGTGCCGGGGGTGAGGGTCTCGGGGCCGCCGCCGCCGTGCAGGGTGATCGTGCCGGCGGTGCACAGGAGGATCTGCGGGGTGTCGGTGGTGAGGTCGCCGGGTGCGGCGTCCTCGGGTCGGGTGAGGCGGGAGAGGCGGAACTCGTCGATGGGGGTGTCGTAGACCTCCTCGCCGTCGGGGGAGGCTTCGGGGCGCAGGACGGCGGGGTCGGCGGCCTCGAAGCGGACGACCCGGAGGAGTTCGGGGACGTCGATGTGCTTCGGGGTGAGGCCGCAGCGCAGGACGTTGTCGGAGTTGGCCATGATCTCGACGCCGAGGCCGTGCAGATAGGTGTGCGGGACTCCGGCGCCGAGGAACAGGGCTTCGCCGGGCTGGAGCCGGACGTGGTTGAGGAGGGTCGCGGCGAGGACGCCCGGGTCGCCGGGGTAGTGGTGGGCGAGCCCGGCGTAGGCGGCGTAGGCGGCGGTGCGGGCGGCTGCGGGGGCGGCGGCGGGGTCGGCCGGGTCGGGGTCGGAGGCCGGTGCGGTCGTCCCCGGTTCGACGCTGTCCGGGTCCTCGGCGGCGAGCCGGGCGCAGGCCTGGGCGGTTTCGGTGACCAGGGCGGCGATCTCGGTGCGGTCGGCGGAGAGGATCGCGGTGAGGACCTCGCGCAGGGCGGCGTCCTCGGGGGTGGCGCGCAGCAGGTCGACGTACGGCTTGAGGCCGTCGACGTCCAGTCGGGCGAGGAGGTCGGCGGTGGCGTGCGGGGGGCGGAAGCCGCACAGGCCCTCGAACGGGGTGAGCGCGCAGATCAGTTCGGGCTTGTGGTTGGCGTCCTTGTAGTTGCGGTGTCCGGCGGTCAGCGGGATGTCCTGCTGCTGTTCGCGGGCGTACCCCTCGCGGGCCTGGGTGAGGTCGGGGTGGACCTGGAGGGAGACGGGGGCGCCGGCGGCGAGGAGTTTGAGGAGGAAGGGCAGGTGGGGGCCGAAGCGGGCGACGGCGGGGGCGCCGAGGGTGCCTTCGGGGTCGGTGTCGATCACTTCGGTGAGGGTGCCGCGCGGGGTGCGCGAGGGCGCTCCGGGGTGGGCTCCCATCCACTGTTCGGCCTGCGGCTCGCCGGTGGGTGCCACGCCGAGGAGGTGGGGGATGGCGGTGGCGGAACCCCAGGCGTAGGGGCGGATGGGGTTGGCGAGGCGGTCCATGGGGTTCTTTCTCCGTTCGAGTACGAGGTCGACGCTGCCGGTGGGCTTCCCGCGAGGGGGCGGGGTTCGGGAGCGACGGCCGGGGCGGGGCCCCGGGTCCAGATCAAGCCCCCGAAGCGAGCGCCAGGTAAACGGCGGCGAAATCTGTGACGGCGATCAGTTCGGCGAGTGCTTCGAGGGTGTCGCCGGTGCGGTCGGCGTCGTCCCGGGGTCCGCCGGGTGTGCCGGGGTCGCCGGGTCCGCCCGGTCCGCCGGGGTCGCCCGATCCGTGGGGTGCGTGCGGGTCGTCGTCGCCGGTGAGGCCGGGTTCGAGCTCGCTGATGGCGGTGTCGTGGCCCAGGGCGAGTTCGCGGGCGGCGGGGGCGGCGCTGAGCTTGCCGGTGGGCCGGTCGCGGAGGAGGACGACCCGGGCGCGCAGGGCGGGGGCCTCGTCGACGCGGTCGCGGAAGAAGTCGTCGGGGTCGGCGCCCGCGGCGAGGGTGCCGGTGAGGAGCGCGCCGTGCGCGGGGAGGGCCTCGGGGAGTTGGGCGGCGAGGGCGGGGCGGCCGGCGAGTTCGCCGATGGCGGCGGCGAAGCGGCGGCCGGCGGGTCCGGCGGACGGGCCTTCGGTCCAGATCAGCGGCAGCGAGTCGGCGAGTTCGGCGGCGAGGGTCTTCGCGGGGTTGGCGTAGGTGGCGGTGGCGGGGCCGCAGCGTTCGGCGGTGCGGTCGAGGCGGTCGGCCACCCGTTCCAGGGCGTCGGTGGGGGCGCTGACGAGTCCGGTGCGGTCGAGCAGCATCAGCAGCGGGGTGAGCAGGGCCCACAGGGCGCCGGGCGCGGAGGCCGCGTCGGGTTCGTCCTGTTCGTAGGGTGCGGTGGCCATGGGGAGGGCGAGGCCGTGGACGCCGTCGACGGCTTCCCCGAGGGGGGTGCGGTCGGGTGCGACGGAGACGACGGTGCAGCCGCGGCGGTAGGCCTGTTCGGCGAGCAGGGCGAGGCCGGGTTCGGTGCCGTCCGGGGTGGCGATGAGCAGCAGGTCGACGGGGCCGGCCCAGCCGGGGAGGGCCCAGCGCAGGGCGCCGGGGGCGGCGGCGACTCCGGTGGGGTCGAGGCGGACGACGGGGCAGCCG
The DNA here is from genome assembly GCF_042871255.1 of Streptomyces sp. NPDC005955. Taxonomy (NCBI): domain Bacteria; kingdom Bacillati; phylum Actinomycetota; class Actinomycetes; order Kitasatosporales; family Streptomycetaceae; genus Streptomyces; species Streptomyces sp. NPDC005955. The sequence goes on along the minus strand of NZ_JBIAIF010000007.1, from coordinate 375,780 downwards.
GCGCCGGCGAGGGAGCCGAGGATGTCGGCGGCGGCGTTCGCGGCGGCTCCGGGGCCGGCCATGAGGACGGCGCGGGGGCGGCCGTCGGGCCGTAGGTCGGCCACGCCCGCTTCGGCGGCGCGTCGGGCGGCGGTGCGGACCCGGGCGCCCGCTTCGGCCGCGCCCCGCAGCAGGCGTCGCCGGTCGGCCCTGGCGAGTGCGTCGGGTGCGTCCAGCAGCGATTCGTCGAGCATGGGGGCGGCCTCCGATTCGCTGGGGGGTGGTGCGGGGTGCCGGGCGGCGGGCGTGGAGCGGCGAAGGGTGTGGTCCATGGTCGGACGGGTGCGGCTCGGGTGGGCGGGTGTGCTGCCGGGTGGGCGGTGTCGTCAGTCGGGGCGGCGGGCCTCGTCGACGAGGAGCACGGGGATGTCGTCCCGGACGGGGTAGGCGAGGCCGCAGTCCTCGCCGGTGCAGATCAGCTCGGTCTCCGCCTCGGTCAGGGGGGCGTGGCAGGCCGGGCAGGCCAGGATCTCCAGGAGTCCGGCTTCGAGCGGCATGGCGGTGTTTCCTTCCGGGTGGTGGGCGCGCGGGCGTCGGGTCCGCGGCGTGGTCAGCGTACCGCTGTGCCCTGGTCCGTGCCGGGCTGGCGGGGTGCCCGGCCGGGGGTCCCGGGGGCGGGTGGGGACGGGTACCGGGGGTGGTGGTCCGGTACCCGTCCGGGTGCGGCGGCGGGGGGTCAGCCGCGGATGAGGTCCAGGACCTCGTCGCGGACCTTGGCCATGGTGGCCTGGTCGCGGGCTTCCGCGTTGAGGCGGAGCAGGGGCTCGGTGTTGGAGGGGCGGACGTTGAACCACCAGTCGGCGGTGGTGACGGTGAGTCCGTCGAGTTCGTCGATGGTGACGTCGTCGCGGCCCTCGTAGGCGGCGCGGACCGCGGCGAGGCGGGCGGTCTGGTCGTCGACGGTGGAGTTGATCTCGCCGGAGCCGGCGTAGCGGTCGTACTGGGCGACCAGGTCGGAGAGGGTGCCGTCCTGCTCGCCGAGTGCGGCGAGCACGTGGAGGGCGGCGAGCATGCCGGTGTCGGCGTTCCAGAAGTCGCGGAAGTAGTAGTGCGCCGAGTGTTCGCCGCCGAAGATCGCGCCGGTGTTCGCCATCTCCTGCTTGATGAAGGAGTGGCCGACGCGGGTGCGCACGGGGGTGCCGCCCTGTTCGCGGACGACCTCGGGGACGGACCAGGAGGTGATGAGGTTGTGGATGACGGTGCCCCCGCCGTGCTTGGCGAGTTCGCGGGAGGCGACGAGGGCGGTGATCGCGGACGGGGAGACGGGGTCGCCGTTCTGGTCGACGACGAAGCAGCGGTCGGCGTCGCCGTCGAAGGCGATGCCGAGGTCGGCGTGTTCGGCGCGGACGCGGGCCTGGAGGTCGACGATGTTCTTCGGGTCGAGGGGGTTGGCCTCGTGGTGCGGGAAGGTGCCGTCGAGTTCGAAGTACATCGGTACGAGGTCCAGGGGCAGGCCGTCGAAGACCGTGGGGACGGTGTGGCCGCCCATGCCGTTGCCCGCGTCGACGACGACCTTGAGCGGGCGGATGCCGGTGAGGTCGACCAGGGAGCGCAGGTGGGCGGCGTAGTCGCGCAGGGTGTCGCGCTGGGTGAGGGTGCCGGGGGTGGCGGCGGGTTCCGGGGCCGGGTCGGTGCCGGCGGCCCAGCCTTCGACGAGGGCGCGGATCTCGGCGAGTCCGGTGTCCTGGCCGACGGGGGCGGCTCCGGCGCGGCACATCTTGATGCCGTTGTACTGGGCCGGGTTGTGGGAGGCGGTGAACATCGCCCCGGGCAGGTCGAGGGCGCCGGACGCGTAGTAGAGCTGGTCGGTGGAGCAGAGTCCGATCTCGGTGACGTCCACGCCGCGGGCGGCGGCGCCCCGGGCGAAGGCCCGGGACAGGCCGGGGGACGAGGGCCGCATGTCGTGCCCGGTCACGATCGCGTGAGCGCCCGTCACCTGTGCGAAGGCCGCGCCGAAGAGTTCGGCGAGTGACTCGTCCCACTGGTCGGGAACCACCCCGCGGACGTCGTACGCCTTCACGATCTGCGACAGATCAACAGCCACGGCCAACCCTCCTGGAGGTCCTCTGGGGCCCCCAAACTACCCGCAGGGTGCGGGGGCCGGGTGGGCGACGCGGTTCCCCGACGGGGCCGGGGCCGGGTTTCGGCCGTGGGGGTGTCGGGGCTGGTCGCGCGGGGGGTGTTCGAGGGCCGCTGCGGGGGCGGGAGTTGGGGTCAGGAGTCCGGGGAGCGCAGGACCCGCAGGTGGCCGCGGCGGCCGACCTCGACGGGGTCGGCGCCCGACCTGCCGCCCGCGTCGGCGGTGCGCTCGTGGGGGCGGGCCGCTTCGCGCACGGCGTTGGCGAGGGCTTCGAGGTCGTCGCCGGAGGGGCGGGCCGGGCCGCTGGCCTCGGCGAGCCGGACGACCTCCCAGCCGCGGGGCGCGGTGAGGCGCTCGGAGTGCTCGGCGCAGAGGTCGTAGCAGTGGGGTTCGGCGTAGGTGGCGAGGGGGCCGAGGACCGCGGTCGAGTCGGCGTAGACGTACGTCAGCGTCGCGACGGCGGGACGGCCGCAAGCGGTGCGCGAACAGCGACGTACAGGGCTCACGATGATGGACGCTACCGCACTCTTGAGCGGGCCGCGACGACTCCTCGGCACGTCACCCCACCGTGTCGTGGCGTGAACTCGATCCTCGCGGTTTCTGGTATTGCCCCTCGGTCCCGCCGGGTGCCTGTCGACCGGGAGAAGGAGACGGGTGACGAGTAGTAATGAATAGGGGCATTCTCGTCATTTTGCAAGAGGGCACCCCCCTCTGAAGTGATCAATTTCGATCATGACCTTGGCTGGAATGGTCAGTAAGTGACATGCCCTACATCGGTTCGCCCGGGCGTGCCGCCGTGCAGGTCACCCGGGGTGCGGCGGAGCGCTGTCACGGGCCGCGCCGACGACCGGGGAGCCCACCGGAGGACTACGCTTCGTCGGTGATGGACAACCCCGTGCCCCCCAGCGCCGCCGACCGCGGTCCCCGCCGCCGTGACCGGCACGGCAGGGGGATGCGCGGCCCCGTGGCTCCGCCGCAGGTGCCGCTCGCCGCCAGCAGGGCCGAACTGTTCACGGACCTGGTGCAGGACTCGGTCGAGCGGCTGGAGCGCCGTTGGCCCCAGCTCGCCGACTTCGACTTCATGGTCCTGGAGGTCCCCCGGTTGGACGCCTCCGAAGACGGCTGGAACGAGGACCCCGTACCGCTGGGCGGGATCGTGCCGGCCCGGGAGGGGCGCCGCGCCCGGGTCGTGATCTACCGGCGGCCGGTGGAGATCCGCACCAAGGGGCGCGACGAGCGCGCCGCCCTGGTGCACGAGGTGGTGGTGGAGCAGGTCGCCGAACTCCTGGGTCTGACCCCGGAGACCGTCGACCCCCACTACGACGAGGACTGAGCCCCGGCCCGCTCCTGCTCCTGCTCCTGCTCCTGCCGGGGCCCGTCGCCCGCTGCTGCGTCCGTCACTTCTGGAGCACGGACAGGTCCTGGTCCGCGTCCGGCACCGAGACGGTGCCCCGGTCGTCGGCGAGGGCCTGCACGGTGAACATCGGAACGCCGCCGTCCGGGGCTTCGAGCATCCGCGAGGCGTGCACCGGGCCGCCGGAGAGCGACTCGACGGTCAAGGCGTACGTCCCCTTGAGGCCCCGCGGCACGGGCGGGCGGGCCAGCAGCGTCGACCCGCTCTTGACGGTGTACGTCTCGGTGACCGGCTCGCCGCCCCCGCTGCCCGCCGACGCGGTGACCCGCACCTTGGCGGCGGCGCCGGGGGCGACCAGGGACAGCACGGTGCCCTTGGCCCGGTTGTCGGCGACCGTCGCCCGGGCGCCGACCGCCGTACTGGCCGGGATGTACGCGGTCTCCTGGCGGTCGCCCTTGCCCCGGACGACCTGGAGGGCGGCCACCACCGGCGCGGCGGACCGGCCCTTGGGGGTCAGGAGCAGGGAGCCCGCCTCGCCCTTGGTGACGTCCCCCAGGTCGACGACGGCCGTCATCCCCGACTTGACGTGCAGGCTCTCGGTCCCGGCGGGGGTGATCGGCCCGTTCGGCGAGGCCACCCGGACGTCGACCTCCGCGTCGCTCTCCCCGGGGGCGAAGACGATCAGACGGGCCGAGGTGACGTCCGTGGGGATGCCCGGCACCACCAGCGCGGGCCCGGGGTCGGCGGCGGGCGTCAGCCAGTCGGAGCCGCGCCGGGCGTCGGTGGCCCGCACGGCGGCGGCCACCCGACCGCTGCGGACCGTGACGTGCGCCGTCAGATCGGCCTGGGGCTTCTCGGTCAGCGTGGACAGCAGCACCGGCACGCTCGCCCGCGGCTGCACCTGGATGCCGTCGCCGAGCGAGGTCTTCAGAGGGCCGTCCTTGCCGTGGAGCTCGATGTCGACGACGGCCGCCGCATCGTCCGGGTTGGTCAGGTGGAGGTAGTCGGTGCGGTCCTCGGCGGTGCTGACGCCCGGCAGCCAGAAGTCGGTGTCGGGAGCGGCGCAGGCGAGGCCGAGCATCCCGCGGCCCTGGCCCGCCGAGACGGTGGTGGTCTGCTGGACGGTCCATCCCGGGGCGAGGTCGCCCTCGGCGGCGCCGATCAGGGCGGGCACGTCCGCACCGGACTCCTCGCCGGTGACCTGGGCACCGGGTTCCTTCGGCACGAGGACGGGCGCAGGACCCTTCGCGTCCTTCCCGTCCTCCCCGTTCTTCGCGTCCTTCCCGGTGCTCTTGGTGCCCTTGGCGCCCTTGGGCTCGTCCGCACCGGTGGACCTCTCCTCGGCCGGGGTCAGCCGGGCCGTGCCGGTGGCGGCGGTGCCCTCGGACTTCGGGGTGAAGGAGCTGTAGACGGTGTCCGCGAGGTCCGAGTCGCTGGGCGCGGGGCACAGCACCCCGGAGCGTTCCACGGGCAGCCGGGCGGCGGCCGGAGCGCCGTCGGCCCCGGCCTCCTCGGGCAGGGACACGACGGCGAGTCCGGTGACGGCGGCCAGCGCCGCGGTCACGGCGAACAGGGACAGGGTGGTGCGGTTCACTGCTGGCTCCCGTCGGGGCGCTCGCGGTCGGTGCCGTGCGGGTGCCCGGGCGCCTCCGGGCCGGGCTGTCCGTACACGGGGGTGTGGTCGTCGTAGCCGCCGTCGTAGCCGGAGTAGCCGTAACCCGGGGCGTCCGGCGGGGCCTGGTGGCCCGGGACGGGGTCGGGGTACGGGGGCACCGCGGCGTACGGGTCGTGGGTGCCGTCCTGCGGGTACGGGGCGTAGCCGCCGCCCTGGTACGGGTCCGCGTACGGGGTCTGCGGGGGAACCGCGGCACCCGGGTACGCGGGGTCCTCCGGGGCCGGGGGAACCGGTGCGGCGGGCGCGTCGTCCCAGGCGGGGTGCGCGACCTGGTGCGGAACGGAGGCCTGCGGCACCTCGGTGGCGGGGTCCGCTGCGGGCGCCCGGTCGCGCAGCCGGCGGGCCCGGCGGCCCTCCGGCGGTGCGGCGGGCGCAGCGGACGCGGTGGGTTCGGCGGCCACCGGTGCGGTGACGGGCTGCTCCGCGTCGGGCAGGTCGTCGTCGACGTGCCGACGGCGGCCGGGCAGCGCGAGGACGACCAGGACCAGGGCGAGCGCGCCCTGCGCCCACACCCACGCGGTGTGGGTGAGGGGCGCGTCGTAGGTGATGTCGAGGCGTCCGCCGGAGGTCGGCAGGGTGAAGCCCTGGGCCCAGCCGTCGACGGTGACCCGGGGCAGCGGCTCGCCGTCCAGGGTCGCGGTCCAGCCGGGGGCGGCGGTGTCGGCGAGGCGCAGCACCCGGCCCTCGGGGCCGGGGCGGAGGTCGGTGTGGACCTCGACGGGGCCGGCGGCCACGGGTTGCGGGTCGCCGGACTTCGGGACGACGGCGGCCCGGGAGACCTGTCGGTCGACGCGCCACAGGGAGTTGCCGTCCTGTTGGCTGAGCCGGGACAGGCCGGGCGTGGTGTCGAGCACCCGGCTCATGCCGCGGGGGGCGCCGTCGCGCACGAGGACGTAGCGGACGGCGTAGCCGCCGAGTTCGTCGGCCTGGTCGGCGCCGGAGCCGGCGACCAGGTTGGCGACGACCTCGTCGAGCCGGGGGGTGGCGGGGGCGGCGGCGGTGAGTTCGGCGTCGCCCAGGCGGGCGCCGGATCCGCGGACCAGGGTGTAGGCGACGCGGGCCGGGGTCTCGCCGTCGAGGACGAGGGTGCGGGCCTGGTCCTGGGTGCCGCTCTCCTCGGCGACGAAGGCGGGCACCTGGACCGGGTCGCGACGGTCGAGGGGGCCGTCGGCGCCGCGGATCATCCAGCCGGCGGCGGCGAGGAAGGTGCCCGCGGCGGCGGCGAAGGCGATCAGCGCGGCGACCGGCTGGCGCCAGCCGAAGCTCTGTTCGGCGACGCGGTGGCGGGCTCCGTCGGCGCCGATGATCGCGGCGCCGAGCAGAGCGATGCCGTAGACGAGGGTCGCCGGGCCGGCCCAGCCGGAGCCGTTGGACAGGGCCGCGAAGACGAGGGCGACCAGGGCGACGGTCCAGGCGGTGAGGACGCCGGTGCGGCGCTCGGCGCGCAGCAGGGCGGCGAGCGCGGCCAGGACGATGCCGAAGAGCAGCAGCCCGCCGACGGTGCCGGGGCCGCCCGGGGAGGCGCCGAGCAGGTCGAGGGCGCTGGCCGGGTCGACCCGGTGGTCGAGTCCGGCCTCCTGGAAGAAGCCGGTGGGCAGCAGGGACAGCGACCAGGGGGCGAGGACCAGCAGCGGGGTGGCGAGGGCGGCGAGGACGCGGGCCGCGTAGGCGATCGGGTCGCGGCGGCGCACGGCGAGCAGGGCCAGGCCGAGGACCAGCGCGAGGGGCCACACCACGAGGGTGAAGGCGGTGGCGACGGTCAGCAGCAGGGCGAGCGCCCAGGTGGCGCGCCAGCTGCCGCGTGCGGTGGACGTGCCGGACAGGGCCAGTCCCCCGGCGGCGACCGCGGCGCGGGCGATCAGCGGCAGCAGCACGGCGAGTACGGCGGTGCCGATCCGGCCGCTCGCGAGGGCGCCGGTGACGGCGGGCAGGAAGGCGTACGCGATGGCGGCCCAGGCGCGCAGCAGCCGGGACATGACGAGGGGTCGGGACGCGAAGTAGGCGGCGATCCCGGCGAGCGGCACGGACCCGATGAGCAGGACCGTGACGGCGAGCCCGGTGGAGCCGAACAGGGCGCTGCCGAGCAGGGCGACGAGCGCGAGGTAGGGCGGGGCGGCCTGGGTGCCGCCGGTGCCGACGGGGTGCCAGCCGTCGGTGTAGCGGGCCCACAGGTCAGCGGCGTCGGCGGGGGCGGGCAGCAGGGCGCCGCCGGCGAGGGCGCCGCTGCCGAGCAGGGCCCGGCAGGCGATCAGGGAGAACAGCAGCAGGACCACGAAGAGCACGGGGCCCGGTTTGCGTCCCACGCGCTTGAGCCGGGCGAACTGTTCGACTTCGAGGAAGTCGGCGTCGTCGCCGCCGGGTCCGGATTCGACGGCTCCGTGGCGTCCGCCGGTGCCGGCCTCGGCGTCGCTGCCCGCACCGCCGACGAGGTTGCCGGTCACCTGTTCGACGGTGGCGCGGATCGTGGCGCCGGGGGGCGGGAACAGGGGGCGCAGTTCGCCCTTGTCGACCCGGGGGCGTCCGCGGGTGCGGCGGGCGGCGAGGACGCGGCCGGGGCGCAGCAGGGTCGCGGCGAGGCCGGTGATCTCGTCGAGGGCCTGTCCGGGTGCCTTGCCGACGAGGTAGGCGAGGGCGCGCAGGACGGTGCCGACGACGAGTCGGACGAGGATCCAGGGCAGGGCCGCGGAGCGGGCGTTGGCGAGCAGCGCGTACGCGGCGCCGGCCTTGTCGACCTTGCGGGGGGAGGTGGCGCCGCGGCCCGCGCAGTCGACGCTGCGGCGTTCGCGGGAGGCCGCCTCGGCGTGTCGGACGACGGCCTCGGGGGCGACGAGGACCCGGTGGCCGGCGTGGTGGGCGCGCCAGCACAGGTCCACGTCGTCGCGCATGAGGGGCAGGTGGCGGTCGAAGCCGCCGAGCTGTTCGAAGACGTCGCGGCGGACGAGCATGCCGGCGGTGGAGACGGCCAGTACGGGGCGTACGTGGTCGTGTTGGCCCTGGTCCTGTTCGCGGCGGTCCAGGCCGGTCCAGCGGCGTCCGCTGTGGGCGAGGGTCACGCCGACTTCGAGGAGTTGGCGGCGGTCGTACCAGCCGCGGAGCTTGGGGCCGACGACGGCGACCTCGTGGCCGAGTTCGCGTTCGTTCTCCACCACGCGCAGGAGGTGGTCGAGGGCGTCCGGTTCGGGTGCGCAGTCGTCGTGCAGGAGCCACAGCCACTGTTCGGGCTCGCCGTGCGGCAGTTCGGGCAGGTCGTACGCGTCGTCGTGCCAGGTGCGGCTGACGGGGTCCCAGCCGCTGGGGCGCTTGAGGTACGGGAGGTCGTCGGGGGTGAGGGCCGGTGCGCTGCGCACGGCTTCGTCGACGGCCTGGCCGAAGCCGGTGCGGCGGGCGAGGTGCAGGACGCGGTCGTCGCCCAGTGCTTCGGTGACCAGTCGGGCGGAGTCGTCGGCGCTGCCGGTGTCGGCGGCGACGGCGCTCTGCACCGGGCGGGTCTGGCCGAGGAGACCGGCGAGGGTGTCGGGCAGCCAGCGGGCACCGTCGTGCGTGACGACGACGGCGGTGACGACGTGTCGCGGGTGCGCGGGCGGGCTGGTCGGATCGGACAGGGCCGGTCGTGGTGACGCGGGCGCGCTGGCCGGGACGGCGTGGTGGCTGTGCAGGGACATCGAGGTGCGGGCCCCGGTTCGCTGGACTGTGGTCGACGCGCACGGCGCTCCGGTGGCCCCGGGCGCGGTGGCCGCGGGTCACGGAGGTGGTGGGTCTCGGACGAGCGACCACACTAACGGCTGGCTGCGGAACCGGTCGCCGCCGTGGACGAGCCCGTGACCGCCGCTGCGCGACCGGCACTTCGCCGTCGGGGGTGCCCTTCGGTGTCCGGTGCACCCGGTGACCCCGCCGGCCGGGCCCCGCCGAGGTGGGGGCGGGCGCCGGCGGTGGGGCGGGGCGGCGGGTGCGCGGGGGTGGGTACGGGTGCGGGGGTGCGGATGGGGGTGGTGGGGGTGTGGGGTGGGTGGGGGTGGGTGGGGGTGGGGTGCCGTCGGGCTCAGATCGCCGCTTTCTTGAGGCGGCGGCGCTCCCGCTCGGACAGGCCGCCCCAGATGCCGAAGCGCTCGTCGTTGGCGAGCGCGTATTCAAGACACTCGGAGCGGACCTCGCAGGCGAGGCAGACCTTCTTGGCCTCGCGGGTGGATCCGCCCTTCTCGGGGAAGAACGACTCGGGATCGGTCTGGGCGCACAGTGCGCGCTCCTGCCAGCCGAGTTCCTCTTCGTCCATGCCCTCGACGGTCTCCACTGATTCGATCAGCAGGTGCTGGAACAGCTCGGTCATGTAGCGCCCCTCGTCTGTTTTTGCGTCCCCGTGATGGTGTCGCGCCTGCTCGGGCCGAACGACACGAGTGAAATTACAAGTGTGCTGATCCAAGCCAGTCAAGCCGGGATCTGCTATTGGGCCCCTTATTCACTCTGCGGAACCAAGGGTATACGGTAAGTGTTCAAATCGGCATAAACCGAGACACCGTTGAAGGGCCGCTTCCTGGCACCGTCTCACCAGGGGAGACGGCTCGGGACGAGGTCTCGTTGCGGTGACGGTGCGGAAGCGAAACTGATCACACCCGCGTCACGGCTCCGCGACGCCACGGGGGACGACCGGCGCCGCCGTGCGTTGCCGCGTGTTTCCTAGTCAAGGGGCGCGCAATCCTTTCGGCAATGGGCACCACCGGAACAGGTGAATCTCGGCCAGCCAACCGGCGTCCCGGTTGACATACCGGGCATGAACCGGTTGCCTGGTGGGCATGCTCGCGAACTTGGCGCTTTCCGCGACCCGCCCCGGGTCCCTCGGTGCTGCCCGCTCGCGCTGTAGCTGTTGCCGTTCCTGCTGTTGAGCCCACTGCGCTCCGGCCGCTGATCCGCCTCTGCCGCACCACCCCCAGGTCTGCGTTCCGCCCGTCCGCGTCGTCGGGCACGCCGCCCTCCCCCACTCTTCTTTTTCTCTTCGCCGAGGACACCACCGCACCCCATGAACAGCGACAGCGACCTCCAGATCGCGGGCGACATCCTCGAGGTGCCCCACCTCCTCCAGCCCGCGCGCGAACACCCGTCCACGGTGGCGGAGTTCGCCGGGCTCGCCCGGTCCATCGCCGCCGACCGCGCCCAGTGGGCGCACCTGGTGCGCTACGACGCCACCAGCCGTTGGTACCACCGCTTGCGCACCGGGCCCGGGTACGAGGTGTGGCTGCTGTCCTGGGTGCCCGGGCAGGGCAGCGGGGTGCACGACCACGGGCCCTCCAGCGGGGTGCTCACGGTGCTGGAGGGGGAGCTCACCGAGCGCACGCGGCAGGCTTCGCACGCTTTGCGGCCGGGGGCGCAGCGGGTGTTCGCGCCGGGGTACGTCCACGAGGTCGTCAACGCGGCGATGGAACCTGCGGTGAGCCTTCATGTGTACTACCCCGGGCTCACGGAGATGCGGATGCATGCGGCGCAGTGTGCGGGGGCGGCGGCGGCTGTCTGAGCGGGTCGCCGGGGTGCGCTGGGGGTACCCGCGCGGTTCCCCGCGTCCCCTCCGGTACGTCCACCTGGCGGTGCGCTGTCCGCTTCGGGTGCGCTGAGCTCTCGCGCAGTTCCCCGCGCCCCCTATCGGGTGCGTTCACCTGGCGGTGCGCGGTTCCGTGCGGGTGGACGGGGGTTGCTCGCGCAGTTCCCCGCGCCCCTTGATCAGGTCCGCTCAGCCGGTGGTGCGCGGTTCCGGCGGGGCGGACGACGACGCCGAGTAGCGCCCGAGATCCAGGGGCGCGGGGAACTGCGCAAAGCCGCAGCGCACCCGCGGCGAACCGCACACGGCCAGGTGAACGCACCCAAAGGGGCGCGGGGAACTGCGCGGGCAACCTCCGCGCACCCGCACGGGACAGCGCAGGCGAGCCGAAAGGCGCACTTCGTGCCTGACAGACTGGACCACATGCGCATTGTGGTTCTGGCAGGCGGCATCGGCGGCGCCCGGTTCCTCCGCGGTCTCAAGGAGACCGCACGGGAGTTCGGGGTCACCGACATCACCGTCATCGGCAACACCGGGGACGACATACACCTCTTCGGTCTGAAGGTCTGTCCGGACCTCGACACGGTGATGTACACCCTCGGCGGCGGCATCAACGAGGAACAGGGGTGGGGACGCGAGGACGAGAGCTTCCGGGTCAAGGAGGAGCTCGCGGCGTACGGCGTGGGCCCCACGTGGTTCGGGCTCGGCGACCGGGACTTCGCCACCCACATCGTGCGGACGCAGATGCTGTCCGCCGGCTACCCCCTCAGCGCGGTCACCGAGGCCCTGTGCGAGCGCTGGCAACCGGGCGTGCGGCTGCTGCCCATGTCGGACGACCGGATCGAGACGCACGTGGCGATCACGGTGCCGGAGGGCGAACCGGGCGCCGGTGAGCGCAAGGCGGTGCACTTCCAGGAGTACTGGGTCCGGCTGCGGGCCACCGTCGACGCCCATGCCGTGGTCCCCGTCGGCGCCGACCGGGCGAAGCCCGCGCCGGGCGTCCTGGAGGCGGTGGCGGGCGCCGACGTGGTGCTGTTCCCGCCGTCGAACCCGGTGGTCAGCATCGGCACGATCCTCGCCGTGCCCGGCATCCGGGAGGCCATCGCGGAGGCCGGGGTGCCGGTGGTGGGCCTGTCCCCGATCGTCGGGGACGCACCGGTGCGCGGGATGGCCGACAAGGTCCTGGCGGCGGTCGGCGTGGAGTCCACCGCCGCGGCGGTCGCCGCGCACTACGGCTCCGGGCTGCTGGACGGCTGGCTGGTGGACACCGTCGACGCGGACTCCGTCGCCCGGGTGGAGGCCGCGGGCATCCGCTGCCGTGCGGTGCCGCTGCTCATGACGGACCTCGACGCCACCGCGCGGATGGCCCGCGAGGCGCTGACCCTCGCCGAGGAGCTGCGGGCATGAGTACGGACAACGGCACCGGTTTCCGGGTGTGGGCGGTGCCCGGCATCGGCGAGGTGGTGCCCGGGGACGACCTGGCGAAGCTGATCGCCGCCGCCGAACCGACCCTGCGGGACGGCGACGTCGTCCTGGTCACCTCGAAGATCGTCTCCAAGGCGGAGGGCCGGGTCCTGGACGCGGTCGACCGGGAGGCGGCGATAGACGCCGAGACCGTGCGGGTGATCGCGCGCCGCGGGCCGCTGCGGATCGTGGAGAACCGGCAGGGGCTGGTGATGGCCGCCGCCGGGGTCGACGCCTCCAACACCCCGAACGGGACGGTGCTGCTGCTGCCCGAGGACCCGGACGCCTCCGCCCGTGCCGTGCGCGACGGGCTGCGGGCGGCCCTCGGGGTCGAGGTCGGCGTCCTCGTCACCGACACCGCCGGCCGGCCCTGGCGCAACGGGCTGACCGACATCGCGATCGGCGCGGCCGGCGTACGGGTCCTGGACGACCTGCGGGGCGGCTCCGACCCCCACGGCAACCCGCTGACCGCCACCGTCGTGGCCACCGCGGACGAACTCGCGGCGGCCGGCGACCTGGTCAAGGGGAAGACCGCCGGGCTGCCGGTCGCCGTGGTGCGCGGGCTCGCGCACACCGTGCGGACGGACGGCGCGGACGACGTGCCCGGGGCGGGGGCGCGGGAGCTGGTGCGTCCCGCGCGGGACGACATGTTCCGGCTCGGCACCTCGGAGGCGGTGCGGGAGGCCGTCACCCAGCGGCGTACCGTGCGGGCGTTCACCGAGGAGCCGGTCGACCCGGGAGCGGTGCGCCGGGCGGTCGCCGCCGCGGTCACCGCGCCCGCGCCGCACCACACCACGCCCTGGCGGTTCGTGCTGCTGGAGAGCGCCGGGTCCCGGCTGCGGCTGTTGGACGCCATGCGGGACGCCTGGGTCGCCGACCTCCAACGGGACGGGAAGTCGTCCGAGTCGATCGCCCGGCGGGTGCGCCGCGGGGAGGTGCTGCGGCGGGCGCCGTACCTGGTGGTGCCCTGTCTGGTGACCGAGGGCGCCCACCACTACGGGGACGCGCGGCGGGACGCCGCCGAGCGGGAGATGTTCGTGGTCGCGATGGGCGCGGGCGTGCAGAACTTCCTCGTGGCACTGGCCGGGGAGCGGCTGGGTTCGGCCTGGGTGTCGTCCACGATGTTCTGCCGGGACGTGGTCCGGGAGGTGCTCGGGCTGCCCGCGGACTGGGACCCGATGGGCGCGGTGGCGGTCGGGCACCCGGCGGGCGAGCCGAAGGAGCGGCCGGCGCGGGAGACGGAGGCGTTCATCGAGGTGCGCTGACCGGGAGCGGCGGGCGGCGGGGCGACGTCGCCCCGCCGGGCGGGGCACCATGGAACGCGGGGACCGGTTCCGTAGGACCCCGGCGACGGGGAAGCGGACGAGCACAGGACGCGGGCGATGGCTGGACGTTTCGAGCAGCGGCCCACACGGGTGACCGTGCGGGGCGGTGCCCTCGGCGTGCCGTCCGCACGGACGGGCCGGGGCGCCGTACCGCCCGCGACGGGCCGTACCCGGGTGTGGGCCCCCGACGGGCCGGTCGACCTGGGGCTGGTGTTCGGGCCGCTGCGGCGGGGTCCCGGCGACCCGACGTTCCGGGCACTGGCGGACGGCTCGGTGTGGCGGGCCTGCCGGACGCCCGCCGGGCCCGGGACGCTGCGGGTGGCGCCGCGCGGGGCGGACGTCGAGGGCACCGCCTGGGGTCCGGGCGCCGAGTGGCTGCTCGACCGGCTGCCGGTGCTGCTGGGCGCGGCGGACCGGCCCGAGGAGTTCGTGCCCCGGCACCGGATCGTCGCGCACGCCTGGCGGCGGCGGGCCGGGCTGCGGCTGGTCCGGACGGGGCTGGTGATGGAGTCGTTGATCCCGTCCGTCCTGGAGCAGAAGGTGACCGCCGACGAGGCGTACCGGGCGTGGCGGCTGTTGGTGCGGGGCTTCGGCGAGCCCGCGCCCGGTCCGGCCGGGGAGGGGGACCGGGCACCGCTGCTGCATGTACCGCCCGCCGCGGGCACCTGGCTGCGGGTGCCGTCCTGGGAGTGGCACCGGGCCGGGGTGGACGACAAGCGGGCGGCGACGATCCTGCGGGCGGTGCGGGTCGCCGGCCGGTTGGAGCAGGCCGGTGCGCTGGAGCCGGAGGCCGCGCGGCGGCGGCTGGAGGTGATCCCCGGGGTGGGCCCCTGGACCTCGGCGGAGGTGGTGCAGCGCAGCCACGGGGCCGCCGACTGCGTCACCGTCGGCGATCTGCACCTGCCCGGGATCATCGGGTACGCGCTGGCCGGCGACCGGGACGCGGACGACGCCGAGATGCTGCGGCTGCTGGAGCCGTACGCGGGGCAGCGGCACCGGGCGGCCCGGCTGGTGCTGTTGTCCGGGCGGGTGCCCGCGCGCCGCCACCCCAAGATGCCCCGCACCGACATCGGACTGCTGTAGGACGTGCCGCCGGTGCGGGGGCGGGGCTCACTGGTCCGAGGAGAAGCGGACCGCGCCGGCGGGCAGGGCGGCGCCGCACCACACCCGGGCGCCGTCGCGCAGTTCGTTGTCGGGTCCGACCTGCGCGTCGTCGCCGATGACGGTGTCCCGCAGCGTGGTCCGGGCGCCGATGTGGGCGCGGGCCCCGACGAGGGAGTCGGTGATGACCGTCCCGGGGGCGATGACGGCGCCCGACAGGACGGTGCTGCCGGTGATCCGGGCGCCGGAGCCGACCCGGGCGCCGTGCCCGATGACGGTGCCCCCGGTGAGTTTGGCGTCGGCGGCCACCTGTGCGGTGGGCAGCACCAGTCGGTCCCCGCAGCGGCCCGGCACCGCGGGGGACGGGGCGCGGCCGAGGACCAGGTCCGCCGAGCCGCGCACGAACGCCCGGGGCGTGCCGAGGTCGAGCCAGTAGGTGGAGTCGACCATGCCCTGGAGGTGGGCGCCGGAGGCCAACAGTCCGGGGAAGGTCTCCCGTTCCACGGAGACGGGGCGCCCGGCGGGGATGGTGTCGATGACGGAGCGTCGGAAGACGTACGCGCCCGCGTTGATCTGGTCGGTGACGATCTCCTGCGGGGTCTGGGGCTTCTCCAGGAACGCGGTGACCCGGCCCGTGGGGTCGGTCGGCACCAGTCCGTAGGCGCGCGGGTCGGGGACCCGGGTGAGGTGCAGGGAGACGTCGGCGCCGGATTCGGCGTGGGTGGCGTACAGGGCGCGGATGTCGAGTCCGGTGAGGATGTCCCCGTTGAAGACGGCGACGGGGTCGCCGGGGCCGGCCTGCAACCGGGTCGCGGCGTTGCGGATCGCCCCGCCGGTGCCGAGGGGTTCGCGTTCGGTGACGTACTCCAGGCGCAGCCCCAGGGCGGAACCGTCCCCGAAGTACGGTTCGAAGACCTCCGCGAGGTAGGAGGTGGCGAGCACGATGTGGTCGATGCCCGCGGCCCGGGCCCTCGCCAGCTGGTGGGTCAGGAAGGGCACCCCGGCCGCCGGAACCATCGGCTTGGGGGTGTTGACCGTGAGCGGGCGCAGTCTGGTGCCCTTGCCGCCCACCAGGAGGATCGCTTCTGTCACCTGTCGTCTCTGCCTTCTGCCAGGGCCGACCGAACGCGTCGCCGGCCGGCCGGTGTGTGGACCAACCCGCCGGGCAGACGCGATCAGGGGTGACGGTGGTTGCGTGATCAGCGTCCCTGGAGGCGGGCCGCACTGCTGCGGGCGGTCCCCAACTTGCCGTAGAGGCGGGCCCCTGGGCACTCCGTGGCGAAACCGTCACGGTGACCGGAGATCACCTGGAGCCGAACCTTCTCTCCCTTTCGGTACAGATTGCCACCGCCCGAGGTCAGATATGTCTTGGCCTTCGGATTGACTCCATACAGCCCCAATTTCCAGGCCGCGACCTTGGCGATGCCCTTGACGACGGCGGCGGGCGGGGTGGTGCTGCCGTAGGAGCCGAGGACGGCGATGCCCGTGGTGTTGGTGTTGAAGCCCAGGGTGTGGGCGCCGAGCACGGCCTTGCTCACTCCCCCGGCGCGGCCCTCGTAGACGGTGCCGCACTTGTCGACCAGGAAGTTGTAGCCGATGTCGCGCCAGCCGCTGCTCACCACGTGGTAGCGGTAGATACCGCGAATGACCGAAGGCGCTTGGGAGCAGCGGTAGTTGTTGCCGGTGAAGCTGTGGTGGACGAAGGCCGCCTTGACGGAGTTGGTGTACCCGAAGCCGCTTTCCCGCAGGCTCTCGTCGGCGCCCCACTTCTTGCGGGAGACGATCTTGGGCCGGGGTGCGGTGTGGGGGCCGGCGGCCGGGGCGCGGGCCTGGTCGATGCCGAGCGGATCGGAGAGGTCGGAGAGGTCGGAGAGCTGGGCGAGGTCGCCGAGTTCGGGGACGTCGGGGACCTCGTACGCCCCCGGGACGTCCGCGGAGGCCGCCGCCCGGCGCCCCGCGGACGCGGTCGCAGACGCAGACACAGACGCAGGCGCGGTCGCGGCTCCGGGTACGGCTCGGGTCACGGGCACGGCTCGGGCGCCGGTCGTGCGGTCGGGGGCGGGCTCCGGGCCCGGGTCGACGAGTTCGAGGCGCAGGCCCTCGGGGAGGGGGGCGGGTCGGTGGGCGTTGCGGGGGGAGCGGCCGGTGACGCGCACCTCGACGCCGTCCGAGTCGCCGACCCACAGGGGGGCGGTGGCGCCGCGGACCCGCCCGGAGCGGGCTTCGGAGGAGCCCGGGTCGGCGGCGTGGTCGTGGCCGTGGGCGTCGGCGTGGGCGTGGACGGACCGCCAGCCGGACCAGGTGCCGGTACCGGTGGCGCGGGTGCGGACCTGCACCGCGCCGTCGAGCACGGTGCGGACGTCGTCCCAGACGACTCCGAGGAGTGAGAACGGGCGGACGTTGCGCACCACGAGGCTGCGCTCCTGTGCACCAGGGGCCAGGGAGCGGGTGGTCGGGCGGTCCGTGAGCGGGAGGGACCGGGTGCTGCCGGAGAGCGGGGCGGGGTCGGCGGCCGGGGCGCCGGGCCGGGGGCCGGGTGGCGCGGTGTCCGTGCCGCGCGGCGCGGCCTGGGCTCCGGAGGGGAGGGTGAGCGGGAAGGTCAGTGCGATCGCGCACGTGACGCCGATCGAAGAAGCAATGAATCCACGCATACGCCCGATACTGGACATGAATGTGACGATATGTCCATCCGGGAACTGACGGGCCGTTCGCTCGCGACGGGCGGCGCCCCACCCGCGCGGGGACGCAGCTTCACCCGGCCGGCCCGGCCGCTTCACCCGCCCGGCCGCCCGACCGGTCCGCCCCGTCCCGCGCGACCCTGCGCGACCCCGTGCGACCGCCCGGGCCGGCCGCGTAGCCTTGCGCGGGTGAACGCATCCGACCGCACCCCCGCCGACCTGCTGCGATCCGCGCTCGCCGCGGACCCGTCCCGCCCGCTGGTGACCTTCTACGACGACGCGACCGGGGAACGGGTCGAATTGTCCGTGGCGACGTTCGCCAATTGGGTGGCCAAGACCGCCAACCTGCTCCAGGGCGAACTGGGCGCGGAACCCGGTGACCGGGTCGCCCTGCTGCTCCCCGCGCACTGGCAGACCGCCGTCTGGCTGCTGGCCTGCTCCTCGGTGGGCGTCGTCGCCGACGTCGGCGGGTCGGCCGGGCGCGCGGACGTGGTGGTGGCCGGCCCCGATGCACTGGAGGCGGCGCGGGCCTGCGGCGGGGAGCGGATCGCCCTGGCGCTGCGCCCGCTCGGCGGACGTTTCCCCGTAGCGCCCGAGGGCTTCGCGGACTACGCGGTCGAGGTGCCCTCGCAGGGGGACCGGTTCGTTCCGTTCGCCCCCGTGGACCCCGCCGCCGACGCGCTGATCGTCGCGGGCGCCGAGCACTCGGGCGCCGAGGTCGTGGAACGTGCCGTCGCCGACGCCGGACGGTTCGGGATCGCCGGGCCGGGCGCCCGGGTGCTGTCGCTGCGCGGGTACGACACCTGGGACGGGCTGTCGGCCGGACTGTACGGGCCGCTCGCCGCCGGTGGCTCGGTGGTGCTGTGCCGCAACGCCGACGCACTCGACGAGGAGGCGCTCGCGAAGCGCGTCGAGGTCGAACGCGTGACCGCCACGGTGCGCTGACCGGCGCCCCGACCCCGGTCGCTCCCCCGCCGAACGGCGGCCGGAGCACCGGGGCGCCCCGAAGATCGGCACCGGATCTCCGTAGCGCACGGCTCCGCCGAACGTATGAGCCGTATTGCCCGGTTATCAAGACGTGGAATGTGTCACCGCCATCGCTCTACGCCCAATTGGGCGGATAGTGTGAGCGATCCCGGTGCCTGCGGTCGTCGCGCACCGAGCACCGAGAGACCGAGCTGCCGTGCGCCTTCGAGGGGGGTGGCGTCGCGTGGGGCCTGACGGAGGACGCTAACAACCGTGGACGCGCAAGGCCGTGGGCCGGGGGACGACGTGGACCCCGCCGACCAGTGGGTGCTGAACCCGCAGACCGGTGACTACGAACTACGACTGGGCCCCTCCCCCGACCCGCCGTCGGCGCCTTCCCCCCGGGGAACCGGCCGCCGCACCCCGGGCCCCCGCACCCCTCCCGACGCCCCGCGCCGCACCGGCACGGGCACCGGTGACGTGCCGGGCCAGCGCAGGCGCCGCGGGGCGCCGCCCCCGCCGCCGAACCGCCGCCGGGGACGTTCCGCCGGCTCCGGCAAGTCGTCCCGGGGCAAGAAGGTCCTCGCCTGGACGGGCGGGGTCCTCGCCGTCGTCCTCATCGGGGCGGGCACCACCGCCTACTTCTACCTGGAGCACCTGAACGGCAACATCACCACCACCGACGTGGGCAGTGCGGGCGCCCGCGGCTTCAGCAAGGACAAGGCCGTCAACATCCTGCTGATCGGCACCGACAAGCGCACCGGTGAGGGCAACGGCGGCTACGGCGACAAGAACAGCGCCGGCCACGCCGACACCGCCCTGCTGCTCCACGTCGCGAAGGACCGGACGAACGCGACCGTGCTGAGCATCCCGCGGGACCTCATCACGGACATCCCCGACTGTCCGACCAAGCAGCCGGACGGCAGCACCGAGGTGATCCCCGGCCAGACGGCCGTGCGCTTCAACACCAGCCTCGGCCAGGAGGGGCGGGACGCGGGCTGCGCGATGCGGACGGTCAAGGAGCTGACCGGCATCCAGCCCGACCACTTCATGCTCGCGGACTTCAACGCGGTGAAGACGCTGACGACGGCCGTGGGCGGGGTGGAGGTCTGCGTCGCCAAGGACGTCGACGACCCCAAGTCGCACCTCAAGCTGTCCGCCGGCAAGCACACCCTCAAGGGCGAGGACGCCCTCGCCTTCGTCCGGACCCGGCACAGCTTCGGCAACCAGGGCGACCTGGACCGCATCCAGGTGCAACAGCAGTTCCTCGGCTCCCTGATGCGCAAGCTCAAGTCGAGCGACACGCTGACCAGCCCCAGCCGCATGCTCGACCTCGCCGAGGCGGCCACCGAGGCGCTGGAGGTGGACACCGGGATCGGCAGCATCAACAAGCTCAAGGACGTGGGCCTGGAGCTGGCGAAGGTCGACCCGAAGAACATCAGCTTCGCGACGCTGCCGGTGCTCGACAACCCCGCCGAACGCGTCAAGGCGACCGTCGTGGTGGACAGCGCCAAGGCCGACCCGCTGTTCGCGATGATCCGGAACGACGTCTCGCTGACCGAGGTCGAGCAGCAGAAGAAGGCGAAGGCCAAGAAGGAGAAGGCCGCACAGGCCGGACTGTTGAAGGGCCCGATGGCGGACCCCGCCGATGTACGGGTGCACATCTACAACGGCGGCGCCGAAGCGGGCTCCGCTCAGGAAACTCTCACCTACTTGCAGAACACTGGGGGCGTCCTCAAGTCCAGCCAGCTCGGGAACGCGCCGGCAGACGTCTCGAAGACCCAGCTCGCGTACGCTCCCGAACAGGCCGACCAGGCCCGCCGACTGGCGAGTCTGATGGGTCTGTCCGCCTCCGCCATGAAGCCGGGCGAGAGCGAGACGAACGCACAGGGACTCCCGGCGATCGTGCTGACGCTCGGACCGGACTTCAAGGGCGCAGGAGCAGCGATGAAACCCCCGGAGAAGGTGCCGGAGGGGGTTCAGAAGGTCGAGGCGGACAAAGCGGTCTGCGCGGAGTAACCCTTTGGGTGTCTCGGGCGTCTAACGGGATACCTGGGTTCTACGGCGGGCGTGCGGGGAGGGGTTGCGAATGGGCCGAAGTGGCATGCGTGGGGAGGAGTCCCGTCCACGCGTCCGCCGCGGCGACGCGCCCGCCCGCAGCGGCACGGACCTCGCGGACGAGCAGCCGGGGGCGGACGCCGGGGCGGCACCGGCCCTGCGGGACCCGGAGGGCGGGGCCACCGGGGAGAGCGTCGCCGCACTCGCCGAGGACGCCCCCCGCGACCGGGGCGCGTCCCGTCGGCCCGCCGGGGGCAAGCGCCCCACCGGCGCGGCGGGTTCCCGCCCGGGGCCCGGCGGCCGCGGTGGCGGTCGGCCGGGCGGCGGGCCGGGCGTTCGGCCGGCGCGCCGCAAGCGCCGCATACTGCGCTGGGCCGCGCTGGTCCTCTCGGTCGTCATACTCGGCACGGCCGGCGCCGGATACCTCTACTACCGCCACTTGAACGGCAACATCCGCAAGGGCGAGTTGAACATCGGCGAGCACAAGGCCCCGACCCCCACCCCGAACGCCGCGGGGCAGACCCCCCTCAACATCCTCCTCATCGGCTCGGACAGCCGGAACACCAAGGAGAACCTGCGGCTCGGCGGCTCCCGGGAGAGCGTCGGCGCGGCCCCGCTGGCCGATGTGCAGATGCTGGTGCACCTGTCCGCGGACCGCTCCAACATGTCCGTGGTCAGCATGCCCCGGGACACCCTGGTGGAGATCCCCAAGTGCACCGACCCCGAGGGCGAAGCGCACCCGGCGAGCAACGGGCGGGTGATGACCAACCAGTCGCTGGGGCGCGGTGGCGCCGGCTGCACGGTCGCCACCTGGGAGAAGCTCACCAACATCCACATCAACCACTTCATCCAGGTGGACTTCGCGGGCGTGGTCGACATGGCCGACGCGATCGGCGGCGTCCCCGTGTGCGTGGACAAGAACATCTACTCGCACACCGCCAGCAACAAGGGCTCCGGCCTGAAGCTCCCGAAGGGCACCCACTCCATCAAGGGCGAGCAGGCCCTCCAGTGGCTGCGCACCCGCTACGGCTTCGGCGACGGCAGCGACATCGGCCGGGCGAAGGCCCAGCACATGTACATGAGTTCGATGGTGCGGGAGTTGCGGAAGAACGCCACCCTCAGCAACCCCGGCAAGCTGCGGGGCCTCGCCGAGACCGCGACCCGGGCCCTCACCGTCGACAAGGGGCTCGACGACGTGATGAAGCTCTACGAACTCGGCAACGAGCTGCGCAAGGTGCCGCCGGACCGCATCACCATGACGACGATGCCGTTCGACTACCTCGGCCCGCGGGTCGTGCCCAAGCCCGGGGACGCGGAGCAGTTGTTCCGGCTGATCCGCGAGGACATCTCGCTGGACGGCAAGGACAAGAAGCGGAAGAAGAAGGCGAAGCTGTCCGACGACCCGCCCGCGCCGGACGCGCGGATCGCCGTGCAGGTCGTCAACGGCACCCGTACCGACGTGCTCGCACCGGCCGCGGGGCGCGCGTCCACGGTGGCGCAACTGCTGGCGGGCAAGGGCTTCGACCGGTCGGTCGCGGACACCCAGCGGGCGGTGTCCGAGGCCCACACCGTGATCACGTTCCCGAGCGCGGACCTGGAGGGGGACGCCCAGCGGGTCGCCAAGGCGCTGGGCATCCCGCTGTCGTCGGTGGAGCAGTCCACCGAGGTCTCCGGGGTGACCCTGACCGTGGGCGCGGACTGGCGGGAGGGTTCCGCCTATCCGAAGGACGGCGGTCTTGACGACTCCGCGCCGAAGTCCGCGAACCTCCTGAACGGCGCCGACGAGCAGACCTGCATGGAGGTCAACCCCGGCTTCACCTACTGAGGCGACCCGGAGTGACCCGGGGCGGGGGTGAGCGGTGGTCCGGCCGGAGCGTCGGACCACCGGTCGTCCCCGGGGCGTCTCAGCGCCGGGAGGCGATGACGCGCTTGGCGAGGGACTTGGGGCTGGTGAGGAACCCCCAGCCCCAGGACATGTGCATGGTCGCGAGCGCCACCGGTATCCGCAGCCGCGCCCCGAACGACAGTCCCCGTCCCGCGGGCACCGACCCGGCGGCGATCGCCGCGAGGTACCCGGCGGGCACCACGAAGCCCAGCGGGGTGACCGCGGCGCCGACCACGACGCCCGCGGCGATCACGCACACCGCGGTCGGCGGTGCGAGGTAGCGCAGGTTGATGGAGCCCGAGTGGTACCGGGCGACCACGTGCCGCCAACGGCCGTAGTCCTTGTACTGCTTGGCGAGCGCCCGCACGCTGGGCCGCGGCCGGTAGGACACCCGCAGCTCGGGCGAGAACCAGATCCCGCCGCCCGCCTCCCGGATGCGGAAGTTCAGCTCCCAGTCCTGGGCGCGGATGAACTCCTCGTTGTAGCCGCCCTGTTGCTCCAGGGCCTCGCGACGGAACACCCCGAGGTACACCGTCTCGGCGGGCCCGGCCCGACCACCGGTGTGGAAGGCCGCGTTGCCCACGCCGATCTTGGAGGTCATCGCCGCGGCGACGGCCCGCTCCCAGTCGTTCTCGCCCTCGGCGTGCATGACGCCGCCGACGTTCTGCGCCCCGGTCTCGTCCAGCAGCCGCACGGCCGTGGCGATGTAGTCCGGCGACAGCATCCCGTGCCCGTCGACCCGGACGACGACCGGATGGCGGGACGCCTTGATCGCGGCGTTCAGCGCCGCCGGGGTGCGTCCCGTGGGGTTGGGCACGGTGTGCACCCGGGGGTCCTCGCGGACCAGTTCGGCGGCGATCTCGTCGGTGCGGTCCTTGGACGGGCCGAGGGCGATCACCACCTCCATCTCGCCCGCGTACTCCTGGGCGAGGATGGCTCGGACGGCGCCGCGCAGATGCCGTTCCTCGTTGAGGACGGGCATGATCACGGACACGGGGGGAAGCTTCGGGGCGGGCGTGGCGTTCATCGTCCTTCACGTTACCGCGAACGGGGGACACGGTCGCGCGCCGTCCGGCCGCTGGAGCGGGCAGCATTTCCTATGGACGTACCGTCGCCTTGGCCCCACGGCCCCGGCCGGACCCGCACGGCACCGGTCCGACGGTCACGCCCGCCGAACCGCACCCGTACGCAAAGGTGTCCTTCCCGTGCCCCAGCCGCCCCGCCGTCCCGTCCGCCCCGCTCCCCCGGGCGGACGCAGACCCGCTGCCGCGGCCCCGGGACGGCGCACAAGGCGCGGCGGGCGGCCCCGCTGGGCGCGCCGGGCGGTGACGGCCCTGTCGGTGACCGTGCTGGGCGCGGCGGGCATCGGGCACGCGCTGATGACGGGCATCGACGCGGAGATCCAACGGGTGGACGCGTTCAAGGACATGAAGAACCGGCCGAGCGCCGGCCACGGCACCAACTTCCTGCTCGTCGGCACCGACGGCCGGGACCGGATCACCCCCGAGGAGAAGGAGAAGTACCACCTGGGCGGGGCGCCGTGCCGCTGCACCGACACGATCATGATCGTGCACCTCTCGGCGGACCTGGAGCGGGCGAGCGTGGTGAGCCTGCCCCGGGACTCGTACGCGGAGATCCCCGAGCGGGTCGACCGGACGACCGGGAAGCGGTACGCGGCCCACCCGGTGAAGCTGAACGCGGCGTACGCGGAGGGCGGCCCGCCGCTGACCGTGCGGACGGTGGAGCACCTGACGGGCGTGAAGATCGACCACTACCTGGAGGTCGACTTCACCAGTTTCATGCGCACGGTCGACGTGGTCGGCGGGGTCCGCATCTGCGCCGCCAAACCGCTGAAGGACTCAGGCACCGGTCTCGACCTCGCGGCCGGACCGCACGAGCTGAACGGCGGGCAGGCCCTCCAGTTCGTCCGCTCCCGGCACATCGACGGCGCCGCCGACCTGGGGCGGATGCAGCGGCAGCAGACGTTCATGGCCGCGTTGATCGCCAAGGCGACCTCCTCGGGGGTGCTGCTGAACCCGGTGCGGTTCAGGGAGCTCGCTCAGGCGTCGCTCGGCTCGCTGCGGGCGTCGAAGAACTTCGGCACGGACGAGATGTTGACGCTGGGCCGGGCCATGCGGGGCTTCTCGCCCTCGTCCTCGGAGTTCACGACGGTGCCGATCGAGGACGTCGCGCACCAGGTCGCGGGGCTCGGCTCCACCGTGAAGTGGAACGACGCCAAGGCGGGGCGACTGTTCGAGGCGCTGCGCGAGGACGAGCCGCTCGCCGCGCACAAGGTGCGGCGCAAGGCGGTCAGGGTGGAGGTGGCGCCGGACCAGATCCGCGTCCAGGTGGAGAACGGCACCGGTACGGCGGACCTCGGCGGCACGGTGGACGCGGCGCTGCGCGGCACCGGTTTCCGGACGACGGGACGGCCCGTCCCCGCGGGGCCCGCGGAACGCACGGTCGTGCACTACGACCCGCGCTGGGACCGCTCGGTGAAGTCGCTGGCCGCGGCCCTGCCGGGGGCGGAGCTACGGCCGGAGCCGGGGCGGGGCCCGGTGATGCGGGTGGTCGCGGGCGCCGACTACCGGGGGGTCACCCGGGTCCGGGTGGCCGATCCGGCGGACTCCGGCGAGTTCGGCGCGGTGTCCGGCGACGAGGTGACCTGCGGCTGACCCGTGACCTGCGGGTACGGAACGGGCGGGCACCCGCCGGGGGTGCCCGCCCGTTCGGCGGTGCGGGGTGGTGCGGGCGGGGTCAGTTGCCGGTGACGGTGATCTTGTCGCCGTTGTTCAGCTGCTCCACCAGGGTCTTGACCTTCGCCTTGTCCCAGACGAGGTTGCTGCCCCGGGAGCCGGCCATCGGGATGTTCATGGAGACGCCGTCGCCGCTGGTGACGCCCTTCATGCCCCAGAACATCTCGCTGAGGTCGAACAGGCCCATGTCGTGGTCCACGACGAGGGTGTCGAGGCCCGCACCCAGCGTCGGGTAGAGCTTGAACGGGTTGAGGACCGTTCCGACCGTCGCCGTCTGGCTGGCCAGCGCGGACAGGAACTTCTGCTGGTTCTTGGTGCGGTCCAGGTCGCTGCCGAGCGCGTAGCGGGTACGGACGAAGGCGAGCGCCTCCTGACCGTCGAGGGTCTGCTTGCCGGCCTCGAAGTCGGCGCCGGAGCGCTTGTCCTTGAAGCCCTTCTCCAGGTTCATCTCGACGCCGCCGATCGCGTCCACGATCTTCGCGAAGCCGCCGAAGCCGATCTCCGCGTAGTGGTCGATGCGCAGCCCGGTGTTGTGCTCGACGGTGCGGACGAGGAGCTCGGGGCCGTCCTCCGCGTACGCGGCGTTCAGCTTCACCCGGCGCCCGGTGTTCTCGTAGCGCTTGCCGGAGTCGGAGCCCACGAACGACGGGATCTCGACGTCCGAGTCGCGGGGCAGCGAGATCATCGCGTTCCCGCTGTCCCCGACGTGCAGGATCATCATCGAGTCGGTGCGCTTGCCCTCGGCGGAGCCGGTGCGCAGGTCCTTCTTCTCCTGGTCGGACATGCCCTCGCGGCTGTCGGAACCGACGATCAGGTAGTTGGTGCCGTCGCCGTCCTTCGGACGCTCGATGACCTTGGACAGGTCGACCTCGCGCTTGAGCTTGGAGTCGGCCCAGAAGTACGTGCCGACGGAGACCACGAGCAGCACGATCACCAGGGTGAGCGAGCCGATCTTGATGCGGCGCTTCCAGTCGGGCGCCGGGCGGGACCCGCCGCCGCCGGGGCGCAGCTGGCCCCCGTCGCCGGCGCCGCCCCGGCCCCCGCTGCCGCCCTGGGGGTTGCCGTAGACCTGGCCGGTGTTGTAACCGCTGTCGTAACCCTGCTGGCCGCCGCCCTGGCCCTGCTGACCGCCGGGGTGGCCCTGCTGACCGTAGCCGTGCTGCTGCGGAACGCCACGCGGCGGTGCGGAGGGGCGCGGGCCGGGGCCCTGGCCCCGCTGGACCTGCCGCATCACGCGGGCGCTCTCGGGCCGCTCGCTCGCGCTGCCGCGGCCATATCCTTCACCGTCGCGGCTCCGGCCGCTACGCCCCTCGGGCCACTCGTTCATGGGCTAAGTGTGCCGGCTCACAGCGGTGTACTGACAGGGCGGGCGGGAACTCGGGGCAGCGCTGTTGCAGAGCTGATGCAATTTCCGCGGTCTGCGGTGATTCGGTGCGGTGGGGTCGCCCGCGCCGTTTCCCCGCGCCCCCTGTCCGGTGCGTCCTGCTGGGCGTGCGCTGTCCCGTGCGGTGCGCTGGGCTGTTGCGCAGTTCCCCGCGCCCCCCATCGGGTGCGTTCCCCTCCGGGTGCGCGGTCGCGTGCGCGTGCGCTGTTGCTTCGCGCAGTTCCCCGCGCCCCTGTCGGGGGCGTTTGCCTGGCGGTGCGCTGATTGGTGCGGGGGCGTTTGTCTGGTGGTGGGGCGGGTGGCAGCGGTGGGCAGCGACCGCGATCCAGGGGCGCGGGGAACTGCGCGAAACGCCAGCGCACCGCACGGGACAGCGCACGTGCAGCGGGACGCACCGTGAGGGGCGCGGGGAACTGCGCGGGCAACCACAGCGCACCCGCACCGAACAGCGCACCGCCAGGCAAACGCCCCCCGACAGGGGCGCGGGGAACTGCGCGACAGCCCAGCGCACCGCACGGGACAACGCACGTCCGGCGGGACGCACCGTGAGGGGCGCGGGGAACTGCGCGACAGCCCAGCGCACCCGCGCTGAACGGCGCACGTCCAGCGGAACGCACCCGAGGGGCGACGCGTCGCACGCCATACAGTGGAGGGCATGACAGCACAGCCCCCTGCCACGGAGCCCGGCGACCCCGGCACCCACGGCGCCCCCAGCATCGCCGGCAAGCCCACCTCCGCTTCCCGGACGACGCTCAGCCACATCATGACCCACAACGACACCAACCTCCTGGGTACCGTGCACGGCGGCGTGATCATGAAACTGGTCGACGACGCGGCGGGAGCGGTCGCGGGACGGCACTCCGGCGGCCCGGCGGTCACCGCGTCCATGGACGAGATGGTGTTCCTGGAGCCGGTCAGGGTCGGTGACCTGGTCCATGTGAAGGCGCAGGTCAACTGGACCGGGCGGACCTCCATGGAGGTGGGCGTCCGGGTCATGGCGGAACGCTGGAACGAGTCGACGACCGCCACGCAGGTCGGCTCCGCG
The DNA here is from genome assembly GCF_042871255.1 of Streptomyces sp. NPDC005955. Taxonomy (NCBI): domain Bacteria; kingdom Bacillati; phylum Actinomycetota; class Actinomycetes; order Kitasatosporales; family Streptomycetaceae; genus Streptomyces; species Streptomyces sp. NPDC005955. The sequence goes on along the minus strand of NZ_JBIAIF010000007.1, from coordinate 348,446 downwards.
TACCTGGTGTTCGCGGCGGTCGACGCGGACGGCAAGCCCCGCATCGTGCCGCCGGTGGAACCGGAGACCGAGCGGGACCGGCGGCGCCACCAGGAGGCCCAGATCCGCCGCACCCACCGGCTCGCGCGCCGCGAGGCGATCCGTGAGCTGCGGGCCCGCCGGACCGCGGACGGGATCGTCGACTGACCCGGAAACCCGCTGGTCCGGGTCTGACGCGCGGCCTAGGGTGCCCGCATGAGCTCTCTGGTGCGACATGTGACCCTCGACTGCGCGGACCCCTACCGCCTGGCCTCCTTCTGGGTACGGGTGCTCGACGGGCGGCTCGGTGACGACGACCACCCCGGCGACCCCGAGGTCCTGGTGACCTCGGCGGGCGTCGACCTCCTGTTCATCCGGGTCCCGGAGGGCAAGACGGTCAAGAACCGGGTCCACCTCGACCTCCAGCCGCAGGACCGCACGCGCGAGGAGGAGGTCGAGCGGCTGCTCGCCCTCGGCGCCGTCCTCGTGGGGGACCACCGCCGCCCGGACGGTACGGGGTGGGCGACGCTGGCCGATCCCGAGGGCAACGAGTTCTGCGTGGAGCGCAGCGCGGCGGAGCGGGCTGCGGCCTGACGGTCAGGTCACGCCTGTCCGTCAGGCGGACGGCGCGCTGCTCAGGCCCCCGGTCGGCGACTGCCCCGGAACGCGGACTCCAGTGCGGCGGCCTGGCTGAGGGCCGCCGGTACGCGCAGGGCGTGCGCCTCACAGGCGTACACGTCCAGGCCGGGACCGCTGGCGCTGTGCACCTCCTCCACCAGTACGGGTTTCTCGGTCAGGGCGCCGCATCGGTAGCAGTACTGAGGGTTCATGGAGAAAGCCTCGGCCTGGACGCGCGACAGCTCAAGGGGGTTGCAGCAGCTCGCTGACATTCACCCGTTTGCGCACGTCGAACATGCTCGTTGCGCACGTTCGGCCCCGCCGACCACTGAACCGGCCGGGCCGGGCCCGGACACGACCCCGCCCCCGGTGCCGAGGGCAGCCGGGGGCGGGGGTGGTGCAGGGGGTGGGGTCAGAGGAGACCCAGGGCGCGGACCGCGTCGCGCTCCTCGGCGAGCTCCTTGACCGAGGCGTCGATGCGGGCGCGGGAGAACTCGTTGACGTCCAGGCCCTGGACGATCTCGTAGGCGCCGTCCTTCGTGGTGACCGGGAAGGAGGAGATGAGGCCCTCCGGGACGCCGTAGGAACCGTCGGACGGGATGCCCATGGAGGTCCAGTCGCCGTCGGCGGTGCCGTTGACCCAGGTGTGGACGTGGTCGATGGCGGCGTTCGCGGCGGAGGCGGCGGACGAGGCGCCGCGGGCCTCGATGATCGCGGCACCGCGCTTGGCGACGGTCGGGATGAAGTCGTCGGCCAGCCACTTCTCGTCGTTCACGAGCTCGGCGGCGTTCTTGCCGCCGACGGTCGCGTGGAAGATGTCCGGGTACTGGGTGGCGGAGTGGTTGCCCCAGATGGTGAGCCGCTTGATGTCGGCGACCGTGGAGCCCGTCTTCTTCGCGAGCTGGGTCAGCGCGCGATTGTGGTCGAGACGGGTCATCGCGGTGAAGCGCTCGGCCGGTACGTCCGGGGCGGCGGCCTGGGCGATCAGGGCGTTGGTGTTGGCCGGGTTGCCCACGACGAGGACCTTGATGTCGTCCGCGGCGTGGTCGTTGATGGCCTTGCCCTGGGGCTTGAAGATGCCGCCGTTGGCCTCCAGCAGGTCACCGCGCTCCATGCCCTTGGTACGGGGGCGGGCGCCGACCAGCAGGGCGACGTTGGCACCGGCGAAGGCGACGTTGGGGTCGTCGCTGATGTCGATGCCCTGGAGCAGCGGGAAGGCGCAGTCGTCCAGTTCCATCGCGGTGCCCTCGGCGGCCTTGAGCGCCGGGGTGATCTCCAGGAGCCGCAGCCGGACCGGCACGTCCGCGCCGAGGAGCTGGCCGGAGGCGATACGGAAGAGCAGGGCGTAACCGATCTGGCCGGCTCCGCCGGTGACGGTGACGTTCACGGGAGTGCGGGTCATGGCGTTCTCCGTATGACAGCTGGCGGTGGGGCGTCCCTGCCCCGGAAACGGGACCCCGCGCGAGCGCCCACGTGATCGATCAGCGGTCCCGATGATCGATCTCTTGGCGTCAAGAGAGATCCAGCGGTCAGGCTATCGCGCTCGGGCGGTCCCGGATCGGCGGGGCCGTGTGGCCCGCCCCACAGCCGGGGCGGGGGCCCCGCGGACGGCTGGTTCCGTGCTGTGCGGGGCCCGGCGGTCGGTGGTCGGGGCGGCTGCGCACCGGGCCGAGCGGTCCGTGCGGAGCGGGGACGGGCGGGGGTGAAACGGGGGCGGCGTGCGGTGCGGGGTGGGCGGCCGTCCGCTCAGGGGGGGGGGAGAGCGGACGGCCGCCGGGGGGTGGTGGCCGCTCCCGTGGGGGTATTCCTCCGTGTGCCCGGTGGTGTCCGTTCCATGCACGTTCCGGGCGTCGGTTTCGGTACGGGCGCCGGACGGGGCGCCGGACGGCTCCCCGGCGGCGGGTGGCGGTCGGGGCGCGCGGCGCGGATTCGGCCGGAATGCAGCGACCGCACGGGCCCGGGGGCGGGCCCGTGCGGTCGGTGGGACACGGCTCGGGCTACGGAGCTACGGGGTGCAGCCCTCCGTGGCCGCCCGGACCGTGGCGCACGCCTTGGCGTCGCCGGCCGCCTTGACCGCCACCATCGCGGTGTAGGCGTCGGTGTCCGGTGTGGTGCCCACCGTGCTGAGCTGCTTCTTGGCGCCCGGCGCGGCTATCTCTATGGTGTCGCCGTCCGCGGCCTGGGTGATCCGCGCCCAGGCGGACCCGCAGGTCTTGCTGTAGCGGACCTCGACCGTGGAGGTGCCGACCCGGATGGTGGCCGTGGTGCGTGCGTACTCGCCGCCGCAGCCCATGGTCTCCGGGTCCTTGCCCGTGCAGTCGGTGCCGCTGCACTCGACGCCGGCCGGCAGCGGCTTCTTGCTGACCTTGGCGGCGGGGGACGGCTTGGCCTCCGCGTCGCCGTCGCCGTCGAAGCCGCCCGCGAAGTAGAAGGCCGCCGCGATCAGGGCCAGCGCGCCGACGGCGCCCGCGAGGAACATCGTGGTGCGGCGCCCGCCCGCGGCGCCGGAGCGCTGTCGCGGCGGTCGACCGCCGGGAGGGCCGCCCCCCGGGCCGCCCGGGCCCGCGGCCTGCGGGACGGGACCGCCGCCGTGGGCGGGACGGCGGGTGGCGGGGCCGTTGGGGACGGCTCCGCCGAGGGGGCCCTGGTAGCGGACGCTCTGGAAGGTGACGTCATTGCCGGAGGGGGGAGTGTCGGAGGAGGTCCCGGGGCCGCCGGAGAAGCCGAGGGCCCCGTCCGCGGCCGGTCGGCCCGGAGCTCCGGTGCGCGGGCCGCGGGCGGCGTGCGCACCGCCCCGGGCGCCGGGGGCGCGGCCCGCGGGTCCGGTCGGGCCGGCGGGGCGCCCGGCGGCTCCCCGGTGGGCGGCGCGACCGCCCCGGACGTCGGTGCCCCCGGTCTCGCCGAGCGCGGCCCGCGCCTGGGAGATCCGGATGGCCTCCATCGTCATGTCGTGGCGCATCTCGGAGCGGCTCCAGGCCCGTTCCGCCAGCTCCCACAGCGTCGTCAGGTGGACCGGGTTGGTGCCGGTGACCTCGGCGAGCGCGACGATCGCGCCCTTCGGGGCGAGCAACCGACCGTTGAGGTAACGCTCCCAGGAGGTCTTGCTGTAGCCCGTGCGGTCCGAGACCGCCGCGATGCTCAGACCGCTGCGGTCGACCAGCCTGCGGAGCTGCCCCGTGAACTCCTTGACCTGTGGGTCGAGTTCTTCCGGCAAATCCTTCCAACGAGGCATTGTGTCCCCCTATCCCCCTGAACGTACCGGTACGCCGTCGCCGTCGCTGTGCGTACCCGTGAACCCACGAGCCCGTGGCCCATCCCGGTCCGGCTACCCACAGGGATGCCCGGGGCGGGAACGTCAGTTCCCCACCCGGGGGCGCACGGAAGCGTTCGAACCACCCTGCATGCGCCTCTCGCGCGCGGGTGGTCCGCTGCCTGCGCGCCAGTGTCCCACCGTCGGGGCCGTCCGCGATACGGAACCCGGCGTTCGGTTTCGACGGTCGTGGAGACGGGTCGACACCCGGTCCACGGCGGCTTACCGCCGGTCACCGTACCGCGCCCGCAGCCCGTGCGCAGGGGGTGCGGGCGATTTCGACCGCGGTCGACGCCCTCGGGCGTCGGCGCACGGGGTGCGGACACGACGGCGGCCCGCACCCGGGTGGGGGTACGGGCCGCGAGCGGTCCCGGGCTACGCCTTGATGGTGAAGTGGAGCACGTCTTCGAGGAACGGGACGTCCAGCAACGGTTCGGGTTGGGTCATCAGCGCCAGCAGCACGATCGCCCCGCCCAGCACCCCGTAAGTGATCATGTCCGTGAAGCGGGAGCGGACCGCCAGCATGCCCACCGACGGCAGCGCCCAGCGCAGCAGCCCGGCCGCGAGCAGCGCGCCCCCGATCAGCAGCGCGCCGACCCGGGAGGCGTCGAGCCCGGTGAGCAGCAGCCCCGCTCCGACCGAGCCGAGCACCACGAGCATCGGCCACTGGCGGGCCGGGGCCGGCGCGCCCCCGGGGGCCGTCCGGCCGCCGCCCTCGGGGCGGGCGGTGTCCCGGGTCAGGGAGAAACGGCGGTTGCGGACCTTGGCGACGGGCGCACCCGGGACCGGGCCGGTGGCGCCCTCGGCGCCAGGCGCGGCGCGGGGGGTGTCAGCCGACACCGTTCGCGTTCCGTTCCGCCGCCTCGACGACGTTGACGAGGAGCTGGGCGCGGGTCATCGGTCCGACGCCGCCCGGGTTCGGGGACAGCCAGCCCGCGACCTCGGCGACACCGGGGTGCACATCGCCGACGATCTTCCCGGTCTCGTCGCGGGAGACCCCGACGTCCAGGACGGCGGCGCCCGGCTTCACGTCCTCCGGCTTGATCAGGTGCGGAACGCCCGCCGCGGCCACGATGATGTCGGCGCGCCGCAGGTGGGCGGCGAGGTCACGGGTGCCGGTGTGGCACTGGGTGACGGTGGCGTTCTCGGAGCGACGGGTCAGCAGCAGCGGCATGGGGCGGCCGATGGTGACCCCGCGGCCCACGACGACGACCTCGGCTCCGTTGATCTCGACCCCGTGCTGGCGCAGCAGCCGGACGATGCCGAACGGGGTGCAGGGCAGCGGGGCCGGCTCGCCCAGGACCAGTCGGCCCAGGTTCGTCGGGTGGAGTCCGTCCGCGTCCTTGGCCGGGTCCATGAGTTCGAGGACGCGGTTCTCGTCGATGCCCTTGGGCAGCGGGAGCTGGACGATGTAACCGGTGCAGGTGGGGTCGTCGTTCAGTTCGCGGACGACCGCCTCGACCTCCTCCTGCGTGGCGGTGGCGGGCAACTCGCGCTGGAGGGAGGCGATGCCGACCTGCGCGCAGTCGCGGTGCTTGCCGGCCACGTACTTCTGACTGCCCGGGTCGTCGCCGACCAGGACCGTTCCGAGCCCGGGCGTCACGCCCCGCTCCTTGAGGGCCGCCACGCGGACGGCCAGTTCGGACTTGATCGCTGCTGCGGTGGCCTTGCCATCGAGAATCTGGGCGGTCATGGCCCCATCTTCGCGGATGGCACGGGCCGGGTTCCAATCCGGTGGGTGCGGCCCGCACCGACCGGCGCGTACGGCGACGGGCCGGGCCCCGGTGGGTGCCCGGCCCGTCGCCCTGCGGATCAGTGGAAGAAGTGGCGGGTGCCGGTGAGGTACATGGTCACGCCGGCCTTCTTCGCCGCCTCGACCACCGACTCGTCGCGGACCGAGCCGCCGGGCTGGACCACGGCCCGCACCCCGGCGGCGAGCAGGATCTCCAGCCCGTCCGGGAACGGGAAGAACGCGTCCGAGGCCGCGAACGAGCCGCGGGCCCGCTCCGCGCCGGCCCGCTCGACCGCGAGCTTCGCGGAGTCGACCCGGTTGACCTGGCCCATGCCGACGCCGACCGAGGCCCCGTCCTTGGCGAGCAGGATCGCATTGGACTTGACGGCCCGGCAGGCCCGCCAAGCGAACGCCAACTCGGCCAGTTCGCCCGGCGGGAGCGCGTCACCGGTCGCCAGCGTCCAGGAGGACGGGTCGTCGCCGTCGGCCTGGAGCCGGTCGGTCACCTGGAGCAGCCGGCCGCCGTCGATCTGCTTGACCTCGACGGGCGCGGCGGGCGCCCGGTGGGCACGCAGCACCCGGATGTTCTTCTTGCGGGTCAGCACCTCCAGGGCGCCGTCCTCGTACTCGGGCGCGACGATGACCTCGGTGAAGACCTCGGCGACCTGCTTCGCCATCTCCTCCGTCACCGGCCGGTTGACGGCGATGACCCCGCCGAACGCGGACAGCGGGTCACTGGCGTGGGCCTTGCGGTGCGCCTCGGCGACGTTGGCGCCGATCGCGATGCCGCACGGGTTGGCGTGCTTGATGATCGCCACGCAGGGCTCGTCGTGGTCGTACGCGGCCCGGCGCGCGGCGTCGGTGTCCGTGTAGTTGTTGTACGACATCTCCTTGCCGTGCAGCTGCTCGGCGTCGGCGAGACCGCCGGTGCCGTCCACGTACAGGGCGGCCCCCTGGTGCGGGTTCTCCCCGTAGCGCAGGGTGCTGCGGCGCTCGAAGGTGGCGCCGAAGAAGTCGGGGAACGCCGAGTCGTCGACGGGCGCGTACGAGGAGGCGAACCAGGAGGCGACGGCCACGTCGTACGCGGCCGTGTGCTGGAACGCCTCGGCGGCGAGCCGCTTGCGGGCGGGCAGGTCGAAGCCGCCGCCGCGCACGGCGGCCAGCACGTCCGCGTACCGGTCGGGGCTGGTGACGATCGCGACGGAGGGGTGGTTCTTGGCGGCGGCGCGGACCATCGAGGGGCCGCCGATGTCGATCTGCTCCACGCACTCGTCGGGGCTCGCGCCGGACGCCACGGTCTCCCGGAACGGGTAGAGGTTGACCACGACCAGCTGGAACGGTTCGATGCCGAGCTCGGCGAGCTGGGCGCGGTGCGAGTCGAGGCGGAGGTCGGCGAGGACGCCGGCGTGCACGCGCGGGTGCAGCGTCTTGACCCGGCCGTCCAGGCACTCGGGGAAGCCGGTCAGGTCCTCGACCTTGGTGACCGGGACCCCGGCGGCGGCGATCTTCGCGGCGGTGGAGCCGGTGGAGACGAGTTCGACGCCCTCGGCGTGCAGCCCGCGCGCGAGGTCTTCCAGCCCGGTCTTGTCGTAGACGCTGATCAGCGCCCGGCGGATGGCCACCTGCGCCCCCTCGGGGCTCTGCGTACCTTCGGCGGTCACGGGATAACTACCTTTCGTCCCTCGATCGAGTAGCCGTCGCGGGCCAGCCGGCCGACGACCTCGACGAGCAGCTTGCGTTCGACTTCCTTGATGCGCTCGTGGAGCGCGGCTTCGTCGTCCTCGTCCCGGATCTCGACCACGCCCTGGGCGATGACCGGGCCGGTGTCGACGCCGTCGTCGACGAAGTGGACGGTGCACCCGGTGACCTTGGCGCCGTACGCGAGGGCGTCGCGCACGCCGTGGGCCCCGGGGAAACTCGGCAGCAGGGCGGGGTGCGTGTTGACGGTCCGGCCGCCAAAGCGGGCGAGGAACTCCTTGCCCACGATCTTCATGAACCCGGCCGAGACGACCAGGTCGGGTGCGTGGGCCGCGGTGGCCTCGGCGAGCGCCCGGTCCCAGGCGTCGCGGGAGCCGTAGTCCTTCACCTGTCGCACGAAGGTCGGCAGTCCGGCGCGCTCGGCGCGCTCCAGGCCGAGGGTGCCGGGTCGGTCGGCGCCGACCGCGACGACCTCGGCGCCGTAGCGCTCCGGGCCCGCGGCGGCGATGGCGTCGAGGAGGGCCTGGAGGTTCGTTCCTGATCCGGAGACCAACACGACGAGGCGCTTGGCGGCCACGGTGGGGCCCTTTCTTGCGGGGGCGTTTCACTGGTCCGGCGCGGCGTGAGCCGGACGGTCCGCCGTCGTCCGTCCCCGCCCGCCGTACGACTCCTTGGAGGTTCGCACGAAGGCGTGGTCTCCCCGGATACGGGGAACTCTACGAAGCGGCCGACCGGCAGCAACGATACCGTCCGGGGCGGTGTGACCCCCTGGACGGGGGCGGAACGCGTCCGGCCGGCGACGGGCCCCGGGGCCGGGCCCGGTCCGGACGCGGGGTCGGCGCGGAGGCGGGCCGGAACACCGGCCCGGTGTGGTTCGTTGACCGGGTGCCCGGGCGGACGCGCGACCGACGGCACCCCCGATGGGGGGCCCGTACGGTCGCTCACCCGCGCGGGGCCCGTACCATCACTGGGGTCCACAGCGGTCACCGAAGACTCAGGCCGGATCGTCCCGGCCGCATCGGTGGACCGCGCGAGATCCACCGCGTTCCACCGAGGGGAAGTCGCACACCTGATGCCGGATCCCAGCCTCCGACTCCTGCCGCAGCACACGTGGCCCGCGCCCGGGTCCGCCCACGGCGCCGTCCTGCTGCGGGACCGCGGACAGACCGAGCCCAAGGGGGCGCCCGCTCCGCACGGCGGGGAGGGCTCCGGCAGCGAGAACGGCTCCGGCAGCCGGCCCGGCGCGGACCAGGACAACCCCTACGCACCGCCGCCCGAGGGCAGCCCCGACCGGCCGTGGCGGCCCCGGCGCCCCGAGGGCTCCGACGGTTCCAGCGGTTCCGGCGGTTCCGGCGGTTCCGGCGGCGAGGACGACCAGCGCGGCGGGCGCGGCCCGTGGGGCGGCCAGTGGAGCGACCGGCAGCCCGGGCGCTCCGCCGGTCGGTTCGGTGACCGACCCGGCCAGCAGGGCGGCGGCCCCGAGGGGCAGCAGTCCGGCATGCGCTGGGACCCCACGGACCCGTCGCAGCGGCGGGCCCGTTACTCGCTGCTCACCGGTATGTGGGCCTTCTTCTTCGCGTTGTTCAGCTGGCCGTACGTGGCGCTGATGTTGGGTGCCCTGGCCGTGTACTGGGGCGTGAGCGCGGTGCGGGGTGCGCCGCCGCGGGGTGAGCGGAACGCGGCGGGGTCCGGTGCGGGGTCCGGTGCGAACGGCTCCGGTTCCGGGAACGGGGGTGCCGTGGCCACCGGGGGCGCCGGTCGGGTCACCCCGCGGTCGATGAGCACCGCGGCGATCAGTGGGCTCGTCACCGGGGGGCTCGCGTTGGCGATGGTCGCCGCGACGTTCACGGCGCAGTTGGTGTACCGGGACTACTACGTGTGCGTCCGGGACGCGTTGACCGTTCCGCAGAAGGAGTCCTGCGAGGACTTGTTGCCGGAGCAGTTGCGGCCGCTGCTCAGCACGAAGGACTGACGTCCGGTCGGGCGGTTCTCGGGTGCGCCCCGCTGCGCGTGCGCTGTTCCGCTCGGGTGCGCGGTGCCGTTCGCGCAGTTCCCCGCGCCCCTTGATCTGGTGCGTCCACCTGGGGGTGCGTGGTCCGGCTCGGGTGCGTGGTGGGTTTTGCGCAGTTCCCCGCGCCCCTTGATTGGGTGCGTTCGGCGGGGAGTGCGTTGTTCTGCGCGCTCCCGATCAACCCAACAACGCACGCGCATCAGGACGCACCCCGATAGGGGCGCGAGGAACTGCGCAACACCACAGCGCACCCCGCAGAACAACGCACGCGCATCACGACGCACCGATCAGGGGCGCGGGGAACTGCGCGAAACCACAGCGCACCCAGGCCGGACAGCGCACGCGCAGCGGATCGCACTGATCAGGGGCGCGGGGAACTGCGCGAATCGGACCGCGCACCCGAGGTGGACCAGGTACCCCCAGGTGGACGTACCCGATAGGGCGCGCGGGGAACTGCGCAGCAGCACAGCGCACCCCAGCAGGGGCTCAACGAGAGCGAGTGCGGGCGAAGGCCAACAGCAGGCCGACCACCGCGGTCCACACCGTCGCGGCCGCCCCCGACTGCCACCACACGGGACCGACGTGGGCCAACGCCCCGGACCCCAACGCGCCCCCGGACACCAGCGCGAACCCCCCGGCAAGGGCCCCGCACCACACCGCCCCCTCCAGCACCCGCAACGCGACCCACCACGGCCCGCCGCCCAGGCGCCCCGCGGCCCACGCCACCGCGGCCCCCGCGGCCAGCGGCACGACGAGGACCCCCCAGGACGCCCACCCGGCGCCCCCACCGGGCACCGCGGCGAGCAGCGGGAACGGCGGCAGCGGACCGGCGTACCCGGAGGTGAGGAGACCGACGGGCACCGGGGAACCGAGCAGCAGCCCGGGCCCGAGCCCGTACCCCGCCGCCCACACCGCGGCGTTCGGCACCAGCGCCAGCGCCAGCAGGAGCACCGTGAACTGTCCGGACCACCCGTCGGTGAGCCCGGGGAACGAGGCGCGGACCGCGTCCCCGTGCCACAGCAGCGACGCACCGACGACGAGCGCGCCGGCGCCCACCAGCACCAGCGCTCCGGTCCACCCGACGAGCGCCCCCGACCACAGGTGCTTGCGCCAGGCGGCGCCCCGCCCGTCGCCGCGGAGCAGCGGGAAGTGGGCCGCCCGGCCGGACCCGGTCGGCGGCCAGGTGGGACGCGGTCGCCCGTGCGCGGTCCAGATGCCGGCCGCGGCGGCGGGCCCGACCAGTGCGGGGATCCAGACGCCTCCGCTCAGCCAGGAGGGCCGCAGGTCGCCGCCGGAGGCGTACCCGGCGGCGACCACCGCGACCAGGAGGTAGCCGGCGACCACCCCGGACCAGACCGTCGCCACGCCGCCCGGTCCGGACCGCGCGGCGTCGCGGCCGGCCCGGTGGGCCAGCCACGCGGGCAGCACGGCCAGCAGCAGGGGGGTGAGGCCGACGGGTGAGGCGGCCCCGGTGAGCGTGTCGGTGCGGACCAGGTCGGCGCCGTGGGTGAGGAGCCAGACGCCGGCAGCCGTGTGCAGCGCGCCCTGGGGGCCGCTGTCCGGGTACGGCGAGCTGCTCCACAGGGCCAGGACCAGCACGGCGAGACAGGCGAGGCCCAGCCCGGCCGCCGCCGCTCCGGTCAGCATGCAGGAGCCGAAGGCCGGGGCCCGTTCCCGGACCCCGGCGAGCAGGGAGGGCGCCGGGGCGGGCTCCGGTACGGGTTCCGAGGCGGGCGCGGGCACGGGCGGGGGTGCTGCCGGTACGGGCAGGGGCGCGGTGAGGGCGTGGGGGGTGCTCCGGGTCACGCGCGCCATGCTCCCAACGACACGCGCTTTCTTCGCGTAACGAGCGATTACCGGATGTGTCGCTCAAGATACTTTTATGTTCTTTTCTGATCGGTGGCCCGGCTTCTGTTCGGGGACGGCGTACGCGCGGTCGGCCCGCCCCAGGACGGGGCACCCGTGGTGAGCCGGCCCTCCGCCGCCCTGCCCCCGCCGAAGGAGCGGCGCCGGCTGCGCGAGGCGGGAGCGCTGACCCAGGAGCAGGTGGCCGCCCGGGTGGGGGTCACCCGGGAGACCGTACGGTCCTGGGAAACGGGCCGGACCGACCCGCGCGGTCGCAAGCGTCACGCGTACGCGACCCTGCTGGCGGAGCTCCGGGCCGAACTCACCGCACCCGATCGGCCGTACCCGACGGAGACGGCCGAGACGGTCGAGGCGGTCGAGGCGAGCGAGACGGTCGAGACGCTTCGGGCGGCCGGGGCGGTCGAGGCGGTCGGCGGGGCGGCGGAGCGGCGGGCCTCCCCCCGGGCGCCCACCACGCCGTCCCGAGCGCCCGCGCCGCCCCGCGCACCCACCCGGCCGCCCGCCCACGGGCGCCGCCCCGGCACCGCGCCCCCGCGCTCCACCGCGCCCCCGCTCGCGGGCCAGGTCCGCCACCACAGTCACGCACCGCCCGGAGGGCAGTCACCCGTGAACGCCATCGCCCAGCCCCTGCCCGTGACGGGCCCGTTCGGGCGCCGGCACGCGGCCGACGGTTCCGTGGTCGTCGCCGAGCGCGCCGACGGACTCACCGCCACCCAGGCGTTCGACCAGCTGTACGGGCACAGCGCCCCCGCACTGGTGCGTCAGGCGTATCTGCTCACCGGGCGGCGGACGCTCGCCCGGGAGTCGGTGGAGCGGGCGTTCCACCAGGCGTGGCAGCGGTGGCCGGAGGTCGCCGTGGACCGGGACCCGGCGGGGTGGGTGCGGGCCGCCGCGTACGAGTACGCGATGTCGCCCTGGCACCGGTTCCGGCGGGCGCACCGTCAGCCCGAGCCGCCCCCGGCGCACCCCGACGACCGTGCGCTGCTGAGCGCGCTGCTGGAGCTGCCGCCCGCCCACCGTCGGACGCTGTTGTTGTACGACGGCGTCGGGCTGGACCTGCCGGAGACCGCGGCGGAGACCGAGGCGAGCACCCCGGCGACGGCGCACCGGCTGACGAACGCCCGCCGCAGCGTCGCCGAGCGCGTGCCCGGGCTGGGCGATCCGACCGCGCTGCACCAGGGCCTCGACCGGCTGGCGCGCGGCGAGAAGCTGCAACCGCCCCGGGTGGGCACGATCCGGGAGGACTGCGAGCGCCGCACCCGGTTCTGGACCCGGACGGCCATCGCGTTCACCGTGCTGATCCTCGGGGCGACGGCGCTGACCCTGCGCACCGCGCCGACCGCGTACGAGCCGCCCGAGGCCCCGCCGGAGAGCGTGCGGGGCGTTCCGCCGCGGATGGGTCCCGGTCCGCTCACGGGCGAGCGGCTGGCCCTGCGCGACCTGCTCCGCGAGGCCCCCCGCCGCGGCCCGTACCGGACCCATCCCGAGCTGCGCTGAGCGGTGCCCACAACGGCCGGTGGGCCGCACCCCGTGAGGGTGCGGCCCACCGGCCGTGCTGTGCGCCAGCTGAGCGGGAACTACTTCAGCAGCTCGCGCGCCAGGGTCGCCGTCTCGGTCGGGGTCTTGCCGACCTTGACGCCAGCGGCCTCCAGGGCCTCCTTCTTGGCCTGCGCCGTGCCGGAGGAACCGGAGACGATGGCGCCGGCGTGGCCCATCGTCTTGCCCTCGGGCGCGGTGAAGCCGGCCACGTAGCCGACGACCGGCTTGGTGACGTTGGCCTTGATGAAGTCGGCCGCCCGCTCCTCGGCGTCGCCACCGATCTCGCCGATCATGACGATCAGCTCGGTCTCGGGGTCGTCCTGGAACGCGGCGAGCGCGTCGATGTGCGTGGTGCCGATGATCGGGTCGCCACCGATGCCGACGGCGGTGGTGAAGCCGATGTCGCGCAGCTCGTACATCATCTGGTACGTCAGCGTGCCGGACTTCGAGACCAGGCCGATGCGACCCGGCTTGGTGATGTCGCCGGGGATGATGCCGACGTTCGACTGGCCCGGGGTGATGATGCCGGGGCAGTTCGGGCCGATGATCCGGGTCTTGTTGCCCTTCTCGACCGCGTACGCCCAGAAGGCCGCCGAGTCGTGCACCGCGATGCCCTCGGTGATCACCACGGCGAGCGGGATCTCGGCGTCGATCGCCTCGACGACCGCGTCCTTGGTGAACTTCTCCGGGACGAAGATGACCGTGACGTCGGCGCCGGTCTTGTCGATCGCGTCCTTGACCGAGCCGAAGACGGGGATCTCGGTGCCGTCGAAGTCGACCGAGGTGCCCGCCTTGCGCGGGTTCACCCCGCCGACGACGTTGGTGCCGTCACCGAGCATGAGGCGGGTGTGCTTCATGCCGGTCGCCCCGGTCATGCCCTGGACGATGACCTTGCTGTCCTTGGTGAGGAAGATAGCCATGGCTGTGAGAACCTCGTCCCTTACTTCGCAGCCGCGAGCTCGGCGGCCTTGTCGGCCGCTCCGTCCATGGTGTCCACGCGCTGCACCAGCGGGTGGTTGGCGTCGGACAGGATCTTGCGACCCAGCTCCGCGTTGTTGCCGTCGAGGCGCACGACGAGCGGCTTGGAGACCTCTTCGCCCTTGTCCTTGAGCAGCTGGAGGGCCTGGACGATGCCGTTGGCGACCTCGTCACAGGCGGTGATGCCACCGAAGACGTTGACGAACACGGACTTGACGTCCGGGTCGCCCAGGATGATCTCCAGACCGTCCGCCATGACCTGCGCGGAGGCGCCGCCGCCGATGTCGAGGAAGTTGGCGGGCTTCACGCCGCCGTGGTTCTCACCGGCGTACGCGACGACGTCGAGGGTGCTCATCACGAGCCCCGCGCCGTTGCCGATGATGCCGACCTCGCCGTTCAGCTTGACGTAGTTGAGGTTCTTGGCCTTGGCCGCGGCCTCCAGCGGGTCGGCCGCGTCCTTGTCCTCCAGGGCTGCGTGCCCCGGCTGACGGAACTCGGCGTTCGCGTCCAGGGAGACCTTGCCGTCGAGGGCGATGACCCGGCCGTCGGCGACCTTGGCCAGCGGGTTGACCTCGACCAGGAGCGCGTCCTCGGCCTTGAAGGTGTCCCACAGCGTCACCAGGATCTCGGCGACCTGCTCGGCGACCTCGGCCGGGAACTTCGCCTGGGCGACGATCGCGCGGGCGGCCTCGATGGTCACGCCCTTGTTGGCGTCGACGGGCACCTTGGCGAGGGCCTCGGGGGTCTTCTCCGCGACCTCCTCGATGTCCATGCCGCCCTGGACCGACGCCATGGCGAGGAAGGTCCGGTTGGTGCGGTCGAGGAGGTACGAAACGTAGTACTCCTCGACGATCTCGGGCGCGGTCTCGGCGATCATCACCTTGTGGACCGTGTGGCCCTTGATGTCGAGGCCGAGGATGTCCGTCGCGCGGGCGACGGCCTCGTCCGGCGTCGCGGCCAGCTTGACGCCGCCCGCCTTGCCGCGGCCGCCGACCTTCACCTGCGCCTTGACGACGGACTTGCCGCCCAGTCGCTCGGTCGCTTCGCGCGCCGCCTCAGGCGTGTCGATGACTTCACCGGCCAGCACCGGTACACCGTGCTTGGCGAAGAGGTCCCTCGCCTGGTACTCGAACAGGTCCACGCGCGTCCGTCCCTATCGTGGTCTCGCGGTTCGTTGTCTGCGTGGGCGTGCCGCGAGGGGCAACGTGACTCCGCGGTCACTTGGGGGGCGCACACGGTCGGCCGGGTACGCGGCATGTCCGTCTCGCAGGTTATCCCCGACTGACGGGGGACCTTGAATCTCGGGTGGTCCGGGGGCGGTGATAACAGTCACAAGGCCCAGTGGGGCACGTGGGAGGCGTGTGATTCACGAGACCCGACCCACCACGAGCGGCGGGTGTGCGGCCGGCCGGACCCCGTGGGCACGGCGCGCAGCGGTTCCTAGTCGGCGGGCACCGGCAGGGGTCTGCGCTCGATCGCGGCGGCCATCACCTCGGGGAACGCCTCGGGCGTGCAGGCGAAGACGGGGACGCCGAGCGCGGCGAGCGCCCGCGCGTGCTCCCGGTCGTACGCGGGCGCGCCCTCGTCGGACAGCGCCAGCAGTGCCACGAACTGCGCCCCCGACGCCTTGATCGCCGCCACCCGCTTCGGCAGTTCGCCCCGGACCCCGCCCTCGTACAGGTCGGAGATCAGGACGACCACCGTGTCGGCCGGCCGGGTGAGGTGCCGCTGGCAGTGGGCGAGCGCCCGGTTGATGTCGGTGCCGCCGCCGAGCCGGGCGCCGAACAGCACGTCGACCGGGTCGTGCAGTTCCCCGGTCAGGTCGACCACGGAGGTGTCGAAGAGCACGAGCCGGGTGGCGAGCGACCGCATCGACGCCAGCACCGCGCCGAACACCGACGCGTAGACGACCGAGGCCGCCATCGACGCCGACTGGTCGACGCAGAGGATCACCTCCTTGGCGAGCGACTGGGCGGACCGCCCGTGGCCGACCAGTCGCTCGGGCACCACCGTGCGGTGTTCGGGGAGGTAGTGCTTCAGGTTGGCGGCGATCGTGCGGTTCCAGTCGATGTCGCGGTGGCGGGGCCGACGCACCTTGGCGCTCCGGTCGAGGGCGCCCTTGACGGCGGCCCGGGTCCGGGTCGCGAGGCGTTGCTCCAGCTCCGTCACGACCGTGCGGACGACCGTACGGGCGGTCTGTCGGGTCCGTTCCGGCATGGCCTGGTGCAGCGACAGCAGCGTGCCCACCAGATGGACGTCGGCCTCCACCGCT
The DNA here is from genome assembly GCF_042871255.1 of Streptomyces sp. NPDC005955. Classification (NCBI taxonomy): domain Bacteria; kingdom Bacillati; phylum Actinomycetota; class Actinomycetes; order Kitasatosporales; family Streptomycetaceae; genus Streptomyces; species Streptomyces sp. NPDC005955. The sequence goes on along the minus strand of NZ_JBIAIF010000007.1, from coordinate 332,404 downwards.
TCGAGCAGTTCCGGTTCCAGCAGCAGCGCGGACAGCCCGAGCCGGTCGAGGGCGTCCCGTTGCATGACCTGCACCACCGGGGACGGGAAGTACGTACGGATGTCCCCCAGCCAGCGCGCCACGGACGGGGCCGAGGCGCCGAGCCCGCCGGAGCGGTCGCCGCCGGTGCCCGGGTCCGCGGCGGGGGCCTCGTAGAGGGCGGCGAGGGCGCCGTCCATCGCCGCGTCCCGGCCGTGGAGCGGGGGGCCCGGGCCGTCGGCCGCCGCGCCGAGGACCAGTCGCCAGCGTCTGGCCCGCTCGTCGGCCGCCGGACCCCGTTCGCGGTGGTCCGGGGTTCCTCCGCCGGTCGCTGCGGTCATGCGGGGGCCTCCTCGGAGTGCGGGGCGGTCTCGGGGTGCGGGGCGGTCTCGGGGTGGGTGGGGGAACGGTCGCCCGTCGGTCCGGGCGGGGCGGCGGGCGCCGGGGCGCCGAGGAGCAGGGCCAGCACCGGCAGCACCGCGGCGGACCGGGCCGGGTCGGCCTCCGGACCGAAACCGTCGGGGCCCGTGGTCGTCGTCGCGGCCCGAGGTCGTCCGCGCACCAGTTCGCCCAGGGTGCGGCGGACCGCGGGTCCGTATCCGGAGAACGTTCTGCGGAGCAGCGGGAGCACGTCCGTGAACGCCTCCGCCGGGACCGCGCACAGCCAGCCGTCGACCAGGTTCCGCAGCCGCTGGTCGTGGACGAGGAGCAGACCGCCGGCGGGGCCCTGGCCGAGGAATCCGTCCAGCCAGGCGGCGGCCTCGCGGGGCGGGGTGCCGGGCGACAGGGCGAGCCCCATCAGCCGGGCCGCCCCGTCCTCGGACAGTTCCCCGTCGTCCAGCAGGACGCGGGCCGCACGGCCCCGGACCGTAGCGGACACCGTGTGCCGGGCGGCGAGCACGCGCAGCACGGCGTACCAGCGGGTCAGCGGGCCGGGGGCGACGGGAGCGGCTGCTGCTATCTCGGGCGTCTCGGGCGTCTCGGGCGTCTCGGGCGTCTCGGGCGTCTCGGCGAGTAGTCGCACCGCGCCGTGCACCGCCTCCAGGTGGCCGCACATCCGGGCGGCGGCCTCCTCGTCCAGCGAGGCGCACGCGGACGGCAGGCCGACGCAGATCCGGTCGGCCAGGCCCTCGGCGACCTTCCGCAGCGCCCCGGTCCCGGTGCCCCGGACATCGCCGTACCGCACCGAACGGACCAGGGCGGGCAGCGCCGCGGCGAGCCGGCCGACGTCCGTGTCGAGGGCGGCCCGGTCGGCGAGGACCCGCACCACCACCGGGAGCGCGTCCCCGAGCCCGGCGAGCAGACAGCGTTCGGCCAGCACCGTGACGTCCGCGAGGTGCCCGGCCGACACCGCGTCCGCCCGGGCCCGCGCGGTCGCGGCGTCGCGCACCGTGGTCCCCCAGACGCCGGCCTCGGCGACCCGCACCGACAGTTCCGGTTCCCACCGCAGCCGCCAGCCCTCCCGGAACGTTCCGGTGGAGCCGGGGGTGTCGGACGGCTCCCCCCAGGCCACGCCGAGCAGGCGCAGCCGGTGCAACAGCCGGCTGCGGGCCGCGTCGGTGTCGTTGCGCAGGTCGAGGTGGCGCTCCCGGTCCCCCGCCTCCGGGGTGAGCCGCAGCCGGCGCTGGAGCCGGGTGAGGTCCCGTTGGAGCGGCACGGCGGGCGTCCCGTCGGGCACCCGTCCGAGGACGTCCCCGACCACGAGCCGGTCGTGGACCAGGGCCAGCGGGACGTCCGAGCCGTCGCACATCACGGCGCGCGCGGCGTCCAGGGTCTCCGGCAAGCCGGGCAGCGGACGGCCGCGCAGTGCGGCGAGGGTCCCGGCGAGCCGCACCGCCTCGATGACGTGTGCGGGCGAGACGGTCCGGCCCTCGTCCCTCAGGAGGCCGGCGACCTCGATCAACCAACGCTCCACGGGACGGTCGACGCACCGGAACAGGTGCCCGTACCAGCCGGGGGACTCGATGCCCGCGCCGTAGCCGCCGCCCTGGGCGAGCCTGCGGTGGGTCCACGGCACCCAGGTCAGTTCCGCCTTGACCTTGGGCAGTCCGCGCAGTCGGGCCCGGTCCGCCGCGACCGTGACGCTGGCGGCCAGGGCGGGCACGTGCCAGGCGCCGCACACCACGGCCACGTCGTCCCCGAACTCGCGCCGGGCGGCCCGCAGGCGCAGCCGCATGTGGGCCTCGCGGATCAGGTCCCAGTCGTCGACGTGCCCCGGGTCGGTGCCGGCGTCGGCGGTGTCCGCGTCGGGGGGCGCCTCGCGGAGCGCGGTCATGGCTTCGGCGAGCGCTTCGAACGGAGCGAACGGAGCGCGGGGGTCGGACGGATCGGACGGGGTGGACGGAGTGGACTGGGTGGACGGGGTGGACTGGTTCGTGGCGGTGGTGCCCCGGTGTTCCACGACGTCCTCCCACCAGTGCTCCGCGTCCTCGTACCCGGCGAGCCCCGCCAAGACGGCGAGGGGGTCGGCGTGCTGCGGCGCCGGCGCTCCCCCGGCTGCGTCCGCACCGGGGACGGAGCGGGCCAGTGAGTGGGCGGCCGGGAGGTCGATGAACCGGACCGGAACCCCGTGCCGCAACGCCCAGCGCAGGGCGACCCACTCCGGGGAGAAGTCGGCGAACGGCCAGCACTCGTAGGGCACGGAGGCCCCCGAGGACGCGGAGGGCCCGTCCAGCGCATGGGCGAGCAGGGCCACCGGGGGCCGCATCGCCGGGTCCGCGGCGAGCGGCAGCAGCGCGTCCGCCTCGGGCGGGCCCTCGATGAGCACGGCGCGCGGTCCGGCCGCGTCCAGGGCCGCCGCCACGGCCCGCGCCGAACCGGGGCCGTGGTGCCGCACGCCCAGCAGCAGCGGCCCGGCGGGCCCCACGCGGCCGGGGGCCGGACGTCCGGTCATCCGTCCGCCTCTCGGCAGGCGCGGTAGAGGTCGGCCCAGCCCTCGCGTTCGCGGACCACCGTCTCCAGGTACTCCCGCCAGACGGTCCGGTCGGCGGCCGGATCGCGGACCACCGCCCCCAGCAGTCCGGCGGCGACGTCGGCGGGGCGCAGCACCCCGTCGCCGAAGTGGGCGGCCAGCGCGAGGCCCTGGGTGACGACCGAGATCGCCTCGGCGGTGGAGAGGGTGCCGCTCGGGGACTTCACCTTCGTCCGCCCGTCCGCGGTGATCCCGCCGCGCAGTTCGCGGAAGACCGTGACGACGCGTCGGATCTCCAGGGCGCCGTCCGGTGCCGACGGCAGGTCGAGGGCGCGGCCGAGCTGTTCGACCCGCCGGGTGACGATCTCGACCTCGTCCTCGGCGCTTGCGGGCAGCGGCAGGACGACCGTGTTGAAGCGGCGGCGCAGCGCGCTCGACAGGTCGTTGACGCCGCGGTCCCGGTCGTTGGCGGTGGCGATGAGGTTGAACCCGCCGACGGCCTGGACCTCCTCGCCCAGTTCGGGGATCGGGAGGGTCTTCTCGGAGAGGATCGTGATCAGCGAGTCCTGCACGTCGGCGGGGATGCGGGTCAACTCCTCGACCCGGGCCGTGGCGCCTTCGGCCATGGCCCGCAGCACGGGACTGGGGACGAGGGCGTCGCGCCGGGGGCCGTGGGCGAGCAGCCGGGCGTAGTTCCAGCCGTAGCGGATCGCCTCCTCCGGGGTGCCCGCGGTGCCCTGGACGAGCAGCGTGGAGTCCCCGCTGACGGCCGCCGCGAGGTGTTCCGACACCCAGGTCTTCGCCGTGCCCGGCACCCCGAGCAGGAGCAGCGCCCGGTCGGTGGCGAGCGTGCTGACGGCGACCTCGACGATGCGGCGCGGGCCCACGTACTTGGGGGTGATGACGGTGCCGTCGGGGAGCGTGCCGCCGAGCAGGTAGGTGGCGACGGCCCAGGGGGAGAGCCGCCAGCGTTCGGGGCGCGGGCGGTCGTCCTGGGCGGCCAGCGCGCCGAGTTCGGCCGCGAAGGCGTGTTCGGCGTGCGGTCTCAGCACCCGTGCGGCCGATCCGTCCGTCCTCGCGGGCCCTGCTGCTCCCTCGGTGCCTTCCGTGCCCGACCGGACGGACGGCGTGGGTGTGGGCGCGGACACGGACATCGGCGTTCCCCCTCCAGATCGACGGTTCTGATCCGGTGTCCACCGTGCACCACGCCACTGACAGCGGCCTCGATGGAGGGTGAACTCGCAGGTCAGGGGCGGTTGTCAGTGGGAGGGCCTACCTTCGGTGACATGGCTGGGCAGGGGGTGGGTGCGATGACGGACGCGAGGGGGGCGGCCCGGGCCGCGGCGGGCCGGCGGGCGGTGCGGCGGGAGGCCCGGGTGACGGCCGGGGCCGAGGAGTTGGAGCGGCGGCTCGCCGACGTGTTGCGCGGCGGGCTGGCGGCGGCCGAACGGGAGGGGCGGGCGTTCTGGGAGGAGACGGCGGCCCGGATGGTCGATGCGCAGGCGCCGGGGTTGGCCGCCCGGGCGCGGGAGTTGGCCGCGCTCGCCGGTTCGGGTCCGGGGTGGCCGGTGCGGATGCTGGAGGAGTGCGCGCTGTTGCACCTGTTGGCCCGGGGTTGGTTGCGTCGGGACGCGTTGCCGGGGGACCTCGCGGCCACGGTGCGGATGCGGGTCGGGCTGCCGTGCGCGCCGGAGGGGGAGCCGGTGCCGGACCGGTGGTCGGTGCTGGCGCAGTACGACACGGTGGAGCCCCCGTTGACGACCCGGCGGATCTGGGTGCACGGGGCGCGGTCCGGGCGGACGGCCCTGGTGCTGTCGTACGGGGCGGCCGGGCGGCCGCCCGCGCTGTCCCTCCCGGTCGGGGGCGTGGTGGAGGCCGCGGCCGTCCCGTACCCGGGGGCGGGCCGGTCGCGGGTGGACCTGGGGGCGGACGCCGTGGTGACGGGCCCGTCGCACGACCTCGCGCTGCCGGCCGGGGTGCGGGTGGCGGAGGCGGTCGCGGCGTACGGGGCGGGCGTGGCGGCCGATCCCTGGGCGGAGCACCGGGCGGTGACGGTCGCGGGGGTGGTCCCGGTGCTGGTGGGGGACCTCGGGCAGGTGGTCGATCCGGGGACCGGGCGGGCGTTGCCGCTGACCTCCGGGTTCCTGGGCGGCGCGGGGCTGTGGCGGCTGGTCTCCCTCGCGGGGGGCTCGGCGGTCACCGTGTTCGGTGAACTGGGGCACGGGGGTCTGCGACCGCTCAGCGCTTGGGCCCGTGACGGGCCGGTGGTATCGCTCGCCTGACCCCAGACGGTGCGTCCTTCCCTGCGGGTGCGCGGTGGTTACTCGCGCAGTTCCCCGCGCCCCTTGGGTGCGTCCCCCTGCGGGTGCGTTGTCCCGTGCGGGTGCGTCGGGGTTGCTCGCGCCGTTCCCCGCGCCCCTATCGGGGCCCGTGCCGGGGGCCATACCCGGGGGGGCGTGTTGGGGGCGGATGGCGATGAGGCGCCCCGTCAGGGGCGCGGGGAACTGCGCGAACAAGCACGACGCACCCGCAGGAAAGACACGGACGGGAGGTGATCCGGTGAGCGGCAAGTGGGACGACTGGATCGTGGCCGCACTGCTCGGCACCGCACGCCGGGAGGTCCCGGATGTGACGCCGGGCCCGTGGGGCCTGTTGGACGCAGCCGCCGAGGAGGTCCTCCGACGCCGAGCGGGCCTGACCCCCGCGACGGGAGCCCCGTTGCCCGGGCCCGCGCCCGCGGACCCCCGACCACCGACCCCGCGCGAGGCGGCGCACCGATTGGCGACGCTGCTCGCGGACCGCCCACGAACGGTCGGCGCGGCGCGCCGGGCCGCCGCACCGGATCTCACCGAGTTGCTCCCCCAGTGGCTCACCGCTGCGAACGCGCACGGCTACGCACCCCCGCCGGAGCTGCTGCCCGATCTGCTGGACGCGGCCCGCTCCCGTACGGACCTGCGCCCCGCGGTCCTCGGGTACGCGGGTCCCCGTGCCCGGTGGTTGGCCGGGCTCAACCCGCGGTGGCGCTTCGTGCTGCGCGCCGCCCCGGGCCCCGGGTCGTCGCTGCCGTCCGTCGACGACCCGCAGGCGGTGGCCCGGGTCTGGCGGGAGGGCCTGTTCGCCGAACGGGCCGCCCTGCTCGACACGGTGCGCGGCCACGATCCGGCCGCCGCCCGGGCCCTGCTCCGCAGCACCTGGGACGCCGAACGCGCGGAGGACCGGCTGATGTTCCTCGATGCGTTCCGCGCGGGGCTCGCTCCGGCCGACGAACCGTTCCTGGAGGTGGCCCTGGCCGACCGCAGCCGCAACGTCCGGGCGACGGCGGCCGACCTCCTCGCGGCGCTGCCCGGCTCGGCGCTCGCCGCGCGGATGGCACAGCGGGCCGCGGCGTGCGTGGTCCCCTCCCCCGCCCCAGCCTCCGCCTCCGAGGGAGGGCCCGCCGGGATCGTGGTGACGGCGCCGCGGACGTGCGACCCGGACATGGAACGCGACGGCGTCCTGGCGAGACCCCCGGCGGGCCGGGGCGAACGGTCCTGGTGGCTGGGCCAGCTGGTGGAGGCCGCCCCGCTCGCCACTTGGCCGGGGCGCCTGGGCGTGCCGGACGCCCGGGCGGTGCTCGCGCTCCCGGCGGCCGAGGGCTGGCGCGACGACCTGCACGCCGCGTGGTGCCGGGCGGCGGTCCGGCAGGGGGACGCCGACTGGGCCCGGGGGCTGCTCGGCGCCCCCGCCGCACCGGGCGCGGGCGGCCCCGGCGCGGTGTCCCTGGCGGAGCGGGCGAAGCTGCTGGCCGTGCTCGGCGACGGGGAGCGGGCCGACTGGGTCGCCGGGTTCATCGCGACGCACGGCCTCTCGGAGGCGTTCCAGTTGCTCGGCGGTTGTGCGGTCCCGTGGTCCCGGCCGCTCGGCCGGGCGGTGGTCGACGCGCTGAACATCGCTCGGGACGCGGGGAGTTACCCGTGGAGCTTCAGCGGGGTGATGGGGTTGGCGGAGCGGTGCCTCGACCCCGCCGAAGGGGAGCGGCTGACCGGGTTGACGGCGACTCCGGACGAGTCGGAGGACGCGGCTCCCGGCGCGGGCGGCTACTGGGCGGAGTCCTTCCAACGCCTGCTGGGCACCTTGGAATTGCGTGCGGTGATGCTGGCCGAACTGTCTCCGGACGCCCCGTGACCCGGCGCGGGCCCGCCGCCAGTCTTCCCTGCGGGTGCGTCGTGCTTGCTCGCGCAGTTCCCCGCGCCCCTGACGGGGCGCCCCTCACCGTCGCCGTTCCCCGACACGGCCTCAGCACGGGCCCCGATAGGGGCGCGGGGAACTGCGCGAGCAACCACCGCGCACCCGCACGGGACACCGGCGCGGGCCCGCGCCGGGCGGGCCGGGGCCACCCGGAGACCTCGGTCACGCCCCGGCGGACTGGCGGACGTTCGCCCGCACCCAGTCCACGATGGAGGTGGTGGTGGCACCGGGGGTGAAGATCTCGGCGACGCCGAGCGCCTTGAGCGGGGCGATGTCGGCCTCGGGGATGATGCCGCCGCCGAAGACCAGGATGTCCTCCGCGTCGCGCTCCCGGAGCAGTTCGATGACCCGGGCGAAGAGGGTGTTGTGGGCGCCGGACAGGATGGACATGCCGATCGCGTCGGCGTCCTCCTGGATCGCCGTGGCGACGACCTGCTCCGGGGTCTGGTGGAGCCCGGTGTAGATGACCTCCATACCGGCGTCCCGCAGCGCCCGTGCGATGACCTTCGCCCCCCGGTCATGACCGTCGAGCCCCGGCTTGGCGACGACCACACGGATCGGCCCGGCTGCCACACCCATCACTGCCTCCCAGTACGTACGAGAACGAACCCGCCCGACGGGCATGTACCCACGGTCACCCGCCGTGTGCACGACGGTGGTTCCCGCCGTGCGGGGCCGGTGCCCCCGGCCCCACGGGCCCGGTCAGTGAACGAACGTTATCCCGGGCGCCCGAGGGCCGGCAGTTTCGCGATGCCGACCGAGGGGGAAATCACACCGTGGGACACGTTCACCGCGTCCGTCACCGCGGCCACCCACGAGGGCCGCCCCGGCAGCGGGCGCGCGGGAGCCACGGCACGCACCGCTCCCCCCGCTCCCCCGGGACCGCGAGCCACGCGGACCGGCGGTGGGGAACGGGCCGCACGCCGTACGGTCGTCTGCGCCGAGCCGGGCGCGGGGCGGACGGGACGGCGCCGGGTTCCCCTGAGGGCGTCCGGGGACAGAGCCGTCCCCCGGGTGCCGACGGGAGGTCCGCCGATGAAGGTGACCCGCACGGGGCCCTTGTCCCCGCCGTTGCTCCGGTGCCTGCCGCTGGTCCGCGCCCTGGCACTGGGCGAGCAGCCGGCGCCCCCCGGTCGGGGCCTGCCGCCGCTGCCGTTCCTCCCGGTCTCGCTCTCCCTGCTGCGACTGCCGTTCCCGCTGCCCCCGGCCGGTGCGGAGCGCGCCGCGCTCACCCGGGCCGGCCTGCTCAAGGCCACGGCGCTGGAGGCCGCGGTGCTCGCCGGGCACCTCCTGCTCTACCCCTCGGGGCTGGTCCAGGAACGGCGCGGCGCCCTCACCCGCTCCTCGGACGGGCCCGACGTCCCCGACGGCCCGCCCGAGGTCCCGCCCGACGACCGACCGACCCCCCTCCCCGCACCGCCGCTCCCCCGCGACTCCCGCGACTCCCACGACTCCCACGACTCCCACGACGGACGGTCCGACGCGCCCGGCCGGACGGACCCGGGCCCCCCGGTGGTCCTGCTGCACGGCTTCGTGGACAACCGCTCCGTGTTCGTCCTGTTGCGACGGGTGCTCGGGCGGCACGGGCGGCAGGTCGAGGCACTGAACCACTCGCCGCTGACCTGCGACATCCGGACCGCCGCCGAAAACCTGGGCCGGTACGTCGAGGAACTGTGCGCCCGCACGGGTCGGGCGGAGGTGGACCTCGTCGGACACAGCCTGGGCGGACTGATCGCCCGCTACTACGTCCAGCGGCTCGGCGGTGACGCCCGGGTGCGGACCGTGGTGACGCTGGGGACTCCGCACGCCGGGACCCGGGCCGTGCCGTTGATGGACCTGCACCCGGTGGTGCGACAGATGCGGCCGGACTCCGAGGTGATCGCGGAGCTGGCCCTACCGGCACCGGGCTGCCGGACCCGCTTCGTGAGCTTCTGGAGCGATCTGGACCAGGTGATGGACCCCCTGGAGACGGCCCGTCTGGACCATCCGGACCTGCTCGCCCGCGCGGTGCGCGTCAGCGGGGTCGGCCACCTCGCCCTCCCCGTCCACCCGACGGTCACGGCGGGCGTCCGGGCGGCTCTCGACGGTGACGATCCCGACGACGGAGCCGCCGACCGCACGCGGCACGCCCGCGCACCCCGACGACACCCCCATGGAAATGTAACCGACGTCACACCCCGTTCCGGCAACCGTGGCGCCGACGGTCGCACCGCTGCCTGATCCCCGCCATCCGACGGAGACGTCGGCCGAGACGCCGGCGACCCGCCGACCCCCGGGCCGACACGGGTGTCACCGCACCACAAGCGCCCCCCGCGCACTCCACACCACCCTCCAACACCCCAACGCGCTCCCATCCCCGAACCGCCGGGGCGCGCAACCCCCTTGGCTTCTGCGAATCGAACGCCGTTCGAACGCACGACCAAGGCTCCGTCGAGGCCCCGTCAAAAGGCGGCTGAATGCCCGTTTCCCCACCCCAGGAAGCCCGACGAAGATTGTCGCGCCCGCATACCGCCGGGTACAGTCGCCGCACTGTTCCGCCCCCTGGGCCCGCTCCCTCAGCGGCACCGCCGTCAGGTCCCAGCCCAGCTCCTGCTTCCGAGCGAAAGAGAAGTTGGTGAACGACCGTCACCCGGCGGGGACCGCAACTCCCCCGGCAGCACCCCAGGAAGCGGCTCCGTCCCCCTTCGGGTCGTACGACCAGGGCCCGCAGCACGGCGGGTACGGGGGGTACGACGGCCACTCCAGTTCCTCGTTCACCACCTTCGCCGCCGACCCCCTCTTCGGGGACATGGCCGCCCCGGCCGACACGACCGGCGCGTACGACACCGGTTCCTGGGGCACGGTCGCCGACACCGGCACCCACGCCTCCCTGAACTACGACGCGTACGCCGCGCAGCACCACGCGTACGACGCCGGGGCCACCGGTTCCTACACGACCACCGGAACCTGGGACGTTCCCGCGTACCCGCTCGGCGGCATCCCCGAACAGCAGCTCCCCGAGGCCGCCGACACCGGGCAGTGGCAGACGCAGCAGTTCACGGGGACCACGTACGACACCCGCACCTTCGCCGCGCAGGAGTACGACTCCGGCACGTACGACGCCACCGCCTGGAACTCCGGCGGCCCGGCGCCTTCCTACGACGAGCCCGGTGAGTACGCAGAGTACGAACAGCCCGTCGCCCCGCAGGAGTCGTACGCGGAACCCGAACGGGTCGCCTTCGCCCAGCAGGAGACCATCTGCGGTCCGCTCGACGTCTACGGGGAGTCCGAAGCGGCCTCGACGACCGTCCTGCCCGAGGTCGTCCCCGTCGACGCACCCCCCGCGCCCGGTGGGCTGCCCGCCGAAGACGGGGCGGACCACCACCACCCCGAGGTCGCGCCCGTCGTGCTGTCGCGCCGCGCCGCCCCCGCCTCCCGGTCCCGCCGTCGGCCCCCCGCCAAGCGCTCCGCCCTGCTGACCGTCGCCGTGCCCTCCGCCTGTGTGATGGGCGTGGCCGGGATCGCCGCCGCATCGGTGACCATGGCCAGCGACGGCGACAGCAAGGAGAAGACGGTCGCCGCGCCGGACCCGACCGCGGTCAAGCCGTCCGTCGCCAACAACAAGCTCGACTCCCAGATCGCCGGCCTCTCCGCCGACGCGGGTGACTTCGCGGACCGCGCCAGCCGGACCCAGGAGCGGATCGACCTCAAGGCCAAGCAGGAGGCGGACCGCAAGAAGGCCGCCGAGGCCGCCGCGCTCAAGGAGCGGCTGCGGCCCAAGTTCATGCTGCCGGTGAAGCAGAACGGGCTCAGCGCCTACTACGGCCAGGCCGGCATCAACTGGATGTCCCTGCACTCGGGCATCGACTTCCCCGTCGGCTACGGCACGCCGGTGATGGCCGCGACCGACGGCACCGTGCGGACGCAGGTCCACTCCGCGTACGGGAACATGGTCATCGTCACCGCCAAGGACGGCACCGAGACCTGGTACTGCCACCTGTCGCGGTACGGGATCGTGAACGGTCCCGTGAAGGCGGGCGACGTCATCGGGTACGCCGGCGACTCCGGCAACTCCACCGGTCCGCACCTCCACTTCGAGGTCCGTCCGGGCGGCGGGTCACCCGTCGACCCGCTGGCCTGGTTCCGCAGCCACGGCCTCGACCCCACCTGATCGTTTCCCCCCCCGCTCGTCGCCGGGGCGGCCCCGAGGGACCGCCCCGTCTGCAACGACCAGGGCTTCACAGCTTTTCGACGGGGGCGTACCGCAGCACCAGCCGCTTCGGCCTGGCGTCCCCGAAGTCGATCGTGGCCGTGGCCTTGTCGTCCACGCCGTCCAACGAGACCACCGTGCCCAACCCGAACTGGTCGTGGGTGACCCGGTCCCCCACCGCGAGGGCGATCACCGGCTTCTCCGACACGCGTCGGGTCGCGAACCCGGAGGCACCGGACGCGGAGGTCCGTGACCTCGTACGGGACAACGAACCCGCGATGCCCGCCGCCGGGCCGGAGACGGACGGCGCCGCCCCGCCCGTCCGCTTCCACCGCAGATGGGTCTCGGGGATCTCCTCCAGGAACCGCGACGGCGGGTTGTAGGAGGGCTGGCCCCAGGCACTGCGCAGGGTGGAGCGGGTCAGGTACAGCCGCTCGCGCGCCCGGGTGATGCCCACGTACGCCAGGCGGCGCTCCTCCTCCAGTTCCTTCGTCTGGCCGAGGGCCCGCATGTGCGGGAAGACGCCGTCCTCCATGCCGGTGAGGAACACCACCGGGAACTCCAGGCCCTTGGCGGTGTGCAGGGTCATCAGGGTGATGACGCCGGAACCGTCGTCCTCGTCGGGGATCTGGTCGGAGTCGGCGACGAGGGCGACCTTCTCCAGGAACTCGGCAAGGGTGCCCCCGGTCGGGCCGGCCGCCTCGCCCTCCGCCGCAGCGGCTTCCGCCGCGGCGCCCCGCTCCTGCTCGAACTCCAGGGCGACCGCGGCGAGTTCCTGGAGGTTCTCGATCCGGGTCTCGTCCTGCGGGTCGGTGGAGGACTGGAGTTCGGCGAGGTACCCGGTGCGTTCGAGGACGGCTTCCAGCACGGTGGCCGGGCCCGCCCCGGACTCCACGATGGTCCGCAGCTCCTCCATCAGCGTGTTGAACCGCCGCACCGCGTTGGTGGACCGGGCGGCCATCCCGTACGCCTCGTCCACCCGGCGCAGGGCCTGCGGGAAGCTGATCCGCTCGCGCTGCGCGAGGGCGTCGATCATCGCCTCGGCCCGGTCCCCGATGCCCCGCTTGGGCACGTTCAGGATGCGGCGCAGCGGTACGGAGTCCTCCGGGTTGGCGAGCACCCGCAGGTACGCGAGGACGTCCCGGACCTCCTTGCGCTCGTAGAAGCGGACCCCGCCGACGACCTTGTACGGGAGGCCGACGCGGATGAAGACCTCTTCGAAGACGCGGGACTGGGCGTTGGTGCGGTAGAAGAGGGCGACGTCGCCCGCCTTCGCCTCGCCCGCGTCGGTGAGCCGGTCGATCTCGTCGGCGACGAACTGCGCCTCGTCGTGCTCGGTGTCGGCGACGTAGCCGGTGATCGTCGCGCCCGCGCCCGCGTTGGTCCACAGGTTCTTGGGGCGGCGGCTCTCGTTGCGTTCGATGACGGCGTTGGCGGCGCTCAGGATGGTCTGCGTGGAGCGGTAGTTCTGCTCCAGCAGGATCGTCCTGGCGTTCGGGTAGTCCTCCTCGAACTGGAGGATGTTGCGGATGGTGGCCCCGCGGAAGGCGTAGATCGACTGGTCGGCGTCGCCCACGACGCACAGCTCGGCGGGCGGCAGCTCGTCCGCGCGGGGCGGCTCGTCCTCGGCGCGGGTGCCGCCGGCGGGGCCGACCAGCTCCCGGACGAGGGCGTACTGGGCGTGGTTGGTGTCCTGGTACTCGTCGACGAGGACGTGCCGGAAGCGGCGGCGGTAGTGCTCGGCGACGTCCGGGAAGGCGCGCAGCAGGTTGACCGTCGTCATGATCAGGTCGTCGAAGTCGAGGGCGTTGGCCTCGCGCAGCCGCGACTGGTAGAGCGCGTACGCCTGGGCGAGGGTCCGCTCGAAGCCTCCCCCGCCGTCGGTGCCGGCGGCCTGCGCGGCGAAGTCCTCCTCGTCGATCAGCTCGTTCTTGAGGTTGGAGATCTTCGCGCTGAAGGACTTCGGCGGGTACCGCTTGGGGTCGAGGTCCAGATCGCGGCAGACCAGGGCCATCAGCCGCTTGGAGTCGGCCGCGTCGTAGATCGAGAACGAGGAGGTGAAACCGAGCTTCTTCGACTCGCGCCGCAGGATGCGCACGCACGCGCTGTGGAAGGTCATCACCCACATCGCGGCGGCCCGGGGGCCCACCAGGTGCTCGACGCGCTCCTTCATCTCGCCCGCGGCCTTGTTGGTGAAGGTGATCGCGAGGATCTCGCCGGGGTGCGCCCTGCGGGCGGCGAGGAGGTGGGCGATGCGGTGGGTGAGGACGCGGGTCTTGCCGGAGCCGGCGCCCGCGACGATGAGCAGCGGGGAGCCCGCGTGCACCACGGCGGCGCGCTGTTCGTCGTTCAGGCCCTCCAGCAGGGACGCCGGGTCCACCGGGGGGCGCGGGGCGCCGTCGCGGTAGTGCGTGTCCCGGTGCACCGGGGCGTCGAAGCGTCCGCCGAACAGGTCGTCCGGGATCTCCTCCGGACCGTGGTCCTCGGGCGGCGGGGGCTGCTCGTCCGCTGCGGGGCGCGGGGGCTGGAGTCCCGCGAGGAAGTTGTCGTCGAAAAGGCTGCTCATCGCCTCCCGAGTCTAGGCGGCACCACCGACAACCGGGACCGGTCCCGGGAACCTGCTGGTCACGGACCTGCACATGGGCGAGGATGGCGTCCATGCCCGTAGTGACCCTCCCTTCGCAGGTGTTCGAGCCAGGCCGGCCCCAAGGCGGGGCGTCTGGAGAAGGGCTCGAACGATGGCACATTCACCTCATCGGCGATGGAAGGGCTGCTGTGCGTGGTGCGCACCGCATGCGGTGCGCGGGGTCGGGCGCTCGGCGAAGGATCCGTTCGCTGTGCGGCGGCTCCTCGGCAAGTCGCGGCGGCTGACCCGCGGGGACCTGGGCGGCGACCAGGGCTGATCCCCGCGTCTCCCCGTGCCCCTGATCGGGTGCGTCCCGGTGGGCGTGCGCTGCGCGGCTCGGTGCGCCGTCGTTCCGCGCAGTTCCCCGCGCCCCTGGATTGGGTGCGTTCCGCTGGGGGTGCGCTGTTCGGTCGGGGTGCGTCCCGGTGTTGCGCAGTTCCCCGCGCCCCCAGCGGGTGCGTCCCAGTGGGGGCACGGGGTTCGGTACGGGTGCGCTGTTGTTCCGCGCAGTTCCCCGCGCCCCTCTATCAGGTGCGTTCACCTGGAGGTGCGCTGTCCCGTGCAGGTGCGCGGTGGGATTCGCGCAGTTCCCCGCGCCCCTCTATCGGGTGCGTTCACCTGGGGGTGCGCTGTTCGGTCAGGGTGCGTCCCGGTGTTGCGCAGTTCCCCGCGCCCCTGGATTGGGGCGCTTCTCGACGCTGTCGTCCGCCCCCGGTACGGGCCCGGCAGGGACGCCGGCAAGCTGCCGCGGCCAGGCGGGCCCCGACAGGGGCGCGGGGAACTGCGCGAGCAACCCAGACGAACCCGCAGGCAAGCCCCCGACCAAGCCGACCCGACGATCAGGGGCGCGGGGAACTGCGCGACAGCTCAGCGCACCCGTGCCGGACCGCGCACGCCCAGCGGAACGCACCCGAATCAAAGGGGCGCGGGGAACTGCGCAGCAGGAGGACGCACCCCGACCGAGCAGCGCACCGCCGGGTGAACGCACCTGATCAGGGGCGCGGGGAACTGCGCAAACCCCCCGCGCACCCGCACGGGACAGCGCACCGCCAAGGGGGACGTACCGGGAGGGGTCGCGGGGAGACTGCGCGGGACTAAGTCCAGAGCACTGCGATGAACACGTTCGCCGTGGTGAGCCCACCGACCAACGCGAACAGCCCCTTGTCGACGCCCTCGTCGTCCCGCTTCACGTACACGAGCCCGAGGATCACCACGAGCAACGCCAGCTTCACGCCGATCTTGACGTTGTCGACGGTGTTGCCGTCGGCCTGGTTGAGGCCGACCAGCGCGACACCGGTGACCAGCATGGTCAGCGCACCGTGCAGCATCGCGGGGGTGTAGCGGGCCGTGCCCCCGCCCATCGCCTTCATCTGGGTGAGGAACCCGCCCAGCAGCGCGGCGATGCCGATGATGTGGAGGCCGACGACCAGATGGATGAGTACGTCCATGGGGCGGACTCTAACCGGGGCGTTCCGCTCGCTTCCGGCCAGGTGACCCTAAGCGGACCAGGACGTTCCCGACGCCCGCCATACCACCGGGCACTCCCCTGGGACCCCCCTTCCGCCACTTCGGTCACACCTGCCCGAAAGGGATCAACCCACCACTCCCGGCGGTCGCGTCCGGTCAGCGGGCGGGCGCGACACGAACAGCTAAGGACAATGCGCGATGGGGCCGTCACCTTGCGTCATACCTTCCTTGACCAGCACTCGCCGGGCACCACCGGCGACCCCGCCCGCCGGCCGGCCGCCGCCCCGGGCGGCCCGAAGAGAGGACCCGGCACCCCGTGGCAGCGCACCGCAAGAAACCGAGGAAGCGCCCCTCGTACGGCACGGCGCTGCGCCGGGCCGTGACCCTGGCGCTCGCCGGGGCCGCCACGGCGACCACCGGCGTCCTCGACGGCACCGCAGGCGCCGACCCCGGGTCCCCGGCGGAGCAGGTCAAGGACGAGGTCGACCGGCTCTACCGGGAGGCCGAGGTGGCGACCGAGAAGTACCTCGGGGTGAAGGAGCGGACGCGGACGGCCCAGGGCGCGTACGAACGGCTCCAGGACGAGGCCGCGCGCCGCACCGACAAGCTGAACTCCGCCCGTCGCACCCTCGGTTCGTACGCCGCGGCCCAGTACCGGGAGAGCGGCATCGACCCGGGCGTGAAGCTCGCGCTGTCCGCCGACCCGGACCGGTACCTCGCGGGGACCGCCCTCGCCGACCGGGTGGGCGACCGTCAGGCGCGGGCCGTGGAGGAGGTCCGGCGGGAGGCGGCGGGGCTGGAGCGGCTGCGGGAGGAGGCCGGCGACCAGCGGGACCGCGTCACCCGGCAACGGGCCGAACTGCGGCGGCACAAGAAGGCCGTCACCGACAAGCTGGGTGCGGCGCGGCGGGTCCTGTCCCGGCTCACCGCCGCGGAACGGGAACGGGTGGCCACCGCCGGCACCGCGCCGGCCACCGGTCCCGTCGCACCCGTCACCGGTGGCTCGGCCCGGGCCCGTGCGGCGATCGCGTTCGCGCAGCGGGCGATCGGCAGCCCGTACGTCTGGGGGGCCACCGGGCCGCGCGCCTTCGACTGCTCGGGGCTGACCCAGGCCGCGTACCGGGCGGCCGGGGTTTCCCTCCCGCGGACCACGTACACGCAGGTCAACGCCGGGCGGCGGGTGGGGCGCGACGAACTGCGCCCGGGCGACCTGGTGTTCTTCTACCCCGGGGTCACCCACGTCGGGCTGTACGTCGGGGACGGTCGGATGATCCACGCGCCCCGGCCGGGCTCCACGGTGCGGATCGCCTCCGTGGACGAGATGCCGTTCGCCGGGGCGACCCGCGTCCTCTGACCACCCCGTCCGCCGTGGCGGTCAGCCCGGGCCGTGGGGGTCAGACCAGGCGGCGGGCGGTGGCCCAGCGGGTCAGCTCGTGGCGGTTGGACAGCTGGAGCTTGCGCAGCACCGCCGAGACGTGCGACTCGACCGTCTTGACGGAGATGAACAGCTGCTTGGCGATCTCCTTGTACGCGTAGCCGCGGGCGATCAGCCGCAGCACCTCGCGCTCCCGCTGGGTCAGCCGGTCCAAGTCCTCGTCGACCGGCGGGGCGTCGGTGGAGGCGAAGGCGTCGAGCACGAACCCGGCGAGCCGCGGGGAGAACACCGCATCGCCCTCCTGGACCCGGAACACCGAGTTGATCAGGTCCGCCCCGGTGATCGTCTTGGTGACGTAGCCGCGGGCGCCGCCCCGGATCACTCCGATCACGTCCTCCGCCGCGTCCGACACCGACAGCGCGAGGAAGCGCACCGGGGCCTGCGGGTCGGACATCAGGGAGGAGCAGCGGCGCAGCACCTCGACGCCGCCGCCACCGGGCAGGTGCACGTCGAGCAGGACGACCTCGGGTCGGGTCGCCGTGATCACGGTGACCGCCTGGTCGACGTCGGCGGCCTCGCCGATGACCTCGACGCCGGTCGTTTCGGTGCGGCCGATCTCGGCCTGCACGCCCGTGCGGAACATCCGGTGGTCGTCCACGAGCACGACCCGTACCCGGCGCCCGTCCGCCGCCGTGCCCTCGTTCGCCCCGGTCACGTCGCTCATGACGTCCTCTCCGCCCTCTCCATCGTCAACTCGACCTCGGTGCCGCCGTCGGGCACCGCACGCAGTCGCGCGGTGCCGCCGTTGCGCTGCATCCGGCCGATGATCGACTCCCGCACGCCCATCCGGTCGGCGGGCACCGCGTCCAGGTCGAAGCCCGGGCCGCGGTCGCGGACCGAGACGAACACGCTGTCCCCCTCGACCTCGGCGAACACCTGGACGGCGCCGCCCTCGCCACCGTACTTGGCCGCGTTCACCATCGCCTCCCTCGCGGCCTGCATCTGTGCGGTCAGTCGGTCGTCCAGGGCGCAGTCGCCGACGACGACGACCTCGATGGGGACACCGTGTTTGTCCTCGACCTCGGCGGCGTGCCGACGGACCGTGTCGGCGACGTTGCCGGGGCCCTCCGCCTCCTCGTCGGCCCGCCCGCTGCCCTCCGGCTTGTACAGCCAGGCCCGCAGGTCGCGTTCCTGGGCGCGGGCGAGCCGGCGGACCTCGCCGGCGTTCTCCGCGTTGCGCTGGATCAGGGTGAGGGTGTGCAGCACCGAGTCGTGGACGTGCGCGGCGACCTCGGCGCGTTCCTGCGCGCGGATGCGCATGGTGCGCTCCTCGGACAGGTCCTGGGTCATGCGGACGAGGTAGGGGCCGGCGAGCAGGGCGATGCCGACGAGGACGGCGAGGGACGCCTGGAGGATCGAACCGAGGTGGGCCGCGGAGCCCTGGAGCACGAAGATGCCGGTGACGCCCGTACCGACCAGGAGGACGCCGGCGGCGGACCGGGCGAGGGCGAGGTTGCGGCCGCGGCGGGTGGCCTCCGCCCAGCGGGCCCGGCGGGCGTTGTCGGCCTGCCGCCAGACCAGGGCGACGCCCGCGCCGACCAGCAGCGTCGGCCACAGGTACGCCTTGGCGGTGGTGCTCAGGTCGACGCTGCTGACGAACATCATCGCCACCAGGACCAGGGCGAGCAGCGCGACGATCTGCCCCTTGTCGGGCTTGCGGGCCACCAGGCGGCGCCGTCCGTCCGCGGAGACCTCGGTGGTCAGCGGCGGGGGCCGCTCGGCGTCGACGCCGCCGACCCCGAGGGGGACGAAGAACCAGAACGCGGCGTACAGCAGCGCGCCGAGCCCGTCGGCGGTCAGCAGGCCCGCGAAGACGAGACGGACCCAGACGACCGGCAGCCCCAGGTGTCCGGCGAGTCCCCGGGCCACCCCGCCGAGCAGGCGGGCGTCGCCGCTCCGGTACAGCTTGCGCGGGGAGCGTGGTTCGTCGACGGTCGCCGTCGCTGCTTCGGGCATGCCCCGATCGTCACACGTCCCGCGACGGCCGAACATCAGGGTCCGACCCTAAGACGCCCCTGACGCCCCTGACGCCCCCGCGCCGGACCGCGCCGGGCGGTCCCGGAGGCCGCGGCCCGGGGGATATCAGGGTCGGACCAGGGTCGCCGCGGGTCCCGCCGGGGCGCGGCGACCGTCACCATGGACCCATGACCGAGCAGCAGGACGCCACCCGGCCCGCGGGCCCGGGGCCGGGCGGCGCGACGGACGCCCCGGACCGACCACCGGCCAGGTTCCGGCGCGACCGCGAGCACAAGACGCTCGGCGGCGTCTGCGCGGGGCTCGGCCGGCACTGCGACATGGACCCGGTGATCTTCCGGGTCGTCCTCGCGGTGCTGAGCGTGGCGAGCGGTCTGGGCCTCATCTTCTACGGGTTCGTCTGGCTGTTCGTCCCGCTGGACGGCGAGGACGAGAGCGAGGCCCGTCGGATGCTCACCGGTCGGGTCGACGGCCCCGCCCTCACCGCGGTCGTCTTCGCCCTGGTCGGCTGCGGGCTGTTCCTGTCCATGCTGAACAACGGCACGTTGATCACCTCCGGCGCCACGCTCGCCCTGCTGCTGGCGGGCGCCGGGTACTGGTCGCGGCAGCGCGACACCCCGGACCCCGATCCGCTGGCCGCGCAGGCGGTGGCCGACGCTCCGCCGGAGACGACGGCGCCGCCCGTCCCGGGTTCCGGGCCCTGGTGGCGGGACCGGCTCGACAAGGACGGTTCGCCGGGCGGCAGCACCGGCTACCTGTGGGCGCCGCCGGACTCCGTGCCCGGGACCGCCACTGCCGGCAAGGAGTCCGGCGCCGGCGCTCCCGGTGCCGCGGGGCGCCGTCCGGGGCCGGTGGGGGGCCGGCTGATCAGCGGTTGGGTGACGTCCGCCGCCACCGCCGCGGGGACCCTCGCCACCGTGGCGACCTGGGAGGACTCCGCGCTGACGGTCAGTCTCCAGACGGGTCTCGCGGTGGCCCTCGCGATCTTCGGCCTCGGCATCGCGATCAGTGCGTTCCTCGGGCGCACGGGCCCGGGGACGGTCGTCCTCGCCGTGGTCACCGCGGTCCTCCTGGGCGTGGCGACCGCCCTGCCCGACACGATCACCACCCACTGGCTGCGCACCACCTGGGCCCCGGGCAGCGCCGCCGCGGTGGCCCCCCGCTACGACCTGGGCACCGGGGTCGGCACCCTGGACCTGCGCAAGGCGTCGCCCGCCGCGGGCCGGACGGTGACCTCGGACGTCACCGTCGGCGCCGGCCGCCTCAGGATCATCGTCCCGGACGACGTACGGGTCTCCCTGAAGATCACCGTCGCCCTCGGCGACATCCAACTGCCCGGCGAGGGACAGCACGACGTGGACGTCTCCCCCAGCAGGTCGAGGACCGTGACACTGGAACCGGTCCGGGCCACCGAGGACCCCGGCACCTTCGCCCTGACGCTCGACGTCGCCCTCGGACAGGCGGAGGTGGACCGTGCGGCATGAGTTCCAGCCGGGCCGGCTGATCGCGGGGCTCGTCCTGATGCTGGCCGGTGCGCTGTTCCTCGCGGACGCCACCGGGGAGGCCGAGCTGCCCTGGTACGCGCTGCCGCCGATCGTCGGGGGCGGTCTGGCCCTCGCCGCGGCGACCGGGATCGCGACGATGCTGCTGCGCCGTCGCCGTCGCGAGAACGGTGACCGCACCGGCTCGGACGGCTGAACCCGGGCGCTCCGGTTCGGAAACGGTCGCCCGGCGAGTGAGTCACGCCACGTTTCCGTACGTATGGTCCGGTGGAGGGCCCGCTACGGCCCTCGCGCACGTCTCCCGGACCAGGAGCGCGAAAGGCGGCGGCACGATGGCGCATTCGACGATGACGGGCTACGACAGCACGGGTGATCCCCACGACGACGGGGGGTACGGCGGCTGGCGGGCCGTCGCCGCCCGGTACTCGTTGCTCCCGCTGCGGCTGTTCCTCGGGGCGACCTTCGTGTACGCCGGGATCGACAAGTTGACCGACGACGCGTTCCTCCGTGAGACGGGGGTGGGGTCGATCGGGGACCTGATGCGCAACGTCCGGGACGGCTCGGCGGTGCCGTCCCTGGTGGACTTCGCGTTGGGCGACCCCGTGTCCTTCGGGTACGCCATCGCGCTCGGTGAGGTCGCGGTGGGCGTCGGGGCGCTGGTGGGGCTGTTGACGCGGGTGGCCGCGGTGGGGGGTGCGCTGATTTCCCTCAGCCTTTGGCTCACCGTCAGCTGGAACACGACGCCGTACTACTACGGCAACGACCTCGTCTACCTGGTGGCGTGGACTCCGCTGGTCCTTGCGGGGGCGGCGGTGGCGTCGCTCGATGCGCGGGTTGCGGCGGCGCGCTACCGGTGAGGGTTCCTGGCGGGTCCGTTTCGCCTGACGGGGTCCGTTCACCTGGCGGTGCGCTGCTCCGTGCGGTGCGCTGGGCTGTTGCGCAGTTCCCCGCGCCCCTTTCGGGGCCGACTGGTCGGGAGTTCGTCCGCGGGTGTGCGGGGCCCGGTCCGGGGCGGGCGGACGACGGCGACGGGAAGCGCCCGAGATCCAGGGGCGCGGGGAACTGCGCAAACCCACCGCGCACGCGCAGCCGAACGCACCGGACAGGGGGCGCGGGGAACTGCGCGAAACGGCAGCGCACCCGCACGGGACAGCGCAGTACTCAGGGGCAGTCACAGGGGCAGGCCGTGGGGCCCTCCCACACACGGAGCCGCAGCGGCGGCCCCTGCACCCCGCTGTCGAGGCGGTACCAACTCGTCCCGTGACAGTGGTGCTCCCGGAGACCGAAGATCCTCGCCTTCACACACGGAGCGCAGGGCACTCCTTCGGGTACGCAACGCCGGTGGAGGTCCAGCGTGCAGCCCGGGCCGGACGGCGAGAACCGCAACCGCTGCGTACGGGCGTGCCACCAGCGAATGGGCCCCTCGCACCGTGCGCAGTGGCGGCGGACCCGGCTCACGTGCGGACCCCCACCGCGACCGTCTCCGAACCGGCCAGCGCGGCCAGCGCCCGCAGCACGAGCACCAACCGTCGCTCCCCCAGCTCCCCCACCCGCGCCAGCGAGATCGGCGAGCGCTGCGCCACCCCCAGCACGAAGAGCAGGAACACCGATTCCGCGTCCGACAGCTCACCGATCAGGCAGTGCCGGCGTGCCAGCCGCTCCCAGTCACACGCGAGCCGTCCGTCCTCCTTGACGACGAGTGCCAGCCGCACCTGGTCCCGCGTCAGCAACTCCCCCTCCGCGACCAGCGCCCCCACCGCGACGCGGTCCGCGAGCTTCCGCCCCCGCGCCCACTCCACCAACAACTCACCCAGTGTCGGCGGCCTCTCCTCCACCACGTCCTCTCCCCTCACCACGCCCACGCTTGTACCGTGCTCCACGTCGGCTCTCCCTGTTCGGTCGGTCGGCCACGCCCCGGGACCGCGCGCACGGTCGCCGGGGCTCCTGCGATTCACCAGACTGGGGGCAGCACAAGGCCCCGACTATCAGGCGTTGTTGATAGTCAGGGCCAAGGATTCACGCGACGTGTTCGCCTAGTAGCCGAGCCAGGATCCGAACGACAGGAAGTCGCCGGGCAGACGCCGCTTGGCCGACTCCAAGCCCTGGTAGGTCTGTCGTACCGTGGGCGAGTACCGGGCCTGCTGCGGAGCGGCCTTACGGGACCGAACCAAGCTCCGGAACGCCCCGTCGATGTCGCCGGTCCACAGCTGTGACTGGGACAGTTCGGCGAAGTGGTGACTCGTCCGCGAGGAGGGCCAGTCACCGGGCAGCGACAGGTCCGCCCCGGCCCGGACCGCGGCCTCGTACTCGTTGGCCTCGGCCAGCACGCTGACCCGGTGCACCGCCACGTTCGCGGGGCCGAACGCGAGCCACCACACCTTCACCGCCTCACCCGTTCCGGTGGCGATGCGCTCCGCCTCCGCCAGGTGCTCCTTCGCGCCGGTGAGGTTCTGTGACCGTCCCGCGATGACCGCGGCGCCCAAGTGCAACTGTCCCGTGACCACCGCGCGTTCCCGTCCGTCGTCCGCCTGTCCGACCGTCTCCAAGCCGAGGGTCACCAGGCGCCGACCGGTCTTGTACTGCCCTGCCCTCAGGTACGACAGAGCACGCATGTAGCGGCTGATGCCGCACACCACGGCGCTCGATGCCCGGCCTGCCGCCCAGTCCATCCGGGTCAGCGCCAGTGCGGCCAGATCGGGGTACCCCAGCTTCGTCGCCACGTCGTAAGCGGTGCGATAGGCGCTGGCCAGGGTCAGCCAGTCCTCGGACGCGGCACCCGCGTGGGCGGCGGTCGTCGCCTCCTCGATCAGAGCGGCCACGCGCGAAGCAGCCCGCTTCAACTGCCCGGCCCGGACGGACACGCACAAGCCTTCGGCCTCCGCCGCGAGCCGCTCACGCGAGCGGGGCGCGACGTCGGGGTCCACTCCGAGGTCGTACAGGTCCAGGGCCTCACGAATCGGCAGGATCAGTATGTCCAGTTCATCGGCCCGCAGTTCAGCGACGTACGGCTGCCCGTTGAGTGTGCTGACGTCGACCCGGAGGGCCCGGGCGAGACAGCTGAGGACGTACGGGGTCGCGGGGATGACTCCCTGCTCGGTCTTGGTCAGCGTGGAGTAGGCGACCCCCGAGACATCGGACAGTGCCTTCTGGGTCAGCTGCCGCTCCAGGCGGTGACGCTTGATGCGGGCTCCGGTGTGATCCTGCGGACGTGCGGACATACTGGGCTCCGTTCCGGCGAGATGCCAAAACGGTACCGGGAGCCCTACGGGTCGGCCCCATATCCAATGTTGCGACTGCTTGACGGGTGGTCAGGCCCCTGCCCACTGGGCAAATGCGGAAACCGCCTCGTCGTTGCCCCGGGTGAGCCTCATCAGCGTCCCGGCGGTGTGTCGTGCCGTGGGGTGGAACCGGGTGTGCGCGGGAGAGATCCGACGGGCCGCCGTCAGGTCCACGAACGCACCGCCCCGGTCACCCTCGGCAAGTCGGGCGGCGGCTACGTCGATGTGGTGGTGCGACGCCCGCTCGGCGGCGAGATCGACCGGCAGCTCCCACATGTCCTGCCCCTGCTCGGCGCCCCACTCACGCAGGCGCGCCAGTGCCTCGCCCGTGCCACCGACGTCGATCAACGTGGCGATCTCGTGGATGCGCACGTTCGTGGGGCCGAACGACATCTCGTAGTGCGTGCTGTCGCCACCGAGCACCCCCGCCGCCGCTCGTGCGTCGGCCAGCCGTTCCCACGCGCGTTCCGGCTTCCCGTCACGTGCTTCGACGACCGCCAGCTTCAGGAGCACCGCTCCCTGGACCGCGAGTTGCGCAGTCGTCAGCGCGCGTTCCGGCGCCAACCGCTCGATCTCCTCGACCAGCGCCTCCAGCAGCTTGCGCGCGGAGCCGAGGGCGCCGAGCCGCAGCATCGCACCAGCCTTCAAGTAGGCGGCCGTGACCTGCATCAAGGAGTCTCCGGCCCGGTCCGCCGCCCAGTGGACCCGCTCCACCGCGGTCAACGACAGGTCGTGGTAGCCCAGCTTGTGAGCCAGCGAGTTCGTCGCCCGGTAGCCGCGGGCCAGCCATCCGAACGCCCGCCGCTGCTCTTCGCCCGTGGACGTCAGCGCCACGTGCGTCAGCTCGGAAAGCAGTGCCGGCAAGGGCGGACCCATGGCGACGTACTGGCCGTCCTGACGCAACCGGGACAGCCGCTCCGTCTCGATGGCGAGGGCCGACAGCGACCGGGGCGCCAGGACCTCGTCATCCGGATGGTCGTAGGTCAGGCAGATCCTGCGCAGCTCCGGAATCACGGCCTGAACGGCGTGTTCGGACTCGGCGCCGTTCATGTACGGCTGCCCCGTGAGCCGATCGGGCCCCACCCGCAACTCACCGGCGATCCGGGTGAGAAGAGCAGGTGACGGGGACCGGTCTCCCGATTCGATCTTCTCCAACAGACTGGTACTGATCGCGACTCGCGTCGCCAGCTGGCGAACGGTGAGGTGCCGCATCTTCCGCAGCTGACGTACACGCTGACCGACATGGATGGTGCCCATGGGACCCCCTGTAGGTGAACCGGAGGCCAGCCTAAGCCGACCCGGTTGCTCGACCGCCGCCCGAACGTGAACTCTCACCCCCGTTCCCCGCACGACCGGATCGCGCAGAACGCCCACCCGAGCGAACGACCGCTAGTCCAAGGGGCGCCAAGCGAAGTCGTCGCCGTGGCGATCCACGTGGCCGAAGACCACGTCCGCGAAGTGGACGCCGAAGCCGATCGTGTCGGGTTCGGCCAGTTCCGCGAGGAGCCGACGACGGCGCTCCGCCGCGCGGACGGGATCGTGGTCGAAGACGGTGGACCACGCGGGGTGGGCGACCTGGATCGGGGAGTGCAACACGTCGCCGAAGGCGATCAGCCGCTGAGCGCCCGAGGTGATGACGTACTCGGCGTGGCCGGGCGAGTGACCGCCGGTGACCCGTACCCGTACGCCCGGGAAGACCTCCTGCCCGTCGGCCACCGTACGGACGTACGGGGCCAGGCCCGCGGCCTCCGGCTCCTGGAGGAGGTCGCGCCGGGCCCATTCCGGTTCGGACACCAGGTAGTCGGCACCGGCGAAGGCGGGGCGGCCGGCGCCGGGTGCGGAGTGCCAGGCCCAACCGGTGTGATCGGGGTGCAGATGGGTGAAGGCCACCGCCTCGATCTGCGCGGGGCCGCGGCCGAGCCGGGCCAGGCCGTCCAGGAGCGCGCCCCCGTGGATCGCGCCGAGCGGACCGTCCGGCGCGGGCGGCCATGACCTCGGCCCGAAGCCCGCGTCGATCAGCAGCGCCCGGTCGCCGTTCTCCACCAGGAGGCCGCCGATGCTCGCCACCAGGCTGCCGGACTCGTCCAGGTACTCGGGGTGGGCGGCCCACACCTCGTCGTTCGCGTCGGGGATCAGGTCGCGCGGCCTGAGCCGCACCGCTCCGTCCGGCACGTAGGACACCTTCGTGTCGCCCAGCCGTAACGAACGGGGGCCGGCCGGCCTCCGTAGCCGCTCGCCGTCCCGGTCCCTCGTGGAATGCGTCATCTACGTCTCCGCTGCTGCGTTCTGACGGACCGTCATCGCGCCTCGTGGAGGCGACGGTAACGACCATAAGCATCAAGATAGAATCATGCAAGCTAGAAATATTCTTGCTTGATGGACTTGTTAGAGTGGACTCCATGACGACGCCCTCGGAGCCGCCCGCCCTCGCCGAGCGGGACCTGTGCTGCCTGGTGAACGGGCTGGCCCAGCAGATCGCCGAGCACACCCGCGACTGCGCCGTCACCCTGGGCCTCACCGGGGCCCAGGCGACCGCACTGCGCGAGATGGCCGGGCCGATGACCATGCGGGAACTGGCCGAACGCATGAGCTGCGAGCCCTCCAACGCCACCTTCGTCATCGACAAGCTGGAGAAACAGGGCCTGGTCGAACGCCGCGCGCACCCCACCGACCGCCGCGCCAAGTGCCTCGTCCTCACCCCGGCGGGCAGCGCCGCTCGCGAACGGCTCCTCGAACTCCTCGTCCAGAACTCACCGTTGGCCGGTCTCGACCCGGAACAACAACGGTCCCTGCGCAGCCTGCTGGAGCAGGCGATCACGCGTTCCTAGTCGGCGTCGACACAGGGGGTACGGGTGTCCGTGCACGAGATCGAGGACCTGGTCGCGGACTCGGTCCGGGCCCTGGACGACCGTGCCGAGCCGGGCGATCCGCGCGTCCGGGGCTGGTTCGCGACGCTGTACCGGTTCCAGAGCGGGTACGACTGCTCGTTCACGCACTTCCGGGTGATGGACGCACTGCTGCGCCGCGGGTACGCGTACCGGTTCCCGGTCGAGCGGCACCCCGACCACGCCGCACGGCCCGAACGCTTCCACGCGCTGACCGAGTTCACCGGCCTGCGCACCTTCGACGAGGACGCCCCCGACTTCGCGGGCTACGACTCCTGGCTCGAAGACGGGTACGTGGACCCGCCGTTCCTCTACTGCGACGCCGGCACCGCACTGTGGCGGCGCATGGTCGCCGCCGGCGCGCTCGTCGGCGCCGACGCCGTCCCGCCGGACCGCACCCCGCTGATCGAGGTGGTCCGGGAGGTCGCCGTCGCCGCCGAGGAGGCGCAGCACCACGAACTCGTCGCCACCTGGTACGCGCTCGGCTGCGCCACCCTCCTCGGTGGCCCCGCCGGCTGCCCCTACGACGTCGCCGAACTCGCGGAGCTGCCCGCCGTACGGGACCTGCGCGCCGTGGTGCGCCGCACCGGCACGCTCCCCCTCGCACGCCGGTCACCCCTCGCGGTGCCCGTGGAGTTCGCCGAGGACCACGACCTCGAAGCCTGGTGGTGGCAGCTCTAGGCGCAGCGGGGGCGGTAGGCCGTGGCCCGTACGCCGAAGAGGGCGACGCCGTCCGGCGTCGCCCTCAGCGCTTCCCCGTCACAGGAAGCAGTGGTGCAGGTTGCTCAGGAGTGCCGTGCGGTCGTCCTACGCAGCCGGGTTGGCGCCCGTAGGACGGGTCGGCCAGGTCGGCCGAGTTACCGCACGGGCCGTCGTCCCCGTCAGCGCACGTCGACGAAGTCGGCCGCCGAGTTCACCGCACCCGTCGTGGTGGAACCGCCGTAGGTGAAGCGGTAGTGGCCGTCGGACGACGCCTTGACCGTCGCGTTCACCCGGCCCCGGCTGTCCGCCGCCACCGTCTTCACCGTCTGCCAGCTGCCGCCCCGCTTCTTGAACTGGAGCTTCACCTGGTCGGCCGCGAACCCGGCGTACCACTGCTTGTCCCAGCTCACCCGGGACAGCGCGCCCTTCACCGTGAGGTTCGCGCCCCGGCGCACCGGCTCCGGCGTCGCGTCCGCCGACAGCCGCGCCGCCCGCTTCAGGTAGTGGGTCGCGTAGTTGGTGAGGGTCCCGGCCGGCATCTCACCGTGGTCGGTGGCCTCCAGTGCGAAATTCCACTTGCCCGCGTTCGCGTCGTCGAGATCGTAACGGGCCTCCCTCGCGTTCGGGTTGGCGGAGAACTTCACCACGCACTTCACCTTGGTCCACGTGACGCGTTCGCAGTTGCGGGGGTCGCTCTCCTCGGGGACGTACATCCACTGCCTGCGGTCGAACTCGTAGTAGCTCGGCCCCCGCCACAGGCCCCCCGTGACGAACCAGAGCCCCCCGGGGTGCTCCGCGGTGAACGTGGCCTCGACGGTCTTGGACTGGAGGCCGACCACCGTTTCCTTGCCACCGCGCACGGTGAAGTCGGTGATCTTCAGGTCGTCCGCCGGGTCGGCGGCCACCGGTCGGACGGGCCGGTCCTCCGCGTGGGCGACGGGCACGACAACGACACCCAGCGCCAGAGCGCCGGTCACCAGTGCTATTGCGGCACGGCTCTTCATACGGTTGTCCTGTCGGTACGGGCCCCGCCGCCGTACGCCACCCCGTGCTTGCAGTTTCCAGGGCGTACGGCCACGGGACCGATGGTCGTGGTCGGACGGGCGGAGTCGCCGGGTCGTCCGGTGCTCCGCCCCGCCCCCGGACCGCGTGGACCGGGGGCAGTACTCACGTGCGTTCTTTACCGCGCGTGTTGGACGTCAGCGGACGTCAGCGGACGTCGATGGCGTCGGCGGGCGAGGTCGCCTTGCCCGTCGTGGTGGAACCGCCGTAGGTGAGGCGGTAGCTGCCGTCGACGGACGCCTTGACGGTGGCCTTGACCTTGCCCCGGCTGTCGGCGGACACCGTCTTCACGGTCTGCCACGCCCCGCCCGTCTCCTTGAACTGGAGCTTCACCTTCCCCGCCCCGCCCCCGAAGCCGTCGTACCGGTGCGTGTCCCAGTTCGCCCGGGTCAAGGTGCCCTTCACCGTCACGTCCGCACCCCGCCGCACCGACTCCGGCGACGCGTCCGCCGTCAACTTCGCCGCCCGCTTCACGCTGACGTCGCTGTAATGGATGTCCTCCGCGACGACGACGGTCCGGCCGGGGGCGTCGAGTTCCCGGAAACCACCCCCGGCGGTCTTCCAGACCCCGGCGTGCTTGTTCTGGAGGTCCAGGTGGGAACTGCCGGAGTGGGACTTCGGGTGGGCCTCGAAGACGAACCGGCAGGTGGCCGAGGTCGCGGTGTACTCGCACGGGGCGGGGCGCGCCTCGTACGAGGTGATCAGCGTTTTCGAGGTGAGGTAGAGGCCCTGGTACAGGGCGGCGGCGGTCTGCTCGACACCGCCCTCGTCCCAGGCGCTCACCTCGACGGAGAACTTCTTCACCGAGGTGCCGACCACCACGTCCGCACCGCCGTTCACGATGATGCCGGTGAGCTTGCCGGTCGCCACGTCGGACGCCGAGGGCGCCCCGGACGGGCTCGGTCCTCCGCCGTCGGCCTGGGCGGACGGAACGGTCAGGGCCGAAAGGGCCAGAACGCCGCTCACGACGGCGATCGGGGCACGCATACGCATCAAGAACTCTTCCCCACGTAGTCGGAACTGTTCGGTCGTCGGGTCGACGCACCGCCCTCCCGTGGTCACGGTGCGTTACCGGTCGGCGCCCGTCCGGCTGGTCGCGGAGTCCATCGACTCCACCGGAACAGACCGTCCGACCTTCCCAACGGTTGTACGGGCGTGTGGAGTTGGTCTTATCCTCCACCGCCCCCCTGGGAGTGCCAGGGTCGAGCACTCTGGTCACCGCGCGTACGCGGTGCCGGACGTCAGCAGACGTCAGCGGGCGTCAGGGCGCCTCAGCGGACGTCGACGACGTCGGCGGGCGAGGTCGCCTTGCCGGTCGTGGTGGAACCGCCGTAGGTGAGGCGGTAGCTGCCGTCGACGGACGCCTTGACGGTCGCCTTGACCTTGCCCCCACTGTCGGCGGACACCGTCTTCACGGTCTGCCACGCCCCGCCCGCCTTCTTGAACTGGAGCTTCACCTTCCCCGCCCCGCTCCCGAAGCCGTCGTACCGGTGCGTGTCCCAGTTCGCCCGGGTCAAGGTGCCCTTCACCGTCACGTCCGCACCCCGCCGCACCGACTCCGGCGACGCGTCCGCCGTCAACTTCGCCGCCCGCTTCACGTAGTGGGTGGCGAACTTCTCGTCGACTTCGATGAGCGTGCTGTCGTAGGTCAGTGACGCCGCCACGTTCCAGCGGCCCGCGTACTCGTTGTTGAGGTCGGTGTCGGGCACGTCGCCCTTCGGGTCGGCGACGATCGGGACCACGCAGGAGGAGAAGCGCAGGACGATGTTCTTGCAGAAGCGCGGCACGGTCCCGTCGTCGTTGACCTGCGGCGCCAGGACGCGCTCCGCCGACTCGACGCCCGCGCCGCCCCGCCACAGGACCACGGTGCCGTTCTTGATCTCCCTGTGGTACTTCGCGGTGAACGTGGCCTTGAACTCCTTCGGGGAGACGCCGACGACCAGGTCCTTGCCGTCGTTCACCACGAAGCGGTCGATGTTGTCGTCCAAGGGGCCCGGCTCCTGCGCCGCAGCGCTGGACCGCGCGGACGAACCGGCGGACCGGTCGTCCGCGTGTGCGGCGGGAACCGCGAGGGCGGTCAGGGTCAGGGCTCCGGTCGCGAGCGCGATGAGGTTATGGGTCTTCATGCATGGTTCCTGTCCGTGTGGGCCGACCGCCGCGCACGCCGCCTGGTGCCTCCGGCGCGCGTCGGCGGGGCCGAAACGTGGGGCGGAGCAGCCGGGATGCGGAACTCCACGGCCCCTGGGCAGTTTCGTCCGGGCTATCTGATCCCTCGTCAGGCCGTGTCGTCAACTGACGCGCAGCCAGGGGGATCGAGGGTCAGCTCCCGTACGCGCCACCCAGACGGGGGGGTCGGTTGCGTGGTCAACCGGGGGCGATCGAGGCGATCGCCTGCACCGCGCTGACGGCTCGGGCGGCGCCGACGAGGGTCCGTACGGGGCCGTCGTGGTGGACTCCACGACCGGGCGCGTTCACCGGCACCCGGCCGGGTCCCGTAGGGAGGGGGACGGGGGCTGTGTGCCGGGCGACCATGCCATCGGCCGGTCCCGCGGCGGGCCGACCACGAAAATCCCCCTCGCCGCCGACGGTCACCGCCCTGCGCGGGTACTCGTTCTCACCGCCGGACCGGCCTCGGACGCGCCGCCGTCCACCGAAGCCGCCGAAGCCGAAGTCAAAGCTGAAAGCTGACGCCGAAGCCGGCTAGTCCGCCGCGACCTCGATGGTCGTGCGGTTGGTCTCGATGCCGGCCGCGGTGATGACCTGGACGTCCACCCGTCCCGGTTCGACCTCGGCGGGGACCGGGACGGTCAGGACCCCGTCGGACGGGTTGGTGAAGCCGCCCGGGATCGGGATCAAGGGCACGTGGACGTTCACCGGGCCGATGCGGACCACCAGTCGGGTCAGCGACTCGGCGTCCTGGCCGCCGGGCGGGACGAAGCCGGCGCCGCGGATCTCGATGTCGTCGCCCGCGCGGATCGGCGAGTCGAGGTCGCCGGCCTCCCGGGAGCGCACCACGGAGTGGATGATCGGGCGCCCGCCCTCCGCGTACTTCCCGGCGAGGTACGTCACGGCCGAGACGAGGACGAGGACGGCCAGGCCCCAGGGCAGGTCGGGGAAGCGCTCCGGGCGCCGGCCCAGTCGGACGGCCGTGAAGACCAGGGCCACGCCCGTCACCAGGACGTACTGGACGTCGGTGAAGCTGCCCCGCCCGGAGTCGTCGGTGAGGAGGTCCGCGGCGCGGGGCCGCAGCGCCCGTACCTTCTGGAGCCGCTGCCCCAGCACCCGGACCGAGACCACCCGGCGGACCAGCACGGCGACCGCGCACAGCACCGCGACGACCGTGAGCGTGCCGGCGCCGCGGGCGAGCGCCAGGCCGTCGATCAGGGCGTCCCGTTCGGCGTGCCCGGAGGCGCCGGCGAGTTGCCCGGCCAGCACCAGCACCGCGTACCCGATGAACAGCACCCACGCCCCGGCGACCGCGCGGGAGGTGGAGAGGCGGTTGTCCTCGCCGATCAACGGGGCGAGGACCCCGCCGCTGGCCCGGTGGACCCGGGCCGCCAGGGTGAGCAGACCGGCGACCAGGACCGTGGCGACGAGCCCCGCGGTGCGGACGGTGTTCCAGCCGGTGCCGAAGGCCGTGAAGGTCTGGACGACGAGCAGGGCCCCGGTCGCGCCCCACACCACGGCGAGGGTGCGCGGCCACAGGGACGCCCGCCAGGACGTGCCGGCGGCCCGGCCGCGGGCGGCCACCACCTCGGCGGACTGGGTGAGTTCGTCGGACACCCACTGCCGGGTGGCCCCGGCGGAACGGGCGACGGCCGCGGGCAGCCCCCGCCCGGCGGCCAGTTCGTCGCGTTTGGCGAGGAACGCGGCGACCGCGCGCCGGTGCCCCTGGCGCGCGCCGTGCGGGCAGTCCCCGCACGCACAGCCGCCCTCGTGCGTGTCCCGCCCCGCGTCCGTCAGTGCCACCGCGCCCACTCCGCTTTCCCCGTACGTCCCCGCGTCGCCGCCGGCTTTGATCGTGCTCCGCGCTCGCGTCCGCGCACGCACGGGAGTTGACCCGTACGTGGACGCAAGTTCCTTGTGATGAACGAGAATTGTGCCCTACCCGGGCGGACTCCGAGGGCCCCGGGCACCCCCCGAACGGGAGCGGACCGGGTGTCCGGCTTGACCGGAGCGCGCGTTTTCCGCCGCGATCGAGGTCCGTACGGGTTCGTCCGGTACGCGGGATTGCGCCGTTGCGTCGCCCGTGGGTGTTCATCGTCGCTGGTGAGGCGGTTGCGCCGGGCCCGTGTGCGGGTGGTGGACGCGACGCACCGCGCTGTGTTGGAAACGGAACGCAACCGTTTCCGGGGGTCGCGGGGTCGCGGAGCCGATCGGTGGACGTTCAGGAATACCGGACAGGAGCTGTCGGGTATTGGGGGGACAGTGGCGGCATGCGAGAGACATCCCCACCGAGCCGCTGGGCCGCGTTCGCCGCAGCCGCACCCGAGCTGGCGGCAGCGACCCAAGCACGGTTCGCCGCCCACACCCACCACACGCTCGCGACCCTCCGCCGGGACGGGTCGCCCCGGACCTCCGGCATCGAGGTCCAGTTCCGGTACGGGGAGCTGACGATGGGCATGATGCCGGACTCCGTGAAGGCACGGGACCTGCTGCGCGACCCCCGCTTCGCGCTCCAGGCCAACCACGGGTCCGGCGCGGGGGAACTCGCCCAGGGGGACGTACGGGTCGCCGGGCGGGCGGTCGAGGTGGTCGACGCCGACGAGCTGGCACGGTTCCGAGCGGAGGTGGGGCCGCCGCCCGGGCCGTTCCACCTGTTCCGTACCGAGGTCACGGAGGTCGTGCTGACCACCGTCGAGGACGAGCAGTACCTGGTGGTCGAGTTCTGGACGCCGGCGGCCGGGGTGCGGAGGCGGCGCCGGACGTGACCCCGGCGCGCGACCCGCGCGACCCCGACGAGGAATGACCGTGTGGGCACCGCTCCGCCCTGCTAACGTCTCCGCCATGAAGCGCGCTGCGATGACGACGACGCCGGAAAGTGTCCCGGCGCGCTGACAGACGATCTGATCCGAAGCCCCGGGGCACGTGCCCCGGGGCTTCGTCGTCGGCCCGGTCACGTGCCCCGCACCCAGCGAGGAGACCGCGATGACCACCCGGCACGACCACCGCAAACTGGGCCGTGAGCTGAACCTGTTCGACACCGACCCGCTGATCGGCGCCGGCCTGCCGTACTGGCTGCCCGACGGCGCGACCGTACGGCACACCCTGGAGGAGTACGTCCGTGACGCCGAGCGGCGGGCGGGCTACCAGCACGTGTACTCACCGGTGCTCGGCAAGCGGGAGCTGTACGAGATCTCGGGGCACTGGGCGCACTACAGCGACGACATGTTCCCGCCGATGGACCTCGGCGGGGAGCAGGTCGTCCTGCGCCCGAGCCTGTGCCCCCACCACGCGGTGATCTACCGGTCCCGCTCCCACAGCTACCGCGAACTGCCCCTGCGCATGGCGGAACTGGGCGGCATGTACCGCTCCGAGCTCTCCGGCGTGCTCGGCGGGCTGACCCGGGTGCGGGCCATCCAGCTCAACGACGCGCACGTCTTCTGCACCCTGGACCAGGTCGCCGGGGAGGCGCGGGCGGCGCTGGAGATGATCCGCCGGGCGTACGAGGCGCTCGGCATCACCCCGACCCGCTACCGGCTCTCCCTCCCGGGCCCCGGCGGCAAGTACGTCGCCGCGCCCGAGAAGTGGCAACGGTCCACCGCCCTGCTGACCGACGTCCTCGACGGCTCCGGCCTGCCCTACGAGGCGGCCGAGGG
The DNA here is from genome assembly GCF_042871255.1 of Streptomyces sp. NPDC005955. Classification (NCBI taxonomy): domain Bacteria; kingdom Bacillati; phylum Actinomycetota; class Actinomycetes; order Kitasatosporales; family Streptomycetaceae; genus Streptomyces; species Streptomyces sp. NPDC005955. The sequence goes on along the minus strand of NZ_JBIAIF010000007.1, from coordinate 298,309 downwards.
AGAGGCCGCGTTCTACGGTCCCAAGATCGACGTCCAGGTCACCGACGGCGCCGGCCGGGAGTCCACCCTGTCCACCGTCCAGGTCGACTTCCACCAGCCCGAACAGTTCGACCTGCACTACATCGGCGCGGACGGCGCCAAGCACCGCCCGGTCATGGTCCACCGCAGCATCATCGGCAGCGTGGAGCGAGCCGTCGCCCACCTCGTCGAACAGCACGGCGGCGCCTTCCCCGCCTGGCTCGCCCCCACCCAACTGGTGGTCCTCCCGATCTCCGACGCCGAACTGCCGAACGCCGAAGCCCTCGCCCGGCGCTGCACTGCTCTCGGGCTGCGCGCCCGGGTCGCGGGACCGGACCGCGGCAGCCTGGGCGCCCGGGTCCGCGAGGCCCGCCTGGTTCCCTACCAGGCCGTGATCGGCGCCAAGGAGGCCGCTGACGAGTCCGTCGCCCTGCGCCTGCGCGACGGACGCCGACTCGACCCGCGGCCGGTCGCCGACGCACTGACCCGCATCAGCGCTCTGGTCGGGGCCCACAGCACCGAATTGTGGGCCGACGCCACCTCGTAGCGGGCGTCCTCGCCTCAACCAGGCCGGGGTGCGGAGGCGGGGCCGGACGGGACGCGTCAGATCGGCAGGTCCCAGCCGGGCCCGTCCGCACGGCCGAGCCACACCCGCTGACCGGCGGCCGAGACCGTGAGGCCGAACGCCTCCTGCCCGGGTTCGTCGGCGGACTGCCAGCACTGCACGGCCCGTTCGACCCGGTCCCACAGCCGCACGGGCCCGCGCTGCACGACGGTCCACCCGCCGTCGGGACCGGGAGCCGTCCGGGCCTGCGAACCGGTGGACACGTCCCACAGGATCTGCTCCGCCCCCGCCCCCAAGCGCTCGGCCGCGGGCGCCGCGAGCTGCGCGACCCAGGCACCCGTCCAGTCGTCGAGCTTCCCGGGGTCGATCCGGCTCGGGCGCTCGTCGCCGGGCAACAGGGCCAGCGTCGGGCGGGGCGGCCGGTCGTGCGGCCGGGCGATCATGAAGCTGGTGCATCCGGGCAGGAACCGGCCCGTGGCCTCCCCGGGACCGGTCACCTCCAGCAGGGCGAGGGCGTTGGCGTAACCCCACCCTGACAGGGTGACCAGAATCTTTCCGCCCGGCCGCACCTGGTGCAGCCACGGCAGCGGAACGTACCGGACCGCGCACGTGGCGATGAGCCGGTCGTACGGGTCCCCGTCCGGGTCGCCGCGCAGCCCGTCACCGAGGATCAGTCGCGGGGCGAACCCGGCAACCTTGAGCGCCGCGGCGGCAGCTGCACCGACCACCGGGTCGTACTCGATGCTGGTGAGCCGGGCGGACCCGAGACGGTGCGCACCCAGGGCGGTCGAGTACCCGGTTCCGGTGCCGATCTCCAGCACCCGGTGCCCCGCTTCGGCGCCGAGCTGCTGCCACATGCGCAACACCAGCGAGGGCAGGGTGGACGACGAGGACGGGGAACCGGACACGGCCCCTTCCGCTACGTCGTCGGGCCTGGTCCGGCCGTCCAGCTGAGTGATCAGCGTCCGGTCGGAGTAGATCCCTTCCAGCCATCCGGGCGTGCCCTCCCGCACCGGCCGGTAGCGGGTGGGGGCGCTGCCCGCCACCGGCGCGAAGTACGACCCCGTGAAGAGTTCCCGGGGCACCGACCGGGCGGCGCTGCTCCACTCGGGTTCCGTCAGGGTGCCGTCCTCGGTGAGTCTGTCCGTCAGGGTGTCGCGGAGCCGTGCCGATGTACTCACGTGTCGGGGCCTTTCTCCAACTGGTCGGCCAGGGCGCGGGCGATCGCCGAGGTGGCCTCCGCGGGCTGCCACGCCCATTGGCCGTTCGGGTTGCACTCCAGGAAGTACCAGTCGCAGCCGGCGGTGACGGCGAAGTCGAACGCACCGTAGGTCAAACGGAGTTCGGCGAGGTAGGTGACGACCGCCCGCGCGACCGGCTCCGGCACCTCGATCGGTGTGCACGTCATCAGGTCCTGACGGCGGCGCCAGTCGAGATCGGGGCTGTCGATCCGGACCCCGATCAGTCGACCGCCCACGGCGGTGACCCGCACGTCGAACGCCTTGTCCACCTTGACCTGGAACAGGTGCGGACAGACGGACACGGCGTCGGTGATCTCGGACCCGTTCACCTCACGGACCCACACGCTGTGCGGCTGGCCGTTCACTCGATAGGGGGAGTTCCACAACGGCTTGTAGACCACGGCGCCGTGCGAGGACGCGACGAACCGTCGAGCTTCCTCGGCGTCATCGGTCATCACCGTATTGGGCACCAGAAGGCCGCAGCGCCGTGCGGTTGACAGTTGCACGGGCTTGAACTCGGCCGCTCGGTTGTCCCACGGATGATTGACGTAGTGCGCTCCGGGCAGCGACGCGAGGACGCCGCCGGCACCCCAGAACGACTGCTCGGCAGCGAAGCGGCGGTTCTGGCCGTGCTGCTCCGACGGACCTTCGTAAGGAGAGGGTCGACGCGTCCACACCGACCGCACGTGGTCGAGGTCGAGCTCCCGACTTGCCGTGCGCAGAGCGCCCCGCTGGTCGCCCGTACGGAACGTGACGGTCAGCGAGGCGCCCGCGTGCAGGTCGACGCCGGGGTCGAGACGGACCGCCGGCACCCGGCGCTCGGCGAGCAGCCGCAGCACCACGTCCGCGGTCACGTCGTGGGGGTTGGTCAGCACCAGTACCGACCTGCTGCCGGCCATCAGTCGGAACTCTGGTCCTGGTCGTACGACTCAGTGGTGTCCGCGTCGGTCGCGCCGTCCGGACCGGACCCGTCACCGGGGGTGGTCATGGTGGGCGTCAACCCGCTCGTGCTGGTGCCGTGGCGGCCCAGCTCGACGGTCCGGCCGTGCTCGTCCACGGTCACCGCGATCTGCGTTTCGGGGTCGATCACTGGCGTGCACTGCGGAACCGCGGTGGTGCTCGTGTACGGCCCCATCCGCTGCGTGCCCCACGGCGCGCTGCTCTGCGTCATCTGTCCTACGCCTCCGTTTCCTGGTGTGGTGTCGGTAGTTCAACGACTTGGCTGAGCAGCCGAGTTACGCACTGCTCCCGTACGGGTGTCACCGACCGGCCCGCACGGCGGACGCGTGCCGACGCACCAGTGCGGCAAGACGGCGCTCTTCGAGCGGGGACGCCGGGCGCAGCGCCCCGACGCGGGCCTCCCAAGGGCGCCCCGCTGCGCGCTGGAGCATCGCCAGGTCGTGATGGAGTCCGATGACCCGCCCCACCGCGCCCTTGGTGGGGTCGAACACGACCGCACCGACCGCGGGGGCCTCCGGCGTCCCCGGGTTCACATGCCCTCCGTCGCGACGAGCACGACGACGACCATCAGGGACCCCCACGCCAGCAACAGGACGATGCCGCCCCACAGGGTCCCGTCCGGGGTCACCCGGTAGCGCGGACGACGACGCGTACGGCTCACGCGTCCGTCCCCGGGGTGCCCACGAGTCGACGCATGATCAGGGCCTCCGCGATGACCTCGCCGGCCCGGGCGTTGCACCACCCCAGGTAGACCAGTGGGGGCCGGGCGCCGTCCTCCAGTACGGACAGCCCGGGCAGCTCGATCCCGCTCTGCCGCGTGGCGGCGGTCAGCCGCTCGACGGCGAGGTCCGCGGCGTAGTCGCCGCCGGGCGGGGGTGGGGTTCCGTGTTCGCCCGCGCGGATTTCCGCGAGCGTCGGGCGGGGCGGTTGGGGTTGAGGGTGAGGGGGTTCCATGTGTCTCCTCGTGAGGGTGATCCCGGTCAACGCCCCGCACTTGGGCGGGGGTTGCCTAACCTCAACGCTGCCCGGGCGACGAGGCACCGTGCAACAGTGCACGGTGGGTTTGGCACCGAACGAGGTGCGAGTAGCCCTTCACCGGCGCACGGTGCGTGACAGTTCACGCACCGTGCACGACTTTCGAGAGGACCGAATGGTCAGGGGACAAACCACAGTCGCTCGGCGGCAACTCGGCCGGAACCTCCGCCAGCTCCGTCAAGCCGCAGGGATGACGAAGCGGGAAGCTGCCGACCGGCTGGAGTGGTCAGAGTCGAAGATCTGGCGGATCGAGGGGGGTAGAACCCCGCTCCGGTCCATGGACGTGCAGAACATGTGCACCGTGTACGGCGCGGACGAAGCAGCGGCGGCCCTGATGGGGCTAGCGCAGGAGTCCAAGACGCGCGCCTGGTGGCATAGCTACAACGCGCCTGGCTTCAACATGTACGCCAGCCTGGAGGAGACCGCCTGGCAGATCGACACTTACGAAGGCGACCTCGTACCGGGCCTGCTCCAGACGCCTGACTACGTTCGCGCCATCGTGCGCAGCCATTACCCCACCATGGCTGACGAAGAAGTGGAGACTCGCGTCGACATCAGAATGGCACGGCAGAGAATCCTGACCCGTACGGAGGGAGCGCCCAAGGTCCGCGTAGCCCTGGATGAAACCGCACTGCGCCGACCGATCGGCGGCGCGGCGGTAATGGCCGCGCAGATCGGGCACTTGGTGTACGTGGCGGGGGTGAGACGGGCATCGATCAGGGTAGTTCCGCTGTCGGTGGGAGCCCACCCCGGAGTTCTCTCAGGGTCGTTCGTGATGATGAGGTTTCCGACCGTAGTTGGGGGAGAGCCCACCACTGTGTATGGCGATACGCTGACCAGCGGGTACTACCTTGACAAGGACGCGGAGGTTGAGCAGTACGGCGCCGCCTTCGCGAGTATCTGGTCCATGGCACTTGACGAGGATGCGAGTAGTCGCGTCCTCGCCGAGGCGGCGAGGAGTTATCAAGAGACATGAGCACCATAGGTCAAGACTGGTTCAAGTCGTCGTACAGCAACGGGAACACGCACAACTGCGTGGAGGTCCGCGGGCACGGCAACGCGGTTCAGTTCCGGGACAGCAAGCGCGGCGAATCGGCGCCCATCGTGGCGGTCGCCGCACGCAGCTGGAGTGCGTTCGTAGCGAACCTCTCGGACACCAACCAGACGTAACGGCCTCGGAAACGAGAAGCGCCCCCACCCAGCCAGCTGGCGAACGGGACGGGGGCGCAACCCTGCGCACGGGTGCCACGGGTGCCCGGGACCGCGGCCGGTGGACACGTTCCGACCACGAAGCGCACGATGGACGGATGTTAAGCACCCTGCTCGCCTTCCTCGGCGCCTGCGCCCTGATCGCCGCCTCGCCCGGCCCGAGCACCATGCTGATCATCCAGCAGTCCCTGCGCAGCAGGCGTGCCGGCTTCCTGACCGTCCTGGGCAACGAGACCGGCGTCTTCGTCTGGGGCGTCGCCGCCGCACTCGGGCTCACCGCACTGCTCGCGGCCTCCCAGGTGGCGTACGACGTGCTGCGGATCGGCGGCGCCGTGGTCCTGATCGTCTTCGGCGTCAAGGCGCTGATCAACGCCCGCCGGGGGCAGGACGAGGAAACCGACCAGGGTGCTGCCCCGGTCCGCTCGGGGTGGCGTGCGTACCGTTCGGGTCTGCTGCTCAACCTCGCCAACCCCAAGGCCGCGGTCTTCGCGATGTCCTTCCTCCCGCAGTTCGTGCCCGCGGGGGCGCCGCACCTGGCCACCATGATCGGGCTGGCGGCCATCTGGGCGGTCTTCGAGATCGGCTACTACGGGCTGTACGTGTGGTTCGTCGGCCGGCTGAAGGGGTTCATCTCGCGGGCCAAGGTGCGTGCGCGGCTGGAGCAGGTCTCCGGCGGCGTGCTGCTCGTGCTCGGCGTCCGGATGGCCGTGGAGGGCTGACGGTTCCCGGCCCACGGCACGGTCCGTGGCACCGCGAAGCAGCCACGCCGCGCGACCGGGCGCAGGAGCGCCGAGCACGAGGGCTGCGGCTACGGTGCACGCATCGGCGCGGTGATCCACCTCGGCGCCGGCGAACGAAAGGCACGGAGGAGAACGCATGCGGTCGGTCATTCCCGACTATCTGGCCGAGGCCCTCGGAAAGGTCGAGTCGGACACTTCTGGTCAGCTGGCGGACTACATCCCCGAGCTCGCGGCAGCGGACCCCGAGCGCCTCGGCGCGGTCTTCGCCACCGTGGACGGCGAGGTCTACGGTGCCGGTGACGTCGACACCGAGTTCACGATCCAGTCGATCTCCAAGCCGTTCGCGTACGCGCTGGCGCTGGCGGACCGCGGCTTCGACCCCGTGCTCGCCAAAGTCGGTGTCGAGCCGTCGGGAGAGGCGTTCAACCACATCTCCCTCGAAAGCGATACCGGCCGCCCCTTCAACCCCATGATCAACGCCGGCGCGATCACCACCCACTCGCTGGCCGGTGCGGAGGGCCTGACTCCGACGGAGCGCGTGGAGCGGGTGGTCCGCGGTCTTTCGGCGTTCGCCGGTCGCGAGCTGAGGCTCGACGAGGCGGTGTGCGTGTCGGAGATGGAGCACGCGAACCGCAACCTCGCCATCGCGTACATGCTCCGCGGCTACGGCATCCTCGCCGAGGACCCCAGGGCCGTCGTCGAGGGCTACACCCGCCAGTGCTCCGTGCTCGTCACCGCGCGGGATCTGGCCATGATGGCCGCGACGTTGGCCAACCGCGGCGTGAACCCCCTGTCGGGTGAACGAGTGGTGGGCGAACCGGTGGTGCGTCAGGTGCTGAGCGTCATGTCCACCTGCGGAATGTACGACGCGGCCGGTGACTGGGCGACCCAGGTCGGCATTCCGGCGAAGAGCGGGGTGGCCGGGGGCCTGATCGGTGCGCTCCCCGGCCAGATCGGCATCGCCACGTTCTCACCACGGCTGGACGCCCACGGGAACAGCGTGCGCGGCGTGTCGCTGTTCGAACGGTTCTCCTCCGACATGGGTCTGCACGTGATGGACGTTCCCCCCGCCGCGCGTGCCATCGTGCGGTCCAACCACGTCGTCGGCGACGGACCGAACGCGGTCCGGGTCTTCGAACTGCAAGGGGGGATCGGCTTCGCCGGGGCCGAGAGGGTCGTCCGGGAAACCGTGAACACCGCTCCCGAAGAAGTGCGGGTGGTCCTGGACCTCAGCAGGGTCTATGCGATCGATGACGTGGCGCGGCGCATGGTGCTGGAGGTCGTGCGCCGACTCACGCTGGACGGTCACGAGATGTACCTCGTCGACCCGGAGTCGATCCTGCCCGACCCCGATCCCGGCGACGGCGGCCGGGTCACCGTGGTCAGGGACGTGGAGCACGCCGTGATGGCGTAACGCATCGCCCACCGGCCCCCCGCGAACGCTGAAGAGCCCTTCGGCACAGGGCTGTCGGGCGGCAGTCGTGACGGGGACAATCGGCCGCATGACGAACCCCGCGAGCGCGCCGTCCCCGCACAGCAAGCCCGCCGGGCTCGCCTTCGGGTTCCTGACGGGCGGGGTGATCGGCGCGTCGCTGACCGCGTTCATCGGTGGCTGCGTGGTCGAACGGGCGCCGCTGGTCGTCACGGGGCTGGCCCTGCCCGCGGTCTACGGACTGGCCTTCTTCCTCGGCACCCTGCCGCGCCGCGCCCGGCGAGCGGCCGTCGTACCGCGCACGGCGCTCGCCAGGATCGAGGCCCGGGAGGCCACCAAGGCGGAGACCAGCGACGTGCCGGTGCGGTTCGAACTGTCCGTCGTCCCGGACGACGCACCCGCGTTCCGGGTGGAGATGTGGCAGGACGTCAACCAGGTCGAGCTGCCCGACTACCGGCCGCGCGGCGTCGTGGTGGTGGAGTACCCGCCGGACCGACCGTGGAAGACGCGGATCGTGGAACGGCCGACGCCGCAGTGGGAGGAGCGGGCGGCCGGGGCCGAGGTGGATGCGGTGCCCGGTCCGGTGGTGAAGGGCGAGACCCCGAGCGGCTGTGCCGGTGGTCTGCTCACGCTCCTCGGGCTGCTGCTCGGCGTGGCCGCCGTGCTGTTGCTGTTCCGGGCGGACCTGTTCGACTCCGACCGGGGCACGAACGACGGCCGCGCGCCGTCCGCCCCCGCGCCCGCCCCCTCCGTCTCCTCCTCGTGGTCCACGAGCACCGTGACCTCGGCGACGGGCACGGTCACCCTCGGTTCCGGGCAGTCGATGCTCAACGGGCACCAACTGCGCGAGGCCGTCGAGTCGTTGACGCGGGGCGCGGACCGGCGTAAGGCGCTCACCGTCGTCGTGCAGGAACGGATGCTGACGGTGGTCTTCTCCCCCACCGGTGTGCGGGCCGCCGGCTTCGACCCGAGGTCCCTGCCGTACGACCGGGTGCCCGACCTGGTCGAGGAGGCCGGGACCGCGCCGGGCGTGGGGACTGCGCGGAGTTGGCAGCTCATCGCCGACGGGGTCACCGGCTCGCTGAGGCTCAGGGTCGTGGTGACCGGCAGCGGGGGCAGCGGAACGCTGGAGGCGGACGGTCGGGGCACCGTGCTCCGGCGCAGCGGCGGCAGTTGAGCGGATCGTCGTAGGAGGAGGGGCCATGGGGTGGGACGCGATCGCGGTGCTGTGGTGCGCGGTGTGGGGCGGGGCGGCGCTCGTCGGGTTCGGCATGTCGTTGGCCGGAGTGACCCGGGAGCAGCGGACGGTCCGGCTCACGGGACGGATCGATCAGGTGCGGCAGCCCCGGCACGGCGGGCCCCGGCGGGGCGGGATCTGGGTGGTGGTCTCGTACCGTGATCCGGCTTCGGGTCGGGAGGTGGTCGTGACGAACGACGGCGAGCGGGGCGAGATGATCACCGCGGCCTGGGAGGGCCGGGAGGTCGGGGTGAGCCATCCTCGGGGCAGACCGCACGCGTACCGGTTCTCCGCCACCCCGCAGGAGTCCGGTCGTGGACTGTGCTGGCCGAGTTTCGCGCTGTTCCTGGTGTACGTGGGGCTGGTGGTGCTCGCCGCGGTCAGCTGGGGGTGGCCGTGGGCGTTGATCGGTGGCGGTGCGCCGTGGGCGGTCGCCGGTGCGGTGCAACTCCCCGGGGCGGTACGGGCCAAGAAGCGCCGCGGCGAGGGGCTGGCCGTGATGGAGAGCGTGCCGGGTCGGGTCGTCGCGGTGCTGAAGGACGTCACCGTCGACGACAGCAGTTGCACCATGACCACCCTCACCCCGGTCGTGTCGTTCACCACCCGGGCGGGCACCGCCGTCACGGCCCACTGCACGTCGCACCTCGCGGACCCGGCCCGTGCGTTCGGTCGCGAGGTCACGGTCCACTACCCGCCCGCCGACCCGGCCGGGTTCACGCTGGACCGCGCGGCCGAACAGCGCTCGGCGGGGTGGGACGTGAGGTGGCACGTCGCGGCGGTGGTCGTGCTCACGGCGACGGCCGCGGCGGGAGCGGTGCTGCTGCTCTGAGGACCGGTACGCGAACGGCGCGGCGGCGGACCGGAGTCCGTCACCGCGCCGTTCGCGTTCACGCGTTCATGGCGTTCGTGGGGGGGGTCACTCCCACTCGATGGTGCCCGGGGGCTTGCTGGTGACGTCGAGGACGACCCGGTTGACGTCCGCGACCTCGTTGGTGATGCGGGTGGAGATCCGGGCGAGCACCTCGTACGGCATCCGGGTCCAGTCCGCGGTCATCGCGTCCTCGGAGGAGACCGGGCGCAGCACGATCGGGTGACCGTAGGTGCGGCCGTCGCCCTGGACGCCGACGCTGCGGACGTCCGCGAGGAGGACCACCGGGCACTGCCAGATCTCGCGGTCGAGTCCGGCGGCCGTCAGTTCCTCACGGGCGATGGCATCGGCCTCGCGCAGCAGGTCCAGGCGGTCGCGAGTGACCTCGCCGACGATGCGGATGCCGAGGCCGGGCCCGGGGAAGGGCTGGCGCTGGACGATCTCGTCGGGCAGCCCCAGCTCGGCGCCGACCATCCGGACCTCGTCCTTGAACAGCTGGCGCAGCGGCTCGATCAGCTGGAATTCGAGGTCTTCGGGCAGTCCGCCGACGTTGTGGTGGGACTTGATGTTGGCGGTGCCGGTGCCGCCGCCGGACTCCACGACGTCCGGGTACAGGGTGCCCTGAACCAGGAACTCCACGGGCTGGTCGCCCGGTGCCTCGGCGACGATCTCCGCCTGGGCCTGCTCGAAGACCCGGATGAACTCCCGGCCGATGATCTTCCGCTTCTGCTCCGGGTCGGAGACGCCCTTGAGCGCGTCGAGGAAGCGGTCGGCCGCGTCCACGACCTTGAGCTGCACGCCGGTCGCGGCGACGAAGTCCTTCTCGACCTGCTCGGTCTCGTCCTTGCGCATCAGGCCGTGGTCGACGTACACGCAGGTCAGCTGGGAGCCGATGGCCTTCTGCACCAGGGCGGCGGCCACCGCGGAGTCGACCCCGCCGGACAGCCCGCAGATCGCGCGGCGGTCGCCGACCTGCTCGCGGATCGCGGCGACCTGCTCCTCGATGACGTTGCCCGTGGTCCAGTTGGGCTCGATGCCCGCGCCCCGGTACAGGAAGTGCTCCAGCACCTGCTGGCCGTGCGTGGAGTGCATGACCTCGGGGTGGTACTGGACCCCGTACAGCTTCTTCTCGTCGTTCTCGAAGGCGGCGACGGGGACCACGTCGGTGGACGCGGTGACCGTGAAGCCCTCGGGCGCGGCGGAGCAGGCGTCGCCGTGGGACATCCACACGGGCTGCTCGGCGGGGGTGCCCTCGAAGAGGGTGGAGCCGGTGCGGCTGACGTGCAGCGGGGTGCGGCCGTACTCGCGGGCGCCCGTGTTGTCCACGGTGCCGCCGAGGGTGGTCGCCATGAGCTGGAAGCCGTAGCACATGCCGAAGATCGGCACGCCGGCCTCGAACAGGGCGCGGTCGAGCCTGGGCGCGGCCTCGGCGTAGACCGAGGAGGGGCCGCCGGAGAGGATGATGGCCGCCGGGTTCTTGGCGAGCATCTCCGCGACCGGCATGGTGCTCGGCACGATCTCGCTGTAGACCCGCGCCTCGCGGACACGGCGGGCGATGAGCTGGGCGTACTGCGCACCGAAGTCGACGACCAGGACGGTGTCGGGGGCGGCGGCAGCGGGAGTCGCTGGGGGCACGGGGAGCCTTCCGGCTGTCTAGCGGGTCTACGGGCGCGGGGGCCGGCGCGGCCACCGGGGGCCCGGTCTGGCGGGGGCGGAGGGCGCGCCGGGCACCGGCGACACGACTCCTGCCTCCGATTCTAACGGGGCTCCCGCGAACCTCCCGCGTCTCACGATCCGGGCGGTCCGGGAACCGGATTGACCGACCCCGGCCGCGGCCGGGCATACTGGCCGGGTGACCACGCACATGACCTCCGTCTTTACCTATGGCATCCGGCCCGCCGGTTGCCACGGTCGTGCTGCTTGATCCTCTGACGAGCACTTCCACAGGCGCCCCGGGCCGACAAGGCCCGGGGCGCCTGTCGCTGTTCCGGACCGTGTCGGTCCCGGTGGCGCCGTCCCCGCCGAGACCGACACCCCAGGAGCCACCGATGCAGCACACCGTCACCACCACCGACCGCGTCCACGCGCCGGGCGTCACCGAGCGCACCGGCGCCCGCACCGAGGAGGCGGCCGGGACGATCGCCGACGCGCGGATGCGCATCGACGCGCTGGACGACCGGATCATCGGCCTGGTCCAGGAGCGCGTCGCGGTGTCCACCGTGATCCAGCAGACCCGGATCGCCTCCGGTGGCCGGCGGGTGAACCTGTCCCGCGAGATGGAGGTCCTGGAGCACTTCCGGGAGGCGCTCGGCAAGCCGGGCACCGCACTGGCGATGACCCTGCTGGAGCTGTGCCGGGGCCGCATCTGACGTACCCGTCCGAGGGCTCGCACCCGCGTTCGGGCGCTCTCACCCGTACGGAGCGTGACCGGCGCGCGACGGGGGTCGTTGTCCCGGTGTCCGTGTCAGCCAGGGGCGGGCGAGTACCACGCGTGGCTTGGCCTGAGCGATGAGACGTACGGATCGTGCCGTGCGTCGTGGGACCTCGCTCCGGTTTCCGTGACCGGTCGGCAGGGGACAGCAGCCCGGTCACCCCAGTGAACGGTCGGCTCCGGGGACGCCCGGAGCCGACCGTCTCCGGCCCCCTTGCCCCCGGTCCCTCGGGCCTCCCCGGCCCCCCGTTCCTCAGACGGCGCCGCCCTCCCCCCTGTGGCGCCGCTCCGAGCGGCGCTGACGCTGCCCTGACGTCGCTGCCGCCCGAAGGCCCCGCGGCCCCGCACCGCGGGGCCTTCGTCGTGCCCGGACGCAGCCGACTCCCCACCCGAGTGATCTACGCCACATAAGAATTTCGTGAGAGTCGGGACAACCATTGCCGGACACCACGGGTCACATCACCTGACACAAGGGCCACATCCGTGCGCACTGCGCACGGGCGGGCCCACCAGCTGTGCCGCGGTGCGGTACGACCAGATACCCGAGGTCTCCATGAAGCTTCGCCGTGCTGTGGCCGTCGCGGCGGTCACCGCCGTCATCGGCCCGGTCGCGCTGTTGTCCGCGCCGGCCGCCCTCGCCACGACGGAGCCCAGCAACGCGACGAGCGCCACCCCGACCGAGTCGGTGTCGCCCAGCGAGGTCCCCGGACAGTCCCCGAGCGAGACCCCGTCCGAGTCCGCCCCGCCCTCCTCGCCCTCCTCCACTTCCCCGTCCTCACCGAGCGCCACCGACTCGTCCACGCCGAGCACCACGCCCTCGGACGACGACTCCACCTCGCCCGCGCCGAGCGACTCGGTCAGTTCCTCGGCCAGCGGCTCGGCCGAGCCGGAGGAGCCCGCCTCGTCCTCCTCCGCCCCCGGCGAATCCGAGTCCCCCGCCCCGAGCGAGCACCCCGACGACCTCATGCCGTGCGACTACGTCGACGAGGAGTACGTGGCGGACACGCTGGAGTCGGAGATCTCCGGTCTGCCCGGTCGGATCGTCGCCGGCTCGGGCTGGCACGAGTTCTCGCTGACCACGACGAACACCTCCGACGTGACCCTCAACGGGGTCGCGATCTACGCCGAGGTCGAGAACTTCGAGATCGACGAGGACAAGGCGCTCTCGCCGTTCCTGTCGCTCCAGTACTTCAACGAGACGACCAAGCGTTGGGCCGAGATCCGGGACTCCTACGAGATCGACCCCGGCACCACGGTCGACTGGGCCGGCGGCTACTTCACCGGCGTCGAGACGATGAAGCCCGACGACTACGTCACCAACAAGCTGCGGCTCGCCATCAAGGAGGACGCCCCCGTCGGTGACGGGTACGCCTTCGGCTCCGGCGGCTACCTCGACACGGTGAACGGCGAGCGCTGCATCGCCGAGAACTACGGCACCGACGCCTACTTCTCCGTGCTGAAGCCCGGCAGCTCCAACGAGGACCCGGGCGAGGCGAAGCCCGGCACCGACCCCGGCACGGACAAGCCGAAGCCCGGCCCGGGCCCCGGTTCCGGCAACGGCGGCGGCACCACCCCCCAGGGCGGCGTGAGCCAGCAGCCGGTCACCGGCAACCTCGCCGAGACCGGTTCCTCCTCGGCCATGCCGGTGATCGGCCTGGTCGGCGGACTCGCGGTCCTGGCCGGCGCGGGCGCGGTCTTCTACGTCCGCAAGCGCAAGGCGTCCGACACCCCGGCGTAAGCAGCTCGCCCCCACACGTGGAGGACCCGCACTCGGAGGGGGGTGCGGGTCCTTCACCTTTTCGCTCACGGCCCCGTCGCACGAAGGTCAGCGCAGCCGCAGCGCCTTCATCACCCGCAGGCCACGGCTCATCAGCGTGGCGTACTGCGCATCGCTCATCCCGAACGAGGGCGCCATCGGCATGATCCGCTGCTCCGCGACGGTCTGCGCCTCGGTGTACTTGAGGATGCCCTCGGAGCCGTGCCGCCGGCCGAGCCCGGAGTCCTTCATGCCGCCCATCGGGGACTGCGCACTGCCGTACGCGGGCGCGTACCCCTCGTTGATGTTCACCGTGCCGGAACGCAGCCGGGCGGCGAGCGCGCGCCCCCGTCGGGCGTCCCGCGTCCAGACCGAGGAGTTGAGCCCGTAGGCCGTGGCGTTGGCGCGGGCCACGGCGTCCCGCTCGTCCGAGAACCGGTACACCGACACCACCGGGCCAAACGTTTCCTCCGCGCACACGGCCATCGTGGGCCCGACCCCGTCGAGGATGGTCGGCTCGTAGAAGTACGGGCCGATGTCGGGGCGCGCGACCCCGCCCGCCACCACCCGCGCCCCCCGGGCCACCGCCTCCTCCACGTGCCGGCTGACCGTGGCGAGCTGCCGCTCACCGGCCAGGGAACCCATGTCGGCCCCGTACGCGAGGCCCGTGCCGAGCCGCATCGCCCGGGTGCGGGTGGCGAACCGGTCGAGGAAGACGTCCGCGACGGACTCGTGAACGTACAGCCGCTCGACGGAGATGCACAGCTGTCCCGCGGACGAGAAGCAGGCGCGGACCGCCCCGGCCGCCGCCGCCTCCACGTCCGCGTCGGCCAGGACGAGCATCGCGTTCTTGCCGCCGAGTTCGAGGGACGCGCCGATCAGCCGGTCCGCGGCGCCCCGGGCGACCTCACGGCCGGTGCGGGTGGACCCGGTGAAGGAGACGTAGTCGGCGTGCCGGACGATCTCGGGGCCGATGACCGGGCCCTCGCCGATGACCACCTGGAAGACGTCGGCCGGTAGCCCCGCCTCGACCAGCAGGTCCCGGGCCCACAGTGCCGTCAACGCGGTCTCGGTGTCCGGCTTCATCACCACGGCGTTCCCGGCGACGAACGCGGGCAGGGCGTCGCCGACGGACAGTTCCAGCGGGTAGTTCCAGGGGGCGATCTGGCCGACGACCCCGCGCGGCTGCCGCAGTTCGGTGACCTTGGTGAGCACGGGGAGCGCCCCGGTGTGCCGGCGGGGCCGCAGGTACGCGGACGCCTTGTGGCCGTAGTGGCGGGCGGACACCGCCACCGCCTGGACCTCCTCGTGCGCGTGCAGTCGGGCCTTGCCGGTCTCCAACTGGATCAGGTCCAGCACCTCGGCCTGGCGGGCGATCAACAGGTCGTGGAAGCGCAGGACGGTCGCCGCGCGGTCCCGGAGCGGGGTGGCCGCCCAGACGGACCCGGCCGCGCGGGCCCGGGCGAAGGCGGTCTCGACGTCGTCGGGCGTGGACCCGGGCAGGTCAGCGAGCTTCTGCCCGGTGAACGGGGTGTGGTTCGCGGTGCGACCCGTGCCCACGATCCCCTTGGTGAGCTGGGCCACCAGCTCGGGCGTCACCACGTCCTGCGGCGTGCGGGAGCCGGGCGGCACGGGGGCGAGGGGGTTCGTGTACGTGCTCTGGTGAGGTGCGGTGGCCTGCGAGTCCGTCATGGACGTGAGCGTAGGCCCCCGCCCCGGAATTTGGGTACCCGACGGTAACCGGAGGGTCCGCCACGGCCCGACCGGCGCTCCCGTCCGGTCCGCGTCACCGGTCGGTCAGCGCTGGCTCACCGGTGGGTCAGGGTGTCCACGGCCGTCGCCAGGTGGGTCCTGGCCTGCCCCGACCAGCTGTCCGGGGCGGACACCCGGACGGTGGTGAGGCGGGTGGCGTCCTGCCAGGCGAAATCGGCGGTGAACCGGTCGCCGCCCTTCTTCGGCTTGGCCCGGGTGACCAGCTCCCAGCGCGCCGCGGGCTGGCCCCGGTGCACGGCGGCGGTCACCTCGGCCCTGCGCTCCTTGCCCCGGCCGTGGTCCTCGCCCAGCGCGGCGACCGGACCGCCCGGGTGGCGGTCCCCGATCCGCACCTGGATGCGGACCTCGCCGCCGGGCGAGGCGTAGTCGATCCACTCGCCCTGCCGTGACCGGGTGAACCCGTCGGGGACGACGACGGAGAACCCCGCCGGGTCGTCGACCAGTTGGTACCCCGCGGGCACCGGCGGGCGGGAGGTGCTCGCGGGGGCGACGGCCGCCGGGGCGCTGGCGGCGCCGGAGGCGGCACCGCTCGGTGCACCGGCCGCGCCGGGCCCGCGGGTGACCGTGGCGGTCGGGTCCGGGGACGGGTGGGCACCGGTCGGGGCGGCGCCCGTCCCGGCGGTCCCGGTGCCGCCGCGGGGCACGGGGTCCGCACGGGGCCGGTCCGCCCCGTCGGCGGGAACCCGTCCGGTCGAGGCGGCGGCCGTCTCGGTGACGGTCGGCCCGGCGATCACCGGGCTGTCGTCCCTGGGCCGCCCCAGGTCGAGCAGCATCACCGAGCCGGCCACGACGGCCCCGGCCACGGCGGCGACGAGCACCGCCACCAGGACCGTTCCGCGGGGCATCCGGGCCGGGGCGGAGGGCACCGTGGACGAGGCCGTGGACGAGGCGGCGGAGGCCGTCGGCAGCGGTTCGCCGTCGATCGGCGACGGTGCGGGCCGTGCACCGGAGGGGACACCGGTCCCGGGCCCGCCGGAGGGCACGGCGTGCGGAAGGCCCCGCGGCACGGGAACGGGAACGGGGTCGGAAAGGGATTCGGGTACGGGCACCGGGGCGTCCGGCGAGGGGAGGCCCGGTGCGGGGGCCGGGGGTGGCGGGGCGGACGGCCGTGAGCCGCCCGACGGCTGGGAGGGGACGACCGGGAGGCCGCGGGGCCCGGCCGTCGGGAGGGCGTGCCCGGCAGGGCCCGCGTCGACCAGCCCCGCCCGCAGCAGCCGCCCGGCCTCCCCCGCCCGGAGCCGGCGCGCGGGGTCCCGCTCCAACAAGCCGCGGACCGCGGGCAACAGGGGACCCGCCTGCGCGGGCGGCCGTATCTCCTCGGCCACCACCGCGTGCAGCGTGCCGCTGATCGAATCGCGTCGGAAGGGCGACCGCCCGGTCAGCACCGCGCACAGGAGCACCCCGAGGGACCACAGGTCGGCTTCCGGGCCGCTCGGTCCGCCGGACATCCGCTCGGGCGCGCTGTACTCGGGCGAGCCGACGAACATGCCCTCCTCGGTGAGGGTCCGGGAGCCGGGGACCCGCGCCACCCCGAAGTCGGTGAGGACCACCCGCCCGGAACCGGCCTCCACCAGGACGTTGTCGGGCTTGAGGTCCCGGTGCAGCACCCCCGTCGCATGGGCGGCGGACAGCGCGCCGAGCAGATCGATGCCGATCCGGGCGGCCTCCGCGACGGGTAACGGACCGTGCGCGGCGACCCGGTCGGCGAGGGAACCGCCGCTGACGAGTTCCATCACGATGTACGCGTCGTCCTCGTGTTCCACGACGTCGTGGACGACGACCACGTTCGGGTGCCGCAGGCCCGCCACCGCCCGCGCCTCCCGTAGGGTGCGGGCCCGCACCCTACGGGCCTCGGCGTCGGACAGGCTGGGATCGGAGTCGAGTTGTTTGACCGCCACCGGCCGCCCGAGCAGTTGGTCCTCGGCGCCCCACACGACTCCCATGCCGCCCCGGCCGAGCCGGGTCCGCACCAGGTAACGCCCGCCGATGAGACGGGACTTGGCACCCGTTCCGACCTCCGCACGGTCCCCCTTGGTCCCCATGTAGCCCATCATGCACCACAGTTCGGGGGATGCGGTCAGGTTCCGTCCGGGTTCTCCCGCCAGCTGCCCAGCACCGTCTCGAACTGTGCGCGCGTGGTCGCCCAATCCGCCTCGGGACCGGACATGTAGATCGCGTACTCGACGCCGTCACGACTGAAGTAGGCCTGTTCCACGGCCCGGCGCGGCCCGGGCGCGGTGTCCGATCCGCCGGAGACCCAGCTGAACTCCCAGCGGGCTCCCGGCCGGTCCCGGAAGGTCTGGGGGACCAACTGCTGCCGGCGGTAGTCGGTCAGCCGGGTGAGCTGCTTCTCCAGGTCGAGCAGATGGGCGTGGGGACTGTCGAAGTCGGGGCTCGGGTCGACGCCGATGCGCAGGAAGTGCTCCCCGCCGTCGGGCGTGTAGTCGATCTGCCCCCGCGTCGTCTTCCGCTGCCAGCCCTGCGGCAGGGCCAGACTGAACCCCGCGGGGTCGTTGACGCGCACCCAACCGGCGGGCACCCCTGCGGCGGGCGGGGCGCTCGTACCGGCGTCGGGCGTGCTGCCCGTGGGGCCGGTCGCGGGGGTTTCGGGGGCCTTGCTGAGGGTTCCGGCCGGGGCTCCGGAGGACGCGCCCGACGGGGACGCGCTGGCGCCGGGGGCCGTGGAGCCGGTGGCGGCCGGAGCCACGCTGCTGTCCGCCGCTGCGGGCCGCTCGTCCTGGCCGCCCCCGTCGACGTACCGCAGGACCACCGCACCGCCCACGCTGAGGACGACGACGGCCACCGCCCCGGCGAGGTACGCGTACCAGCGCGGCCGACCGTCCGGCGGGGCGGGCGCCACCGTCGTGGTCGGCAGCACGGTGGAGTGCGCCGGGGTGGACGGGAACGGGGCGGGCGGCGGCGGGCCCGGCGGGAGAGCGCCCGGCGGGAGGGGAGTGGACGGGGCGGGCGTGGACGTCGTCGGCGCGGCGGCCAGGGCGCCGGGCGCCGCCGGGTCGCCCGGCACCGGGGTCGACGTCGGCGGGGTGGGGGCCGGCGGTTCCCCGGGCGGCGGCGGGGCCGCGGCGAGCCCGGCGAGCACCTCCGGCGGGACCGGGCGGGTCGGGGTGTAGCCGGCGGCGGGCCCGGTCTCGACCGGCCAACGGCCCTCGGCGGCCTCCTCCAGCATCCGCTCGACCTCTTCGGCCGCGGGGCGGGCCTCGGGGTCCTTGCGCAGCAGGGCGGTGATCACGGGGGTGAGCGGTCCGGCGTGGGCGGGCGGCGCGGGTTCCTCGTCCACCACGGCCTGGAAGGTGCCGAGCGCCGAGGGGCGGCGGAACGGCGAGACGCCCTCGACGGCCGTGTACAGGGTGGCGCCGAGCGCCCACAGGTCGGAGGCGGGGCCCGGTTCGCCGCCGC
Source organism: Streptomyces sp. NPDC005955 (assembly GCF_042871255.1). Lineage (NCBI taxonomy): Bacteria > Bacillati > Actinomycetota > Actinomycetes > Kitasatosporales > Streptomycetaceae > Streptomyces > Streptomyces sp. NPDC005955. Next base: position 279,627 of record NZ_JBIAIF010000007.1, on the reverse strand, counting down.
GCACCCGCTCCGGGGCGAGGTAGTCGACGGAACCGACGATCTCGCCGGTCTTGGTCATCCCGCTGTCCCCGTCGACCTGCGCTATCCCGAAGTCGGTCAGCAGGACCCGCCCGTCGGAGGCGAGCAGGACGTTCGCCGGCTTGACGTCCCGGTGCACCACCCCGGCGTCGTGCGCGGCCCGCAGCGCGCGCACGACCCACAGTCCGGTGCGGGCCGCCTCCTCGGCGTCGATCCGGCCGCGGTCCTGCACGGCGTCGGCGAAGGAGCCGCCGTCGATCAGTTCCATGACGATCCACGGGCGTTCGTCGTGTTCCAGCACGTCGTGCACGGTGACCACGGCGGGGTGCGAGATCCGGGCCGCGGCCCGGGCCTCGGCCCGGGTGCGCTGGAGCAGGACGGGCCGGTCGCGTTCGGCCGCGTACAGGGCCGCGGTCAACTCCTTGACGGCCACGAACCGGTGGAGGACTTCGTCGCGCGCCCGCCACACCCGGCCCATGCCGCCGCGTCCTATGCACTCCTGAAGCCGGTAACGCCCGGCGAGCAGCACGCCGTTCATCTCGTTCACGTTCCCCCGTGGTGTGGTGTCAGGCACCAAGTTGACGTGCCCTCAAGTCTAGGGTCCAGGGCTTCCGGCCCGACCCGTACTCCCCTACGGCGCCCGCTTCCACGCGCCGCACGGCCACGGGCGGCCTCCGTGCGCCGTCCCCGCAGGGGTGCGTCGTCCCCCGGCTCGGGATCGAACCGGAGGAGCCCGCGACCCGCTGCGGACCGGCGGGGTCAGCCCTTGGCCCGGTACGTCGAGGCGGCCTGCTCGTACAGTTCCGTCACCCGGTCGCGTTCGGACTCCGGGCCGCGGAGTTGGACGATGTGGTAGCGGCCGTCGACGTTGATCGCCCGGTTGCGTACGAAGAGTTCGCCGCCGCCGGTGTCCGTCCAGGTGAACTGGCCCTCGCCGCTGATCTGTCCGCCGACCTCGATGGTCCGCATGCCGCTGGACGTGGACCAGGTGGAGTCCCGGAAGGGATCGAGTTCGCGCTGGGTCTCGCGCATGTAGACCAGCGGGTCGGAGCCGTGCGAGCTGACCGCGTCCCGGCCGGGCACCAGCAGCAGTTGGAACCGTCCGTCGGTGTAGACGATCTGACCGCTGGCGTTCTTCGGCTGGCGTTCCCAGCCGTTGGGCACGGCGACCTGGAAGCCCTCGGCGTCCTTGCGGACCGTGAAGCCGTCCGGCACGGCGGGGTCGGCGGCGCCGGTCCGCTCCCCCTCACCGCGCTTGCCCGGCGCACCGGGCTTGTCGGTCCCGGCCGGCTTCTCGGTCTTGGCGGGCGCCTTCGGCTCGTCGGTCTTCCCCGGCCGGGCGTCCGGTTCGGCGGAGCGGCCGGCGCCCCCGGACGAACCGTCCGGTGCGCCGCCCACGGAGCTGGCCCGCTGGCCCTCGCCGGCGTCGGTGCCGGACTTGGGCATGAAGAACATCGCGTAGGCCACCGCGCCGGAGAGTCCGAGGAGCACCAGCAGCAGCAGGGTGCGTCCCAGGCGGGCGGGGGTCGCGGGGCCGGCCTCCTTGCGGTGCCGGTGGGTGCCGTTCTGGGACCGGGACCGGGGCTTGCGGCGGCGCAGCAGCTCCCCGCGCCGGCGGATCACCGGGAGCCGGCGCGGATCGGGCGGCGGCGCGGCGATCACGAAGGTCCCGGCGTCCGGCTCGGGCGCCGAGCGGATCAGCGACCGCAGCCAGCCGCGCAGCTCTTCGAAGTCGGGCCGCTCGGTGGGGTCCTGACGCAACAGCGACTCGACGACCGGGCGCAGCGGACCGCACTCCTCGGCGAAGGCCGGCGGCTCCGCGCACACCAGCTGCACGAGTTCCGCGGTGCTGTCCTCGGGGTACGGGGCGTGCCCCTGGACCGCCCGGAAGAGCAGGGCGCCCAGCGCCCACAGGTCGGTGGACGGTCCGATCGGCGCGGCGAGCTGCCAGTTCTCGTGGACCGGACCGGCCTGTTCGGGCGCCCAGCGTTCGGTGGCGGGCCCGACGACGGCCATCCGGGCCTGGCGCGCGCGTTCGGCGGCGATCGCGGTGGCCGGCCCGCGGCGGGGTGCGCTGGGGGCGTTGCCCCAGCCCCCCTCGGAGGAGGCGGCCGGTGCGGGGGGCGCCGTCGGGGCCGGGGGCGCCGTCGGGGCCGGGGGCGCCGTCGGGGCCGGGGGCGCCGTCGGGACGGGCGAGTGCTGGGCGGGGACGCGGGACGGGTCCGGGGCGGGCGCGGCACCGGCCCGGGGCCGGGCGCCGTGCCAGCTGCCGGAGGGCGCCGGGGCTCCGGGGAGCGCGGGACGGTCGGGCGACGCGGACGGGCGGCGGACCCCGTACGGGTCGGTGATCCGACCGTGCGGGGTGTCGCGGCGGGGCGCCGCCGTCTCGTCGGGCGTGCCGGTGCCATCGGGGTGCGGGGCCGGGGTCCCGGCCGGGCCGAGCGCCTCGGGCAGGCCCGCGGCCCGCTGCTCCTCGCTGACCCGGGCGGCGGCCTTGGTGCCGGCCCGGTAGGCGGCTATCGCCCCGGCCCGGGCGGCCCGGGCGTCGGTTCCTTCGGCGGGCAGCCGGGGACCGCTCGCGGCGCTGCCCGGTGCACCGGGCAGCGCGGGGAGCCCCGGGGTTCCTGGAGTTCCCGGGGTTCCCGGAGTTCCTGGAGTGCCGGGCGCGGCGGGGTGTGCGGGCGCTGTCGTGGCCTCGGGCCGGGGGGTGTCGGGGTGCGACGCGGGGGGCCGGCCGGCGCCGGTCGCCTCGGCCCAGGTGCGGCCGGTGGTGGGACGACCGCCCGGGGACCGACCGTCGGAAGACCGACCGTCGGGGGAGCGCCCGTCGGAGGACCAGCCGTCCGGAGGGAGGAGGCCGTCCGGGGCGGGGGGAGCCTCCGGGGCGGGGGGAGCCTCCGGGGCGGCGGGAGCGTCCGGGGCCGCGCCGTTCCAGGGGCCGGCGACGGTGGCGCGCCCGCTGCCGGGGGAACTACCGAAGCCGCTGCCGTCGCCCACGTGCCCCCGGGGCGTGCCGGAGGGCGCTCCGGCGGCGGGGTCGGGGCGCGGGTCGTACCCGCACAGGGCCTCCTCGGCGGCCCCCGCGGCGAGCCCGGTCAGCATGACCCGGCCGTCGTCGAGGATCATCACCGTGCGGGCGGTGATGTTGCGGTGCACCCAGCCGTGGGCGTGCAGGGCGCGCAGCCCGGTCAGGACGTCCGCGGCGACCTCGGCCGCCCGGTAGGGCGACAGCAGTTCCTCGTCGAGGTACGCGGACAGCGGTCGAGCGGCGACGAGTTCACTGACGATCCACAGCGAGCCGCCGTCCGCGAAGACGTCGAAGACCTGGTCGAGGCGGGGGTGATCGGGTATTTGGGCGGCGGCCTGGGCGGCCTCGATGGCGCGGCGCACGGCGGGGTCGGTGGCGCGGGCTACGGCCGCCCGGCCCGACTCGTTGAGCGCGAAGCCCTCGGGCAACCCGTCCGCGTCGAGCACCTCGGCTTCGACGATCTCCGGCAACGGCACCTGTCGGACCAGGACTTCCTGTCCGCTGTAGGTGTCGAACGCCCGCAGGTACGCCGCGTCCTCGTCGGACGGCGCGAGGGGCAGGCGATAGCGGTCGGCGAGCACGCGCCCCGCGAAGTCGTCCACGGCGCTCCCCCTGTCCGGTGGTCCGGTACGGTCGGTCGGTTCCGTTGGTTGCGCGTCCGCGTCCCGCTGCACACGGTCCGCGACCCTTCACGATACGTGTCCTGGGCGGGGCGTCGAGCGCGGATGCCGGATCTCGTGGGACGTTCGGTTCCCGTGACCCGGCGGAGCGGTGGATTCCGGGGTACCCCCCGGTGGCGGGGCCGTGGTGCGAGGCACCCGGCTCCGGGCGGTGCGTCAGGACTTGGGCTGGAACGTCTCGGTGAAGGTCCGCCAGGTCTGCTTGCGGTCGGCGCCGCTCCAGTCGGCGGCCCGGGCGGTGTACATGAGGGCGTACCCCTGGCTGGAGTTGACCACGAACCCGCGGTTGGTCACCCGGTACCGGGTGCCGCCCTCGGCGTAGGTGAACTCCCAGTCCGCGGCCTCCCACCCCCGGTAGTCGACGCCCTTGATGTGTACGCGCTCGTACTGGGCGCGCCGCATGGACCGTTCCTGGTTCTTCCAGTCGGCGACCGCGTCGTCCTTGGGGGTGGTCGTCCAGCCGACGAGCAGGCGCTGACCGTTCGGTCCGGTGTAGCGGGCGCCGGCGAGGTCGGTGGAGCGGAGCTTCCAGCCCTTGGGCAGCCCGATGGAGAACCCCTGGTCGTGGCGGTGCGTGGAGGCGGCGGCGGTGCCGGACTCCTTGCCGGGTTCCTTGCCGGAGTCCGCATCGGAGTCGGGCTTCTCGTCCGCGGTGTCGTCCGGGGTGTCCTTCCCGCTGTCCCCGGCCTCCCCGGTGTTCCGGTCGGGGTCCGCGGCGTCGCCCCCGGCCTTCTTGTCGGCGGGGTCCTCGGCACCCGTACCGGTGTCCTCGCCGGTGTCCTTGGCGTCGCCCCCGGTGCCCTGACCGGTGGAGCCGTCACCACCGCTGGCGCCGCTGGAGGCGACCTTGTCGCTGCCCTTGCTCTCGTCGCCGGAGGTGTCGTCTTCGCGCATCGCGAGGGCCACGACGCCCGCGACCACGGCGAGGGCCACGACCACGGCGATCACCACCAGGGTGCGGCGGGGCATCACATCGGTCAGCGAGGCCCCGGGTCCGCGGGAACCGCCGCTGCGGGTCACGACCGGTGCGCCGCTCGCCGCACCGGGCGGGCCCGACTGCGGGGCGCCCGTCCGACCGTGGGCGGCACCGGTCGACGCCGGACGCCCGGCGCCCATCCCGGCCTTCGGCGCGGCGGCCGGGGAGACGGCGCCCGGCAGGGCGCCGGTGGCGGGCGGGGCGGTCCGCGCCCCGGGGCGACCCGGGTGACCGGGAGGAGGCAGCGGTGCGGGGGGTGCGACCGGCGGCGCACCGGCGGCCCGCGCGCTGCCCGCACCGGCCACCGCGGCGGACCCGGCCGCAGCAGCGCCCGCCTTGCGCGTGGACCACTTCTTGCGTTCGGCGCCCCGGCCCCGGGTGCGCTGGGCGCGCTGCTCCGCGAGGGCGGCCTCCGTCACCACGGGCATCGCGATGACGACCGTCGGATCGGCAGCCGCAGCCGCCGGTCCGTCAGGGGCGTTGAGCACGTCGGTCAGCAGGGCGCGGGCGCCCTCGTCGTCGAGCCGCTGCTCGGGGTCCTTCGCCAACAGCCCGTAGATGACCTCCTCCAGCGGGCCCGCGTTCTGCGGCGGGTCCAGGGGTTCGGTCATGACGGCGGTGAGGGTCGCGATCGCGGAGCCCTTGTCGTACGGCGGGATGCCCTCCACCGACGCGTACAGCAGCCCGCCGAGCGACCAGAGGTCGGCGGCCGGTCCGGGGCGGTGGCCCCGGGCGCGCTCGGGCGAGATGTACGAGGGGGCGCCGACGAGCATGCCGGTCGAGGTGATGGACGGGTCGCCCTCGACCTGGGCGATGCCGAAGTCGGTGAGCACCACCCGGCCGTCGTCGGCGATGAGCACGTTGGACGGCTTCACGTCCCGGTGCAGGATGCCCTCGCCGTGCGCGGCACGCAGCACGTTCAGCACCGCGAGGCCGACCTCGGCGGCGCGGCGGGGGGTGAGGAGGCCGTCCTCCTTGATCGCCTCGGCCAGGGACTTGCCCTCGACGAGTTCCATCACGATCCACGGGCGGTCGTCCTCGTCGACCACGTCGTAGACGGTCACCGCGCTGTTGTTGCGGATGCGGGCGATCGCCTTCGCCTCCCGCAGGGTGCGGGTGATCAGGCGGCGCTTCTCCTCCTCGTCGATGGTGTGGGGGAAGCGGAGTTCCTTGACGGCGACGGTCCGGCCGAGGGTTTCGTCCTTGGCCCGCCAGACCGTGCCCATGCCGCCCCGGCCGAGCACGTCACCGAGCCGATACCGGCCCGCGAGCAGGCGTTCGCCGGTCGTGGTCGGGGTGGTTCGGCCGCCGCGCGCCCTGCTGCCGGCGGAGCGGTCCGCGGTCGGCGCCGACCGGTCGGCGGGTGCCCGCTGCGGGGCGGCGGGCCCGGCGTCCGCGGCACCCCCCGGCTCCCGGGCGTCCTGCGGGGGGCTGGTCGCGCCGGCACGGGCCGCACCCCGTGCACCGGCCGAACCGCCCTGCTGCACACCGGACTTGTCGGGCTCCCCCGCATCGGGTTCCCGGCCCGGCAGGTCCGCCGCTCCGGCACCGGTTCCCGCACGGGACCCGGTGGCCCGGGACGTTCCCGACCGCGTGCCGGACTTCTCGTCGCTCCGCTCCCCGGTCAGGGCGGCCGTGACGTCGCGACGGGCCCCGCCCCTCTGTTCCGCGTCCGACATGCGTCCCCTCTGCAACCCGCCCTGACAGAGCCTTCATTGTCCCCCACCGGGGGATCGCCCGGTGCCCCGGGGCGTCCGTCACCCATGACGAACGCATCGGGGGTGGCCGTCACCTGGTCCGTGTCCCGCGCCGTGCCGGCACGGCGGGAGCCGCGCCGGCGGCTTCGGAGCAGGGCAGCACACGCCCCGGCTCCGGGGAAGGTCCCGGCCCTGTGCGACAGCCTCTCCCCGTTGTCCGGTAAGGGCAAGTCCCGTATCGGCGCGGCGCCCCCACGGTGACGCTCCAGCGACCTTCCGTGCACGGCGAGTTGCCGTATCCGGGGAGGAAACGCCCCGGGGCGGGCGAGGAGCCGGGAGCGTGGCGCCCGCCGGGAAGGGGGAGGCGGCACCGCGACCCGCCGCGCTCCCCTCACGGGGGGTCAGCCCCCGTGTCCCGCAGCGCCCTACGGGCCGGGCCGGTCAGCCGAGCGGCACGATGTCGGGGGCGCCGAGTCTCGCCGCGTCCGCCGTGAGGTCGTCCGGCTGGCGCTGGGACTCCCGCTCGGCCTCCACCCGCTTCTCGTAGTGCTGCACCTCGCGCTCGATCTGGCCCTCGTCCCAGCCGAGCACCGGGGCCATCAACTCCGCGGCCTCCCGGGCGCAGCGGGTGCCCCGGTCGAAGGTCTCGATGGAGATGCGGGTGCGTCGGGTGAGGACGTCGTCGAGGTGCCGGGCGCCCTCGTGCGAAGCGGCGTAGACGACTTCGGCGCGCAGGTAGTCGTCGGCCCCGGTGAGGGGGGCGCCGAGGCCGGGGTCGGCGGCGACGAGGTCGAGCAGTTCCTCGCTGAGCGAGCCGTACCGGTTGAGCAGGTGCTCGACCCGGACCACGTGCAGACCGGTGCGCGCGGCGGTGCGGGCGCGGGCGTTCCACAGCGCCCGGTACCCCTCGGCGCCGACGAGCGGGACGTCCTCCGTGACGCAGTCGGCGACCCGCTGGTCGAGGCCGTGCACCGCCTCGTCCACCGCGTCCTTGGCCATCACCCGGTAGGTCGTGTACTTGCCGCCCGCGACGACGACCAGACCGGGCACCGGGTGGGCGACCGTGTGTTCGCGGGACAGCTTGCTGGTGGCGTCCGACTCCCCGGCGAGCAGGGGGCGCAGCCCCGCGTAGACGCCCTGCACGTCGTCCCGGGTGAGGGGGACGGCGAGCACCGAGTTCACGTGCTCCAGCAGGTAGTCGATGTCGGCGCTGGAGGCGGCGGGGTGGGCCTTGTCGAGGTCCCAGTCGGTGTCGGTGGTGCCGACGATCCAGTGGCGGCCCCAGGGGATGACGAACAGGACGCTCTTCTCGGTGCGCAGGATGAGGCCGGTCGTCGCGTTGATGCGGTCCTTGGGGACGACGAGGTGGATGCCCTTGGAGGCGCGGACGTGGAACTGGCCGCGCTCCCCCACCAGTGCCTGGGTGTCGTCGGTCCACACGCCCGTGGCGTTGACGACCTGTTTGGCGCGCACCTCGTACTCGCCGCCGCCCTCGACGTCCTGGACCCGCGCCCCGACGACGCGTTCGCCCTCGCGCAGGAAGCCGATGACCCGGGCGCGGTTGGCGACCTTCGCCCCGTACGCGGCGGCCGTGCGGACCAGGGTGGCCACGTAACGGGCGTCGTCCATCTGGGCGTCGTAGTACTGGAGGGCGCCGGTGAGGGCGTCCTTCTTGAGACAGGGGGCCACTCGGAGGGCGTGACGTCGGCTCAGGTGGCGGTGCAGCGGCAGGCCCCGGCCGTGCCCCTTGGCCATCGACATCGCGTCGTACAGGGCGACGCCCGAGCCGGCGTAGAGGCGTTCCCAGCCCTTGTGCTGGAGGGGGTAGAGGAACGGCACCGGTTTCACCAGGTGCGGGGCGAGCCGCTCCAGCAGCAGGCCGCGTTCCTTCAGCGCCTCCCGCACCAGGGCGAAGTCCAGCATCTCCAGATAGCGCAGCCCGCCGTGGATCAGTTTGCTGGAGCGGCTGGAGGTGCCCGAGGCCCAGTCACGCGCCTCCACCAGGCCGGTGGACAGCCCTCTGGTCACCGCGTCCAGCGCGGTGCCCGCTCCGACCACCCCGGCGCCCACGACCAGGATGTCCAACTCGCGCTCGGCCATGCCCGCGAGCGACTCGGCGCGCTCCGCCGGGCCCAGTGTCGCTGTCCTCACCGCTGCCTCCCGTCACGTCCGGGGCCGGTCCCGCACTTCCGGCGGGTGCCCGTGCCCCCGTACCGCACACCTAACGCCTGCCCTCTGGTGCCATCGTCACCCCGTGCACCGATTCTCGCCGCGCGACCCCGCTTCCACCACCACCCACCGTCCACCTGTGGACAACACTCGGTGCGTCACGGCGCCCAATACCGCAAAACGGTCATATTTACTCCTAGTCTGACAGTGCGCTGGTCCACTTTGTCCACAGGGCTTGCGCGACCCTCCCGTTCCTTGCTATTGGGAAGGACGCCCCCGTCATGCCCGCAGACCTCGCCGTCATCGGCCTCGGCCCGCTCGGACTGCCCCTCGCCCAGGCCGCCGTGGCCGCCGGGATCCCCACCCTCGGCCATGACCTCCGTCCCGCCCCGGACGGCTGGGACGGGCCCGCCCCGCTGCTCGACGGCGGCGTCCTCAGCACGGCCGAACTGCGTCGGATGCTCGCGGGGGGATTCACCCCCACCACCGACTCCAAGGGCCTCGGCCGGGTCCGCACCGCCGTGATCTGCGTGCCCGCCCCGCGCGGCGCGGACGGATCGCCCGATCTCACCCCCCTGGGTGAGGCGGCGCGCGTCCTCGCCGGTCGGCTGCGCCCGCACACCACCGTCATCCTCGAATCGCCCGTCCCACCGGGCACCACCGAGGAGTACCTGCGCCCCCTGCTGGAGGAGGGCTCCGGACTGCGCGCCGGGCGCGACTTCCACCTCGCGTACTCCCCCAGCCGGGTGGACCCCGGCAACCGCACCCACCCCTGGACCGCGATCCCCAAGGTCATCGGCGGCCTCACCCCCGCCTGCACCGAGTCCGCCGCCGCGTTCTACGGGCGCCTCACCGACAAGGTGGTCCGCGCCCGCGGCACCCGGGAGGCCGAGACCGTCCAGCTGCTGGAGACCAACTTCCGGCACGTCAACATCGCCCTCGTCAACGAGATGGCCGTGCTCTGTCACGACCTCGGCGTCGACCTCTGGGACGTCGTGCGCTGCGCCGAGACCAAACCCTTCGGGTTCCAGGCGTTCCGCCCCGGACCCGGAGTGGGCGGCCACGGGGTGCCGCAGGACCTCTCCGGCCCCCCGTACGCGGTCCGCCCGCTGCGGATGGTCGAACTCGCCCAACAGGTGAACGGCCAGATGCCCCGGTACGTCATCCAGCGGGCCGCGACGCTCCTGAACGAACACGGGAAGTCGGCGCGGGGCGCCCGGGTGCTCCTGCTCGGGGTCACCTACAAGCCCGACGTGCCCGACCTCCAGGGCTCACCCGCCCGGGAGATCGCCGTCCGTCTGATGGAACTGGGCGCCTCGGTCAGCTACCACGACCCCCACGTCCCCGCGTGGAGCGTCCTGGACCGCCCGGTGCCGCGCGCGGACTCGCTCTACGAATCCGCCGCCGACGCCGATCTCACCCTGCTCCTCCAGCACCACCGCACCTACGACCTCCAGGGCCTCGCGGTCAAGGCCCAACTGCTCCTGGACACCACGGGCGCCACCCCCACCGGAACGGCCCACCGCCTCTGACGGAGGGCCACCAGCCCTCGGCCGGAGGAGCGCGGAGACCGTCGCGAGCGAACACAGCGCCTCCGCACGGACCCGCCTCCACCCGTCCCCGCCCACGAAAAAAAAGGGGGTGCTCCGGACCCCGTTCATCGGGCCGAAGCACCCCCGCGCCGCCCGGGGCGCACACGCTCCCGGGCGGCTACCTCATCGCTTATGCTGCGCGTCGGCCACCGTGACCTCGACCCGCTGGAACTCCTTGAGCTCGCTGTACCCGGTCGTGGCCATGGCCCGCCGCAGCGCACCGAAGAAGTTCATGGACCCGTCGGGGATGTGCGAGGGACCGGTGAGGATCTCCTCCGTGGTCCCGACCGCCCCGAGGTCCACCAGCTTTCCGCGGGGCACGTCCTCGTGCACCGCCTCCATGCCCCAGTGCAGCCCCTTGCCGGGCGCGTCGGTGGCACGGGCCAGCGGCGAGCCGACCATCACCGCGTCGGCGCCGCAGGCGATCGCCTTCGGCAGGTCACCGGACCAGCCCACCCCGCCGTCGGCGATGACGTGCACGTACCGGCCGCCGGACTCGTCCATGTAGTCGCGACGGGCCGCGGCCACGTCGGCGACGGCCGTCGCCATCGGGACCTGGATGCCCAGCACGTTGCGGGTGGTGTGCGCGGCCCCGCCGCCGAAGCCCACGAGCACGCCCGCCGCCCCGGTGCGCATCAGGTGCAGCGCCGCCGTGTACGTGGCGCAGCCGCCGACGATGACCGGCACGTCCAGCTCGTAGATGAACTGCTTGAGGTTCAGCGGCTCCGCGGCGCCCGAGACGTGTTCGGCAGAGACGGTGGTGCCCCGGATGACGAAGATGTCGACCCCGGCGTCCACGACGGCCTTGGAGAACTGCGCGGTGCGCTGCGGGGACAGCGCGGCGGCCGTCACCACGCCGGAGTCCCGCACCTCCTTGATGCGGAGCCCGATCAGCTCCTCCTTGATCGGCTCCGCGTAGATCTCCTGGAGCCGGCGGGTCGCGGTCACCGAGTCCAGCTCGGCGATCTCGTCCAGCAGCGGCTGCGGGTCCTCGTAGCGGGTCCACAGCCCTTCGAGGTTCAGTACGCCCAGGCCGCCCAGCTCACCGATGCGGATCGCGGTCTGCGGGGAGACCACCGAATCCATGGGGGCCGCCAGGAACGGCAGCTCGAAGCGGTAGGCGTCGATCTGCCAGGCGATCGAGACCTCCTTCGGGTCGCGCGTGCGACGGCTCGGCACGACGGCGATGTCGTCGAAGGCATACGCCCTGCGCCCGCGCTTGCCGCGCCCGATCTCGATCTCAGTCACGTGTGTGGCCTCTCCCTTTGCGTTCCAGCGCCTTCCAGTATCCCCGACACGCGCGACGAGGGCGGCTCCGGAGTCTCCCGGAGCCGCCCTCGTCGGGCCGCTGCCTGCGGTGGCGGGTTACTTGCGGCTGTAGTTCGGTGCCTCGACGGTCATCTGGATGTCGTGCGGGTGGCTCTCCTTGAGCCCGGCGGAGGTGATCCGCACGAACCGGCCCTTGTCCTGGAGGTCGGGAACGGTCTGGCCGCCGACGTAGAACATGGACTGGCGCAGCCCGCCGACGAGCTGGTGGACGACCGCGGAGAGCGGACCGCGGTAGGGCACCTGGCCCTCGATGCCCTCGGGCACCAGCTTCTCGTCGGAGGCGACGCCCTCCTGGAAGTAGCGGTCCTTGGAGAAGGACTGGCGGTCGCCGCGCGACTGCATCGCACCGAGCGAGCCCATGCCGCGGTACGACTTGAACTGCTTGCCGTTGATGAACAGCAGCTCGCCCGGGGACTCCTCGCACCCGGCGAGCAGCGAGCCCAGCATCACGGTGTCGGCGCCGGCGACCAGCGCCTTGGCGATGTCACCGGAGTACTGGAGGCCGCCGTCCCCGATGACCGGGACCCCGGCCGCCTTGGCCGCGAGCGACGCCTCGTAGATGGCGGTGACCTGCGGAACGCCGATGCCGGCGACCACTCGGGTCGTACAGATGGAGCCGGGGCCGACGCCGACCTTGACCGCGTCCGCGCCGGCGTCGATCAGGGCCTGCGCACCGTCGCGGGTGGCGATGTTGCCGCCGATGACGTCCACGCCGGACGAGTTCGACTTGATCTTGGCGATCATGTCGCCGACCAGTCGGGAGTGCCCGTGCGCGGTGTCCACCACGATGAAGTCGACGCCGGCCTCGATCAGGGCCTGGGCGCGCTCGAAGGCGTCCCCGGCGACGCCCACGGCGGCACCGACGATGAGCCGGCCCTCGGCGTCCTTGGCGGCGTTCGGGTACTTCTCGGCCTTGACGAAGTCCTTGACGGTGATGAGGCCCTTGAGCACGCCGCCGTCGTCCACCAGCGGCAGCTTCTCGATCTTGTGGCGGCGCAGCAGCTCCATCGCGTCGCCGCCGGAGATGCCGACCTTGCCGGTGACCAGCGGCATCGGGGTCATGACCTCGCGGACCTGGCGCGAGCGGTCCGTCTCGAAGGCCATGTCACGGTTGGTGACGATGCCGAGCAGCTTGCCGTTGCCGTCGGTGACGGGGACGCCGCTGATCCGGAACTTGGCACAGATCGCGTCGGCCTCGCCGAGGGTGGCGTCCGGGTGCACGGTGATCGGGTCGGTGACCATGCCCGACTCGGAGCGCTTGACGAGGTCCACCTGGTTCGCCTGGTCGGCGATCGACAGGTTGCGGTGCAGGACGCCGACGCCGCCCTGGCGGGCCATGGCGATGGCCATGCGCGACTCGGTGACCTTGTCCATCGCCGCGGAGAGCAGCGGGATGTTCACGCGGACGTTGCGGGAGATCAGCGAGGAGGTGTCGATCTGGTCCGGCGCCATGTCCGAGGCGCCCGGCAAGAGCAGCACATCGTCGTAGGTCAGCCCGAGTGTCGCGAATTTCCCGGGTACTCCGTCGACGTTGGCAGTCATGACACCTTCCAGATGGCCTTGTCCGTGCGGGATGTCCATGCTAACGGGAAGCGGACGGCTCCCATTCCCCGTTCGTGGGCGCTCGACGGAGGGTGACCGGACGTGCGCCCGAGCCGCTGGACGCCCCCGGACCGCCCGACGAACGTCCGCCGGGCGGTCCGGGGGCGTCCGGGACCGTCCGGCGGGAGGGGGTGCTACTGCTCGGCGAGGGCGCGGAGGCGACTGAGGGCGCGGTGCTGGGCGACCCGGACCGCGCCGGGCGACATCCCGAGCATCTGCCCGGTCTCCTCGGCCGTGAGCCCGACCGCGATCCGCAGCAGCAACAGCTCCCGCTGGTTCTCGGGGAGGTTGGCCAGCAGCTTCTTCGCCCAGGCCGCGTCGCTGTTCAACAGCGCGCGCTCCTCGGGCCCGAGCGAGTCGTCGGGCCGCTCGGGCATCTCGTCGGAGGGGACCGCCGTCGAACCGGGGTGCCGCATCGCGGCCCGCTGGAGGTCGGCGACCTTGTGCGCGGCGATCGCGAAGACGAACGCCTCGAAGGGCCGCCCGGTGTCCTTGTACCGCGGCAGCGCGAGCAGCACCGCCACGCAGACCTCTTGGGCGAGGTCCTCCACGAAGTGCCGTGCGTCACCGGGCAACCGGGACAACCGGGTGCGGCAGTAGCGCAGCGCCAGCGGATGCACGCGGGCGAGCAGGTCGTGCGTGGCCTGCGCGTCACCGTCGACGGCACGGTGGACGAGCGCACCGATCACCGTGGGCTCGTCTTCGCGCATCGGTCCATGGTGCCCTGCCGCTCCGCCGTCCGTGGCACCGCGTCCGTTGTTGTGCACCGAAGCGTTATGAGTAGGTGCGCCGGTGCTCATATCCCGGTCCCTCCCCTTCCGCTCGGCCGACCCGTCCCCGAGGAACTCCACACCTCAAGGATGCGGCATCGGCCGCGAAACGGGGGACGCCCGTCGTGCACACCGCGCGAACGGGCCCGTCCACCCCACCATATGCACCGGTTCCGACGGGCCCCGGAGGGGGCCCGCCGATGACCTTCGCCGTGGTCAGGAGGGGTCGGCGCGCCGCGGCGCGCCCCGCCCCGCCCGCCGTGGGCGGGCGGGGATCGCCGTACCCGTGGGGCGGCACCGATCCTCCTAGCGGACCAGGCCCCACCGGAATCCGAGCGCCACGGCGTGCGCGCGGTCCGAGGCGCCGAGCTTCTTGAACAGCCGCCGGGCGTGGGTCTTCACCGTGTCCTCGGAGAGGAACAGCTCGCGACCGATCTCCGCGTTGGAGCGGCCGTGGCTCATGCCTTCGAGCACCTGGATCTCCCGGGCGGTGAGGGTGGGCGCGGCGCCCATCTCGGCCGACCTGAGGCGCCGGGGGGCCAGCCGCCAGGTGGGGTCGGCCAGCGCCTGGGTGACCGTGGCGCGCAGTTCGGCGCGCGAGGCGTCCTTGTGCAGGTAGCCGCGGGCGCCGGCGGCCACCGCGAGGGCGACCCCGTCGAGGTCCTCGGCGACCGTGAGCATGATGATCCGGGCGCCCGGGTCGGCGGAGAGCAGCCGCCGCACCGTTTCCACACCGCCCAGTCCGGGCATGCGCACGTCCATCAGAATCAGATCCGAGCGGTCGGCACCCCAGCGGCGGAGGACTTCCTCGCCGTTGGCCGCCGTCGTGACCCGCTCGACGCCGGGCACGGTCGCCACCGCACGGCGGAGTGCCTCCCGGGCGAGCGGGGAGTCGTCGCAGACGAGGACGGAAGTCATGACCGCCCTCCGCAGCTGATGCGCGTCACCTTGAGCCTCCAGGCTGGTACGAATCGTCACCTGTGCGGTTGACGCTCCCGGACGTGTGCCCGAGCGCTTGTTTGCTCAACCGCCTCCGGACCTCTCAACGATGGTCACCCGAAAGAGTTACGGGTCACTCAGCCACCTTCGGCACTCTACGTGAGGGGTCCGACACTCCCTCGGCACGGCGCGTGATGAGAAAGCTTTCGTCAAGACCGATGCCCCATTTAGCGGCTTTTCTTCACTTTCACCGGTGTCTGAGGCTAGATTCGCAAAGAGTCATATTTTCATCTTCTTCGACAGTAGTTGTAGCGTCGTGGGCGCTGTCCGCGTCGGCACGGCCACCAGCTGTACGCACGCTGAAGGGGACACGCAATGGCAGATTTCTCCCGCCTTCCCGGACCGAACGCCGATCTGTGGGACTGGCAGCTCCTCGCGGCCTGCCGCGGGGTGGACAGTTCGCTCTTCTTCCACCCGGAGGGCGAGCGCGGTGCGGCACGCAGTGCGCGCGAGAACTCGGCCAAGGAGGTCTGCATGCGCTGCCCGGTGCGGGCCGAGTGCGCCGCGCACGCGCTCCAGGTGCGCGAGCCCTACGGGGTCTGGGGCGGACTCACCGAGGACGAACGCGAGGAACTGATGGGACGGGCCCGCAACCGGCTGGTCCCGGCGACCTCGGCGCACAGCGCGCCCCGCCCCCACTGAGGGAAACGTTTCCTCTCGCCCCGGACGGGCGAGCCGGCCACCCGCACCGGGCCTCGTGCGCGCGGGCGGCCCGCCCCCGTACGCCGTCAGTGCCGGGCGACCCGTGCGAGGTGGTCGAGGGTGGCTGCGACCGCCGGGACCTGCGCCAGGTCCGGCAGGGTGAGCGCCACGATCTGCCGCCGTACGGCGGGCTCCACCGTCACGGTGCGCACCCCCTTGGGCCGGACCGACTCCAGGGCCAGTTCCGGGAGCACCGCCACGCCGAGCCCCGCGCCGACCAGTCCCGTCACCGCCGGGTAGTCGTCGGTGGCGAAGTCGATCCGGGGCGTGAACCCGGCGTTCTCGCACACGTCCACGAGTTGGCGGCGACAGCGCGGGCACCCCGCGATCCAGGGGTCGTCGGCGAACTCCTCGATCCGGACCGTCCCCGCGTCGGCGAGCGGGTGCCCTTCCGGGACCAGACCGACCAGCCGGTCCGCGAAGAGCGGCCGTACCGTCAGGTCGGTCCACTCCTCCGGCAACCGCCCGCCGGCCCCCTCGACCGTACCCTCCGCGCTCTCCGTCCCGGCCGGGTCCGCGTAGTGGAAGGCGAGCGCCACGTCGCAGTCGCCCTCGCGCAGCATCTCCACCGAGCGCGGCGGCTCCGCCTCCACCAGGGAGACCCGGGTGCCGGGGTGGGCGGCGCGCAGGGCGGCGAGGGCCGCCGGGACCAGGGTCGAGCTACCGCTGGGGAAGGACACCAGCCGGACCCGGCCCGCCCGCAGCCCGGCGATCGCGGCGACCTCCTCCTCGGCGGCGGTCAGCCCCGCGAGGATGCCGGCGGCGTGCCGCACCAGGGCCTCGCCGGCCTGGGTCAGCCGCATCTCACGGCCGGCGCGGACGATCAGCGGGGTGCCGGAGGACGCCTCCAGGGCCTTCATCTGCTGGCTCACGGCGGGCTGGGTACAGCCCAGTTCACGGGCCGCCGCGGAGAAGGAACCGGTGGCGGCGACCGCACGCAGGACACGGAGATGACGGGCCTCGATCACCCCGCCATGGTACGCGAGCATAAGCACCCCTTGGATGTCCACCGGAATAATGCTTCGACACTTTCAGCTCGGGGTGCATAACGTGCGAAGCATGAAGCTTCTGTCACTGAATGCCAGCAGGCCGAAGGCCGTCCCCTACACCAAGCAGCTGGACGGGGTGACCGGCATCGACAAACGCCCGGTGACCGGTCCGCTGCGGGTGGCCGCACCGGGGCCCAAGGGCATCGGCGGCAGCGGGCTCGCGGGGGACGCGGTGTGCGACCTCCGCCACCACGGGGGCAACGACCAGGCCGTGTACGCCTTCGCCCGCGAGGACCTCGACGACTGGGAACCCGACCTGGGCCGCGCGCTGCCCGCCGGCTGCTTCGGCGAGAACTTCACGACCGAGGGCGTCGACATCACGCACGCGCTGATCGGCGAGCGCTGGCGGGTCGGCGGGGAACTGGTGCTGGAGGTGTCCTCGGCCCGCATACCGTGCCGGACGTTCGCGGGGTTCCTGGGGGAACGCGGCTGGGTCCGCAGGTTCACCGAGAAGGGCGCCCCGGGCGCGTACCTGCGGGTGATCACCCCCGGTGAGGTCCGCGCGGGCGATCCGGTGGAGGTCGTGCACCGGCCCGACCACGACATCACCGTGCTGACGGAGTTCCGTGCCCTGACCACCCGGCGCGAACTGCTGCCCCGGGTGCTCGTCGCCGGGGACGCGCTGCACCCGGAGACCCGTGAACTGGCGCTGGCGTACCGGGAGAAGTACGCGCAGTGAAGCGGGTGGGCCACCGGGCCGGGCCGGGCGATCACTAACCTTGCCCCATGACTACGGCTCTGATCACGGGTTCGACCGCCGGTATCGGCGCGGCGTTCGCCCGCCGCCTCGCCGCGGACGGCCACGACCTGGTACTCGTGGCGCGCGACGTCGAGCGGCTGCGCGCGCAGGCCACCGAACTGCACGACCGGCACGGGGTGGAGGCCGAGGTGCTCCGTGCCGACCTCGCCACGGACGAGGGGATCGAAGCGGTGGCCGCCCGCTCGTCCGAACCGCGGCGGCCGGTGGACCTGTTGGTGAACAACGCCGGCTTCGGGAACAAGGGTCGTTTCCTGGACGTGCCGGTCGCCGACGAGTTGACGATGCTCAAGGTGCACTGCGAGGCGGTGCTGCGGATCACGGCCGCGGCGACGGGGGCGATGCGGGAGCGGGGGCGCGGGGCGGTCGTGAACGTGGCCTCCGTCGCGGCGTTCCTGCCGCGCGGCACGTACGGGGCGTCCAAGGCGTGGGTCGTGCAGTTCACCCAGGGCGCGGCGAAGGACCTCGACGGTTCGGGGGTGCGGCTGATGGCGCTGTGCCCCGGGTTCGTCCGTACGGAGTTCCACGAGCGGGCCGGGATGGGTACGGAGAACATCCCCGGGTGGATGTGGTTGGACGCGGACAAGGTGGTCGGTGCGGCGTTGGGCGACCTCTCCCGGGGCAAGGTCGTTTCCGTTCCCGATCCCCGGTACAAGGCGCTGATGGGGCTCGCGAAGTTGGCGCCGCGGCCCCTGCTTGGTGGGGTCACCGCTTCGACCGGGCGCAAGTACGGGCCTCGCTGACGCGTTGTCCTGTGCAGGTGCGTCCGCGTGGGGGTGCGCTGCCCTGCGGGGTGCGCTGCCGTTCCGCGCAGTTCCCCGCGCCCCCTATCGGGTGCGTCCACCTGCCGGTGCGGGGTCCTGCGCGGGTGCGCTGCTGTTTTGCGCAGTTCCCCGCGCCCCTGTCGGGGGCGTTCTGGCCCGGGTGCGCGGTTCTGTGCGGGTGCGCTGTGGTTGCTCGCGCAGTTCCCCGCGCCCCTGTCGGGGGCGTTCACCTGGCGGTGCGCTGTTCTGTGCGGGTGCGTGGTGGGATTCGCGCAGTTCCCCGCGCCCCTTAATCGGGGTCCGGGTTTGTCAGGTGACGACGGCGAGGAGCGCCCGAGATCCAGGGGCGCGGGGAACAGCGAACCCCCACCGGGACGCACCGAGATTAAGGGGCGCGGGGAACTGCGCGAAACAGCAGCGCACCCCGCAGGACAGCGCACCGCCAGATGAACGCACCCCGCAGGGAACCGCGCACCGCCAGGTGGACGCAGGCGGGCCCCGGGCCGGCACCCCTGGGGAGGGGGCCGGGCCGGGGCCCGTCACCGTTCAAGCGTCAGACTCAGTGCGAGTGGCCGTGACCGCCGTGACCGGCGTCACCCTCGTCCTCCGCCGGCTTCTCGACGACCAGCGTCTCGGTCGTGAGCAGCAGCGAAGCGATGGACGCGGCGTTCTCCAGCGCGGAGCGGGTCACCTTGACCGGGTCGATGACGCCGGCCTTGACCAGGTCGACGTACTCCTCGGTGGCCGCGTTGTAGCCGTGTCCGGCCTCCAGCTCGGCGACCTTGGAGACGATGACGTAGCCCTCCTTGCCGGCGTTCTCCGCGATCCAGCGCAGCGGCTCGACGGCGGCGCGACGGACGACGGCGACACCGGTGGCCTCGTCGCCCTCCTTGCCGAGGTTGCCCTCCAGCACCTTGGAGGCGTGGACGAGCGCGGAGCCACCACCGGAGACGATGCCCTCCTCGACCGCGGCGCGGGTCGCGGAGATGGCGTCCTCCAGACGGTGCTTCTTCTCCTTGAGCTCGACCTCGGTCGCGGCACCGACCTTGATCACGCAGACGCCGCCGGCGAGCTTGGCGAGGCGCTCCTGGAGCTTCTCGCGGTCCCAGTCGGAGTCGGTGTTCTCGATCTCGGCCTTGATCTGCGCGACGCGACCGGCGACGTCCTCGGAGTTGCCGCCACCGTCGACGATGGTGGTGTCGTCCTTGCTGACCGTCACGCGGCGGGCGGTGCCCAGCACGTCCAGGCCGACCTGGTCGAGCTTGAGGCCGACCTCTTCGGCGATGACCTGGGCACCGGTGAGGGTGGCGAGGTCGCCGAGCATCGCCTTGCGGCGGTCACCGAAGCCGGGGGCCTTCACGGCGACGGCGTTGAACGTGCCGCGGATCTTGTTGACCACCAGGGTCGACAGGGCTTCGCCCTCGACGTCCTCGGCGATGATCAGCAGCGGCTTGGAGCCACCCGCCTGGATGACCTTCTCCAGCAGCGGCAGCAGGTCCTGGATGGAGGAGACCTTGCCCTGGTTGATGAGGATGTACGGGTCTTCCAGGACGGCTTCCATGCGCTCCTGGTCCGTCACGAAGTACGGCGACAGGTAGCCCTTGTCGAAGGCCATGCCCTCGGTGAAGTCCAGTTCGAGGCCGAACGCGTTGGACTCCTCGACGGTGATGACACCGTCCTTGCCGACCTTGTCCATGGCCTCGGCGATCAGCTCGCCGACCTGCGGGTCCTGGGCGGAGAGCCCGGCGACGGCCGCGATGTCGGACTTCTCGTCGATCGGACGCGCGGTGGCGAGCAGCTCGTCGGAGACGGCCTTGACCGCGGCGTCGATGCCCTTCTTCAGGGAGGCCGGGGAGGCGCCGGCGGCAACGTTGCGCAGGCCCTCCTTGACCAGGGCCTGGGCCAGCACGGTGGCGGTGGTGGTGCCGTCACCCGCGATGTCGTTGGTCTTGGTCGCCACCTCCTTCACCAGCTGCGCGCCGAGGTTCTCGTAGGGGTCCTCGATCTCCACCTCACGGGCGATGGTGACGCCGTCGTTGGTGATGGTCGGGGCGCCGAACTTCTTGTCGATGACGACGTTGCGGCCACGGGGGCCGATCGTCACCTTCACGGTGTCGGCAAGCTTGTTGACGCCGCGCTCAAGGGCGCGACGGGCGTCCTCGTCGAACTTCAGGATCTTCGCCATGGGAGCGGTTCAGCCCTCTCAGAAACTGCAGGAAAAGCGGTGAACGGACCGCGCCCCCGGCACCCGGCTCAGCTTCGCGGGGGGCCAGGGGCGCAGCACACAACAAGATTCGTTGCGCTCGGTGAACTACTTCTCGATGATCGCGAGCACGTCGCGGGCCGAGAGGACGAGGTACTCCTCGCCGTTGTACTTCACCTCGGTGCCGCCGTACTTGCTGTAGAGAACGACGTCGCCGACGGCTACGTCGAGCTCGACGCGCTTGCCGTCCTCGACACGGCCCGGGCCCACGGCCAGGACGACGCCCTCCTGGGGCTTCTCCTTGGCGGTGTCCGGAATGACCAGGCCCGAAGCCGTGGTCTGCTCGGCGTCGAGCGGCTGGACCACAATGCGGTCCTCGAGCGGCTTGATGGCAACCTTGGAGCTGGTGGTCGTCACGATCCGACCTCCCCCTTCGGAGATCTCACGGGGTTAACTGTCTGAGGTGGCGACCAGGTGGATCCGTCGTCGCGGGTGCCGGACCTGCCTGTCGCTGCTGGCACTCACCAGTGGAGAGTGCCAGGGCCGAGACTATGACCGCGATTAGCACTCGGTCAAGCGGAGTGCCAACGCGCCCTCCGTCCGAGCGTCCGGAACGCCCCCCTCAACGGCCCCCGGAAGGCAGTCGTCGGGCCGGGTCCGCGGGGGTCGGACGGGGTCAGACGTAGTCGGTGAGCCGGGCGACGGCGAGGCCCCGGGCCTGGGCGCGGCGCAGCAGCCGGAGGGTCGCGGTGGTGGCGGAGGTGCCCGCCGGGGGGTCGGCGACGAGCACGTCCCCGGGGTTCAGCGGGGCGTCCGGGGCGGGGACGGGTCGACCGGTGACCACGGCGGCCATGCCGCAGTCGGCGGCGGCCCGTAGCGTCGCGCGGTCATGGGCCCCGTGCGGCGGGCGCAGCAGGTCCGGCCGGATGCCGAAGCGGCCGTGCAGCTTGTCGCGTTGGCCGCAGATCTCGGCGCGCTGCCCGACGTAGGGCAGGCCCGGCAGGTAGGGGTGGTCGAGGGTGTGGTTCTGCACGTCCACGCCGAAGGGCCGCAGCCGCGCCAGTTCGGCGTGGCCGGGACCCGGGGCCCGGTCGGTGAGGAAGACGGTGACCGGGAGGCGCAGGTCACGGACGAGTTCGCCGAACCGGGGGTCCTGGCCCACGCCGTCGCCGTAGATCAGGAAGACGACCGGGTCCCGGGTGGGGACGCGGTCGATCACCGGCGCGAGGTCGGCGACCGGGGGTGCGCCGGGGGCGCTCGCCCCGCCCGGGCGCGCGGGCCTCGGGGCGGGGGTGAGCGGTGCGGTCAGCCCCCAGCGGCGGTGCGCGTCCGGCGCCGGGCCGGGTGCCGGGTCGCCCCCGCGCGGGGCGGTCCGGTGCACCCCGTCGGCCCGGTCGGCGGGGTGCGTGCAGCCGGTGAGGGCCGGGGCGAGGGCCGCGGCGACCAGCAGGGCGGCCAGCCGGCGCGGGGGAACGCGTCGTCCGGACCGCCCGCGGGCACTCACAGATAGTCCTCCAACTTCGCCACGGCGTAGCCCTGGTCGGTGATGAGCGTCAGGAACCGGCGGATGGTGTCGGGCATGGTGCCGTCCCAGTCCTTGCGGCCGCGGAAGTGGGTGAGGACGATGTCGCCGGGCCGCAGGCTCTTGTCGTACTCGCGGTACTCCCAGCGGTCGACGAAGACCTCTTCGTTCCACAGCGGCACCTGGGTGATGCCGCACGCCTTCGCGGCGCGCAGGGTGTCCTCGTTGTAGTTGCCGTAGGGCGGCCGGAAGACGGTGGGGCGGGTCCCGTACTGCTTCTGGAGGACGTCCTGCATCCCGCAGATCTGGTGCTTCTGCTGCGCGTAGGACAGGCCCGGCAGGTACGGGTGGGTCAGCGTGTGGTTGTTGAGGGTGACCCCGGCGTCGCGCATCTTGCGGAAGTAGCCGTAGTCCTCCTTGACCAGGTAGTCGCTGAGGAACGCGGTGTACGGGACGTCGAGTTCCTCCAGCATCTTGATCAGCGCCGGGTCCTTGTCGGCGCCGTCGTCGATGGTGAGGAAGACGACCTTGTCCTTGGTCGGGATCGTGGTGAAGACCGGTGGCAGGTCCTCGTGGCCCTCGACCTCGAAGCCGGCCCTGGTGGTGGTCTTCGGCTTGACGGCGGGCGGGGGCGGCGCGGTCAGCGGGGCCTTCGCGAGTCCCCAGCGCTTGGCGGTGGCGAGTCGGGCGGCGGCGATCGTCCGCTTCCGGGCGGCGGCGGCCTCCGCGGCTTCCTTCGCCTCCTTGGCCCCCTTGGCCCCCTTGGCCTGTTTGGCCTGTTTTCCCTGCTCGGCACGTTCGCCCGGGGCGCCGCCCGCCCGACCGGAGGCGGCGGGCTTGGCGGGCTCGGTCTCCGTGCCGCAGCCCGCGAGGGCGGTCGTGGCGACGGTGAGGGCGAGGGCGGTGACGAGGGACCGGGTGAGGACCCCGGGGCGTGCGGACCCGCGCCCCGCGCGACCGACTCGCCCGTCCCGCTCGCCACCCCGGAGAGGACCCTTTTCCGTATTTTGTTCGTTTTGTCGTACTAGTCGCATGGGGCCGCATCCTGTCAGCGCCCCCGGCGCACCCCGGGGCGACACCGCCCACCGGCACCGGACCGTCCACCGACTGGCCCACAATGGCCCGGTGAGCACCACCGATCCGCACCCCGCGCCCGAGGCGCAGTTCGCCGCGCTCCTCACCGACGAGGGCCGCGCCCTCCTGGAGGAGGTCCGCGACACCGAACCCGCCCGGGAACTCGCCGTCGCCACCCGGCTGCGCCGCGAGCACCCCGCCGCACTGGTGAACGCCGCACTCGGGCAGGCCCGGTTGCGGCAACGGGCGGTGGCGAAGTTCGGGGCGGTCGACGCGGCGCGGATGCTCTTCACCCCGGACGGGGTCGAACAGGCCACCCGCACCAGCGTGGCCACCTACCGGGCGCGCCGGATGCGGGAGTCGGGGGTGACCTCGGTCGCCGACCTGTGCTGCGGCATCGGCGGGGACGCGATCGCCCTGGCCCGGGCGGGCATCCGGGTGCTGGCCGTCGACCGCTCCCCGCTGACCTGCGCGGTGGCCCGCGCCAACGCCCGGGCCCTGGGGCTCACGGAGCTGATCGAGGTCCGCGAGGCGGACGTGACCGAGGTGGCCACCGACGGGTACGACGCGGTGTTCGTGGACCCGGCGCGCCGGGGCGGACGGGGCCGGATCTTCGACCCCGAGGCGTACTCACCCCCGCTGAGCTGGGCGGTCGACGCGGTACGGACGGCCGGCCGCGGGGCGCTGAAGATCGCACCGGGCATCCCCCACGAGGCCGTGCCGGACGGCGTGGAGACCGAGTGGATCTCCGACCGGGGCGACCTCAAGGAGGCGGTGCTGTGGTTCGGGACGGGCGCGCCCGACTCCCGCCGCTCCACCCTGCTGCCCGGCGGCGACTCCCTCACCGCCCCGCTGGCCGCGATGCCCCCGGACCCGGCGGTGCGGGAGGTCGGACGGTACCTGTACGAGCCCGACCCCGCGGTGATCCGGGCCCGGCTCGTCGCCTCGGTGGCCACGGAGGTGTCCGGCGGGCTGCTGGACGAGACCATCGCGTACGTCACCTCCGACGTGCTGCGCCCCACGCCGTTCGCCACCGCGTACGAGGTGACCGACCACCTCCCGTTCCACGTCAAGCGGTTGAAGGCGCTGCTGCGGGAACGGGGGGTGGGCGTCCTCACCGTCAAGAAGCGCGGGTCCGCCGTCGAACCCGAGGAACTGCGGCGCAAGGTGCGGCCCCAGGGCCCGCATGCGGCCACGGTGTTCCTGACCCGGGTGGCCGGCGCCCCGACGATGCTGATCGGCCACCCGGTGCCGAACGGGACGTAGACCCCCGGCGCGCCCCTACGCCGGGCGGTCGGCGGGGGCGGGGGCGGGCGTAGGCGCGGACGACGGGCCCGGGGCGGCGGGCTCCGGGGCGCGGTAGACCAGGGCGGCCAACAGGGTTCCCCCCGCGAGCATCGCCGCGGCCACGAGGAACGCCGCCGAGTAACCGTCCGTCAGCGCACCGCGCGGGTCGCCGTCCGACGCGGCGCCCGCCCGGGCGGCCACCGCGACGAGCACCGCGAGCCCCACCGAACCGCCGATCTGCCGGGAGGTGGTGAGCAGCCCGGACGCCATGCCTGCCTCGTGCGCCGACACCCCGCTCGTGGCGGCGGTGCCCAACGGGACGAAGCACAGGCCGATGCCGATGCTGGAGACCAGCGAGGGCACGAACATCACGGACCAGAAACCGCTGTCGGGCGTGATCGCCAGGGCCCAGTAGAGGAGCCCGACGGCCCCGAGCAGCCCTCCGGTGAGCATCAGCGGACGCACGCCGAACCGTGCCATGGTCTTCGCGGCGATCACCGAACCCACGATCAGGCCCAGGCAGAACGGCAGGAACGCCAGCCCGGTCGTGGTCGGCCCGTACCCCAACACCTGCTGGAGGTAGAGCGAGACGAAGTAGAAGGCGCCGAACTGAGCGGCCGACAGGAGCAGCGAGAACACGTTCGCGGACAGCACCGGCCGCAGCCGCAACAGCCCGAGCCGCAGCAGCGGTCGACGGTGCCGGGCCTCGACCGCCGCGAAGACCAGCAGCAGCGCGAGGGCGGTGCCGAGCGTGGCCAGGGTGGCGCCCGCGCCCCAGCCGATCTCCTCGGCCCGGACCAGGCCGAGCACCAGGACGGTCGTCCCGGCGGTGACCAGGACCGCGCCACCGGCGTCCAGGACGGGGCGGTCGCCCGTGCGCCGGTCGACGGGCACGGCGATCCGGGCGGCGAGCCCGGCCAGCAGCACCACGGGCACGTTGACCAGCATGGTGGCCCGCCATCCGGTCCAGTCGGTGAGCAGCCCGCCGGCGAGCACCCCGACCGCCCCGCCCAGCGCACCCGCCGCGCCCCACAGGGCGAGCGCCCGTGAGCGCTCCGGGCCCGCCGGGTACCCGACGGTGATCAGGGCGAGCGCCACGGGGGCCAGTGCGGCGGCGCCCGCGCCCTGGACCGCGCGGGCGGCGATCAGCCAGCCGGGCCCGGAGGCGAGGCCGGCGGCGAGGCTCGCGAGGCCGAAGAGCGCGAAGCCGGCGATCAGCACCCGCCGCCGCCCGACCAGGTCGGCGAGCCGTCCGCCGAGCATCAGCAGCCCGCCGAAGGTGAGGGCGTACGCATTGACCACCCAGGTCAGGTCCTCGGGCGCGAAGCCGAGGTCGGCGCGGACGTCCGGCAGGGCGACGTTCACCACCGACATGTCGAGCGCGACGAGGAACTGGACGGTCAGCACCACCGGCAGGAAGAGGGCGTGCCGAGGGGAATGGTTCACCATGGCCCGGACTTTACTTTACACGTATAGAAATAGGGAGAGGGGGAGAATGTGACGGTGGCGACGAACGACAGCACCGACAGCACCGACGCGGGTGGGACGGGCGGGACGAACGGCGGCCCCGGCGGCGACGCGGCCGCGGCTCCGCGGAAGGCCGGGCGGAAGGCGGGCCGGCCCCGCCGGATCGACCCCGAGCGGATCGTCGCGGTCGCCCGCCGCATCCTCCAGGAGGAAGGCGTCGACGCGCTGTCGATGCGCAGGGTCGCCAAGGAGGTCGGGACGACGCCGATGGCGCTCTACCACCACGTCCGGGACAAGGACGAGCTGCTGATGCTGACCCTGTCGGGCATGGCGCGGACGGTGCCCCGGCCCGAACTGCCCGAGGACCCGCGCGAGCGGCTGATCGCGATGTCCCTGCACATGTACCGGACGCTGCGTCGGATGCCCTGGGTGGTGGACGTGTTGAGCCTCGGCGACCTCACCGACAAGGGGGCGCTGTGGATCATGGAGGAGTTCATCGGAGCGGCGATGGCCTGCGGGCTGAGCGCGGACGACGCGGTGCGCGCGTACCGGACCGTGTGGCACTGCGTCTACGGCGAGTTGGTGTTCCGGGCCGCGATGGAACGGCGGGCCGCGGAGCCCGGCCGGGTCCGGAACTTCCCCGACGGGCTGCTCACCGAACAGGACGCGGCCGAACTCCCGTTGCTGACCTCGTTGGCCGACCGCTGGATCCAACTGGCCCAGTCGTACGACCTGGAGCGCCAGCTCCGGCTGGTGCTCGACGGGCTGCTCGGGCCCCGGACCGACGGCGGGGCCTGAGCCGGGCGGTCGCTACTCGACGCCCACCGAGGTGAACCGCCAACGGTGGACGGCCCGTCGGACCAGCTCGGCCGGCGGGTCGGGCAGCTCCTCCGGAGCGTCGACGTCGGCCGGCCACCAGGTGATGACGAGGACCCGGTCGCCGGGTGCGGTGAACGTCTCGCGCCGCAGCGCCCGCCCGGCCGGGCGGGCGTCCCGGGCCCAGGCCAGGAGTTCGGCGCCGCGCCCGGTGACCGCCGCCGCCTCCCACATCAACGCGAGGGTCATGAGTACAGGTTGTCCTTCGCCAGCTCGTGCACGTGGTCGTGGTCATGGGCGTGGCCGTGCCCGTGGGCGTGGGCGTGACCGCCGCCGTGTCCGTGGGCGGCCGGCGGCTCCTCGTCCGCGGTCCGGCCCGGCACGTGCGGATCGGTGACCGGCAGCGAGGAGTCGGCGGACAGCTCCCAATCGGAGGCGGCCCGGTTCCGGGAGACCATCTCCGCGCCGAGCGCGGCGACCATCGCCCCGTTGTCGGTGCACAGCTTCGGCCGGGGCACCCGCAGCCGGATGCCCGCGGCCTCGCAGCGCTCGGCGGCCAGCGCCCGCAGCCGGGTGTTGGCGGCGACCCCGCCGCCGATCATCAGATGGTCCACGCCCTCGTCCTTGCAGGCCCGCACGGCCTTGCGGGTCAGCACGTCGACCACGGCCTCCTGGAACGAGGCGGCCACGTCGCGCACCGGCACGTCCTCGCCCGCGGCGCGCTTGGCCTCGATCCAGCGGGCCACCGCGGTCTTCAGCCCGGAGAACGAGAAGTCGTACGGGGCGTCCCGCGGTCCGGTCAGTCCGCGGGGGAAGGCGATGGCCTTCGGGTCGCCCTCGCGCGCGTAGCGGTCGATGACGGGGCCGCCGGGGAAACCGAGGTTCAGCACCCGGGCGATCTTGTCGAACGCCTCCCCCGCCGCGTCGTCGATGGTGGCGCCCATCGGCCGGACGTCGGAGGTGATGTCCGAGGACAGCAGCAGCGAGGAGTGGCCGCCGCTGACCAGCAGGGCCATCGTCGGCTCCGGCAGCGGACCGTGTTCGAGCTGGTCGACGCAGATGTGGGAGGCCAGGTGGTTCACCCCGTACAGCGGCTTGCCGAGGGCGTAGGCGTACGCCTTGGCCGCGGACACGCCGACGAGCAGGGCGCCGGCCAGGCCGGGGCCCGCGGTGACCGCGATGCCGTCGAGGTCGCGGGCGGCGACCCCGGCCTCCTTGAGCGCGCGTTCGATGGTGGGCACCATCGCCTCCAGGTGCGCCCGGGAGGCGACCTCCGGGACGACCCCGCCGAAGCGGGCGTGCTCGTCGACGCTGGAGGCGATGGCGTCCGCGAGGAGGGTGGTGCCCCGGACGACGCCGACGCCCGTCTCGTCGCAGGAGGTCTCGATGCCGAGGACGAGGGGTTCGTCAGCCATGGGTGGTCCCGGTTCCTTCTGTTCCGTGCTCTGTTGCCGGTGGGGCGGGGGCGGGGGCGCCCCGGCCGGCGGGCCCCTGCATCTCCAGGCGCATCACCAGGGCGTCGACGTTGCCCGGTTGGTAGTAGCCGCGCCGCACGCCGATGGGGGCGAAGCCGAAGCGCTCGTACAGCTTCTGGGCCCGTACGTTGTCGACCCGCACCTCCAGCATCACCTCCCGGCACTCGAACGCCGTGGCGTGCTTGAGGAGGTCCGTGAGCAGCCGGGCGCCGAGCCCGGTGCCCCACTGGTCCCGGGCGACGGCGATGGTCTGTACGTCGCCCACCGCTCCGTCGACGGCGGGGCCGGCGGGGTCGGCGGCTTCGGTGCCCGGCTCGGCGGACCCGCCGCCGGCCGCGGCCAGTCCCGCGTACCCGACGAGCCGTCCGGAGTCGTCCTCGGCCACCACGTAGTGGCGGGTCGCCCCGGGGCCCCGGGCGTGGGCCAGCTCGGACCAGAACATGCCCCGGGACCAGGCGTCCTCGGGGAACAGCTCGCGTTCGAGGGCGAGCACGGGGTCGATGTCCCACCAGCGCATCTCGCGCAGTGCGGCGGTCACTGGGGGGTGACCACCTTGTAGTTCTTGGGGACCTGCGCATCGGGTCGGCGCAGGTAGAGGGGGCGGGGCGGATCGAGGGCCACGCCCGCCCGCAGCCGTTCGGCGGCCACCGAGGCGAGGGCCGCGGCGCTGACGTGCTCGGGGTCGCGCCCGTCGGGGAAGGCGTCCGGGTACAGCCGGGCACCGGCGCCGACCACGGGCAGCCCGGCCAACTCGTCCGCGATGTCGGCGGGCCGGTCGACGGCGGGACCGGACACCCGGGTGCGGGGGTCCGCGTACCGGGCCCAGTAGACCTCCTTGCGGCGGGCGTCGGTCGCCACGGCGAACGGGCCGTCCAGCCCCGCCGCGTGGGCCAGCCCGTCGAGCGTGCACACTCCGTGCACGGGCACCCCGAGGGCCAGGCCCAGGGTGTCGGCGGTCATCAGCCCGACCCGCAGTCCGGTGTACGGGCCGGGGCCCGTGCCGACGACGAGCGCGGTGACCGACGGGAGCTCCACCCCGGCCTCGGCGAGCACCCGGTCGACCGCGGGGAGCAGCAGTTCCCCGTGGCGTCGGGCGTCCACCTGCGAGGACGCGGCGACCACGGCGGAGCCGTCGTGGAGCGCGACGGTGACGGCGGGGGTGGCGGTATCGAGAGCGAGCAGCAGCACACAAACAGCGTACGGCTCCGGCGGCCGGGGCACGGCCGTCCCGGTCAGCTCCGCAGTTGCTGCTACGGTCGCCGTACGACCCCTCACGGACGGTGACCGTCCCGTACGGGGCGGTGGTCCGGCCCGGCGGTGGACGAGAGGTGACGTGGTGGCAGGGAGCAGCGCGGGAATCGTGGCCGGGCTCACCGGGGTGGCGCTCACCGCGGTCGGCTTCCTCGCCTACCAGGCGTCGGCGACCGTGCCCGAGGGGCTCGCCGGGACCTCCTCCGGCGCCTCGACCGCCGCGACCGCGCCCGCCGTGGAGCGCGACCGCAACCATCCGACCGCGCTGCCCTCCGGGGCGGGCACCGGGCCGCGGGTCGTCTACGCGCTGTCGGACGACCGGGTGTGGTTGGTCGGCGAGCGCGAGAAGGTGCGGCGCACGTACCGGGTGACGCCCAGCACGGTCGATCCGGAGCCCGGTTCGTACTTCGTCACGTCCCGTACCGGGAACACCGCCGGATCGGACGGGGTCGGCATCGAGCACGTGGTGCGGTTCACCTCGCAGGACGGGGTGAGCATCGGGTTCAGCGCGGCCGTGAACGGTTCCGTGCGGCCGCCCGACCGCACCCGCCGCACCGGGGGCATCCGTTCCACGCGCCCGGACGGCGATGCGATGTGGCAGTTCGCGGTGATCAACACGCCGGTCGTGGTCATCCCCTGAGTGCGCGTACGCACGCTGCGGCGTGCACCGGGGGCGCGGGGCCGTGTCCGTGCAACCACCGCACACCCGCGGGCGAACGCCCGACGGCCGCTCCGACGGGCTCGGCTAGGCGGCCCGGGGGCCTTCGTGACGCTCGTGCACCGGGCCCGGCCGGGAGACGATCCCCGTGGCCGTGTCCGTGTCCACAGCGGATGGCGGGATGACGGGCGGGGTGGAGACCGCACGCGCCGCGGCACAGGCGGCGAGCAGCACGTCCATCGGCACCGCCGCGCTCGGCGGCTCGACCCGCTCGGTCGCCGACATGGGCGCCTCCTGGTGCTCCGGGGGCAAAATGGTTAGGCAGACCTAACCTCTCCGCTCCATGTGACCACGGACGGGCACCCCCGCGCAACATCTTCCCGACAGCTTGTCGGAACGTGTCAGGAACCGTCACCCGGGGGTGCGACGAGCCCCGCGAACCCCGCCGCCGCCCACCGCTCCCCGTAGCCGCGCAGGGTCACCGTCCGGACCTCGTCCGTGGTGTCCCCCACCGCCCGGTCGATGAGCACGTGCAACCGCGCCTCGGACAGTTCCTCGACCTTGCCGTCGCCCCACTCCACGACGATCACCGACTCGGGCAGCGACACGTCGAGGTCCAGGTCCTCCATCTCGTCGAGCCCGCCGCCCAGCCGGTAGGCGTCCACGTGCACCAGCGCGGGGCCACCGACCAGGCTCGGGTGCACCCGGGCGAT
Organism: Streptomyces sp. NPDC005955; assembly: GCF_042871255.1. NCBI lineage: Bacteria > Bacillati > Actinomycetota > Actinomycetes > Kitasatosporales > Streptomycetaceae > Streptomyces > Streptomyces sp. NPDC005955. The sequence goes on along the minus strand of NZ_JBIAIF010000007.1, from coordinate 249,029 downwards.
CACGAAGGTCGGCGAGGTGACGGCGCCCCGCACGCCGAGCCCTTCGCCGATGCCGCGGGTCAGGGTGGTCTTGCCCGCGCCCAGTTCCCCGGTGAGCATCACCAGGTCGCCGGGGAGCAGCCGCGCGGCGAGCCGCAGGCCCAGCTCCCGCATGCGCTCCGGGGACGTGACGGTGATCGACGCGGTGACGGGCTCAGCCGTCGTCGCCCGCGGTCCTGCTCGGTGCGCGCTCGGTTCCATAACCGTTCACGGTAGTGCCTGCCGGCAGGGCTCCCGCCCGGACCAACAGCGCGGCGATCCGGTCCGTGACCGTGCCGGGGTGCTCCAGCATCACCAGGTGGCCGGCGTCGGGCACCAGGACGAGTTCCGCGCCGTCGAGCCGTTCGGCGACGGCCTCGCTGTGTGCGGCGGGGGTGATGAGGTCCTGCTCGCCGGCGAGCACCAGCACCGGCAGCCCGTCCAGACCGGCGAGCGCCTCGCTCTTGTCGTGCTCCGCGAACGCCGGGTAGAAGTCCGCCACCACCTCGAAGGGCGTGGCCTCGATCATCCGCTCGGCGAACCGGGCGACGGCCGGGTCCACGTCACGGCTCGCGAAGGAGTACCGCTTGACGACCCCCGCGAAGAGGTCCGCCGTGGCGCGCCGGCCGCGTTCCACCAGTTCGGCGCGCGGCCCCAGCACCCGCAGCACCCCGGGCAGCACCCGCCGCACCGCGTTGACCCCGACCGCGGGCAGCCCGAAGCTGACCTCGGCGAGCCGTCCGGCGGACGTGCCCACAAAGGCGATCCCGGTGACCCGCTCCCGGACCAGCTCGGGGAACTCGGCGGCGAAGGCCATCACCGTCATGCCGCCCATCGAGTGGCCGACCAGGACGAGCGGGCCCTCGGGGGCGGCGGCCTCGATGACCGCCAACAGATCGCGGCCGAGCCGGTCGATGCTGACGGGTTCGCCGGCCGCCGAGGCCACCGGGCCGCGGGCGGAACGGCCGTGCCCGCGCTGGTCCCAGTAGACGGTGCGCACCAGGCCGCGCAGGGCGGCCCGCTGGAAGTGCCAGGCGTCCTGGTTGAGGCAGTAGCCGTGGCTGAACACGACCGTGGTGGGCGCGGTGGCGCGGCGCCGGAAGGGTCCGCGCCGGCCCGCCCCCGGGCCCTGGCCCGGTCCGCCGGTGCCGCCGAAGTCGCCCGGCTCCTCCACCTCGTAGGACAGCGCGGTGCCGTCGTCGGCGACCGCGGTCCCGGAGGTGCCCCGCAGCTCGCCGTACGGGCCGGCCGCGTCGAGGGCGGTCCTGGCCTTGCGGCGCACGCTGCGGCTCACGGTCAGCCGCTCCACGGCGACCCCGGTCGCGGCGGCCGCGGCGACCACGCCGATGGCGATGCCCGCGATGCCCGCGCCCCGGCGCCAGTTCCCGGCCGACACGGCGCCCGTCACGGCCCCTGCCACGACGTCCGTCACGGCCTCCGTCACGCCGGGCGCCGGGTCGCCGCTCACGCGTCGCCCCCGGGGTCCGTCCCCGCGCCCCCGGGGGCGTGCACGCCCCGGTAGACCCGGGGCACCCGGGCGCCGATCCGGGTGACGATCTCGTACGCGATGGTGTCGGCGGCCTCGGCCCAGTCCTCGGCGGTGGGCTCGCCCCGGTCACCCGGACCGAACAGCACGGCCTCGGCGCCCTCCTGGAGCTTCTCGCCACCGAGGTCCACCACGAACTGGTCCATCGCGATCCGCCCCGCGGCCCGCCGCCACGCACCGCCGACCAGGACCGGGCCCCGGCCCGAGGCGTGCCGGGGGACGCCGTCGCCGTAGCCGACGGGGACCAGCCCGAGGGTGGTCTCCCGGTCGGTGACGAAACGGTGCCCGTAGCTGACGCCGTGCCCGGCCGGTACGTGCTTGACCAGGGCGACCGAGGCGCTGAACGTCATCACCGGTCGCAGTCCGAGCGCCGCGGACGTCCCCACCTCGGGCGCGGGTGACACCCCGTACATCGCGATGCCCGTGCGGACCAGGTCGAAGTGGGCTTCCGGCAGGGTCAGCGTGGCGGGGGAGTTGGCGAGGTGCCGCACCTCGGGGCGCACCCCCTCGCCCTCCGCGTACCCGACCATCCGCCGGAACGTTTCGAGCTGTGCGGTGACCGAGGGGTGCCCCGGCTCGTCGGCACAGGCGAGGTGCGACCACAGGCCGACGGTGCGGACGGTGCCGGCGGCCTCGGCGGCGAGCGAGGCGGCGACCAGTTCCGGCCAGTCGGCCGGCTGACAGCCGTTGCGGCCGAGGCCCGTGTCGGCCTTCAGGTGGATGCGGGCGGGGCGGCCCGCCTCCCGGGCGGCGGCGGTGACCTCCGCGAGCGCCCACATCCCGCTCACCGACACGTCGAGGTCCGCTTCGATGGCCTCCCGCCAGGGGTCGCCTGGGGTCCACAGCCAGCACATGATGCGGCCGCCGATGCCCGCGGAGCGCAGGGCGAGCGCTTCCTGCGGGGTGGCCGTGCCGACCCAGGTCGCGCCCGCTTCGATCGCCGCGCGGGCGCAGGGGAGCGCGCCGTGACCGTAGCCGTCGGACTTCACGACGGCCATCAGGGCGGACCGGGGTGCGCGGGCGCGCAGGGCGCGGACGTTGGCGCGCAGGGCGTTCAGGTCGATCTCTGCGCGGGCTCGGCCGGGCTGCGGTGGTGTCTGAGTCATCGCGCCGATTGTCGCACTTGGTGGTGTGCGGTTCCCTGCGCGGTTCCCTGCGGGGTGCGTTCCGGTTCCGCGCAGTTCCCCGCGCCCCTGATCGGGTACGTCCACCTGGGGGTGCGCTGTCCCGTGCGGGTGCGCTGTGGTTTTGCGCAGTTCCCCGCGCCCCTGGATCTCGGGAGCTCCTCGCCGTCGTCGTCCGTCCCAGCCGCGGACCCCGGCAGGAGGGGCGAGGGAAACCGCGCACGTCCACCGGCACGCACCGGATCAGGGGCGCGGGGAACTGCGCAAAACCCACCGCGCACCCGCACAGGACACCGCACCCCCAGCGGGACGCACCGATCAAGGGGCGCGGGGAACTGCGCAAAACGCCAGCGCACCCCCGCGGGACACCGCACCACCAGGTGGACGCACCTGGATCAGGGGCGCGGGGAACTGCGCGAATCCCACCACGCACCCGCACAGGACACCGCACCGCCAGGTGGACGCACCGATCAAGGGGCGCGGGGAACTGCGCGAAGCACCAGCGCACCCGCACGGGACAGCGCGCGAACCCCACCCAGTCAGGCGGAAGCCGCAACCACGTGGGACCAGGCGACGGGCAACGCCTCCGCGACCTCGAACGCGGTGAGCGGAACCCCCCGCACCGCCAAGCCCCGCGCAGCCAACCCGTGCAGATACGCCGCAACGGCCCCCGCGTCCAACGGCCCCAACCCCGCAGCCAGCAACGACCCGGCGAGCCCGGACAGCACGTCCCCGCTGCCCGCCGTGGCGAGCCAGGGCGTCCCCATCGGATTCACCCGCACCGGCCGCCCGGGATCGGGATCCGCGACCAACGTCGTGGACCCCTTGAGCAGCACCGTCGCACCGAACCGGGCAGCCAGCTCCCGCACGGAGGCCAGCCGGGCCGCCTCCACCCGCCCCCGGGGCACCCCGAGCATCGCCGCGGCCTCCCCGGCATGCGGAGTGAGCAACGTCGGCGCCCCCCGGTCCCGCACCACGGCCGGGTCCAGCGCCCGCAGCCCGTCCGCGTCCACCAGCACCGGCACGTCCGCGTCCAGCACCTCGTGCACCACGTCGGTGCTGCCCGTACCGCCCGTGCGGTCGGAGTCGTCGCCGATCCCCGGCCCGACCACCCACGCCTGCACCCGCCCCGCCCGGGTCGGCGGCCCCTCGTGGACCAGCGCCTCGGGGAACCGGGCGATCACCGCATCGGTCCCCCGCCCCACGTACCGCACCGCGCCCGCCCCGCCCCGCAGCGCCCCGGCCACCGCGAGGACCGCCGCCCCCGGGTAGCGGGCCGACCCGGCGACCACCCCGACGACCCCGCGCCGGTACTTGTCGCTCTCCCCGACGGGCACCGGCAGCAGTCGTGCCACGTCCGGGTGTTGGAGCGCCTCCAGCGGGGGCACGGAGGGCAGGTGCGGGCCCAGCCCGATGTCCACCAGCCGTACGGTGCCGGCCTGCTCGTGCGCGGGGTCGATCAACAGCGCCGGCTTGTACGTCCCGAAGGTGACCGTCGCATCGGCGCGCAGCACCTCGCCGCGCACCTCGCCGCTGTCGGACTCGACGCCGCTCGGCAGGTCGACGGCGACGACCACCGCGTTCGAACCGCGCGCCGCCCGCGCCAGCGGGACCGCGTCGGCCCGCAGCCCGCCCCGGCCGCCGATGCCGGTGATCCCGTCCAGGACGAGGTCGGCCGCGGCGAGCACCTCGAACGGGTCCTCGGCGATCCGGCCGCCCGCCCCGGTGAACGCGCGGAGCCCGCCCGGATGGGTGCGGTCGGGGGCGAGGAGCACGGCGCTGACGCCCGCGCCCCGGCGGGCCAACCTGGCCCCCGCGTACAGGGCGTCCCCGCCGTTGTCACCGCTGCCGACGAGCAGCACGACCCGGGCCCCGTAGACCCGGCCGAGCAGATCGGCGCAGGCGGCGGCGAGCCCGGTGGCGGCCCGCCTCATCAGTTCCCCGGCCGGGAGCCGTGCCATCAGCGCGGCCTCGGCGTTCCTGACGGTCTCCACGTGGTGAGCGGTGCGCATGCGGTCGAGTCTGCCGCAGTGGACGGCGGCGGGACGGGGGAACTGCGCCGCATGGCCGCGTGGAGGAAAGCGCCCGTCACCTCGTGCTGCCCTGCGCTCCCCGCGGTCCGCCCTGGCGATCCTGCTGGTCACTGCCCTGTTCCTGCGGGCGGGGCCACCCGGCGGGGACCGTGCCCGGGCGGCCTCTCCGGACGGTGCCACCGGGCCCACCGGCAGCGGTTACGACCCCGCCCGGGGCGTGTACCTCGGCGGGATCGACATGTCGGGGGGCTCCGGTTCGCAGTACTGGATCTCCAACAACCCGCCCCCGTACGCCCAGGACATCGTGAAGCCGTTCACCGTGACGGACCGCAAGGGCGGTTTCCCCCTCGAACTCACCGTCAGGGCGAAGGACTCGGGCGCCGACTGCTCGCCGAAGGCGGGTGCCGTCGTCACCCGGGCCGACCACACCCACGGGGGCGACCGCGAGCAGGACGTCATCGCGCCCGTCGGCGGCGCCTCGGCCCGACCACCGGCTCGCCGGGTACGACCCGGACGGCGGGCAGCCGGTGGGCGAGGCCGTGGCCGGACGGCTCACCGACCACCGCACGCCGCAGCTCCCGGCCGGCAGCGGCCGACCGCCTCTACGTCACCTCGCAGAACCGGACGGTCCGGGTCTTCGACACCACCGACCGGCAGCAGGTCGGGAACGTGCTCGCCACGGTCGACGGGGCCACCGGCGCCCACCAGCGGCAGGTCTCCCCCACGGTGAGCGCCGACCCCGGGTCAATCACCGTACGGGCCGGGGAGCGGGCCGAGTTCACCGCGGCGGCCGGGGCGACGCCCACGCCCACCCCCACCTCCGAGCCGGCGCCCCGGCCGAGCAAGTCCACCGGCACCGGTACGCCGGGCGGCGAGGGCACGGTCGCCGTCCTCGCCGCACCGCGCCGCAGGCCCAGGAACACGTAGCCGGACGGTCCGGACGGGGTCAGCCCTCCGCGACGACCACCGCGGAGGCCACGCCCGCGTCATGGCTCAGGGAGACGTGCCACGCACGGACCCCGAGGGCCTCGGCGCGGGCGGCGACCGTACCGGACACCCGTAGCCGGGGCCGACCGCTGTCCTCCACCCACACCTCGGCGTCCGTCCAGTTCAGCCCCGGCGGCGCGCCCAACGCCTTCGCCAGGGCCTCCTTCGCCGCGAACCGGGCCGCCAGCGAAGCGACCCCGCGGCGGTCCCCACTGGGCAGCAACAGTTCCCCGGGCACGAACAGGCGCTGCGCGAGCCCCGGCGTCCGCTCCAACGACGCGGCGAACCGGTCGATCTCCGCCACGTCGATCCCCACCCCGATGATCACCCGGTCACCGTACCCGGCCGGCACGGCCCCGACGGGCCCGCGCACCCCACGCTCACGTCCATGCGGCGCAGCCTACGCGCGGGTTCGAGCTGGACGAATGCGACCATGCGGCCATTCGGGCCGGCCCGGGGTGACGCACCCCACCCTCCACACCGGCCACACAGCCGCAACAATTGCAGGGTGATCTCTCCGGTCTCCTCGCCGCCGCACAGCACCCCCCGGTCCCGACCGGAGGCCAGCCCGTACCTCGACCTCACCCGGGCCGAGTGGAGCGCGCTGCGCGACAAGACCCCGCTGCCGCTGAGCGCGGCGGAGGTGGAGGGGCTGCGCGGCCTCGGTGACGTCATCGACCTGGACGAGGTGCGGGACGTCTACCTGCCGCTGTCCCGGCTGCTGAACCTGTACGTGGGCGCCACCGACGGGCTGCGGGGCGCGCTGAACACCTTCCTCGGGGAGCAGGGCTCGCAGTCCGGCACGCCCTTCGTCATAGGGGTCGCCGGTTCGGTCGCCGTCGGCAAGTCGACCGTCGCCCGACTGTTGCAGGCGCTGCTGGCCCGCTGGCCGGAACACCCGCGCGTCGAGCTGGTCACCACCGACGGGTTCCTGTTGCCGATGCGCGAGCTGCGGGCCCGCGGGCTGACCTCCCGCAAGGGGTTCCCCGAGTCGTACGACCGCCGGGCGCTCACCCGGTTCGTCGCCGACGTCAAGGCGGGCAAGGCCGAGGTCACCGCACCGGTGTACTCCCACCTCATCTACGACATCGTGCCCGGGGAACGACTCGTCGTGCGCCGCCCGGACGTGCTGATCGTGGAGGGCCTGAACGTGCTCCAGCCCGCGCTGCCCGGTCGGGACGGGCGGACCAGGGTCGGCCTCGCCGACTACTTCGACTTCAGCGTGTACGTCGACGCCCGGGTGGAGGACATCGAGCGCTGGTACCTCGACCGGTTCCGCACCCTGCGGGCGACCGCGTTCCAGGACCCGTCCTCGTACTTCCGCAAGTACACCCAGGTGTCCGAGACGGAGGCCCTCCAGTACGCGGCCACCACCTGGCGGACCATCAACAAGCCCAACCTGGTGGAGAACGTGGCGCCCACCCGGGGCCGGGCGACCCTGATCCTGCGCAAGGGCCCCGACCACAAGGTGCAGCGGCTCAGCCTGCGGAAACTGTGACCCGAGCACGCTGAAGGTGCGCCTGGTTAGGGTGGGGCATGCTCCATCTGCGACTGATCACCCCGGCTGACCGCACCGACGAGGTGGTCAAGCTGATCGAGGGCACCGTCGGCACCGCCCACCTGGCCGTGGTCCAGGGCGCCGCCCGCGACCCCGAGGGCGACGTGGTGATGTGCGACGTCGCCCGGGAGGCCGGCGACGAACTGATCGGTGCGCTGCGCGCGGCCGGCATCGACGACTGCGGTTCGATCGCCGTGGAGACGATCGACCTGTCGCTGTCCAAGCGGGCCGACCGCGCGGAGGACGACGCACCCGGTGAGGGCGCCGACGCGGTGCTCTGGGAACAGCTGACCGACCTGACCCACGAGGAGTCGACGCTCACCGTCACCTATGTGGCGTTCCTGTCCGTGGCGACGATGATCGCGGCCTGCGGGGTGATGCTGGACAACGCCATCCTCATCGTGGGCGCGATGGCCGTGGGCCCCGAGTTCGGGCCGCTCGCCGGGGTGTCCACGGCGCTGGTGCAGCGCGCTCCCCGGCTGGTGGCGCGCTCCCTGTGGGCGCTGCTCGCGGGTTTCGCCCTCGCGATGATCGCCACCGCCGGGTTCGCCTGGCTGATGGACGCCTTCGGGCTCTTCACCGAGGACATGGTCGAAGCGCCCCGGCCCAACACCGCGTTCATCTGGCAGCCCGACTGGATGTCCTTCGTGGTCGCCTTCCTCGCCGGGATCGCCGGCACCCTCTCGCTGACCTCGGCGAAGTCGGGTGCGCTGATCGGGGTCGCGATCTCCGTCACCACGGTCCCCGCGGCGGCGAACGCGGCGGTGGCGCTCAGCTACCGGGACTTCGGCCAGACGAGCGGCTCGGCGCTGCAACTGCTCGCCAACCTCGGCGGGATCGTCCTCGCCGGCAGCCTCACCCTGATCGCGCAGAAGTCCTTCCTGGCCTGGCAGCGCCACCGCGCGCTCGGCCCGCGCTGACCCGCCCCCGCCCCGGACGACGAAGGGCGCGGGAGCCGCACGGCCCCCGCGCCCACTAGTTCACCGGCTCACCGGCGACTACCGCCACCAGGCCCGGGAGACGTCCCGCAGCACGTTCGTGCCGCAGTGCACCTCCCCGCCCCACAGGTGGTACGAGTAGTAGTCGTCGATGTAGGCGGTGGTGAAGCCGGCGCCGGCGTAGGCCCGCCGCACCGCCTCGCCGAACAGGTCCTTGCCACCGATCACGGGCCCCCACTGACGGGGCGCCAGGTAGCGGTCGTTGCTGAGGACGACCCCGTTCACGGCCCCGGGCAGATAGGCGATGGTGCGCGGCGGCGCCCCGGGCGCGAACGCGCCGGGCCCCTCGTTCGTGCCGAGTCCGGGCCGCACCAGCGGCGAATCGCCCTGGCCGAGCCGGCTCAGTCCCGCCCGCGCACCGATGCCGTCGGGCATCTCGTACTGTGCGAACAGGGCCGGCACCCGGACGATCTCCGCGTCGGTGATGCCCGTCTCGCGCTTGAGCAGCCGGAGGTTCTCGTCGATCTTCGCGGCGGCCCGCTCGTTGCCGGCGAGGAACTTCGGGTCGCCGAGCACCTTGTTGATGGTGGCCCGGGACACCTTGATGCCCAGCCGGTCGGGCGCCGAGAACAGTCGCTTGCCGCCGTTGCCCGCGGCCTTGGCGTCCTTCAGCAACTGCACGCCGGCCGTGGGGTCGGCGAGCCCGAGGCGCCAGCCGCGCGGAGTGTCCGCGGGCAGGAACTGGACGAACTCGTCGACGTGGCCGACTTCGAGCCACGAGGTGTCCAGCATGAGGGGCGACTGCTGGCCCTGCGACTTCAGGAACGTGGTCATCGACTTCGCCGGGCGCGAGTTCACATCGGGCCGGTGCCCCATGATGATCCGCCCCGCCGGGTACGAAGCGCCGCCGTGGGCGTACGGCGGGATGGTCTCCAGGTTGCCCATGGAGTTCAGGGTCCACTCGTCATTGGCGGCGGGCCGCGCCACCTCGACGACCCCGATGCCCGGGCCGCGCAGCTTCGCGTACAGCTGTCGTCCCGAGTCGCGGTCCGGCTGCGCCGAGCGGATCATCACCCGCAGGGCGTGGGCGCGGCCGTTCACCCCGGTCATGCTGACGTACCCGGGCTCCACGAAGTCCTGCGCCCACACGTCGTCGGTGTCGAACGTGCGCACCGGCTTGGTGATCCCGGCCGCCTTGGCCTCGCGTTCGAGCTGCGCGACGAACTTGTGCTGCTCCGCCACCATGCCGGGCAGGAAGGCTTCCCGCGTCTTGGAGACCAACAGCTCCTTGGCCTTCTGGAGGTGGTGGTGGGTCAGCACGGGCGCGGTGCGCAGCGTGACGTCGTCGCTGTCGCCGGCGCCGCCCCCGCTGAGGGCGAACCGCACCCGGACGGTGCCGTCCCAGCGGGCCGCGTCGCGCACCACGTCGGTGGCCTCGACGCCGAGTTCGACGCCGCGGCGCAGTTCCGCGGCGGTGAGCTTGGTGGTGGGCTTGAGGTGCTTCCAACCGTTCGACCGCTTGACGAACAGCCGGGCGCGGGAGGCGTCGCCCCGTACGGTGACCGTGCCGGTGGTGGCGTTGGCCACCCCGGGCTGGGGCACGGTCCGCAGCCGGGCGAGGTCGTCGGCGTCGCGGGCGCCGTTCAGCACGGTGTCCGCGGCGTCGTGACAGGCCGCCAGCTTGGCGTCCGGCAGGGGGCGGCCCTGACCATCGCGCAGCTTGCAGCGACGGTCGTCGTCATCGACGTTCGGCAGGACGACCGCACCGCGGGCCCGGGTCCAGGTGTTCTCGCCCGGGACGTCCGAGTCGCCGCCGACGTCCACCTTGCCGTCCCGGTTGACGTCCGCCCGCAGGTCGGCGCGCGGTGCCGGCTCCGCGGGCGCCGCGACCGCCTGGGTGTTCATGGTTCCCATCAGCGCCCCGGCAACTCCGGTGGCCACGGCCGTGGTTCTCCAGCGTCGAGTACCCAAGAGGGCCCCTCCTTGTTCGCGTTCTTTCCCTGGCCTTCAGGGGGAAAGAGCGCGGGGAGGGGCCCTGGGGTTGAGAGCGGCGACGGAGTGGTTCCGGATCGAAACCGACGGAGGGACCCCCACCGCGACGAGGGGCGCCGGAAGTCGTACCTTCCGGCGGCGGGGTTCAGCCCAAGGAGGACTTGACGACGTCCGCGAGTCGGCCCCCGACCGAACGCGCCTGGTCGATGTCGGCGGCCTCGACCATCACCCGCACCAGCGGCTCGGTGCCCGAGGGGCGCAGCAACACCCGTCCGGTGCTGCCCAGTTCGCGTTCCGCCTCGGCGACCGCGGAGGCCAGTTCGGCGGAGGTGCCGACCCGGGACTTGTCCACGTCCGGCACGTTGATGAGGACCTGCGGCAGGCGCTCCATGACGGCGGCGAGGTCCGCGAGGGTGCGCCCGGTGCTGGCGATCCGCGCGGCGAGCATCAGACCGGTCAGGGTGCCGTCCCCGGTGGTCGCGTGGTCGAGGATGATGACGTGCCCGGACTGCTCGCCGCCGAGGGCGTAGCCGTGTTCCTTCATGGCTTCCAGGACGTAGCGGTCGCCGACCGCCGTCTGGACGAACTCCAGCCCTTCGCGTTCCATGGCGAGCTTGAAGCCGAGGTTCGACATGACGGTGGCCACCACCGTGTCGGAGCGCAGCGCGCCCCGCTCCCGCATCGCCAGCGCGAGCACGGCGAGGATCTGGTCCCCGTCCACCTCGGCGCCCGTGTGGTCGACGGCCAGGCAGCGGTCGGCGTCCCCGTCGTGGGCGATGCCCAGGTCGGCGCCGTGCTGGACGACGGCGGCCCGCAGCAGCCCGAGGTGGGTGGAGCCGCAGCCGTCGTTGATGTTGAGCCCGTCGGGTTCGGCGCCGATGGTGACGACCTCGGCACCGGCCCGGGCGAACGCCTCCGGGGAGACCCGGGCGGCGGCGCCGTGCGCCTCGTCCAGGACGACCTTCAGCCCGTCCAGCCGGTTGGGCAGCACCCCGATCAGATGGGCGACGTACTGGTCGAAGCCCTCGTCGTAGCTGCGGACCCGGCCGACTCCGGCCCCGGTCGGCCGCTCCCAGCCGGCGCCCTCCCCGCGCTCCCCGGCACAGGCCGCGTACTCGCGGTAACGGGCCTCGATGGCGTTCTCCAGCTCGTCGGCGAGCTTGTGCCCGCCGCGGGCGAAGAACTTGATGCCGTTGTCGGGCATGGCGTTGTGGCTGGCGGAGAGCATCACCCCGAGGTCGGCGCCGAGCACCCCCGTGAGATAGGCGACGGCGGGCGTGGGCAGCACCCCGACCCGCAGCACGTCGACTCCCGCACTGGCGAGACCGGCGACGACGGCGGCTTCCAGGAACTCCCCGGACGCCCGCGGGTCCCTACCGACCACCGCGACCGGGCGATGGCCCTCGAACCCGCCCGCTTCACCGAGCACGTGCGCCGCGGCGACGGAGAGTCCGAGCGCGAGCTCGGCCGTCAGATCCGCGTTGGCGACGCCGCGCACGCCGTCCGTGCCGAAGAGTCGTCCCACTGGTGTCCTCCGAACATTCGCGCCCCTCACCCAAGAGGCACCGGAAATCATCCGAACATACAAACCCTGGGCGCAGCGGACGTCCGCCCCGCACCCCACACCGCACGCACCACCCGGACCGCCGGGACGGACCGGAGAAAGCGTGTGCACACATCCGAACACACGGAACCGCCGGTACGTTTATCGGCCCGGAGTTCCCGACACCTGTATACGCCCGAAACGGCCGTAAAACGAACGCCCCGGCTGCACAGAGGCGTGCCGCCGGGGCGAACGGGTGGTGCGAGCGGATGGCTCCGCCGGGGTCTAGCGCTTGCTGTACTGCGGAGCCTTGCGGGCCTTCTTCAGACCGGCCTTCTTCCGCTCGACCGCGCGGTCGTCGCGGCGCAGGAAGCCGGCCTTCTTGAGGGCGCCGCGGTTGTTGTCCACGTCGGCCTCGTTCAGCGCACGGGCCACGCCGAGGCGCAGGGCACCGGCCTGACCGGAGACACCGCCGCCGGAGATGCGGGCGACGACGTCGTAGCGGTCGTCCAGCTCCAGAACCTTGAACGGCTCGTTGACTTCCTGCTGGTGCACCTTGTTGGGGAAGTAGTCCTCAAGGGTGCGACCGTTGATCTTCCACTTGCCGGTGCCCGGAACGATCCGGACGCGGGCGATGGCGTTCTTGCGACGACCCAGGCCCGCAGCCGGCTGCGGGTCGCCGAAGCGGCCCGCCAGGCTCTCGGACGTGTACTCGCCCTCGACGGGGATCTCCGTCTCGGTGGTGTACTGCTCTACGTCAACAACCTCGGTCTCGTCGAGAGGCTGCTCAACGGTGGTCTCGGCCACGATTCTCCTCAGATTCTGTTCAGTCTTAGGGGTGGCCGGAACTACTGCGCGACCTGGGTGATCTCGAACGGCACCGGCTGCTGGGCAGCGTGCGGGTGCTGGTCGCCCGAGTAGACCTTCAGCTTCGAGAGCATCTGACGGCCGAGGGTGTTCTTCGGCAGCATGCCCTTGACGGCCTTCTCGACGGCCTTCTCGGGGTTCTTGGCGAGCAGCTCGTCGTAGCGGACGGAGCGCAGACCACCCGGGTAGCCAGAGTGGCGGTACGCCATCTTCTGGGTCTTCTTGTTGCCGGACAGGTGCACCTTGTCCGCATTGATGATGACGACGAAGTCACCGGTGTCGACGTGGGGCGCGTAAATCGGCTTGTGCTTGCCCCGGAGAAGGGACGCGGCGGTCGACGCCAGACGGCCCAGGACGATGTCCTGGGCATCGATGACGTGCCACTGGCGGGTCACATCGCCGGGCTTGGGGCTGTACGTACGCACGGTTCGTAGCCTTCGCTTCTTCAGTGAGTGGGTCCTGACAAGGCCACCGAAGACGATCACGACAGCCATGGCCGCACATCGGTGACGCAACCGAGTGCTTGCCGCTGGTCATCAGCCCGGTGGACCGGTGTAAGGGCCCCTCACGTGAGAATGAGCAAGCCAATACACATAACGAAGCAGAAGAATACCCACCCCCACCCGGACGGGTCAAAACGATCGTGGTCGGCGACCGTCCCGGACAGCCCCGACAGCCCCCGAATCCCGCCAGTACACTGCGGCCCATGAGTTTTGGGCAGGGCCAGGGGGGACCCTCGTGGGACTCCGGTAACCCGAACACACCACAGCAACCGGACACCCCGGACTGGGCGGCCCTCGCGGACGCCTCCGCCAGCCGCAACCGCCGCAAGCGCCTGCTCCTGGTCGGCGGCGCGGTCCTCGCCACCCTGGCGGTCGGCGCGGCCGTCGCGGCGGCGGTCGTGACCGCGGACGGGGCCGACACGGACGACGCGCGGCCCGGCTCCCTGCCGCCCTCCGTCTCCGACCCGGCGAGCGGGAGCACCGGCCCCGGCCCCTCCTTCGAGGCGACCACGCCCCCGCCCCCGCCGGACCCCAAGGAGTTCATCTCCAGCGCGGACAAGGACAAGGCGCCGATCAGCGCGGACAGCCTCTTCCCCGACTCCCGGCTGACCGTGGGCCCCCTGGTCTACGACAAGGGCGCCACCAGCAGCACCGACAGCTGCGCCAGCGTCACCCGCGGTGACCTCGGCAAGGTCCTCACCGGCAACGGCTGCACCCGACTGATGCGGGCCACCTACACCAGGGACGGCATGGCCGTCACCGTCGGCGTCGCCCTGTTCGGGGACGCGACGAAGGCGACCAGGGCCAAGGACCAGGCCGACCGGGGCAACCTGCTCTCCCTCAGCGGCTCCGGCGTCTCCGGCTTCTGCAACACCACGATCTGCCGGACGACCACGAACGCGTACGGCCGGTACGCGTACTTCACGGTCGCCGGGTACACCAGCGGCAAGAACGTGACCCCGCAGGACCGCGCGGTCTACCGCACCGGCGACGACCTCGCCGAGTTCACCTTCCGGCAGATCATCCGCCGCGGGGAGGCCCAGGCGTCCGCCGCCGCCGAGAACCCGCTGTGACGCACCGCCGCGGGGTCAGCAGCACCCCGCGGCGCCCGCACCCGGCAGCGTCCGCTTGTTGCGGGCCTCCCGACTGCGCGCGGCGAGCAGGTCGTCAGCGGGGTAGGCGACCTCCTCCAGGGTCAGCCCGTGCGGACGGACCACGTGCACCGCGGAGTCCCGCACCCCGGCCGCCAACACCTTCGCGGGCCACTCGGGCCCCCGGTGCCCGTCCCCGACGAACAGCAGCGCCCCGATCAGCGAGCGCACCATGTTGTGACAGAACGCGTCGGCCCGCACCGTCGCGGTGACGATGCCCTCGCCGTCCCGCGCCAGGTGCAGTTCCTGGAGGGTGCGGATGGTGGTGGCCCCCTCGCGCCGCTTGCAGTACGCGGCGAAGTCGTGCTCCCCGACCAGGGCGCGGGCCGCCTCGTTCATCGCCTCGACGTCCAGCGGCCAGTCGTGCCACAGCACGTGCCCGCGCAGCAGCGGGTCCACCCCGCCCGGGTGATCGGTCACCCGGTACGCGTAGCGCCGCCAGATCGCCGAGAACCGGGCGTTGAAGCCGGCGGGGGCCGGCGCGACCCGCCACACCCGCACGTCCTTCGGGAGCCGCCCCGCAAGCCGCTTCAGCAGCTTCTCGCGGTGCTCCTCCCACACCCCGACCGGCAGGTCCACATGGGCGACCTGACCCCGCGCGTGCACCCCGGCGTCGGTCCGGCCGGCGACGGTCAGCTCGTAGGAGGCGTCCCCCGACCGGGTCACGGTCCGCAGGGCGTCCTCGACGACGCCCTGCACGGTGCGCCGCCCGCCGGCCTGCTTGGCCCACCCCGAGAACTCCGCACCGTCGTACGACAGGTCCAGCCGCACCCGGACGAACCCGGGCTCCACCTCGTCACTCACACCCTCATCCTCCCAGCTCACAGGGGTACGAACGGAAGACAGACGAAAGCGGGCCCGCCCCGGGGAAGGGGCGGACCCGCTCAGGCACGCATCAGCGTCAGGCGTCCTTGGACTCGCCCTCGGCGGGCTTGGCGTCCTCGACGACCTCGTCGGCCTTCGTCTCGGCGACGTCCTTCTTCAGGGCGTCCTCCTTGACGGCGCGCTTGGTCGCGGCCTCGGCCTCACCGGTGGCCTCCTGCGCCACGGTCAGCGCCTCCACCAGCTCGATGACCGCCATGGGCGCGTTGTCGCCCCGACGGTTGCCGATCTTGGTGATACGGGTGTAGCCACCCGGGCGGTTCTCGTAACGCGGGCCGATCTCCGTGAAGAGCGTGTGCACGATGCTCTTGTCGGTGATCACCTGGAGCACTTGGCGGCGGTTGTGAAGGTCACCCTTCTTCGCCTTGGTGACCAGACGCTCGGCGTAGGGCCGCAGACGGCGGGCCTTGGCCTCGGTGGTGGTGATGCGGCCGTGCTCGAAGAGCGACTTGGCGAGGTTCGCCAGCAGCAGCTTCTCGTGCGCGGCGCTGCCGCCCAGACGGGCACCCTTGGCGGGCTTCGGCATGGTGTTTCTCCTTGTGTGCTGCACCGGCCGTGTCAGGTACCGATGACAGTTCCCGCGAGGCGGCCGCCCCACGGAAGTACATGGCGTCCGTGGTCACCCTACGAGCGATGACGACGGTCCGCGTTTCCAGCCCGTCCGGCGCTTGAGGACAAGGCCGCAGGCCGGGCCTGAACGAAAACCACCCACCGGCGGAAGCCCGAGTACCCCCGGGCCCCGCCGGACGGCGACTAGTACTGCTCGGTCTCCACGAACCCGGCATCCGCGTCGTCGTCCGCGCCGAACGCGTCCGCAGCGGCGGTCGGGTCGAATCCGGGCGGGCTGTCCTTGAGCGCCAGGCCCATGCCGGCCAGCTTCGCCTTGACCTCGTCGATGGACTTCGCACCGAAGTTGCGGATGTCCAGCAGGTCCGCCTCGGACCGGGCGACGAGCTCGCCCACGGAGTGGATGCCCTCGCGCTTGAGGCAGTTGTAGGAGCGGACGGTGAGTTCCAGCTCCTCGATCGGCAGCGCGAGGTCGGCGGCCAGGGCGGCGTCCGTGGGGGACGGGCCCATGTCGATGCCCTCGGCGTCGATGTTCAGCTCGCGGGCGAGACCGAACAGCTCGACCAGGGTCTTGCCGGCCGACGCCATGGCGTCACGGGGACGCATGGCCTGCTTGGTCTCGACGTCGACGATCAGCTTGTCGAAGTCGGTGCGCTGCTCGACTCGGGTGGCCTCGACCTTGTACGTGACCTTGAGGACCGGCGAGTAGATCGAGTCGACCGGGATGCGGCCGATCTCCTGGCCGACCTGCTTGTTCTGCACGGCGGAGACGTAGCCGCGACCGCGCTCGACGGTCAGCTCCATCTCCAGCTTGCCCTTGCCGTTGAGCGTGGCGAGGACGAGGTCGGGGTTGTGCACCTCGACACCGGCCGGGGGCGCGATGTCGGCGGCGGTGACCAGACCCGGGCCCTGCTTGCGCAGGTACATCACGACCGGCTCGTCGTGCTCCGAGGAGACGACCAGCTGCTTGATGTTGAGGATCAGGTCGGTGACGTCCTCCTTGACGCCCGGCACGGTGGTGAACTCGTGCAGGACCCCGTCGATCCGGATGGACGTGACCGCCGCACCGGGGATCGAGGAGAGGAGCGTACGGCGCAGGGAGTTGCCGAGGGTGTAACCGAAGCCCGGCTCCAGCGGCTCGATCACGAACCGGGAACGGAACTCGTCGACGACCTCTTCGGTCAACGAGGGACGCTGAGCGATCAGCATGGGGTGATCAGATCCTTCTGTCGTGGACGCCCGCTATTTGACGTCCGACGGTTACTGCGTAGAACAAGGGTACGGGCGGCACGCCCCAGGAAGGCAGCGTGTCGCCCGAAGTCCTCACCAACCACAGATGCGTGACGCACCTGAGGTCAGACGCGCCTCCGCTTGGGCGGACGGCAGCCGTTGTGCGGAGTCGGGGTGACGTCCTGGATGGAGCCGACCTCAAGACCGGTGGCCTGGAGCGAACGGATCGCGGTCTCACGGCCGGAGCCGGGACCCTTGACGAACACGTCCACCTTGCGCATGCCGTGCTCCTGCGCGCGGCGGGCGGCCGACTCGGCGGCCATCTGCGCGGCGAACGGAGTCGACTTGCGGGAGCCCTTGAAGCCGACGTGGCCGGCGGAGGCCCAGGAGATCACGTTGCCCGTGGGGTCCGTGATCGAGACGATGGTGTTGTTGAACGTGCTCTTGATGTGCGCGTGGCCATGAGCGACGTTCTTCTTTTCCTTGCGGCGCACCTTCTTGGCGGCACCCTGACGACCCTTGGGGGGCATCTGTTTCTCCTACGGGAGGTGGTCGGTCCTACAGCGAAGACCGCTGACTAGCGTCCGCTGAGGACTACTTCTTGCCCGGCTTCTTCTTACCGGCAATGGCGCGACGCGGGCCCTTGCGGGTGCGGGCGTTGGTGCTGGTGCGCTGTCCGTGGACGGGCAGGCCGCGACGGTGACGGAGACCCTGGTAGCAGCCGATCTCGACCTTGCGGCGGATGTCCGCCTGGATCTCGCGACGGAGGTCACCCTCGGTCTTGAGGTGGTTGTCCACGTACTCGCGGATCTTGACCAGCTCCTCTTCGGAGAGGTCGCGAACGCGGGTGTTCGGGTTCACACCGGTCTCGGCCAGCGTCTGCTGGGAAAGGGTCCGGCCGATGCCGAACACGTAGGTGAGGGCAACCTCCACGCGCTTTTCGCGCGGGATGTCAACACCGGAAACGCGTGCCATTCAATGGCTCCAGTTGATATTCGGAGGTCTTCCGCAGGACCGGTCCCCTCCGCCGACCCCTTCGGGTGGTACGGAGCGGGTCCCCGGCCTCCGACCGGGGGTGTCGGACCGCTGACGGCCCGGGTCCTGCGTATGTACATGTCTGCTGCGTCGCGCGAGTTCTGCGGGTGCAGAAGGTGCGGTCGTGCGTCAGCCCTGGCGCTGCTTGTGGCGCGGGTTGTCGCAGATGACCATGACCCGACCGTGACGGCGGATCACCCTGCACTTGTCGCAGATCTTCTTGACGCTCGGCTTGACCTTCATGGGTGTGAGGTTCTCCGGGTCAGTGCCATCACCCCGAAGGCGGACCGAACGGTCCGATCCCGGGGGTAGGGCAAGATCTACTTGTAGCGGTAGACGATCCGGCCACGCGTCAGGTCGTACGGAGACAGCTCCACCACGACCCGGTCGTCAGGGAGGATGCGGATGTAGTGCATGCGCATCTTGCCGCTGATGTGTGCCAGGACCTGGTGGCCGTTCTGGAGCTCGACCTTGAACATGGCGTTCGGAAGAGACTCGACGACAGTGCCCTCGATCTCGATGGCACCTTGCTTCTTGGCCACGCTTCGCCCTTCGAATCGACTACCTTGGCCGGCCCCTGCTCCACCCGGCGACCACATGCGGACATGCAGACATGCGGGTACAAGAGGGCCGACGAGTCAGTCTACGTCAGCGCCCCAGGAAAGACGAATCGAGGAATGATGCCCCACGGCGGAGATCCTTAAGCGAACCGACACGGGGACACCACTCCCGTGGACGTGCACGTCACGGGCCCCCGCAGGGGCCCGGCCGGGCGGTCAGGCCAGCGGGTCCGGGGCGGCCGTGATCCCGTACTCGGCGAGCTTCGCCCGGCCGCAGTCGGGGGCGGTGAGCACCAGCGGACCCTCCTCGGTCAGCGCCACGGAGTGCTCCCAGTGCGAGGACCAGGTGCCGTCGGTGGACACCACCGTCCACTCGTCCTCCAGCACCGCGGTCTTCGGCGTGCCGAGCGACACCATGGGCTCGATGGCCAGACAGAAGCCGGGCACCAGCTTGGGCCCCTTGCCCCGGCGGCGCTCCACGTAGTTCAGCAGGTGCGGGTCCATGTGCATCTCGGTGCCGATGCCGTGCCCGCCGTAGTCCTGGACGATGCCGTACTTGCCGCCGCCGACCCGCGGCTGGCGACGGATGTACGTCTCGATCGCCCGGGAGATGTCCACCAGGCGGTTTCCCGCCTTCATCGCGGCGATCCCGGCCCACATGGACTCTTCGGTCACCCGGGACAGCTCGACCAGCTCCGGAGCGTGTCCGGACCCGACGAACGCGGTGAACGCGGCGTCGCCGTGCCAGCCGTCCACGATCGCCCCCGCGTCGATCGAGATCAGGTCGCCGTCCTTCAGGACCACCTCGTCGCTCGGGATGCCGTGGACGACGACCTCGTTGACCGAGGTGCAGATGGTGGCCGGGAAGCCGCCGTAGCCGAGGAAGTTCGAGGTGGCCCCGTGCTCGGCGATGACCTTGCGGGCCACCTGGTCCAGGTCCTTGGTGGTGGCCCCGGGGACCGCGGCCTCACGCGTGGCCGCGTGCACCGCGGCTACGACCAGGCCCGCCGCCCTCATCTTGGCGATCTGGTCGGGGGTCTTGATCTGCACCATGGCGGCGGGGGCCTTTCTGCAACGGTTCTCGGTCCCTCCCCACGATAGTTCCCTCCGGGGGGCTCGCCGCCGGGTGCGCTGCGGTGACCCACACCGTTCCGCGCGGGTGCGCTGTGGTCCCCCGCGCAGTTCCCCGCGCCCCTACCGGGGCCCGACCCGCCGCGGGTGCACTGTCCCCTGCGGGTGCGCTGTGGTTGCCCGCGCCGTTCCCCGCGCCCCTATCGGGGCCCGACCCGGTGCGGGTGCGCTGTCGCCTGCGGGGGCGTGGGGGTTGCTCGCGCCGTTCCCCGCGCCCCTGTCGGGGCACGACCTGCGGACGACGGCGGCGGGAAGGAGCGCCCCTTCAGGGGCGCGGGGAACTGCGCGAATGGCACCGCGCACCCGAGCCGAGCAGCGCACCGCCAGGTGAACGTACCGAAGGGGCGCGGGGAACTGCGCGGGCAACCACAGCGCACCCGCACGGAACGGGCCCCGGCGGGGGAACCTGGGAGGGTTCCCGCACCGGGGCCCGGACGGAGCAAACGTCAACGCATTACCGCGAGGTCAACGCGGACATCGCCCGCGCAGTGACCTCCTCAACCTTCCCGAGCGCGGAGATGGTCACGACCAACCCCTGCTCCCGGTAGTAGTCGATGATCGGCTCGGTCTGCGTGTGGTAGACCTCCAGCCGCTTGCGCACGGTCGCTTCGCTGTCGTCCTCGCGCTGGTACAACTCCCCGCCGCAGACGTCGCAGACGCCCTCGGTCGCGGGCTGCTTGTACGTCACGTGGAAGACGTGGCTGGAGTCCTTGCGGCAGATGCGCCGCCCGGCGATCCGCTTGACCACCTCGTCCTCGGGGACCTCAAGGTCCAGGACCGCGTCCAGCTTCATGGACTCGGCCGCGAGGGTCTCGTCCAGCGCCTCGGCCTGCGAGACGTTCCGCGGGAACCCGTCCAGCAGGAAGCCGCGTTCGGCGTCCGGCTGCTCCATGCGGTCCTTGGCCATCCCGATGGTGACTTCGTCCGGAACCAGGTTGCCCGCGTCCATGTACGACTTGGCCTGCTTGCCGAGCTCCGTGCCCTGGCTGATGTTGGCACGGAAGAGGTCGCCCGTGGAGATGTGCGGGATCGACAGGTTCTTGGCGAGGAACGCGGCCTGCGTACCCTTGCCCGCACCGGGCGGCCCGACGAGGACGATTCGCATCAGCGGAGGAACCCTTCGTAATTGCGCTGCTGGAGCTGGCTCTCGATCTGCTTCACCGTCTCCAGACCCACGCCGACGATGATCAGGATGCTGGTGCCACCGAACGGGAAGTTCTGATTGGCACCGAAGCCCGCCAACGCCATTGTTGGCACCAGAGCGATCAGCCCCAGATACAGCGAACCCGGCCAGGTGATCCGGTTGAGTACGTAGCTCAGATACTCAGCGGTCGGTCGGCCAGCCCGGATGCCCGGGATGAAGCCACCATACTTCTTCATGTTGTCCGCGACTTCCTCGGGGTTAAACGAGATCGCGACATAGAAGAAGGCGAAGAAGACGATCAGCAGGAAGTACGTGGTGATGTACATCGGAGAGTCCATCTCCGCGAGGTTCCGCTCGATCCAGGTCTTCCAGCCCGACGTGCCGCCCGCGAACTGGGCCACGAGTGCCGGGATGTACAGCAGTGACGAGGCGAAGATGACCGGGATCACACCCGCCTGGTTGACCTTCAGCGGAATGTATGTGGAGGTGCCGCCGTAGGACCGGCGGCCGATCATCCGCTTCGCGTACTGCACCGGGATGCGGCGTTGGGCCTGTTCGACGAAGACCACGAGGGCCACCATCACCAGGCCGACCAGGATGACGACGCCGAACTCGATCCAGCCGTCGGCCAGCTTGCCCTGCTCCTTGATCGTCCACAGCGCCCCGGGGAAGGTCGCGGCGATCGAGATGAACATGAGGATCGACATGCCGTTGCCGATGCCGCGGTCGGTGATGAGCTCACCGAGCCACATGACGACGGCCGTACCGGCGGTCATCACGATGACCATCGTGACGGTGACGAAGATGGACTGGTCGGGCACGATCTCGCCGGCCATGGAACAGCCTTGGAACAGGGTGCCGGTGCGCGCGGTGGCGACGAGTCCGGTGCCCTGGAGGACGGCCAGAGCCATCGTCAGGTAACGGGTGTACTGCGTGATCTTCGCCGTACCGGCCTGGCCCTCCTTCTTGAGGGCTTCCAGCCGCGGGATGACCACCGTCAGCAGCTGGAGGATGATGCTCGCCGTGATGTACGGCATGATGCCAAGCGCGAAGACCGTGATCTGCAGCAGCGCGCCGCCACTGAGCATATTGACCAGTCCGAACAGACCCTGGCTGGATTTGGCCTGGTCTACACAGAACTGGACATTCTCGTAGTTGACGCCGGGAATTGGCACGTGTGTACCAATCCGGTAGATCACGATGATGCCGAGCGTGAAGAGCAGCTTCTTGCGCAGGTCGGGCGTCTTGAACGCCCGGGAGAACGCGCTGAGCACGGTGCCTCCTGCGACCCCCGCGCACGTGCGTCAGAGGTGACGGTCTTGAGGTTTCGACGTATGGGTAAGGAACAGATAGACAACAACGCTCGCCACCTTACCGGCGACCGCACGCCCCTTGGAACGACCAACCGGGGATACCCCTTTTGTGGGGTATCCCCGGTCGGGATCGATCAGGTCATCGTGGCTCAGACGAGCTCGGTGACGGTACCGCCGGCAGCGGTGATCTTCTCCTTGGCGGATCCGGAGACGGCGTCAACCGTCACCGTCAGCGCCACGGAGACCTCGCCCTGTCCGAGGACCTTGACGAGACTGTTCTTGCGAACGGCACCCTTGGCGACCAGGTCGGCAACGGTGACCTCCCCACCCTCGGGGTAGAGGGCGGCGAGCTTGTCCAGGTTCACGACCTGGTACTCGGTCCGGAAGGGGTTCTTGAAGCCCTTGAGCTTCGGGAGACGCATGTGGAGGGGCATCTGCCCACCCTCGAAGCGCTCCGGAACCTGGTAACGGGCCTTGGTGCCCTTGGTACCACGACCGGCCGTCTTACCCTTCGACGCTTCACCACGACCGACACGGGTCTTCGTGGTCTTGGCGCCGGGGGCGGGACGGAGGTTGTGGAGCCGCAGCGGGTTCTGCTCCGCCATGATCAGTCGACCTCCTCGACCGTCACGAGGTGGCGGACGGTGTGCACCATGCCGCGGAACTCGGGACGATCATCCTTGACGACCACGTCGTTCAGGCGCTTGAGCCCGAGCGAACGCAGGGTGTCACGGTGGTTCTGCTTGCTACCGATGTACGACTTCGTCTGCGTGATCTTGAGGCGAGCCATTACGCACCCGCTCCCGCACGTGCACGCAGCAGGGCCGCGGGGGCCACGTCCTCGAGGGGCAGACCGCGGCGGGCCGCGATCTCCTCGGGACGCTGGAGGCCCTTGAGGGCCGCCACGGTGGCGTGCACGATGTTGATCGCGTTGTCGGAGCCGAGCGACTTCGACAGGATGTCGTGGACGCCGGCGCACTCGAGCACCGCGCGCACCGGGCCACCGGCGATAACGCCCGTACCGGGGGAAGCAGGCTTGAGCAGGACGACGCCCGCAGCCTTCTCGCCCTGGATCGGGTGGGGGATGGTGCCCTGGATGCGGGGGACCTTGAAGAAGTGCTTCTTGGCCTCCTCAACACCCTTGGCGATGGCGGCCGGCACCTCCTTGGCCTTGCCGTATCCGACACCCACGGTGCCGTCACCATCGCCCACCACGACCAGCGCGGTGAAGCTGAAGCGACGACCACCCTTCACAACCTTGGCGACGCGGTTGATCGCGACGACGCGCTCAACGTACGCGGTCTTCTCGGCGGCAGCTGCGCCGCCGTCACGGCCCTTCCGGTCCCGCCGCTCGCCGCCACCGGCACCGCCACCGCGGCGCTGGGGTCCAGCCATTGGAATTACCTCTCTCTGTTTCCGCTAGCTACGAGGGCTGGCTAGAACTTCAGCCCGGCCTCGCGGGCGGCGTCGGCCAGGGCGGCGATGCGCCCGGCGTACTGGTTGCCGCCGCGGTCGAACACGACGGTCTCAACGCCGGCGGCCTTGGCGCGCTCGGCGACCAGGGAACCGACCTGCTTGGCCTGCGCCGACTTGTCACCCTCGCCACCACGAATGCTGGTGTCCAGGGTCGACGCGGACGCAAGGGTGTGACCCTTGAGGTCGTCGATGACCTGAGCGATGATGTGGCGGTTCGAGCGCGTCACGACCAGGCGAGGACGCTCGGCCGTACCGGAGACCTTCTTGCGAATCCGGATGTGACGGCGCTTGATCGCGGCGCGCTTGTAGGCGTCGCCCTTGGCGATCTTCGTTCCGTATGCCATGGCTTACTTACCCGCCTTTCCGACCTTGCGGCGGATGACTTCGCCCTCGTACTTGACACCCTTGGCCTTGTACGGGTCGGGCTTGCGAAGCTTGCGGATGTTGGCCGCGACCTCGCCGACCTTCTGCTTGTCGATGCCCTCGACCGAGAGACGGGTCGGGGACTCCACCTTGAAGGTGATGCCCTCGGGCGCCTCGACCGTGATCGGGTGGCTGTATCCCAGCGCGAACTCCAAGTTGGAGCCCTTCGCCTGGACGCGGTAACCGACACCGCTGATTTCGAGCTTCTTCACGTAGCCCTCGGTCACGCCGGTGATCATGTTCGCCACCAGCGTGCGGGACAGGCCGTGGAGGGCCTTGTTCTGCCGCTCATCGTTGGGGCGGGTCACCTGGAGGGTGCCGTCTTCGCCCTTTTCGATCGCGATCGGGGCCACAACGGTGTGGGTCAGGGAACCCTTGGGGCCCTTCACCTGAACCGTGGGACCGTCGATGGTGACGTCCACGCCGGCGGGAACCGTGATGGGGAGCTTGCCAATACGCGACATAGCTGTTTCCTCCGTTCCCTTCCGCTACCAGACGTAGGCGAGGACTTCCCCACCCACGCCCTTCTTGCCGGCCTGCTTGTCGGTGAGGAGCCCGTGCGACGTGGAGATGATGGCCACGCCCAGGCCGCCGAGCACCTTCGGCAGGTTGGTGGACTTCGCGTACACCCGGAGTCCGGGCTTGGAGATCCGCTTGATGCCCGCGATGGAGCGCTCACGGTTGGGGCCGAACTTCAGCTCCAGGACGAGGTTCTTGCCGACCTCGGCGTCCTCGACCTTCCAGCCCGTGATGAAGCCCTCCTGCTGGAGGATCTCCGCGATGTGAGACTTGATCTTGCTGTGCGGCATGCCCACGGAGTCGTGGTACGCCGAGTTCGCGTTACGCAGACGCGTCAGCATGTCTGCGATCGGATCAGTCATGGTCATGAATTGGCCTTCGGCCTCTCTCGCCGGGGTTTCCTGTATGCGCCATCCCTCTCCCCACACAGGGGCGGGACGGGTGCGGCGCGGGGACCTACGGCGTAGTAAGCGTTGTCAGCGGGCCGTGAGGCCCGCGTGTGTACGGGCGGCAGACGCCCAACCCTCCTAGCCTAAGCCATGGAGGGCCGGGCCCCTGCCTGCCCTATGCCTACCGAGAGCGTCCGGTCGTTCCCCGAAGGGGGAACTACCAGCTGCTCTTGGTCACGCCCGGCAGCTCGCCGCGGTGAGCCATCTCACGAAGGCACACGCGGCAGAGGCCGAACTTGCGGTAGACGGAGTGCGGACGACCGCAGCGCTGGCAGCGCGTGTAGCCACGCACACCGAACTTGGGCTTGCGGGCGGCCTTGGCAATCAGAGCCTTCTTCGCCATCTCGCTCACGCCTCCTTGAAGGGGAAGCCGAGGTGACGGAGGAGCGCGCGGCCCTCAGCGTCGTTGGTCGCCGTGGTGACCACGGTGATGTCCATACCCCGGACGCGGTCGATCTTGTCCTGGTCGATCTCGTGGAACATGACCTGCTCCGTGAGACCGAAGGTGTAGTTGCCGCGGCCGTCGAACTGCTTCGGCGACAGGCCACGGAAGTCGCGGATGCGCGGGAGCGCGAGCGACAGGGTGCGGTCCAGGAACTCCCACATGCGGTCACCGCGGAGGGTGACGTGGGCGCCGATCGGCTGGCCCTCGCGCAGCTTGAACTGCGCGATGGACTTGCGGGCCTTGGTCACGGCGGGCTTCTGACCGGTGATCGTGGTGAGGTCCTTGATGGCACCCTCGATCAGCTTGGAGTCGCGGGCGGCGTCGCCCACACCCATGTTGACCACGATCTTGACGAGGCCCGGCACCTGCATGACGTTCTCGTGCGAGAACTCCTCACGCAGCTTGCCGATGATCTCCTCGCGGTACTTCGTCTTGAGACGCGGGATGGTGGTGGTCGTCATCAGATGTCCTCACCCGTCCGCTTGGCAACGCGGATCTTGTTGCCCTCGTCGTCGAAGCGGTACCCGACGCGGGTGACGACCTTCTTGCCGTCCTTCTCCACGACGAGCTGAACGTTGCTCACGTGAATCGGGGCCTCGGTGGTCACGATGCCGCCGGCCTGGGAGCCGCGGGCCGTCGGACCGGCCTTGGTGTGCTTCTTGACCCGGTTGACACCCTCGACCAGGACGCGGTCCTCGCGGGGGAAGGCCGCGATGACCTTGCCCTGCTTGCCCTTGTCCTTACCGGTGATGACCTGTACCAGGTCGCCCTTCTTGATCTTCATGCTTACAGCACCTCCGGCGCGAGCGAGATGATCTTCATGAACTTCTTCTCGCGCAGCTCACGGCCGACCGGGCCGAAGATACGGGTGCCGCGGGGGTCGCCGTCGTTCTTCAGAATGACGGCGGCGTTCTCGTCGAAGCGAATGTACGAGCCGTCGGGACGGCGGCGCTCCTTGACGGTGCGAACGATGACGGCCTTGACGACGTCACCCTTCTTCACGTTGCCACCGGGGATCGCGTCCTTGACGGTGGCGACGATGACGTCACCGATGCCCGCGTAGCGACGACCCGAGCCACCGAGAACACGAATGCAAAGGATTTCCTTCGCGCCCGTGTTGTCGGCGACGCGCAGTCGCGACTCCTGCTGGATCACGTCTATCTCCTGTTTGTCTGCCGGTTCCCGGCGAGCTCCGTAAGTCGTTTCACGGAGCTCGCCGAGCCTGGCGGAACGGTACTCGTGGGGTTACCCCCGACGAGTTGTTTACTTGGCCTTCTCGAGGATCTCGACGATGCGCCAGCGCTTCGTCGCGGACAGCGGCCGGGTCTCCATCAGGAGGACACGGTCGCCGACACCCGCGGCGTTCTGCTCGTCGTGCGCCTTGAGCTTGTTCGTACGGCGGATGACCTTGCCGTACAGGGCGTGCTTCACGCGGTCCTCGACGGCGACGACGACGGTCTTGTCCATCTTGTCGCTGACGACAAGACCCTCACGGGTCTTGCGGAAGCCGCGGGCGGCGTTCTCTTCAGTCACGTTCTTCTCGCTCATCAGGCGTTCTCCACCGTCTCGATGCCGAGCTCACGCTCACGCATGAGGGTGTAGATCCGGGCGATGTCCTTGCGGACGGCCTTGAGCCGGCCGTGGTTCTCGAGCTGGCCCGTCGCCGCCTGGAAGCGGAGGTTGAACAGCTCTTCCTTGGCCTCGCGGAGCTTGTTGAGGAGCTCCTCGTTGCCCAGCTCGCGCAGCTCGGACGCCTTGGTACCGGCCGACATCACGCTTCACCTGCCTCGCGCCGGACAATGCGGCACTTCATCGGAAGCTTGTGAGCAGCGCGGGTAAGCGCCTCACGCGCAATCTTCTCGTTCGGGTAGGACAGCTCGAACATCACCCGGCCGGGGTGAACGTTCGCGACCCACCACTCGGGCGAACCCTTACCGGAACCCATGCGGGTCTCGGCGGGCTTCTTCGTCAGCGGACGGTCCGGGTAGATGTTGATCCAGACCTTGCCGCCACGCTTGATGTGACGGGTCATCGCGATACGAGCGGCCTCGATCTGACGGTTCGTCACGTAGGCCGGAGTAAGCGCCTGGATGCCGTACTCGCCGAACGCGACCGTCGTCCCGCCCTTGGCCTGACCACGCCGCTTGGGGTGGTGCTGCTTGCGGTGCTTGACCCTACGGGGGATCAGCATGGGTCAGCCCTCCGTTCCGGTGCTCTCAGCGGCCGGAGCGGCGGTCTCGGCGGGAGCCTCGGCCTTGGGAGCCTCGGCAGCCCCACCGGACTGCTGCTGCGGCCGACGGCCACGGCCGCCGCGCTCGCCACCGCGGCCACCACGGCCACCGGCGGGACGGTCGGCACCGCCACGGGCCGGGCGGTTGCCGGCACGGGCGGCGGCGTTCTCGGCGCGGACCTCGGCGATGTTCTTGACGTCGCCCTTGTAGATCCACACCTTGACGCCGATGCGACCGAAGGTGGTCTTGGCCTCGAAGAAGCCGTAGTCCACGTTCGCACGGAGCGTGTGCAGGGGCACGCGGCCCTCGCGGTAGAACTCCGAGCGGGACATCTCGGCGCCGCCGAGACGGCCACCGCACTGGATCTTGATGCCCTTGGCGCCCGCCTTCATCGCCGACTGCATGCTCTTGCGCATGGCACGGCGGAAGGAGACGCGGGAGGACAGCTGCTCGGCGACGGCCTGGGCCACCAGCTGAGCGTCCGTCTCCGGGTTCTTGACCTCAAGGATGTTCAGCTGGACCTGCTTGCCGGTCAGCTTCTCCAGGTCGCCGCGGATACGGTCGGCCTCGGCGCCGCGGCGGCCGATGACGATGCCCGGACGCGCGGTGTGGATGTCGACGCGGACGCGGTCACGGGTGCGCTCGATCTCCACCTTCGAGATGCCGGCGCGCTCCATGCCGGACGTCATCATCCGACGGATGGCGACGTCTTCCTTGACGTAGTCCTTGTACAGCTTGTCGGCGTACCAACGGGACTTGAAGTCCGTGGTGATGCCGAGCCGGAACCCATGCGGGTTAACCTTCTGGCCCATTACCGGGTTCCTTCCTTGCTGCTGACGACCACGGTGATGTGGCTGGTCCGCTTGCGGATCCGGTAGGCACGGCCCTGGGCACGCGGACGGAACCGCTTCAGGGTCGGGCCCTCGTCGACGTACGCTTCGCTCACGACGAGCGAAGTGGCGTCCGTGTGGTCGTAGTTGTGCGCGGCGTTGGCAATGGCGCTGTCCAGCACCTTGCCCACCGGCGCACTCGCGGCCTGCGGGGCGAAACGCAGGACCGCCTGAGCCTCCGTGGCGTCCATGCCACGGATCAGGTCCACCACTCGGCGGGCCTTCATGGGCGTGACGCGGATGTACCGCGCCTGGGCCCTGGCTTCCATGGTTGTCCCTTCAGTGTCTGACACGTTCGTCATAGGTCGGTCACCCGCTGTTAGCGGCGCTTCGACTTCCGGTCGTCCTTGACGTGACCCCGGAAGGTGCGCGTCGGCGAGAACTCGCCGAGCTTGTGGCCGACCATCGACTCGGTGACGAACACCGGGATGTGGGTCTTGCCGTTGTGCACCGCGATCGTGTGGCCGAGCATGGCCGGGATGATCATCGAGCGACGGGACCAGGTCTTGATGACGTTCTTGGTGCCGGCTTCGTTCTGGGCGTCCACCTTCTTGATCAGGTGGTCGTCGACGAAGGGCCCCTTCTTGAGACTGCGCGGCATCTGAACCCGCTCCTAGCGCTTCTTGTTCGTCTTGCGGCGGCGGACGATGTACTTGCTCGACGCCTTCTTGGGCGAGCGAGTACGACCCTCCTTCTGACCCCACGGGGAGACCGGGTGGCGACCACCGGAGGTCTTGCCCTCACCACCACCGTGCGGGTGGTCAACCGGGTTCATCGCCACACCGCGGACGGTCGGACGAACGCCCAACCAGCGCTTGCGGCCGGCCTTGCCCCAGTTGATGTTCGACTGCTCGGCGTTGCCGACCTCGCCGACGGTGGCGCGGCAGCGCACGTCGACCAGGCGGATCTCTCCGGACGGCATGCGGAGGTGGGCCATAGCGCCCTCCTTCGCCAGCAGCTGCACGGAGGCACCGGCGGAGCGGGCGAACTTGGCGCCGCCGCCCGGACGCAGCTCGATCGCGTGGATCGTGGTACCGACCGGGATGTTGCGCAGGGCAAGGTTGTTGCCCGGCTTGATGTCGGCCCCGGGACCGTTCTCGACGCGGTCGCCCTGCGACAGGTTGCGGGGGGCGAGGATGTAACGCTTCTCGCCGTCCGCGTAGTGCAGCAGCGCGATGCGCGCGGTGCGGTTGGGGTCGTACTCGATGTGCGCGACCTTCGCCGGCACGCCGTCCTTGTCGTGCCGACGGAAGTCGATGACGCGGTAGGCGCGCTTGTGTCCGCCACCCTGGTGGCGAACGGTCACACGACCGGCGTTGTTACGGCCGCCCTTGCTGTGCAGGGGGCGGACCAGCGACTTCTCCGGCGTGGACCGCGTGATCTCGACGAAGTCGGCGACGCTGGAGCCACGACGGCCCGGAGTCGTCGGCTTGTACTTGCGGATACCCATTTCTCAGTCCTCGTCCGATATCGGACCAGGGCGCTCCGTTAGGAGGCCTGGCCGAAGATGTCGATACGGTCGCCCTCGGCGAGGGTCACGATGGCGCGCTTGGTGTCCGCGCGCTTGCCGAAACCGGTGCGGGTGCGCTTGCGCTTGCCCTGGCGGTTGATCGTGTTGACCCCGGTGACCTTGACCTCGAAGACCGCCTGGACGGCCTGCTTGATCTGGGTCTTGTTGGCCCGCGTGTCAACGACGAACGTGTACTTGTTCTCGTCGAGCAGCGCGTAGCTCTTCTCCGAGACGACCGGCTTGATCAGCACGTCACGGGGGTCCGTGAACGACTTGCTCAGCGGGGTCTCGACGGTGTTCTTGCCCTCGGTGGCGTGACGCTTCGCCTTGGCGATGCGCGCGGCCTTGGCGGCCTTGGCCGCCTTGGGGGCGATGCTCGGGTGACGCGTGGCCATCAGGCGTCACTCCCTTCGGTCTCAGTGGCCGTGGCGGGGCCGGACACGAAGGACTCGAAGGCGGCCTGGGTGAAGACCACGTCCTCGGAGCGGATCACGTCGTACGTGTTCAGCTGGCCCGGCTCCAGGAGGTGAACCTGGGGCAGGTTGCGGGCGGACAGCCACGCGGCCTCGTCGGCACGGTCGACGACCAGGAGCACGTTCTTGCGCTCGCTGATCTTGCCGAACAGCGTCCGGGCGGCCTTCGTGGAGGGGTTGTCGCCCTCGATCACGCCGGTGACGACGTGGATGCGGTTGTTGCGGGCCCGGTCGGTGAGGGCACCGCGCAGGGCGGCGGCCTTCATCTTCTTCGGGGTCCGCTGCGAGTAGTCACGCGGCACGGGACCGTGCACGACGCCACCACCGGCGAACTGCGGAGCGCGGGTCGAACCCTGGCGGGCGCGGCCGGTGCCCTTCTGGCGGTACGGCTTGCGGCCACCGCCGCGGACCTCGCCGCGCGTCTTCGTCTTGTGCGTGCCCTGGCGGGCAGCGGCCAGCTGAGCGACGACGACCTGGTGGATCAGCGGAATGCTGACCTTCGCGTCGAAGATCTCCGAGGGGAGTTCGACGGTCCCGGCCTTGTCGCCCGCGGGCGAAAGGATGTCAATGGTGCTCATCGTTACCTCAGGCCCCCTTGGCCGCAGTGCGGACCAGGACGAGGCCGCCGTTCGGACCAGGAACCGCGCCCTTGATGAGGAGCAGGCCCTTCTCCGCGTCAACGGCGTGGACGGTCAGGTTCTGGGTGGTGACCCGCTCGTTGCCCATGCGGCCCGCCATGCGCAGGCCCTTGAACACGCGACCCGGGGTGGCGCAGCCACCGATGGAGCCGGGCGAGCGGTGCTTGCGCTGGGTGCCGTGTCCGGCGCCGAGGCCCCGGAAGTTGTGGCGCTTCATGACACCGGCGAAGCCCTTGCCCTTGCTCTTGCCGGTGACGTCAACCTTGACGCCCGACTCGAAGGTCTCGGCAGTGAGCTCCTGGCCGAGGACGTACTCGCTGGCGTCAGCGGTACGGATCTCGACGAGGTGGCGGCGGGGGGTGACGTCGGCCTTGGTGAAGTGGCCCTTGAGGGGCTTGTTCACCTTGCGCGGGTCGATCTCGCCGAAGGCGATCTGGACCGACTCGTAGCCGTCGACGTCATTCGTACGGACCTGGGTCACGACGCAGGGTCCGGCCTTGACCACGGTCACCGGGACGACACGGTTGTTCTCGTCCCAGACCTGGGTCATGCCGAGCTTCTCGCCCAGGATGCCCTTGATCTGCTTGGTCATCTCGTTACACCGACCCCTCAGAGCTTGATCTCGATGTCGACGCCGGCCGGAAGGTCGAGTCGCATCAGAGAGTCAACGGTCTTGGGCGTCGGGTCGAGGATGTCGATCAGGCGCTTGTGCGTGCGCATCTCGAAGTGCTCGCGCGAGTCCTTGTACTTGTGCGGCGACTTGATGACGCAGTACACGTTCTTCTCAGTGGGAAGCGGCACCGGGCCCGCGACCGACGCACCAGTGCGAGTCACCGTCTCGACGATCTTCTTCGCCGAAGAGTCGATGACCTCGTGGTCGTAGGCCTTGAGCCGGATGCGGATCTTCTGTCCCGCCATGGCTACTTCGTAGTCCTGTTCTATGGGGAAACGCTCTGGTACCCGGAGAGCCGTTCCGGTTCCCTCCGCCGACCCACGCGGTCGGGCGTGTCGCGGTCCCGCTGACATGAATGTCCCTTGGGGGGACGTCCCTGCGAGGGGATCGCGGTCACAGACCGCGGGCCGGGGATGAAACACCCGCCGGGTGCCTGGCTGGTACCCCGCTCACACTTCCCGAAAGATTCCCGTACGTCCGCCCCAGCGCTGCCTCACGGCAGATAAGGGCGACGAGTACTGTGGGACTCGCTTCCGGTCCTCCCGGCGGGAGGCGTGCAGCATCGATACTCAACCGAGCAACCCCGACAGTCTGCCATACGGGGTGTGACCCTGGCCAATCGAGCCGTAGAGCGTACCCCAGGCCACTCTGGGCTACACACTCCCTACGCGAGGTCGTCTCCGGTGACGGTCAACCCGGCCAGGCGCCGGGGGCCGCTCCGTTCAGAACCTGTCGCCCTTCTCTCCCGTCGGAACCCGGTAGCACCCGGAGACCACCGTCACGCTGAGCGACTACGGCTCGTTCTTCGCCAGGCGAACCACCTGCACGCTGAACCTTCGCTCGTCGTGGTCGGCACACTCACTCACCGGGGACCGGGCTCCGCCACCTTGCCCTTGACCTCCAGGAGGTCCAGCAGGTCACTGGCGACCCGGCGGGTTTCACGTGTGGCGTCCTCGACCGCTCATCGTCCCCGCGGAAGGAACTCGGGATTCGGACTTTCCGGAATCGATCATGGCGCATCCAGTGATCGGAACCAGTGCGAAGGCGAGGGGGAGGCCGAGGCCCACCATCTAGTTCTCAAGTCTCACGTTCCCGTCGAGATCCTCCGCCGCGGTGAACACGAGGCCACCGGAGAGGCCGGCCTCGCCCTCCGGTACGACCTGACCGTTCCCCTGGCCCGCGCGGCGGCGGCCCGCGGCAGCCAGCTCCCCTCGCCGTACAAGCGGTACGCCATCGCTCCGGTGCGGCGGGCGGACCGGCCCGGCAAGGGGCGGTTCCGCGAGTTCGTCCAGTGCGACCTGGACATCGTCGGATCGTCGTCGCCGCTGTCGGACGCCGAGGTCGTCCTCGCCCTGCACGACGCCCTGGAAGCGCTGGGCGTACCCGAGTTCCGCTCCGGAATCACCTTCGACGGGCTCATCGGTCGACTCGGCGGCAAGGACTCCCCCGCCTGCGGCGGCTCCCTCGCGAGGAACAGGCATCGACAGCAGGCGGGTTCAGCCGATCGCCGCCAGGACCACCACCGACTCCACGAGCAGTACGAGTGACCCGTATCCGAGGATCTGGCCGACGGACCACACCCGGCGCCCCGCGTCCGTACGCACCACCGCGCCGTGCGCGGCCAGCGCTGCCGGTGTGCAGATGACGTAGAAGGCTGACGCGTACAGCAACCAGTCGAGGGCGTCCCGCCACGAACCGACACCGGGGCCTCGCCCGTAGGCTGCCGCGGCCAACGGCAACGAACCCCCTACGAGGAGCAGCGCGGCTGCGGTCATGGGCCACCACCAGCGCGGTCCGCTGCCCCGCCGCGCTCCCAGCCAGTGACCGAGGGCGACGGAAGGCAGTACGAACGCGGCAGAGACCAGTGCGCCGCTGAAGAGCAACGCCAGTACCAGCAGGGGCAGGACGAACACGGACCTCGCCCCCGGTGTCACGCCGAAGAGCGGCAGCGCCAGAAGCAGGCCCGAGCCCTCCACGCACAGCACGGCCATCGAGACCGACGACGGTGCCGTGGCCCGTTCCTTCCGAAGCGCTCCGCGCAGCAGTTGAGTCATCTCGCCCCCGTCCGGCAGCCATCATCGCGGACCGGGGACGTGCAGGAACACCCGCCTCGACGCAGCAGCGCACGTGGTGCTCGGGGATCAGCTCGCGGTCACCGTGAAGGCTTCGCGGTGTAGCGCGGGCAGCCCCAGGTGGTCGCAGATCAGCCGGGTCAGCCGCTCGTCGTGGTCGTCGTGGTCGTCGTACTCGCGCTCGCGCTCGTGCTCGTTGCCCAGCCCGGCCGCGGCGATGAGGGGAGCCATTTCGTTGGGCCAGTACTCCCCGACGTGGTCCGGGTCCTCGTAGTCGATGCAGGAGGAGATCCGGCCGTCCTCGTAGTGGTACGCCTTGGGGCCGTGGGCCTTCGCCAGGCACGGGTTGGGTATGAACACCATCAGCTGGGCGCCCCGGGGACACAGCTTGCGGTGGTCGATGGGGTCGAAGTCGTTGCGTTCCGGGTCGTGCAGGTGGTGGACGATCGCGCCCCAGCCGCCGGGCTCCGCGTCGTCGCCGTGAGCGAGCGGCGGGCGGTGCTGTGCGACCAGCCCCTCGGTCATCGCCGCCAGCCGGGTGCCCTTGAAGAACACGAGGACGGACTCGTCGTCGAGGTACCGGTCCTCGATCCATGCCATGACGCCCCGGTCGATCCACTTGGTCATGCACGGAACGGTAGCCAGCAGCACTGACATCGACCGGACGGCCGGGGGCGGGGCGCCGGCCCCGGACGTCAACCTCGGGGATATCCATGATCCGTTCGGGGAAAGGATTCCCGGGTCCGGAGATCGACGGCCCGCCGGACCCGATCGGACGACCGACGCACGCGTACGACACAGAGCACGTCCTTGCCGGCCCCCACCGACCGAAAGGCAACCTCTCCCTTGCGCGCACAGACTCCGACCCCCGTCCGTGAGCCCGCCCCCACCCTGCTCGAACGATTCCCCGTCTTACAGCGCGGACTCGAACGGCTGGAGCGCAACCCCACCGCCTACGGATTGGCGTTGTGGGCCAGCGGTCACCTCAAGCCGGTCTTCCTGGACCATGTGGTCACCCCCCGGCCCCGCGCCGAACTCGGTCCGGTGCGGGAGGTGTTGGAGGCGGGCCGCGAGGCGTACGCACAGCGGCTGACCGGGTTCCTGGCCCACGCCGACCACCTCGCGCGCATCCCCGTCGAGGGGAGGGAACGGGGGTCCACCCCGTACTGGGGCAACACCTGGCTGTCGCCACTGGACGCGCTCGGGCTGTACGGCATGCTCGCCGAGCACCAGCCGGCCCGCTACCTGGAGATCGGGTCCGGCAACTCCACCAAGTTCGTGCGCCGGGCCGTCACGGACCTCGGTCTGAAGACCCGGGTCACGTCGATCGACCCGCAGCCCAGGGCCACCATCGACCACCTCTGCGACGAGGTGGTCCGGGTGCCGCTCCAGGACGCGAGCCACGCGGTGTTCGAGGAGTTGGAGGCGGGCGACATCGTCTTCCTCGACGGTTCGCACCGGCTCCACATGGGGTCGGACGTCATGGTCTTCTTCTTCGAGCTGCTGCCCCGGCTGAAGCCCGGCGTGCTGATCCAGGTGCACGACATCATGCTTCCGGGGGACTACCCGGAGTCCTGGCGGTGGCGGCTGTACTCCGAGCAGTACCTGTTGGCGGCGATGCTGACGGCGGCGCCGGAGCGGTTCGACGTCCAGTTGCCGAACGCCTTCATCCACGGCGATCCGGAACTGAGCGGGATCCTCCGGCCGCTCTGGCAGCGGCTCGGGGTCACCCGGCACTTCGACCCCGGTTCCTTCTGGTGGCGCCACCAAGGCTGACGCGCCCCATGTCCTTCCGCCCGCCCCCCGTACAGCCGGGACACCGCCGCGCGCAGACCGGACAGTCACCGCACGCAAGCGTCGTATCGCTCAACAGGGCGGGCGGAAGTGGCGACATTGAGGGACGTGAACCGAGAAGCCTCTGAACTCCCCGGCCCCGTGCGGGCCTTCGAGGCCGAGCTGTCGTCCACCCGGGTGGGGGCACGGCTCGCCCGGCTACTTGCGGAGAGTCGACTCCGTTCCTGGGGCCTCTCCCTCGACGGCGCCCCGCTCGTCGTGGCCGAACCGGCGGCGAACGCGGCGCTGCACGGGAGCAGCGACCGCCAGGGCTTCCGTCTCGCCCTCACGGTCACGGCGTCGGCCCTGCGGATCGAGGTCTCCGACACCGCGGGTCACCGGGTGCCGGGAACCCGGGAGCCGGACGAGGATGCCGAGTCGGGGCGGGGGCTCCTGCTGGTGGAGGCCCTGGCGGACCACTGGGGTGTCACGTCGGGCCCTCCACCAGGCAAAACGGTGTGGGCGGAGATGTTCCTCCCCAGCGAGTGACGGGCCCGTTCGTCAATCCGAGCCGCCCATTCGCTCGAATTACTGAACGATGATCGAACAATCACCTGGCATTAAGCGATCTCTTTATGCTCCGGATCATGGTCACTTCCTCTCACGAGGCCGCTCACCGCATCTTCCAGGAACGTCCCGAGCTACTGAGCCCGGTCTTCCGTGTACTCGGCGTGCCCCTGCCCGAGAAATCCGACGTTGAGGTCCTGACAGGTGACGCAACCGAATTCCGACCTCTGGAACGCCGAGTCGACAGCGTCCTGAGGATCGAATCATCGGACGGCACCAAGTTCCTGCTGGCCATCGAAGCTCAGGGCAGACGGGATCCGGAGAAGGCCGCGAGCTGGACTTACTACCTGGCGTTCCTACACGCCAAGTACGACCTGCCCGCGCTCCTCCTGGTGGTGTGCCGGGACCGGGCGACCGCGAAATGGGCGACGGGCCCGTTCAGAACGGGCATCGAAGGCTGGACGGCCCTCAGCACCCACCCACTGGTCATCGGCCCCGACAACGCGCCGGTCATCACCAGCGCTGCCGAGGCCGCGAGGAATCTGGCACTCGCCACCTTCGCGGCCATGACTCATGGCAAGGATCGGGACATCACCCCGATACTGGATGCACTGGCTACTGCTCTCGGCTCCGTCGAGCTGGACACCGCCGAGTACTTCAGCGAACTACTGGAACTCGGACTGGGCGACACCCAGGCCCGGAACACCTGGAGGAACATGATGAGCGTAGGCACGTACTTCCCCGGCCGCGGGACGATCGTCGAAGAGTCCTATCTCAAAGGCAGGACCGACGGTCGGGCCGTGACCATCATCGACATCCTAGGGATGCGGGGCCTCACCCTCCCGGACGGAGTCCGGGAGCGGATCACCTCCACCACCGACGAGGACACGCTCATCCAGTGGTTGGAAAGGGCGCTCACCGCCACCGCCGTGGATGACCTGTTCGTGGACGAGCCGCCCCGGGCGACAACATCCAGCGAGGACGCGTAGCTCCTACCCCGGGCGCCCGAACCCGGCAACGCCCACGGCAGGGCCCGTACGACCACTGGTCGTACGGGCCCTTCGAGGTTCAGGGGGCGAGCGACCGTACTCATCCACCGCCGGAGGCCGGCTCCCCGGCCTTCGGCGGAGCGGGCGCTAACCCCCCCATGGCTGAGGTCAGTTGGAGGAGGATTCCTACCCACCCCACCCCGCCGGACAACAACCCGCCCCCGCGTCGCTCGTCCGGGTGACAGGTCGGTGAGAAGTTCGCGTCGGGTCCGATTTTCGGAGAGGGTTCCTTCGACCGAACGGCCAAGCGACCACACCATCACGCGGCCACACGGCCACTCGACGAAACGACCGCACGGCGCACATACATCCCTACATGCGTCGGCCCCCGGCCGGGACTGGCATCCCGAACGAGGGCCTCACCACACGAGAAAGCAACACCTTT
Organism: Streptomyces sp. NPDC005955; assembly: GCF_042871255.1. Classification (NCBI taxonomy): domain Bacteria; kingdom Bacillati; phylum Actinomycetota; class Actinomycetes; order Kitasatosporales; family Streptomycetaceae; genus Streptomyces; species Streptomyces sp. NPDC005955. Next base: position 211,334 of record NZ_JBIAIF010000007.1, on the reverse strand, counting down.
CCCGATGGCTGACATGAAGCTTAATGCCCTCCCCGCACCCACACCGCGCATTCCGGAAACCCCACACGGAATCGCCAAAGTCCCCGCCGCCCGATCGCGTGAGGGCGTGCACCTGGGGCACCACCTCACCCGGCACCGAACCCTGTCGTGCACCGCGATCGGGCTCGCGGCGCACCTGCTGTCGCTGCCGGACGGCAGCCCCGCGGACATCCGCAGCCTCGCCGCCCGCCTCCCCGAGGGCCGCGACCGCATCGCTTCGGCGCTGCGCGAGTTGGAGAAGCACGGCTACCTGGAACGGGTGCGCAAGAACCTCCCCAACGGCACCTGGGTGACGCTCACCTACGTGTACGAGGACCCGACGGCGGCCCGTACCGCACCGGAGCCCGCGCCGGAGGTCACCCCACCGCCCGCGCCGAAGCCCACGGCACCCAGCGCACCCGCCGCTCCGACCGAACGGCCACCGCCGCCCCCACTCCCCTCCCCCACCACCCACGCCCCGCACCTGCACGACCAGGCAGCCGAGCTGTTGGCTGGCCTACGCACCGCGGACCCGCGGCTCGCCCTCGCGCAGCGGGACGTACGACGGCTCGCCCCGGCCGTCGCGACCTGGCTGGAACGCGGCACGCACCCCGACGCGGCACGCACCCCGACGCCGTCCGCACCGCCCTGACCACCGGGCTGCCCGCGGAACGGCTCCACCACCCGGGCGGATTCGTCGCGTACCGTCTCGCGGCCCTGTTGCCCCCGCCCCTCCCCCGACACCGCGCCGGTCCCCCGGCACCGCCCCCGCTCCAGAACTGCGAGGACTGCGACCGCGCCTTCCGCGCCCCCGAACCGGGCCGCTGCCCGCACTGCCGCTCCGGGACCGCGGACCTACTCCCCGCCCCCGACCCCGTCCCCCGAAGACGTCCCGTTCAAGTAGCGACCCGGCGACGTGCCGACCGTGCGGCGGAAGGCTGCGAGGAAGGCGCTCGGGGTCGCGTACCCGACGGCGTGCGCGACCCGGGAGACCGGTTGCCCCTCGGCGAGCAGGGGCAGCGCGGCACGCAGGCGCGCATGGGTGCGCCAGCGGTCGAAGGCCATGCCGGTGTCCCGGACGAACAGCCGGGACAGGGTGCGCCGGCTCACCCCGACGGCCCGGGCGTGGGCCTCCAGGCCGCGCGGGTCCGCCGGATCTTCCAGCAGCGCGCCGGCCACCGCGCGCACCCGGTCGTCGGTCGGGACCGGCACGTCGACGGGGGTGACGGGCAGCGGGTGCAGCAGGTCCAGGACGACGGCCTCGCCCCGCAGCCTGGCGTCGTCGGACAGGTCGTCCCGGGAGAGGTAGACCATCAGCTGGGCCAACAGTCCGTCGACGCCGACCGCGGTCGGTTCCGTCCAGTCGAGCGCGCACCGCTCCCGTACGAAGTAGAGGCTGCACATCACCGCGTCCCGCGTGGCGCCGGTGCGGTGCAGTACCCCCGCGGGGAGCCATAGCGCCCGGGTGCGGGGCAGCACCCACGAGGTGTCGTCCACGGCGACGCCGAGCACCCCGCGCCGCGCCCACGCGAGTTGGTGGTGGTGCGGGTGGCGGTGCGGGACGAACCACTCCCCCGACACCAGGGGGAAGTGCCCGACGACGATGGCGCCCACCCCGACGGGAACGGTCCCGAACACGTCTTCGCTCATACCGTCCCAGGGTATGTCCCCAAGGCGCTACCACCTGGCCCCGTAACGCATCGCGGCCACCGTGGCCCGCTCCGTAGCGTCGTGGGCATGACGATCAACGACTCCACGGGCACCCGTGGCGACGCCGGCACCCGTAGCGATCTCGGCGCCACCGGGCCGCCCGCCCGCCGCGGCACCGCCCTGCTCGTGCTGTGCTGCGTGCAGTTCATGCTCGTCCTGGACGACAACGTGGTCAGCGTGGCGCTCCCCAGCCTCCGCGACGAGCTCGGGTTCAGCACCGCGGGGCTGGCCTGGGTGGTCAATGCGTACTTCGTCGCCTTCGGCGGACTGCTGCTGCTGTTCGGGCGGATGGCCGACCTGCTGGGCCGCCGGCGCGTGTTCCTGACGGGCGTCGCCCTGTTCGGCGCGGCGAGCCTGGTCTGCGGGCTCGCCCAGGAGCCCTGGCAACTGGTGACCGGACGGTTCGTCCAGGGCGCGGGGGCGGCGATGGCCAGCCCGGCCGCCCTGGCGTTGATCGCGCTGCTGTACCCGGGGCCGGCGGAACGGGCCAGGGCGTTCGGCATCTGGGGCGGGATCGCGGGGCTCGGCGGCACCATGGGCCTGGTGGTCTCCGGGGCGCTGACCGGCCTCGCGTCCTGGCGCTGGATCTTCCTGGTCAACCTGCCGGTGGCCCTCGCGGCCGTACTGCTGCTGCCGCGGCTGGTGCCCGAGAGCCGGGCCGAGCGGGCGGTGCGCCTGGACGTGCCCGGCGCGGTGCTGGGCACCGGCGCCGTGGTGTCGCTGGTCTACGGGCTGCTCCGGGCCGGGGAGTCGGGCTGGGGCGATCCGACCGCGGTGGCCCCGCTGGTGCTGGCGGCGGTGCTGGCCGTGGCGTTCGTGGTGTGCGAGGCACGGGCCGCCGCGCCCCTGGTGCCGCTGTCGTTCCTGTCGTTCCGCTTCCGTGCCGTGGCCAACGGGGCGACCCTGCTGTTCTCCGCCGCCCTGTACGCGATGGCCTTCCTGCTGATGCTGCACCTCCAGACCGTGCTGGGCTACGAACCCCTCGCCGCCGGGATCGCGTACCTGCCGTTCGGCGGCGGCATCCTGCTGGGCATGTGGCTGTCCGCCCGGGCGGTGGTCCGCCTCGGGGTGCGGCCCGCGCTGGTGGTGTCGTTCCTGATCACCGCGGGCGGGTTGCTGCTGCTGTCCGGGATGGGGCCGGACGACGCGTACGCCCCGGGGGTGCTGCCCGGGATGCTGGTCACCAGCCTCGGGTGCGGGCTGAGCCTGCCCGCGCTGACCGTCGCCGCGCTCAGCGGCACCACCGAGGAGGACGCCGGCCTCGGCTCGGCCGTCCTGAGCTCCGTGCAGCAGGTCGGGGGCGCCGTGGGGCTGGCGGTGCTGGTGGCGCTGGCCGCACGGCACGGTGGCGAGGGGAGTACGGGGGCCGCGACGACGGACGGCTTCTCCTTCGCCCTGACGGTGGCCGCGGGGATCCTGGTGCTCGGTGCCGTGCTGATCGGCGCCCTGCTGCGGGACGCCCCGGCGCACGAGGAGGACCGTACGTAACCGGGCGCGCCCCGCACGGACGCTCCGGAAGACGTGCCCGAGCGCTCCGGAAAAACAGAGGACCCGTACGACCACTCGGGTCGTACGGGTCCTCCGCGCATGCGCTGACGCGCGTCAGGTCACTTGTTGATCTTGACGACCTGGCCGGCGCCGACGGTCCGGCCACCCTCACGGATGGCGAACTTCAGGCCCTCTTCCATGGCGACGGGCTGGATGAGCGACACCGTCATCTGGGTGTTGTCGCCCGGCATGACCATCTCGGTGCCCTCGGGGAGGGTCACGACGCCGGTCACGTCCGTCGTACGGAAGTAGAACTGCGGGCGGTAGTTGTTGAAGAACGGGGTGTGACGGCCACCCTCGTCCTTCGACAGGATGTACGCCTGCGCCTCGAACTCGGTGTGCGGAGTGACCGAGCCCGGCTTGATGATGACCTGGCCGCGCTCGACGTCCTCGCGCTTGATGCCGCGGAGCAGCAGACCGACGTTCTCACCGGCCTGGCCCTCGTCGAGCAGCTTGCGGAACATCTCGATGCCGGTGACCGTGGTGGTGGTCTTCTCGGTCTTGATGCCGACGATGTCGACGGTCTCGTTGACCTTGAGGATGCCACGCTCGATACGACCGGTGACGACGGTGCCACGACCGGTGATCGTGAAGACGTCCTCGATCGGCATCAGGAACGGCTTGTCGACGTCACGCTCGGGCTGCGGGATGGACTCGTCGACGGCCTTCATCAGGTCGAGGACGGTCTGGCCCCACTCCTTGTCGCCCTCAAGGGCCTTGAGCGCCGAGACCTTGACGACCGGCAGGTCGTCGCCCGGGAACTCGTACTCGGAGAGCAGCTCGCGGACCTCGAGCTCGACGAGCTCCAGGATCTCCTCGTCGTCCACCATGTCGGCCTTGTTCAGGGCGACGACGATGTACGGAACGCCGACCTGGCGGGCCAGGAGCACGTGCTCCTTGGTCTGCGGCATCGGGCCGTCGGTGGCGGCGACCACGAGGATGGCGCCGTCCATCTGCGCGGCACCCGTGATCATGTTCTTGATGTAGTCCGCGTGACCGGGGCAGTCAACGTGGGCGTAGTGACGCGTCTCGGTCTGGTACTCGACGTGCGCGATCGAGATGGTGATACCGCGCTGGCGCTCCTCGGGCGCCTTGTCGATCTGGTCGAAGGCCGAGGCCTCGTTCAGGTCCGGGTACGCGTCGTGCAGCACCTTGGTAATGGCGGCCGTGAGGGTCGTCTTACCGTGGTCGATGTGACCGATGGTGCCGATGTTGACGTGCGGCTTAGTCCGCTCGAACTTCGCCTTCGCCACTGGGGTCCTCCTGGGAGTGGTTCTGTACGCCTTACTTCATCGGCGCCAGGTGATCTTTGCTGGAAAGCCCGGGGCCGGGGGCACCCGCCATGGCTGTGGCGGGTGCCCCGGTGGCTCCGGAGTCAAGCCTAAAGCGTGTACTCGGTTGAGTTACTCGCCCTTGGCCTTCGCGATGATCTCCTCGGCGACGTTCCGCGGAACCTCGGCGTAGGAGTCGAACTGCATCGAGTAGCTCGCGCGACCCGACGTCTTGCTGCGGAGGTCGCCGACGTAGCCGAACATCTCCGACAGCGGGACCAGGCCCGTGACGAGCTTGGCACCGTGGCGGTCTTCCATCGACTGGATCTGACCGCGACGGGAGTTGATGTCACCGATGACGTCACCCATGTAGTCCTCGGGCGTCGTCACCTCGACCTTCATCATCGGTTCGAGCAGGGCCGGGCTGGCCTTGCGGGCGGCCTCCTTGAAGGCCATCGAACCGGCGATCTTGAAGGCCATCTCGGAGGAGTCGACCTCGTGGTAGGCACCGTCGAGCAGGATGACCCGGACACCCGTGAGCGGGTAGCCGGCGAGCACGCCGAACTCCATGGCCTCCTGGCAGCCGGCGTCCACGGACGGGATGTACTCCCGCGGGATGCGGCCACCGGTGACCTTGTTGACGAACTCGTAGCCGTCGCCCTCAAGCGGCTCCAGTGCGATCTGCACCTTCGCGAACTGACCGGAGCCACCGGTCTGCTTCTTGTGGGTGTAGTCGAGGCGCTCGACCTGCTTGCGCAGGGTCTCGCGGTAGGCCACCTGCGGCTTGCCGACGTTGGCCTCGACCTTGAACTCGCGGCGCATGCGGTCGACCAGCACGTCGAGGTGCAGCTCGCCCATGCCGGCGATGATGGTCTGGCCCGTCTCCTCGTTGGTCTTCACACGGAAGGACGGGTCTTCCTCGGCCAGGCGCTGGATGGCGACACCCAGCTTCTCCTGGTCGCCCTTGGACTTCGGCTCGATCGCGACCTCGATGACCGGGGCCGGGAAGTCCATGGACTCCAGGATGACCGGGTTCGCCGGGTCGGCGAGGGTCTCACCGGTGGTGGTCTGCTTCAGACCCATGACGGCGACGATGTCACCGGCGCCCACCGACTCGATCTCCTCACGCTTGTTCGCGTGCATCCGGTAGATCTTGCCGATGCGCTCCTTGCGGCCCTTGACCGAGTTCTGCACCTGAGAACCCGACTCCATGCGGCCGGAGTACACCCGGACGAACGTGAGCTTGCCGAGGTGCGGGTCGCTCGCGATCTTGAACGCCAGGGCGGCCAGCGGCTCGTCCTCGGAGGGCTTGCGCTTGATGATCTCGTCCGGGTTGGACACCGACTGGCCTTCGATGGCCTCGATGTCCAGCGGGGACGGGAGGTAGCGCACGACCGCGTCGAGCAGGGGCTGGACGCCCTTGTTCTTGAACGCGGTACCGCAGAACACGGGGGTGATGGTGGTGCCCTCACCCTTGCCGGAGGCGATCGTGATGCGACGGACGGCCGCGTAGAGCTGCTCCTCGGTGGGCTCGGTGCCCTCCAGGTACAGCTCCATCATGGCGTCGTCGTTCTCGGCGACGGTCTCCAGCAGCTTGCCGCGCCACTCGGCCGCGGCCTCGACGTGGGTCTCGGGGATCTCGACGACGTCGTAAGCCTCACCGAGCGCGGTCTCGGCGGACCACACGAAGGCCTTCATGCGGACCAGGTCCACGACACCCTGGAAGTCGGCCTCGGCACCGATCGGGAGCTGCATGACGATCGGGGTGGCGCCGAGGCGGTCCACGATCATGTCGACGCAGCGGTGGAACTCGGCGCCCGTGCGGTCGAGCTTGTTGACGAAGCAGATGCGCGGAACGCCGTAGCGGTCCGCCTGACGCCAAACGGTCTCGGACTGGGGCTCGACACCGGCAACACCGTCGAACACCGTCACGGCACCGTCGAGGACGCGCAGCGAGCGCTCTACCTCGACGGTGAAGTCCACGTGACCCGGGGTGTCGATGATGTTGATCGTGTGGTCGACGTCCTCAAGCGGCCAGTGACAGGTGGTGGCAGCAGAGGTGATCGTGATGCCACGCTCCTGCTCCTGCTCCATCCAGTCCATGGTGGCAGCACCGTCGTGGACCTCACCGATCTTGTACGAGACACCGGTGTAGTACAGGATGCGCTCGGTGGTCGTCGTCTTGCCCGCGTCGATGTGAGCCATGATGCCGATGTTGCGCACCTTGGCCAGGTCAAGCGAAGTGGTAGCCATAAGGCTCAGTCTTCTCTCGGTTCTCGATGGGGTAAGCGACTACCAGCGGTAGTGCGCGAAGGCCTTGTTGGACTCGGCCATCTTGTGCGTGTCCTCACGCTTCTTCACCGCGGCACCGAGGCCGTTCGAGGCGTCGAGGAGCTCGTTGAGGAGACGCTCGGTCATCGTCTTCTCCCGGCGGGCGCGGGAGTAGCCGACGAGCCAGCGCAGCGCCAGGGTGTTGGCACGACCGGGCTTGACCTCGATCGGAACCTGGTAGGTCGCGCCACCGACACGGCGGGACTTGACCTCCAGGGTCGGCTTGATGTTCTCCAGCGCGCGCTTGAGCGTGATGACCGGGTCGTTACCGGTCTTGTCGCGCAGGCCCTCCATGGCGCCGTACACGATCCGCTCGGCGGTGGAGCGCTTGCCGTTCAGCAGCACCTTGTTGATGAGGGAGGTCACCAGAGGAGAGCCGTAGACCGGGTCGATGATGACCGGGCGCTTCGGGGCGGGGCCCTTACGAGGCATTCTTACTTCTCCTTCTTGGCGCCGTAGCGGCTGCGGGCCTGCTTGCGGTTCTTGACGCCCTGGGTGTCCAGGGAACCACGGATGATCTTGTAGCGAACACCCGGCAGGTCCTTCACACGGCCACCACGCACGAGCACGATGGAGTGCTCCTGCAGGTTGTGTCCCTCACCCGGGATGTAGGCCGTGACCTCGATGCCCGAGGTCAGACGCACACGCGCGACCTTACGGAGGGCCGAGTTCGGCTTCTTCGGGGTGGTCGTGAACACACGCGTGCAGACGCCGCGGCGCTGGGGCGAACCGTCCAGTGCGGGCGTCTTGTTCTTCTCGACCTTGTCCTGCCGGCCCTTACGGACCAGCTGCTGGATCGTAGGCACTACTTCTCCGGTTTCTGTGTGCCGATCATGAAGCTAACCTGGAACGTCGCCGACCCACGCGGTCGGGTGTGTCGAACGCCGTGATTCCGTCCACTCGGGACGGGAGGGCACGGATACGGTGGCCACGATCGGCCACCCGTACGGTTGAGGACACGCACGGGGGCCAGGGCACACCCCAGGCACAAGGTATGAGCGTACCGACCGCACCCAGCGTGGTCAAAATGATATTGGTCCGGCCGTTTGCGGACCCCCTGCCGAGGGGGACGGAAAAGGGTCGCCGACGCCCGGAGGGCGGGCATCCCTGGGATGCCCGCCCTCCGGCCTGACTGCTGCGCGTGCGCGCGGTACGACTACTGGTTGTAGGGCCCGTAGTCGTAGTCCTCCAGGGGAACGGCCTGGCCGGACCCCGTACCGAACGGAGAGTAGTCGATGTCGTCGTACCCGACGGCCGAGTACATCGCGGCCTTCGCCTCTTCGGTGGGCTCGACCCGGATGTTGCGGTAACGGGCGAGACCCGTACCGGCCGGGATGAGCTTGCCGATGATGACGTTCTCCTTGAGGCCGATCAGGGAGTCGGACTTGGCGTTGATCGCCGCGTCCGTCAGGACCCTGGTCGTCTCCTGGAAGGAGGCCGCGGACAGCCACGACTCGGTCGCGAGCGACGCCTTGGTGATACCCATGAGCTGCGGACGGCCGGAGGCCGGGTGACCGCCCTCCTGCACCACGCGACGGTTCTCGGTCTCGAACTTCGACCGCTCCACCAGCTCACCGGGCAGCAGCTCGGCGTCACCGGACTCGATGATCGTCACACGGCGGAGCATCTGCCGGATGATGATCTCGATGTGCTTGTCGTGGATCGACACGCCCTGCGAGTTGTAGACCTTCTGGACCTCGCCGACCAGGTGGACCTGCACGGCCCGCTGACCGAGGATGCGCAGCACGTCGTGCGGGTTGGTCGCACCGAAGGTGAGCTTCTGGCCCACCTCGACGTGGTCGCCCTCACGGACCAGGACCTTGGCGCGCTTCGAGATCGGGAAGGCCGTCTCGTCGCTGCCGTCGTCCGGGGTGACGACGATCTTCTTGGTCTTCTCGGTCTCCTCGATCCGGACGCGGCCGGCCGCCTCCGAGATCGGGGCGACGCCCTTGGGCGTACGGGCCTCGAAGAGCTCGACGACACGCGGCAGACCCTGGGTGATGTCGTCACCGGCCACACCACCGGTGTGGAAGGTACGCATCGTCAGCTGGGTGCCGGGCTCACCGATGGACTGGGCGGCGATGATGCCGACCGCCTCACCGATGTCGACCAGCTTGCCGGTGGCCAGCGAGCGGCCGTAGCACATGGCGCAGGTGCCGACGGCGGACTCGCAGGTCAGGATCGAGCGGGTCTTGACCTCTTCGACCCCGTGGTGGACGAGCTGGTCGATCAGCACGTCACCGAGGTCGACGTTGGCCGGCGCGATGACCTTGCCGTCGATGACGACGTCCTCGGCCAGCATGCGGGCGTAGACGCTGGTCTCGACGTCCTCGGTCTTGCGCAGCGTGCCGTCCGCACCGCGCTCGGCGATCCGCAGCTTCAGACCGCGCTCGGTGCCGCAGTCCTCCTCGCGGATGATGACGTCCTGGGAGACGTCCACGAGACGACGGGTGAGGTAACCCGAGTCGGCGGTACGCAGGGCGGTGTCCGCCAGACCCTTACGGGCACCGTGGGTGGAGATGAAGTACTCCAGCACGGACAGACCCTCACGGAACGACGCCTTGATGGGCCGCGGGATGGTCTCGTTCTTGGCGTTCGACACCAGACCGCGCATACCGGCGATCTGACGCATCTGCATCATGTTTCCGCGCGCGCCCGAGTTCACCATCATGAAGATCGGGTTCGTCTTCGGGAAGTTGTCGTTCATCGCCTCGGCGACCTGGTTGGTCGCCTGGGTCCAGATCTTGATGAGCTCCTGAGTGCGCTCTTCCTTGGTGATCAGACCGCGCTCGTACTGCTTCTGGACCTTCTCGTCCTTGGCCTCGTACCCGGCGACGATCTCCTTCTTCGCCTCGGGCACGACCACGTCGGAGATGGCGACGGTGACGCCGGAGCGGGTCGCCCAGTAGAAGCCGGCCGCCTTCAGGTTGTCGAGCGTCGCCGCCACGATGACCTTGGGGTAGCGCTCGGCGAGGTCGTTGACGATCTCGGAGAGCTGCTTCTTGCCGACCTCGTAGTCGACGAACGGGTAGTCCTCGGGCAGCAGCTCGTTGAAGAGCGCGCGACCCAGGGTCGTCCGCAGACGGAAGGTGTCACCCTGCTGCCACTCGCCGCCGAACCCGTCGGGGCCGGCCTCGTCGACGGGCGGGGTCCAGCCGCGCGGCGGGATGGTGCCCACCGGGAAGCGGATGTCCACCCGGGACTGGAGGGACAGCTCGCCGGCGTCGAAGGCCATGATCGCCTCGGCCACGGACGCGAAGACACGGTCCTCGCCCTTGACGCTGCGCATCTCGCCGTCGGTGGTCAGGAAGAACAGACCGAGGACCATGTCCTGGGTCGGCATCGTGACCGGGCGGCCGTCGGCGGGCTTGAGGATGTTGTTCGAGGACAGCATCAGGATGCGGGCCTCGGCCTGCGCCTCCGCGGAGAGCGGCAGGTGCACGGCCATCTGGTCACCGTCGAAGTCCGCGTTGAACGCGGTGCAGACGAGCGGGTGGATCTGGATGGCCTTGCCCTCGACGAGCTGCGGCTCGAACGCCTGGATGCCCAGACGGTGCAGGGTCGGTGCACGGTTCAGCAGCACCGGGTGCTCGGCGATGACCTCTTCGAGGACGTCGTACACCACGGTGCGACCGCGCTCGACCATGCGCTTGGCCGACTTGATGTTCTGCGCGTGGTTCAGGTCCACCAGGCGCTTCATCACGAACGGCTTGAACAGCTCCAGCGCCATGGCCTTCGGCAGACCGCACTGGTGCAGCTTCAGCTGGGGGCCGACGACGATGACGGAACGGGCCGAGTAGTCGACGCGCTTGCCGAGGAGGTTCTGACGGAAGCGGCCCTGCTTGCCCTTGAGCATGTCGGACAGCGACTTCAGCGGACGGTTGCCCGGACCGGTGACCGGACGGCCGCGGCGGCCGTTGTCGAACAGCGCGTCGACGGCCTCCTGGAGCATCCGCTTCTCGTTGTTCACGATGATCTCGGGGGCACCGAGGTCAAGGAGACGCTTGAGGCGGTTGTTCCGGTTGATGACCCGGCGGTACAGGTCGTTCAGGTCGGAGGTCGCGAAGCGGCCACCGTCCAGCTGCACCATCGGACGCAGGTCCGGCGGGATGACCGGGACGCAGTCCAGGACCATGCCCTTGGGGCTGTTGCTGGTCTGGAGGAACGCCGAGACGACCTTGAGCCGCTTGAGGGCACGGGTCTTCTTCTGGCCCTTGCCGGTGCGGATGATCTCGCGGAGGCGCTCGGCCTCCTCGTCGAGGTCGAAGGACTCCAGGCGCTTCTGGAGCGCGGCGGCGCCCATCGAACCGTCGAAGTAGGTGCCGAAGCGGTCGCGGAGCTCGCGGTAGAGGAGCTCGTCGCCCTCCAGGTCCTGGACCTTGAGGTTCTTGAAGCGCGTCCACACCTCGTCGAGGCGGTCGATCTCGCGCTGGGCGCGGTCGCGGAGCTGCTTCATCTCGCGCTCGGCGCCCTCGCGGACCTTGCGGCGCACATCGGCCTTGGCGCCCTCGGCCTCCAGCTCGGAGAGGTCGGTCTCCAGCTTCTTGGCGCGGGCTTCGAGGTCGGCGTCACGCCGGTTCTCGACCTGCTGGCGCTCGACGGAGACGTGGGCCTCCAGCGACGGCAGGTCACGGGTACGACGCTCGTCGTCCACGTACGTGATCATGTACGCGGCGAAGTAGATGACCTTCTCCAGGTCCTTCGGCGCGAGGTCCAGGAGGTAGCCCAGGCGTGAGGGAACGCCCTTGAAGTACCAGATGTGGGTGACCGGGGCGGCCAGCTCGATGTGGCCCATCCGCTCACGACGCACCTTGGCGCGCGTGACCTCCACGCCGCAGCGCTCACAGATGATGCCCTTGAACCGGACACGCTTGTACTTGCCGCAGTAGCACTCCCAGTCCCGGGTCGGACCGAAGATCTTCTCGCAGAAGAGTCCGTCCTTTTCGGGCTTCAGGGTGCGGTAGTTGATCGTTTCGGGCTTCTTGACCTCGCCGTGGCTCCACTGGCGGATGTCATCCGCGGTGGCGAGGCCGATCCGAAGCTCGTCGAAGAAGTTGACGTCGAGCACTATGCGTCAATCCCTCTCAGGGTTGTGTCTCTCGTGGTCTGTACGGGGTCCGGGGCTGCGGCCGGGATCACCTGGTGGTGATCCCGGCCGGACCCGTCAGACCTCTTCGACGCTGCTCGGCTCGCGCCGGGACAGGTCGATGCCGAGTTCTTCCGCCGCGCGGAAGACGTCCTCGTCGGTGTCGCGCATCTCGATGGACATGCCGTCCGAGGACAGCACCTCCACGTTGAGGCACAGGGACTGCATCTCCTTGATGAGCACCTTGAAGGACTCGGGGATGCCGGGCTCGGGGATGTTCTCGCCCTTGACGATGGCCTCGTAGACCTTCACGCGGCCGGTGACGTCGTCGGACTTGATGGTCAGCAGCTCCTGGAGGGCGTACGCGGCGCCATAAGCCTCCAGCGCCCACACCTCCATCTCACCGAAGCGCTGGCCACCGAACTGGGCCTTACCACCCAGCGGCTGCTGGGTGATCATCGAGTACGGGCCGGTCGACCGGGCGTGCAGCTTGTCGTCGACCAGGTGGTGGAGCTTGAGGATGTACATGTAGCCGACCGAGATCGGCTCCGGGAACGGCTCGCCGGAGCGGCCGTCGTACATCTGGGCCTTGCCGGACGGGAGGACCATGCGGTCGCCGTCGCGGTTGGGAACGGTGTGCTCCAGCAGGCCGGCCAGCTCGTCCTCACGGGCACCGTCGAAGACGGGCGTGGCGACGTTGGTGCGCGGGGCGACCCGGTCGGCCTCGATGGCCTGGAGGCGCTGCGCCCAGTCGTCGCCGAGGCCGGAGACGTCCCAGCCCTGGCTGGCGAGCCAGCCGAGGTGGATCTCCAGGACCTGTCCCGGGTTCATTCGGGACGGGACGCCGAGCGGGTTGAGGATGATGTCGACGGGGGTGCCGTCCTCCAGGAACGGCATGTCCTCGATCGGGAGGATCTTGGAGATGACGCCCTTGTTGCCGTGGCGTCCGGCGAGCTTGTCGCCGTCCGTGATCTTCCGCTTCTGGGCGACGTACACCCGCACGAGCTGGTTGACGCCGGGCGGCAGCTCGTCGCCCTCCTCGCGGTCGAAGACGCGGACGCCGATGACCTTGCCGGTCTCGCCGTGCGGGACCTTCAGCGAGGTGTCGCGGACCTCACGGGCCTTCTCGCCGAAGATCGCGCGGAGCAGGCGCTCCTCGGGAGTCAGCTCGGTCTCGCCCTTGGGCGTGACCTTGCCGACGAGGATGTCACCGGCGATGACCTCGGCACCGATGCGGATGATGCCGCGCTCGTCGAGGTCGGCGAGGACCTCCTCGGAGACGTTCGGGATGTCCCGGGTGATCTCCTCGGGGCCGAGCTTGGTGTCACGGGCGTCGACCTCGTGCTCCTCGATGTGGATCGAGGAGAGGACGTCGTCCTGCACGAGGCGCTGCGACAGGATGATCGCGTCCTCGTAGTTGTGGCCCTCCCACGGCATGAACGCGACGAGCAGGTTCTTGCCGAGCGCCATCTCACCGTTCTCGGTGGCGGGACCGTCGGCGAGGACCTGGCCCTCGATGACGCGGTCGCCCTCGGAGACGATGACCTTCTGGTTGACGGAGGTGCCCTGGTTCGAGCGGGAGAACTTGGCGACCCGGTACGTGTTGTACGTGCCGTCGTCGTTGGTGACGGTGACGTAGTCGGCCGAGACCTCCTGGACGACACCGTCCTTCTCCGCCTTGATGACGTCACCCGCGTCGGTGGCGCAGCGGTACTCCATGCCGGTGCCGACGAGCGGCGCCTCCGCCTTGATGAGCGGAACGGCCTGGCGCATCATGTTCGCGCCCATGAGGGCACGGTTGGCGTCGTCGTGCTCCAGGAACGGGATCATCGCGGTGGCGACGGACACCATCTGGCGCGGCGAGACGTCCATGTAGTCGACTTCGGTGCCGGGCACGTAGTCGACCTCGCCGCCGCGGCGGCGCACCAGGACGCGGTTCTCGGCGAACCGGAGGTCGTCGGTGAGCTGCGCGTTGGCCTGCGCGATGACGAAGCGGTCCTCTTCGTCGGCGGTCAGGTAGTCGACCTCGTCGGTGACCTGGCCGTCGACGACCTTGCGGTACGGGGTCTCGACGAAACCGAACGCGTTGACGCGGCCGTAGGAGGCGAGCGAGCCGATCAGACCGATGTTCGGGCCTTCGGGCGTCTCGATCGGGCACATGCGGCCGTAGTGCGAGGGGTGCACGTCACGGACCTCGAAGCCCGCCCGCTCACGGGAGAGACCACCCGGGCCGAGCGCCGACAGACGGCGCTTGTGGGTGAGCCCCGACAGCGGGTTGTTCTGGTCCATGAACTGCGACAGCTGGCTGGTGCCGAAGAACTCCTTGATGGAGGCGACGACCGGCCGGATGTTGATCAGGGTCTGCGGCGTGATCGCCTCGACGTCCTGGGTGGTCATGCGCTCGCGCACGACGCGCTCCATGCGGGCGAGACCCGTACGGACCTGGTTCTGGATCAGCTCGCCGACGTTGCGCAGGCGACGGTTGCCGAAGTGGTCGATGTCGTCGGTCTCGACGACGATCGTGCGGCCGGACTCGCCGACCGTCTCGATCTCACCGGCGTGCAGCTTGACCAGGTACTTGATGGTCGCGATGACGTCGTCGGTGGTGAGCACGCCGGCGTCCAGCGGCTCGTCGGCGCCGAGCTTCTTGTTGACCTTGTAGCGGCCGACCTTGGCCAGGTCGTAGCGCTTCGGGTTGAAGTAGAGGTTCTCCAGCAGGGTCTGGGCGGCCTCACGCGTGGGGGGCTCGCCCGGACGCAGCTTGCGGTAGATGTCGATCAGCGCGTCGTCCTGGCCCTGGGTGTGGTCCTTCTCCAGGGTGGCGCGCATGGACTCGTACTCGCCGAACTCCTCCAGGATCTGGTCGGTGGTCCAACCGAGGGCCTTGAGGAGGACGGTGACGGACTGCTTGCGCTTGCGGTCGATGCGGACGCCGACCATGTCGCGCTTGTCGATCTCCATCTCCAGCCAGGCACCCCGGGACGGGATGATCTTGGCCGAGAAGATGTCCTTGTCGGACGTCTTGTCGATGGAGGAGTCGAAGTAGACACCGGGGGAACGGACGAGCTGCGACACGACGACACGCTCGGTGCCGTTGATGACGAAGGTGCCCTTGTTGGTCATGAGCGGGAAGTCGCCCATGAAGACCGTCTGGGACTTGATCTCGCCGGTCTCGTTGTTGGTGAACTCGGCGGTGACGAAGAGCGGCGCGGCGAAGGTGAAGTCGCGCTCCTTGCACTCGTCGATGGAGTTCTTCGGCGGCTCGAAGCGGTGGTCGCGGAAGGTCAGCGACATCGACCCGGAGAAGTCCTCGATCGGGGAGATCTCCTCGAAGATCTCCTCCAGACCGGACTTGGTGGGGACGTCCTGTCCGCTGTCCAGAGCCGCCTCTACACGAGCCTTCCACGCGTCGTTGCCGAGCAGCCAGTCAAAGCTCTCGGTTTGCAGCGCAAGAAGGTTCGGAACCTCAAGGGGCTCCTTGATCTTTGCAAAGGAGATGCGCAGCGGGGCGGTGCTGGCGCCGTTGTTCGTATTCGCGGTCGAGGCAGTGCGCGAGGCGGCCAAGAGGGGGTCCTTCCGAGGGCTCGGACTCACTACGCGCGTACCGGTCCCCCGCCTGGACACCACAAGACGTCGACACGAAATCCCAGGTCAGGGCCGGTTTTCGACTCGGTGCTCAAGCATGGGCATGCCCCTGGTGACGGGCAGGAGGCAGCTAACAGGCAGCGCAAAGGGTCAGTGTAGCCACAAGGCTCACTGATGTCCAGTGCGGGTTCACTGCCACCCTTTGTCCGCTCCACACCTGCTGTCCGTCACTGCCCTCGACGCACATCGATACTGCCCTCTTCGTCGCCGATCCATGCCTCGGAGTCGGATCGTTGTGACGACGCGTCCTGAGAATTGCGCGCTGCGTGCGGTTCGTCAAGGCCCCCTAGCCCGAACCGAGTGCCGCGATCGTCACTGATCACCGCCGTGGGCGGGCCGTCACCAGGGCCGCCGCGGGCACAACGAAGATCACCATACTCGTCGGCACGGACCACGCAAGCAGCCCGTCGGCGGCGCCACGAACGCCGAACGGCGACCACCCACTTGGGTGATCGCCGTACGGTGCGTCCGCGTTACAGCGGCAGGGTACGAGGGGGTGCCGCGAGGGCACCGCGCTCGTGCGGGAGTCGGCTGGACTCCCGTGGGGTCACTTGACCTCGACGGAGGCGCCGGCGCCCTTGAGGGCCTCGGCGGCCTTCTCCGCGGCGTCCTTGGCGACCTTCTCGAGGACCGGCTTCGGGGTGCCGTCCACGAGGTCCTTGGCCTCCTTGAGACCCAGGGAGGTCAGCTCACGCACGACCTTGATGACCTGGATCTTCTTCTCGCCGGCGCCGAGGAGGATGACGTCGAACTCGTCCTGCTCCTCAGCGGCCTCGGCGGCCGGGGCACCGGGGACACCGGCGGCAACGGCGACCGGGGCGGCGGCGGTGACGTCGAAACGCTCCTCGAACGCCTTCACGAACTCGGAGAGCTCGATGAGGGTCATCTCGTCGAACTGGGCAAGCAGGTCGTCCTGGCTGAGCTTCGCCATGATGGGCGATCCTTCCACTAATTCGGCAGGTGCCGGATGTACATGTCAGGCGGGCGTACGTCGGGCCCGCGGTGACCGTCTCCGCGCCGGGGCGCGTGCCTCAGGCGGCGACGGTCAAAGTGCGAGCCGAATTACTCGGCACCGCCCTGCTCGCCCTCGGCCTTCTTGGCACGAAGCGCCTCCGCGGTGCGGACGAACTTCGAGGGAAGCGCCTGGAAGAGCGCGGCAGCCTGGGACTGCTTGCCCTTCATGGCACCCGCCAGCTTGGCGAGCAGAACCTCGCGGGACTCGAGGTCCGCGAGCTTCTTGATCTCGTCGGCGGACAGCGCCTTGCCGTCAAGGACACCGCCCTTGATGACGAGATTGGGGTTGTCCTTGGCGAAGTCACGAAGACCCTTCGCCGACTCCACCGGGTCACCGGTGACGAAGGCGACCGCCGTCGGACCGTTGAACAGGTCGTCGAGCGTCGAGATCCCGGCCTCATTGGCAGCGATCTTGGTCAGCGTGTTCTTCACCACGGCGTACTGGGCGTTCTCACCGAGCGAACGGCGCAGCTGCTTGAGCTGTGCCACGGTGAGACCGCGGTACTCGGTCAGCACGGCGGCGTTCGAGCTGCGGAACTTGTCCGTCAGCTCGGCAACCGCGTCAGCCTTGTCGGGCCTCGCCATGAGCCTCGGCCTCCTTCCGGGTGATTCGGACCGCGCGGACCCGAAGGAGGACTGAGGAAAAGAAAACGCCCCGGCGCAGGCGCACGGGGCTCAGCTCTACCAGGCGGAAATCCGTCCAGGAGCAATTCCACGGTCACCTACGCGGGTCGTCCGCAGTTCAGCGGATCCTTCGGCCACCGCGACTCGGATGAGTGCGCGGCAACGACCAGCGGTCTTTGGCTTCTCGGGAAGCATACGGGAACGGGCGTGCGCCAGGCAAATCGGCCACCTCGGGCGGTTCCCCCGAGGTGGCCGGCTGCCGGTGACGGCCGGGTAACGACCGGGAACGACCGGAAAGCACCCTCAGGCGGCCGGCTCCGCTTCGACGTCCTTCATCATCTCCGCCAGGTCCATGACCTCGGAGGCGGGCGGGGCCTTCACGGTGACGGGCTTGTTCACGTCACCGAAGGTCATCGTCACGTCGAGCTTGCCCTGCTCGGCGTCGCCCTGCATGCGGAACTGCTTGGTGCGGTCCTCCTCGGTGATCCAGATGTCCATGGTGAAGTTCTTCACACCGAGGTCCTCGTACTGCTTGAGGCTCTTCTCGCGCTGCTTGCGGGTCTCGGCCTTCTCGTCCTTCAGGGAGGCGCGCAGGTCCTTGACGGAGACCGTGCCCCGGTACTGGGTGGTCTCCTCGCCCTCGATGGTCGCGGTGCCGATCTTCTTCACGTCCTCGGCGCCGTCGAGGAAACCGGACTCCGCGGCCGGGTTCTGGCCGACCTGACCGGGGACCTTGCCGGGGCCGCCGGCAGCGCCCTTCCCCGCCTCGTCGAGGCCGGAGAGGTCCATCTTCAGGAACCGCTTGCCGCCCAGTTCCTCGGCCGCTTCCGGGTTCCCGCCGAGGTACATGGCCTCGTCGACCATGATGATCTCGACCTCGCCCGGCTGGCCGGGGGTGTCCGTCGACAGCTTCATGCTCATCGCCGGCGGCTTCACGCTCATCTGCGCGTTGCCCTCGACCTTGCCCTGGCCGGGATAGGTGCCCTTGATCTTGTAGCTGAGCGAGGTGATCTTCTCGTTCTTCTCGGACGCCGCCTTGACCGCCGCGGCGGGCGACATGTCGGAGGAGTCAGAGTCGGACCCGCAGGCGGCCGTGCCGCCCGCCAGGAGCGCCACGACGAACGCGCCGGCAGCGGCCCTCGACTTCTTGTTGATGTGCATTCCCCACCCCTGAGCAAACGTGAACTGCGTGTTGCGCTTCATGCTGGTCAAGGACAGTACCCGACCCCACCGACAACACCCGTTTCATTAATTGCCTCCAGTAACAGCCGAACCGTTGGCCAGCAGCGCCTGGTAGTCCACGGTGTCCTCGGCCGGGGGCGCCGGCCGGGCGAGCACCCGGGCCCCGAAGTCGCGGTAGTGCGCGGTGCTGAGCAGGGTTCCGGCGGCCGTCCGGCTGCGCTCGCTGCGCTTCACCAGTCGACCCCCGGCGTCGATCCAGGCGTCGATCCGCTCCTCGACGATCCCGGCGGCCGTCAGTTGCTCCCGCAGTTCGGCGGCGCGCCCGGCGCCCGGTCCCCGGGTGGCCAGCTCGGCCGTGCGGACGGTGCCCGCGTAGTGCGTCGCCGTGGTGCCGCGGACCTCCTCGCGTCCCACTCGGCGCAGGTCACGGGCGAAGAGCAGCAGGTCGACCGAGCGTGAGGGGGTGACGTCCGCCGAGGTGTCGTGGCCGTGCCGGATCCAGTGCCGCCCGCCGGCCCGGTCCGCGAAGGCGTCGCCCATCCGCGCGTAGTACACGCCGTCCACGAACCGGGCCTCGGTGGTGCGGGTGCCCAGCTCGCGCAGGGTCTTCGCGAGCTCGCCGCGGTAGCGGATGGTGAGGGTGCCGCTGAGTCCGTCGCTCCAGCCGAGCACCCCGCTGGCCTCGGTGGACGCCTTCCCGTCCAGTTCCATCACGGCAACGACCCGCGCGGAGCCCGCCTCCCGGGTCCGTTCCGCGGCGCTGCGCAGGGCCCGCAGGACGTCGGCGGAGACGGTGGCCGTGGGCCGGGGGTCCGCCGCGCCGTCGCCCCCGGGGGAACAGGCGGTCAGGGCGAAGAGGCCGCAGCCGGTGCCCAGGAGCAGGGGGGCGAGGGAGAGCGCGCACCACGGGAGCAGTCCGTGCCGGCGGGGGAGGGCGACCCGCCCCCCCGCCCGTACACGCGCCCGTGCACCCGCCCGCGCGCGCTGCGTGCCGTCCGACCCGGTCGGTGCCGTGAACCACCTGCGTCCCATGTGCCGCTCCCCCGTACGCGTGTCACTGTTCGCACGCTAGCGCAGGGCGGGCCCGGGCACGGACGGGTCGGGCAACGGGCCGTCCGGGAACGCGGACGGGCCCCCGTGCCGCCGGGGGAACCGGACGGCACGGGGGCCCGTGAGGTCACGCTGACGCGTACCCGATCGCTCAGACGGCGGCCGGGTCCTCCTCGGTGAGGAGGTTGCGGGTGCGGTTGGAGTCGATCGGGACGCCGGGGCCCATCGTGGTGCTGATGACGGCCTTCTTGATGTAGCGGCCCTTCGCGGCGGACGGCTTGAGGCGGAGGATCTCCTCCAGCGCGGCGCCGTAGTTCTCCACGAGCTGGGTGTCGTCGAAGGACACCTTGCCGATGATGAAGTGGAGGTTCGAGTGCTTGTCGACGCGGAACTCGATCTTGCCGCCCTTGATCTCGGTCACGGCCTTGGCCACGTCCGGGGTCACGGTGCCGGTCTTCGGGTTCGGCATCAGACCACGCGGGCCGAGGACGCGGCCGAGACGACCGACCTTGCCCATGAGGTCCGGGGTGGCGACGACGGCGTCGAACTCGTTGAGGCGCTGGCCCTTGGAGATCTCGTCGATCAGCTCGTCGGAGCCGACGATGTCGGCGCCCGCGGCACGCGCGGCCTCGGCACGGTCACCGGTCGCGAAGACCAGGACCCGGGCGGTCTTGCCGGTGCCGTGCGGGAGGTTCACGGTGCCGCGGACCATCTGGTCCGCCTTGCGGGGGTCGACGCCGAGTCGGAAGGCGACCTCGACGGTGCCGTCGAACTTGGACGTGGAGGTGTCCTTGGCGAGACGCACGGCCTCGAGCGGGGCGTAGAGCTTGTCCCGGTCGACCTTGGCGTCAGCGGCGCGGAGAGACTTGCTGCGCTTCACTTCTGCTCCTGTACAGAGTTTCGTCGGGCGGGGGTGCCGCCGGACGGGAATGGAGTCGTGGTGCGGGCCGGCGCTGGCCCTGCCACTTGGTGCGGGTTCGCACGCGCCCGCGCACGGGGCACGAGCGGGGAGGGGGTCAGCCCTCGACCGTGACACCCATGGACCGGGCGGTGCCCGCGATGATCTTCGCGGCGGCGTCCAGGTCGTTGGCGTTGAGGTCGGGCATCTTGGTGGTGGCGATCTCGCGGACCTGCGCCTGGGTGATCTTGGCGACCTTGGTCTTGTGCGGCTCGCCGGAGCCCTTCTCCACGCCCGCGGCCTTGAGGATCATCTTCGCGGCCGGCGGGGTCTTGGTGATGAAGGTGAAGGAACGGTCTTCGTAGACCGTGATCTCCACCGGGATGACCCAACCGCGCTGCGACTCGGTCGCGGCGTTGTAGGCCTTGCAGAACTCCATGATGTTGACGCCGTGCTGGCCCAGCGCAGGGCCGACGGGCGGGGCCGGGTTAGCGGCACCGGCCTGGATCTGGAGCTTGATAAGCCCCGTGACCTTCTTCTTCTTGGGAGGCATGTGCTCTCTCCGGGTCCTAGTGAGAGGTGAGCACTCCAGCCGATCATCCGGATGGAGGCATACCGCACAACGATAACGGGTATTGCCGCGCGGATAAAAACCGACAGGTCAGAGCGGTCACCGGGTGACCGTTCTGACCTGATCGGAAGCTTGGTGGGGAATCCCGGCGCGATCTTCCGCGCCGGGAGACCGCTAGTTCTTCTGGATCTGGTCGAAGCTCAGCTCGACCGGGGTCTCTCGGCCGAAGATCTCGACGAGGCCCTTGACCTTCTTCGAGTCGGCGTTGATCTCGTTGATCGTGGCCTGGAGCGTGGCGAAGGGGCCGTCGGTGACGGTGACCGAGTCGCCCACCTCGAAGTCGAGCACCTGGACCTCGACCTTGCGCTGCGGCGCGGGGCGGCCCTCGGCGTCGGCGGCCTCGCGGGCGGCCTTCTCCTCGGCCTCCGGGGCGAGCATCTTGACGATCTCGTCCAGCGTCAGCGGGTACGGGTCGTAGGCGTTGCCGACGAAGCCGGTGACGCCGGGGGTGTTGCGGACGACGCCCCAGGACTCGTTGGTGAGGTCCATCCGGACCAGGACGTAACCGGGAAGCTTGTTCTGGCGGACGTTCTTGCGCTCGCCGTTCTTGATCTGGACGATCTCTTCCTCGGGCACTTCGGCCTGGTAGATGAACTCCTCGACGTTCAGCGAGACGGCGCGCTGCTCCAGGTTGGCCTTCACGCGCTTCTCGTAGCCCGCGTAGGTGTGGATGACGTACCACTCGCCGGGCAGGGTGCGCAGCTCCTCGCGGAGCGCGGCGACGGGGTCCACCGGCTCGGCGGCCTCGACCTCGTCCTCTTCCTCGGCGTCGCCGTCGGCCTCGTCGGCTTCGGCGTCGTCGTCCTCGGTGGCCTCGGCGTCGTCGGCCTCGGCGTCGGTCTCGGCGGCGTCGTCAGCCTCCTCGACGTGGAGCGCGGCTTCCTCGGCAGCTTCGGCGTCGGCCCCGTCCTGGTCCGCGGCGTCCTCAGCACTCACGGAGTCCGCGCCCTCGACGATGTCGAGCTGGTCCTCGACGGACTCCGCAGCGACCTCATCGGACTCGACGGCGTCGTTCAGGTTCGGGTCAGACACGGTGGCTGCTTCTTCCTGGTTACAGAGGGGTGGAACAACGCGAAAGGGACGCCGACGTCGGCGTCCTTCGCTTCGGGCTGTGCTTTCGGCATCAGCCGAAGATGTACTTCGCGACTCGGTCGAGACCCAAGTCAAGCACGGTGACGATGCCGATCATGATCACCACGAAGATGATCACGACGGTCGTGTACGTGGTGAGCTCGGAGCGATTCGGCCAGACGACCTTGCGCAGCTCAGCGACGATCTGGCGGTAGAAGAGCGCGAGACGGCCGAAGGGGCCCTTCTTGCCGCGCTTGCCGCCCTTACGCGTCTTCTTCTGCGTGTCCGACGCATCGTCTTGAGCATCAGGCATGTCGATGGAGCCCACGGCGTCCGTCACTCGTCCTCACCTGATTCCCGGGTCGGCCGTGCCGCGCCCGGTTGAGCCGCACGACGGTGCATTGCGGTACGTACTTCGCATACATCCACACATCCGGAAGGGGAAGTGTGTCTTGCAGGGCCGGAGGGACTTGAACCCCCAACCGCTGGTTTTGGAGACCAGTGCTCTACCAATTGAGCTACGACCCTTTGGTTCGCCCCAACGTACCGCATCCGGACGGCCGCAGGGTGTGCGGTCGACGGGTGCGGCCGGTGTCGGCCAACGAGGAGAGAGTGTACGTGTTCCCGGGGCCGACGTCGAACAGAAAGCGTCCGGACGGCTGGTGGCCGCGCCGCCCCCGTCCGTCGCGTGCCCGGTGCCCACTGGGTGAAACCCGTGTGCCGGGCCGGTTTCCGGTCTGGAACCATGGGGCCCATGAGCGCTGCTACCTCTCCGACCGATCGCCGAGTATCCGCCCGGGTGGGCGCGATCTCCGAGTCCGCGACCCTCGCCGTCGACGCCAAGGCCAAGGCCCTCAAGGCCGCCGGTCGTCCGGTGATCGGTTTCGGGGCCGGGGAACCCGACTTCCCCACCCCGGACTACATCGTCGAAGCCGCCATCGAAGCGTGCAAGAACCCGAAGTTCCACCGCTACACCCCCGCCGGCGGGCTTCCGGAGCTGAAGGCGGCCATCGCCGCGAAGACGCTCCGCGACTCCGGCTACGAGGTCGAGGCGGCGCAGGTCCTGGTGACCAACGGCGGCAAGCAGGCGATCTACGAGGCGTTCGCCGCGATCCTCGACCCGGGCGACGAGGTCATCGTCCCGGCCCCGTACTGGACGACCTACCCCGAGTCGATCCGACTCGCCGGCGGGGTCCCGGTCGAGGTGGTCACCGACGAGACCAGCGGCTACCGGGTGACGGTCGAGCAGCTGGAGGCGGCCCGCACCGAGCGGACCAAGGTGCTGCTGTTCGTCTCGCCCTCGAACCCGACCGGCGCGGTCTACAGCGCCGAGGACACCGAGGCGATCGGCCGCTGGGCCGTCGAGCACGGGCTGTGGGTGCTCACGGACGAGATCTACGAACACCTGGTCTACGGCGACGCGACCTTCACCTCGCTGCCGACCGTGGTGCCGGAGCTGCGCGACAAGTGCATCGTCGTCAACGGGGTGGCGAAGACGTACGCCATGACCGGCTGGCGGGTGGGCTGGCTCATCGGCCCCAAGGACGTGGTCAAGGCCGCGACCAACCTCCAGTCGCACGCCACCTCCAACGTCTCCAACGTCGCCCAGGCCGCCGCGCTCGCGGCCGTGTCCGGCGACCTGACGGCGGTGGCCGAGATGCGCGAGGCGTTCGACCGGCGCCGCCAGACGATCGTGCGCATGCTCAACGAGATCGACGGCGTGCTCTGCCCGGAGCCGGAGGGCGCGTTCTACGTGTACCCGTCGGTGAAGGCGCTGATCGGCAAGGAGATCCGGGGCAAGCGTCCGCGCAGCAGCGTGGAGCTGGCCGCGCTGATCCTGGACGAGGTCGAGGTCGCGGTGGTGCCCGGCGAGGCGTTCGGCACGCCCGGGTACCTGCGGCTGTCGTACGCGCTCGGTGACGAGGACCTGGTCGAGGGCGTCTCGCGGATCCAGAAGCTCCTGGCGGAAGCCACCGACTGAGCTGTCGACTGAGGCCGTCGACCGGCGGGCGGGTCGCGCCACGCGCGGTGTGGCGCGTCACACGGAAGCGGGTTCCCACCTGGTGGGGGCCCGCTTCTTCGTTCGAGCAAGCACCCGAACGGGGAAAGCCGGTGCCGGTGGGCCGCCGGTTGCGGCAAGATCCTGGGATGGAGCACGTTCGAGACCTCGGCGCCCTGCCGAAGGCGCATCTGCATCTGCACTTCACGGGTTCGATGCGGCCCGGCACCCTGTTGGAGCTGGCCGACAAGTACGGGGTGCACCTGCCCGCCGCACTGTCCGGGGCCGAGCCGCCGGACCTACGGGCCACCGACGAGCGCGGCTGGTTCCGCTTCCAACGCCTCTACGACATGGCCCGGTCCTGCCTGCGCGAACCGGAGGACATCCGGCGACTGGTGCGGGAGGCCGCCGAGGAGGACATCCGGGCCGGCTCGCGCTGGCTGGAGATCCAGGTCGACCCGACCTCGTACGCACCCCGTCTCGGGGGGCTGATCCCCGCACTGGAGATCATCCTCGACGCGGTGGACGGCGCGTCGCGGGACACCGGGCTCGGGATGCGGGTGCTGGTCGCCGCGAACCGGATGAAGCACCCCCTGGACGCCCGGACGCTGGCCCGGCTCGCCGTGCGCTACGCGGACCGCGGGGTCGTCGGGTTCGGGCTCTCCAACGACGAGCGCCGGGGCATGGCCCGCGACTTCGACCGGGCGTTCGCCATCGCCCGGGAGGGGGGCCTGCTGTCCGCCCCGCACGGCGGTGAGCTGACCGGCCCCGCCTCGGTGCGGGACTGCCTGGACGACCTGCACGCCGACCGGGTCGGCCACGGGGTGCGGGCCGCCGAGGACCCGAGGCTGCTGAAACGGCTGGCGGACCGGGGCGTGACCTGCGAGGTCTGCCCCACCTCCAATGTGGCGCTCGGGGTCTACGACAAGGCGGCGGACGTACCGCTGCGCACCATGTTCGACGCGGGGGTGCCGCTGGCCCTCGGCGCGGACGACCCGCTGCTGTTCGGTGCGCGGCTGAACGAGCAGTACGAGCTGGCGCGGACCGTCCACGGCTTCTCCGACCCGGAGCTCGCGGAGCTCGCCCGCCAGTCGATCCGGGCCTCGGCGGCGCCCCGGGAGGAGAAGGAGCGGCTGCTCGGGGAGGTCAACACCTGGCTGACCTCCGTTCCCGCGGTGCCCGTCTAGCGCCGCCGGGTCCGGGGCGCCCCGGTCAGCCGAGGCCCGCGAGCAGGGTGCGGGCCGCGGCGCGGGCGAACTCGTCCAGCGGCTGCGGCGAACGGCCGGCCTCGGTGGCGTCGTAGGCGAAGGCGCGCTGGCAGCAGGCGCCCATCAGCAGCGCGGCGGCGGTGAAGGCGTCGGCCTCCGCCCGGATGCGGCCGGCCCGCTGTTCGGCGCGCAGGTAGTCCGCCAACCCCTCGATGGGCAGGTGCGGGCCGGCGCCGATCTGCCGCTGCGCGTCCTCGTGGCGCAGCTTGAGCTGGGTCTCGGCGTAGAGCGAGGCGGCGATCGGGAAGCTCTGCTCGTAGAACAGGGCGGCGACCCGGGCGATCTCGGTGAGGTTGTCCTCGACGCTGCGGGCGCCCGGGTCCCGCGCCAGGCGTTCCATCAGCGGGCCCAGCCGGGGCAGCCGCTCGCCCAGCACGGCGACGAAGAGCTCCTGCTTGCTCGCGAAGTACTTGTACAGCGCGGCCTCGGAGCAGTCGGCGGCTCGGGCGATCTCCTTGGTGGTGGTCCGGGCCATCCCTAGCGACAGCATCAGTTCGTGCGCGGCGTCGAGGATGCGGGCCCGGGTCGGCCGCCGGGCGGTGGGGTCTTCGGTGGGCACGGGCGCTCCGCTTGACGGGTGGGTGAGTGCTTACTCATCCTATGGGTGAGTAAGCACTCACCCACCCAGGAGGGGTTCATGAGGATCACGGTGTTCGGTGCGACCGGTGGGGTCGGCCAGGAGATCGTCCGGCAGGGGCTGGCGGCCGGCCACCAGGTCACCGCGGTGGTGCGCGACCCGGCCCGGCTGACCGTGACGGGCGACGGGCTCGACGTGGTGCGCACCGACCTCACCGCCCCCGAGGAGGTGCGGGCGGCGGTCGCCGGCCGGGACGCGGTGCTCTCCGCGCTCGGACCGCGCAGCCGCAAGGACGGGGGCGTCACCGCCCGACTGACCCGCGCGGTGCTCGCCGCGATGGCCGCCGAGGACGTCCGGCGACTGCTGGTGGTGAGCGCCTCGCCGCTCGCCGCCGCCCCGCCCGGCGAACCGCTGTCCGACCGGCTCATGGGGGCCGTGGTGAACCGCGTCTTCCGGTACGCGTACGACGATCTGCGCCTGATGGAGGCCGCGCTCGCCGCGAGCAGCACGGACTGGACCGCCGTCCGGCCGCCCCGGCTGCTGGACGGCCCGGTGACCGGGCGCTACCGCACCCTGGTCGGCGGGAACCCGCCGTCCGCCCGGAGCATCCGCCGCGCCGACGTCGCCCATGCCGTGCTGGCGCTGATCGACGACCGGACCACGGTCGGACGGGCGGTGGGGGTGGCCGAGTGAGTGCGACGACCGGGCGGCCGGCCGTGGCGCGCCGGTGGCACCACGACCCGTCGCCCGAAGGGGTGGAGCGGGACTTCGGTGCGGCAGCCCGCAGCGAGGAGCCGTTCGTGGACCGGCTCGTCCTGGCCGACGGCGAACCGGTGGGCCTGGTGCAGCAGGTGCCGCTGGCCGACCACCCCGACTACCGCGACGAACTGTCCGGCGTGGTCGAGGTCCCCGTCGGCGCGTACACGATCGACTACCTGATCGGCCCGCCGGAGCGCATCGGGCGGGAGCTCGGGCCGCTGGTGATCGCCGCGGCCGTGGCGGACCTCTGGCGGGCGCCCCGGTCCGCGCGGTGCGTGATCGTGCCGGTCGTCGCGGGCAACCGCAGGTCGTGACGGGCCCTGGAGCGCGCCGGACTGCGCCGGGTGGGCAGCGGCCCGCTGGAGCCGGACCACATGCAGGACGATCCGCTGCACCACGTCCACCGGATCGACCGCCCCGGCCCGCCGCTCACTCCCGCGACCTGAGCCGGCCCAGGGTGTAGCCCGCGCCCGTCGGATCGAGCGGGCGGGTGGCCTGCTTGAACAGGTACTCCGCCCGTTCGTAGGACAGTCGGGCCAGCCCCGTCGTCGGGTCGGTGTCGGCCGCGGACCTGCGGCGGGCCGGGCCGGGGCGACGGTCGGTGAGGAAGAGCGGACCGCCGGTCCGTCCTGCTAGGTGGGCCGGCAGCAGCAGGGCGGTGCCCGCCCGCCAGCTCACCCAGCCGCTCCCGGTGCGGGCCCGGCGGTCGTCCAGGTCCAGTTGCTCGACGTCCAGGGCCAGGACCCGTTTCACCGCGGCGCCCGACTCGTGCAGCAGTCGCCACAGCAGGAGTTCGCGCAGCGGGGTGCCCGGTCGGGCCCACAGGGCGTCCAACCGGTCCGGGGCCAGCGGCGGGGTGCGCGGGGCGGTGCCGCTGCGGCGGTCGATCAGGGACGTCACGTCCTCGCCGAGTCCGGCCGCGGCGGCGAAGGTCCGCAGCGCCGAGCGGTGCCGGTTCCAGGTGGCGGCGCTCGCGGTGCCCCACGCCGTGCCGAAGGTGCGCTCGACCGCCTCGGGGGTCAGTTCGCCGAGCGGCAGCCGGTCCCCCAGGGCGAGCCGCAGCCGGCGCAGGGTCTGCCCGTAGGAGCGGGCGGTGGCCGGGTCCAGCCCGTCCCGGGTCAGGAACTCCCGGACGGCCCCGCCGAGCGTGGGCACCTGGGCCCCGCCGAGCGCCGACTGCCAGGACCCCGCGGCGGCCAGGACGTCCGCGCGCCGCTGGAGGAACGCCCGCTCCGCGGTGTTCCCGGTGAGGGAGGCGGCCCGTTCGAATTCGAGCCGGGCCTCGGCGGGCCGCCCCAGCTTGGCCAGCAGGTCACCGCGCACGCCCGGCAACAGGTGGTAGTCCTGGAGCCGGGGATCGGTGGCCAACTCGTCCAGCAGGGCGAGCCCCGTCGCGGGCCCGTGCGCGAAACCGACCGCGACGGCCCGGTTCAGCCGGACCACCGGGGTCGGCAGCAGCCGCACCAGGGCCTCGTACAGGGCGGCGATCCCCGCCCAGTCGGTGTCCGCCGCGTTCCTGGCCTGGGCGTGGGTGACGGCGATCGCCGCCTGGAGCACGTACGGACCCGGGGGCGTGCCGAGGTCGCGGGCCCGGAGCATCGAGGCGAAGCCCCGGCGGATCAGCAGCGGGTCCCAGCGGCCCCGGTTCTGCTCGTGCAGCGGGACCGGTTCGCCGGTGGGGCCGGTGCGGGCCGCGGAGCGGGACTCCTGGATCTCCATCAGCGCGACCAGCCCGTGGACCTCCGCCTCCTCGGGGGCCAGCCCGGCGAGGAGCCGACCGAGCCGGATCGCCTCCAGGGTGAGGCCGGGGCGCAGCAGACCGTCCCCGGTGGTCGCCGCGTACCCCTCGTTGAAGACCAGGTAGACCACCTCCAGTACGGAGGCGATCCGGGCGGTCAGGTCCTCGCCGCGGGGCAGGACGAAGGGCACCTGCCGCTCGGCGAGGGTGCGCTTGGCGTCGGCGATGCGGCGGGCGATCACGGTCTCCTTGACCAGGAACGCCCGGGCGATCTCCGCGGCGGTGAGCCCGCCGAGCAGTCGGAGGGTGAGGGCCACCCGGGCGTCCGTGTCGAGCACCGGGTGGCAGGAGATGAGCATCAGCCGCAGGACGTCGTCGTCCGCTGCGGCCTCCCCGTCCGCCCCGGCCCCCGGAGGCTCCGCGTGCTCCGCGTCCGGTGCGGCGCGCTGCTCCTCGGCCTGCTCCCGGGCGAGCAGTTCCCGACCGCGTTCGCCGCGCTGCTCGCGTCGGACCAGGTCGACGGCGCGGCGTTTGGCGACGGTCATCAGCCAGGCGCCCGGATTGTCCGGGACGCCGGAGAGGGGCCACTGTTCGAGCGCCGACACCAGGGCGTCCTGGGCCAGTTCTTCGGCCAGGCCGACGTCCCTGGTCAGCCGGGTCAGCGCGGCGACGATCCGCGCGGACTCCCGTTTCCAGACCGCGTCGACCGTGCGGCCCGGGTCGACCGTGCGGCCCGGGTCGACCGGCACGTCACCTTCCCCGGTCGACCGGGGCCCCGTCGTCACGGCCCGCCGTCAGGAGGTGAAGACCTGCTGGAGGACGCTCTCCCCGTCGCCCGCTATCCGTCGGAACCGGCGGGCCAGCTCGACGGCCTCCTCCTTGTCCCGGACCTCGACCAGGGCGAAACCGGCGACGGCCTCCTTGGCCTCGGTGAACGGGCCGTCCGTCACGGTGAGCTCACCACCGGAGGAGATCACCCGCACCCCCTCGGGGACGAGGCCGCCGGTCGCCAGCAGGACGCCGGACGCGGTCAGTTCCTCGATGAACGCGGCCATCTCGGTCATCAGGGTGTCGAGTTCCGCACCGGCGGGGGCGTCGGACGACTTGGCCATCATCAGGTAGCGCATGGGGCTCTCTCTCCGTATGGCTCCCGCCCGGGTCCGGCCCGGGTCGGTGAGCGGGTTCCGCTGTTCTGCCCCTACGTCGCACGGGGGATGTGACAGGGAACGTCGCCGTTCCCCGTCACATTACGCGATCGACGTGTCAGCGAACCCCGACAGCAGAAACCGTTCGAGAAGAGGCGCCCCATGGCCACCACCCACGCCCCCACCCGTTCCGCCCGCTCGACCCGTGCCACCGGCACCGCCGCCGCTCCCCTGTCCGCCGCGGCCACCGGAACCCGGCGGCTGCTGTTCGCCGGTGCCCTGTCGGCGCCGCTGTGGACGGTGGTCGCCCTGGGTCAGGCCGCGACCCGGGAGGGCTTCGACATCACCCGCCACCCGCTCAGCGCCCTCAGCAACGGCTCGTTGGGCTGGCTCCAGATCACGCTGTTCGTCGTCGTCGGACTGCTCGCCACCATCGGCTCGGTGGGGGTGCGACGGGCGCTGCGGGGCGCGCCGGGCGGGGTCTGGGTGCCCCGGCTGCTGTTCGCCCACGGCATCGGACTGATCGGGGCGGGCGTCCTGGTCATCGACCCGGTGGCCGGGTTCCCGGCCGGTACCGCCGAGGACGTGGCGTCGCCCTCCTGGCAGAGCATCGGCCACATGGTCGCCGGTTCGTTGACGTTCTGCACGCTGATCGCGGCGAACTACGTGCTCGTCCGGCACTTCCGGCGCGCCGGGGACGAGCGCCGGGCCGTCGCCTCCGCGGTCGCCGGGACGGCGCTGCTGCTCGGCAACGGCTGGGCGATGGTCGGCGGCACGGCGGGGACGCTGACCCTGGCGGTCGGGGCGATCACGGCGATGCTGTGGGTGTCGGCGGTCACCGTCCGGCTCGCCCGCCGCGGCTGAGACGCGGGATACGCGGTAACGGGAGGTGGGGGGCCGCCCCCCCGGGCCCCCCCCCCCCCCGCCGCGGGGGGGGGGGGGGGGGGGGCGGGGCGCGGGCAACACGAGCGGGCACGACAGCCCGCCGCCGGCCCGCCCCGGCCCCGTGACCCGCGGGGC
>NZ_JBIAIF010000007.1:0-180739 GCF_042871255.1 Streptomyces sp. NPDC005955 | reverse complement strand
CGGCGGTCCCCGCCCGCCGCGCCCGCCGCGGCTGAGCGGGGGGATCCGCGGTACCGGGGGGGGGGGGCCCCCCCCGGGGCCCCCCACCTCCCGTTCCTGCGTCGTGCGTCGTGCGTCGTGCGTCGCGCGGAGAACCGGAGCTGGAACTACAGCCGGACGCCGACCAGCACCGGCTCGTTGACCAGGGTGACGCCGAACGCGTCCCGGACCCCGGCGACCACCTCGCGGGCGAGCGCCAGCAGGTCCTCGGTGGTGGCCGCGCCCCGGTTGGTGAGGGCGAGGGTGTGCTTCCCGGAGATCCGGGCGGCGCCGCTCCCGTACCCCTTGGTGAAGCCGGCGCGGTCGATCAGCCAGGCCGCGGAGGTCTTGGTGCGGTCCTCGCCCGCCGGGAACGCGGGCGGGGCGGCGTCGGGGCCGAGCCGCTCGGCGACGCGCTCGCGGAAGGCGGCGAACTCGGTCGCATCGAGGATCGGGTTGGTGAAGAACGACCCGGCGGACCAGGTGTCGTGGTCCTCGGGGTCCAGCACCATGCCCTTGCCCGCCCGGAGTTTGAGCACGGTCTCGCGGGCCCGCTCCAGCGGCACCCGGTCGCCGACCTCGACGCCGAGCACCCGGGCGGTCTCGCCGTACCGGATCGGCGCCGACCGTCCGTCCGCGTCCTCCAGGTCGAACCGGACGCGCAGGACGACGTACCGGTCCGGCTCGGCCTTGAAGCGGCTGTGCCGGTAGGAGAACCCGCACTCCTCGCCGGTGAGGGTGACCGTCTCGCGGGCGCGGCGGTCGTAGGCGACGACCTCGGTGATGACGGAGGCGACCTCCTGGCCGTAGGCGCCCACGTTCTGGATCGGGGTGGCGCCGACGGAGCCGGGGATGCCGGCCAGGCACTCGATCCCGGCGTGTCCCGCTTCCACCACCCGGGCCACGGCGTCGGTCCAGACCTCGCCCGCGGCGAACTCCCACCGGGTGCCGTCCCGTTCG
The DNA here is from genome assembly GCF_042871255.1 of Streptomyces sp. NPDC005955. Taxonomy (NCBI): domain Bacteria; kingdom Bacillati; phylum Actinomycetota; class Actinomycetes; order Kitasatosporales; family Streptomycetaceae; genus Streptomyces; species Streptomyces sp. NPDC005955. The sequence goes on along the minus strand of NZ_JBIAIF010000007.1, from coordinate 179,761 downwards.
CAGCCGCGGGTCGCGATGCGCAGGGCGGTCCCCCCGAAGCCGCGGTCACCGATCACCAGGTTGCTGCCGCCGCCGATGAGGAGCAGCGGGGTGCCGGTGTCGTCGGCGGCGCGGACCGCGTCGACCACCTCGGCGTCCGTGGTCGCGGTGAGCAGCGTGGCGGCGGGCCCGCCGAGCCGGAACGTCGTCAGCGGGGCGAGCGGGGTGTCGTGGGTCTGGAGCACCCGACCAGACTACGGGGCCGACGGGTGCGGTCCCCGACCGATGGCCGGGGACCGCAGGGTGTCGGGCCACCACCGGCAGCCAGGGGGCGCGGGGGCGGGGGTCAGGCCAGCACCTTGTCCTGTCCGGACGGGCCGGTGGCGTCGACCGGCCCGGTCGCGTCCGGGACCTCGGCCGGGCGGCGCGGGATGACGAGCACGGCGATCGCCGCCAGGGCCACCGCTCCGGAGCCCAGCCACAGTGCGGGCACCAGTCCGTCGACGAACCGCTGCCCGCTCTCGTAGCCGCCCCGGGCGGAGAAGACCGAGGCCAGCACGGCGACGCCGAGCGCTCCGCCGAGTTCCCGCAGTGCGTTGTTGGCGCCGGAGGCGATGCCCCGCTCCTCGACGCGCACGCTGGACATCACCAGGTGGGCGGCGGGCGCGAAGTACATGGCCATGCCGACCCCGCCGACGATCAGGGCGGGCAGGTGCGCCGCGTAGGAGGCGTCCGGGCCGACGGCGAACGCGAACAGGGCGAGTCCGACGGCCTGGAGGAAGAGTCCGGTGGCGACCACGGGACGTCCCCCGATCCGGTCGGAGAGGTACCCGGCAATCGGTGCGACGAACAGCGGCATCGCGGTCCACGGCAGCATGCGCAGGCCCGTCTCGGTCGGCGAGTAGCCGCAGACCCCTTGGAAGTACTGGCTGAGCAGGAAGATGGAGCCGAACATCCCGAGGAACATCAGCAGGCTCGCCGCGTTGATGCCGGAGAACGCCCGGCTGCGGAAGAGGCGCATCGGCAGCATGGGGCGGTCGGTGCGCTGCTCGTACCGGACGAAGGCGATGAGCAGCACCGTCCCGGCGATCAGCCCGGTGAGGACGGCCGGGTCGGTCCAGCTGTGCGAGTTGACGGTGACGAGCGAGTAGACGATCCCGAACAGGCCGAGGCTGGCGAGCAGGGTGCCGGGGACGTCGATGCGGGCGCCGGGTGCGTAGGACTCGGCCAGGCGCATCCGGGACAGCGGCAGCAGGGCGAGGCCGATCGGGACGTTCAGCCAGAAGATCCACTGCCAGGCGACGTGTTCGGTGAGTCCGCCGCCCACCAACGGGCCGAGCGCGACGGCGAGCCCGTTGACCGCGCCCCACACCCCGAGCGCCATGCCGCGGCGGGCCACCGGGACGGCGGCGATGAGCAGGGTCAGGGTGAGCGGCATCATGATCGCGGCGCCGATGCCCTGGACGGCTCGGGCGCCGATGAGCGAGTCGATGCCGGGGGCGAGGGCCGCGGCGGCGGAGGCCCCGGTGAAGACGGTGAGTCCGACGATGAACAGCCGGCGTCGTCCGAAGCGGTCGCCGAGCGCCGCGCCGAGCATCAGGAGCACGGCGAAGGTCAGCGTGTAGGCGCTGACGGTCCACTCCAGCTCTTCGAGCCCGCCGCCGAGGTCCTCACGGATCGAGGGCAGTGCGGTGGTGACGACGAGGTTGTCGAGCGCCGCCATGAACCCGGCGATGCTGGTGATCACGAGCGTCCACACGGTGCCGCCGCGCCGGGCGGTCTGCTGGTCCATTGGTCTCCCCTGGTTCCTCTGTACCCATGTGTCGGTGTGGGTGTCGGTGTGGTAGTTATTGATCACTAATTTCTGCGGGCAGGGACGTGCACACCCCGCCCCGGAAGGGTGCGCACGGCACTCGCCGCGCCGACCGTGCGGCCGTGCGGCCGTGCGGCCGGCGCGGATCAGTCGGTCGGCGGGGGCTCGGAGTCGGGGCCCGAGATGTGCAGGCCGTCCCAGATCCGGTGGTCGTGCGGGAAGCCCATCAGGGCGACGGAGTTGATGAGCATGCCGTGCGCCATGAAATGGGTGACGCTCTGCCCCGCGGAGTCGCCGAGCAGTGCGCTGACCGTGTCCCAGAGGTCCATCCAGCTTTCGCGGACCGCCTCGCCGAAGCCGGTCTCCCCCGCCGCCTCGGCGGCGCCGACGGAGACGTAGATCTGCATCATCATGTGGAGCTGCACCGGATCGTCGGTGATCAACTGGTAGTACTCGGCCGCCATGGCCTTGAGCGCGTCCTCGCCCTGGAACCCCTCGGCGGCGGTCTCGAAGCGGCGCTTGACGTTCGCCATGCACCGCATGGCCGCCGCGTGGAAGATCGCCTTCTTTCCGGGGAAGAGCCGGAAGAGGTACGGCTGCGAGACGCCCACCCGCTTGGCGATCGCCTCCGTGGAGGTGCCGAAGTAGCCGCCCCGGGAGAACTCGGTGACGGCCGCCGCGATGACGGCCTCGCGGCGTTCTTCTGCGCTCATCCTGACCATGGAGAGAAAGTTAGTACTCAATCACTAAGTTGGCAAGCGGGGTGCGGGGGTGCGTGCGGAACGGGTCCGGGCCGCCGTCCGGGAAGGACGGCGGCCCGGGGTGCCCGGGGTGCGCCTGAACGTGTCCGGGCTGTGCCGGGCCCGGGACGTGTCCGGGCCGTGCCGGTCAGGGCAGGCGTACGACGGCGCGGGACATGCCGAGGACCTTGAGGCCCGCGGAGGTGGCCGTGAGGTCGACGCGGACCAGGCCGTCGTCCAGCTTGGCGCCGACCTTCGCGCTGACCTCGATGGTCGCGCCGGCGTCGTCGTCGGGGACGACGACCGGCTTGGTGAAGCGGACGCCGTACTCGACGACCGCGCCCGGGTCCCCGGTCCAGTCGGTGACGACCCGGACCGCCTCGGCCATGGTGAACATGCCGTGCGCGATCACGTCCGGCAGGCCCACGCCCTTGGCGAAGCGCTCGTTCCAGTGGATCGGGTTGAAGTCACCGGACGCACCCGCGTAGCGCACGAGGGTGGCGCGGGTCACCGTGAAGGTGGCCGCGGGCAGTTCCGTACCGACCTCGACGTCGTCGTAGGACGGTGCCGTGGTGTTCGCCGTCATCGTCACGCCTCCTCGGCCGCGCGGGACACGAGCTTGGTCCAGGCGGTGACCACGTGCTCGCCGGTCTCGTCGTGGACCTCGCCCCGGATGTCCAGGATGTCGTTGCCCGCGAGGGACTTGATGCCTTCGATGGTGCTGGTGACCGTCAGCCGGTCCCCGGCCCGTACCGGCCGCCGGTAGGTGAAGCGCTGGTCGCCGTGGACGACCCGGCTGTAGTCGAGGCCGAGCTGAGGATCGGCGATGACCTGGCCGGCGGCCTTGAAGGTGATCGCGAAGACGAAGGTCGGCGGGGCGATCACGTCCGGGTGGCCGAGCGCCTTCGCGGCCTCGGGGTCGACGTAGGCGGGATGCGGGTCCCCGATCGCCTCCGCGAACTCCCGGATCTTCTCCCGGCCCACCTCGTACGGTTCGGTGGGCGGGTAGCTCCGCCCCACGAAGGACTGATCGAGCGCCATGGGCGCGGCACCTCCTGGTCTTCCGTCACACGGGCCGACCCCGTGGGCCGCACCGGTGAACCTGGGCTGGAAAACGCCGCGAGGCCGCCCCCGGAACGTGGGGACGGCCTCGCGAACGAGCCTGAAAACTATCGCGTTTCGCGATGCGCGGTGTGCGCATTGCAACGCGGGCAGTGCTTCTTCATCTCCAGTCGATCCGGGTTGTTACGCCGGTTCTTCTTGGTGATGTAGTTCCGCTCCTTGCACTCCACGCAGGCCAGCGTGATCTTCGGGCGGACGTCGGTGGCAGCCACGTGAGTGCTCCTTGACGAACGGATTGAATGGCATTAACACAGGAAAGAGTAGCCGACCGAAGGACCGACCCCGCAATCGGCTACTGTTAGTAGCGGTGACCGGACTTGAACCGGTGACACAGCGATTATGAGCCGCTTGCTCTACCGACTGAGCTACACCGCTGCGATGCGCTACGGAACCCCGCCTGAGAGCGGGGAACCTCACACACCAGAGCCCCAAAACGGAATCGAACCGTTGACCTTCTCCTTACCATGGAGACGCTCTGCCGACTGAGCTATTGGGGCGAGCGATGAAGACATTACACGGTCGCCCGCCGTTCGCCCAAATCCGTTTCCCGGCGCGCGCAAGGGGGCGGAGAGCCGTTTCCGCCGGGCCCGCGACCGCCTCCACCACGCGCGCCCCGCCGGTCGCCCGGCACCTCCCGCGCCCCTCGGTACACCTGCTCCCCCGCTGGTCAGAGCCGTGCGCACCCCGTCGCTCCGCCCTGTCGCGCCGGCGCCCCGGGGACGCGCCACAGCCGACGCAGGCGCACCGTCCGGGGCCGGATCCACCGGGCGCACCACAATCAGTACGACTATTGCGCTCCTCCCGGGAGCTTTCCGGCTGCCACCCTAGGCTCGACTCACGCTGTGTGATCACGACGGCCGAGCACTCAGGAGAGCGATGCCCGACAGCCAGCCGCAGCAGCCGTCCGCCGGCTCTCCCCGGCCCTCCGGCGACGAGGGCGGCGCGGCCGACGGCACGGGGCTGCTGCTGTGTGACGCCCGTCTCGCGGACGGCAGGACCGTGGACGTGCGGATCGTCGGCGACCGGATCGAAGCCGTCGGCACCGCGGGCAGCCTCACCGCGTACGCCTCCGCCCGGATCGACCTGGACGGGTACCTGCTGTTGCCGGCGCCCGCCGAACCCCACGCCCACGGGGACACCGCCCTGTCGGCCGACGCCGAGGGTCCCGTCTCGTACGACCCCCATGACGTGCAACGGCGGGCCACCGAAGCCGCGCTGCTCCAACTCGGCCACGGGGCGACGGCCCTGCGGACCCATGTGCGCGTCGGGGACGTGCCCGGGCTGGGGGCGTTGGAGGGGGCGCTCCGGGCCCGGCGGGCCCTGCGGGGGCTGGCCGACCTGTCGGTGGTGGCGATGCCCCGCCTGCTGACCGGGACGGCGGGCGCGGACGGGCTCGCCCTGTTGCGCGACGCGATCGGGATGGGGGCCCTGGTGGTGGGGGGCTGCCCGGACGTCGACCCGGACCCCCCGGGGTACGTCCAGGCCGTGCTGGAACTCGCCGCGGAGTACGGGTGCGCCGTCGACCTCCACACCGACGGGGACGACCCCGCCCGGCTCGCCCGGCTCGCGGCGATGGCCGGGGGGCTGCGGCCCGGGGTCACCCTCGGCCCCTGCGGCGGACTCGCACGGCTGCCCGCGGAGGCGGCGGGGCGGGTCGCGGACCGGCTGGCGGCGGCCGGGGTCACGGTCGTCTGTCTGCCGCAGGGCGGCTGCGTGGGCGCGGAGCGCCGGGAGACGACGCCGGTGCGGCTGCTGCGGGCCGCGGGGGTGCGGGTGGCCGCGGGGAGCGGCGCGCTGCGGGACGTGGGCAACCCGGTCGGGCGGGGGGACCCGTTGGAGGCGGCGTACCTGTTGGCCTCGCGGTACGGGGTGCGGCCCGAGGACGCGTACGCCACCGTGTGCGGGGCGGCCCGCGGGGTGCTCGGGCTGCCCGAGGTGCGGGTGGAGGCCGGATTCCCCGCGGAGTTGCTGGCGGTGCGGGGGGAACGGCTGGGGGCGGTGCTGTCGTTGGGGTACAGCCGTGTCGTGGTGCACCGGGGGCGGGTGGTCGCCCGGACGAGTGCGGTGCGGGAGTACTGCGACTCGGCCGTGGCGGCGGCGCTGGACCTTCCCCGGCAGGGACGGCCGCCCGCGCGGGGCTGAACCGCTCGGCGGTCGGCGGCCGACGGTCGGCGGCCGACGGTGGTCGTCGGTCGCGGGTCGCGGGCCGTGGTTGCGGATCGCGGGTCGTGGATTGCGGGTCGTGGATTGCGGGCGTGCTCCGGGTGGGAGGTGGGCGTACCGTCGGGGTATGCGCATTGTCATTGCCGGAGGACACGGTCAGATCGCGTTGCGGCTGGAGCGGTTGCTCGCCCGACGCGGGGACGAAGCGGTGGGGCTCATCCGACGCGCCGAGCAGGCGGACGACCTGCGGGCGGCCGGTGCGGAGCCCGTCGTCTGCGACCTGGAGTCGGCCACCGTCGACGAGGTCGCCGCGCACCTCGCGGGGGCCGATGCGGCGGTGTTCGCCGCGGGCGCCGGCCAGGGCAGCGGCACCGCCCGCAAGGACACGGTGGACCGGGGCGCGGCGGTGCTCCTCGCGGATGCGGCCGAACGCGCCGGAGTCCGCCGCTTCGTGATCGTCTCCTCGCTGAGCGCGGACCCCGCGCACCCCGGCGACGAGGTGTTCGACGTGTACCTGCGGGCGAAGGGCGCGGCCGACGCCGAGGTGCGGTCCCGGCGCGGTCTGGACGTGACGGTCCTGCGGCCCGGCCGGTTGACGGACGACGCCGGGACGGGGCTCGTCCGGCTGGAGGCGTCGTCCGGGCGCGGCGCGGTGCCGCGGGACGATGTCGCCGCGGTCCTTGCGGAGTTGCTGGAGACCCCGGCGACGGCGGGGCTGACCCTGGACCTGATCTCGGGACAGGTGCCCGTGTCCGTCGCGGTGAAGGCGGTCGCCGGCAACTAAGGCACCGGGCGCGGGGGGTGACGGAGCGTCACGGCGGTGCTGGGGGCGGCTGCGCCGCATTCGGCGGGGGCGCCGCCCGTAGGTGGGGCCGTCCCCGTCCGTGGGGGCGGACTCAGAAGAGGGGGAGCTGTCCGGGGAACTCCGGGAGCGCATAGCCGTCCAGATGAGGCTGCGCCGCCCCGAGTGGGGCGTCCCGGCGCGAGCCCGGGCAGGACAGCAGGGAACCGGCACCGCGTGCGCCCGGCGGGTCGTGCCGGGCGAAGCGGCCCGCCACAACGGCGATTTCTCGGTGGCACTCGGGGCAGGTTCTGCGGCGCGAGGACATCCCACCAGTGTGCCCCGGACCACCGACAACAGCGCCCGGCACACCCGTGCGTCACGTGCCCCCGGAGTCTGCGCGCGGCTCCCCCGGGGGCCGATGTTGGCCGAGATCCGCCGCCGGTCCGGTGCGGGGGGATTCCGCCCGCCCCTGCGTATCCGCAGATGGGGGTCGTCGGGCTGACTCACGGTCAGTAGTTGACATGTGCACGACTCACGCGACTCTCACTTCCTCATACGGCTCCAATGCCCGGTGTGCATGCTGCGTGCCGCACACCCCCGAGGCCGTCGCCGACGCGCCGGCCCGGCCGACCGTCCCGTGTCCAGCGGGCGGTCACCACCACCCCCCACCCGCGCGGCGGTGCCCGCTCCACGCGCCGCCGCGGGGCCAGGCATTGGACAGGAGAACCATGGCTCGTGCTCTGCTCGCCTCCGGTGTGGCGGCTGCCGCGCTCCTCGCGGCGGCGCTGCCCGCCCAAGGCGCCAGCGCATCCGTTTCGACCATCGAGGCCCCTCCGGACAAGATCGTGATCGAGGTCGCGACCGTCAACGGCTCGGGGTGTCCGGCGGGCACCGCCGCCGTCGCCGTGTCGCCCGACAACACGGCCTTCACGGTGACGTACAGCGACTACCTGGCCAAGGTCGGCGGCACCTCGCTCCCGACGGACTTCCGGAAGAACTGTCAGCTCAACCTGATCGTGCACGTGCCGCACGGCTTCACCTACGCGATCATGAGCACCGACTACCGCGGGTTCGCCTCCCTGGAGCCCGGATCGTCCGGCGTCGAGAAGGCCTCGTACTACTTCCAGGGCTCGCCGGCCACCGCGTTCCGCGCGCACACCTTCTACGGTCCCCTCGTCGAGGACTGGCAGGCGACCGACACCACGGAGTGGCCGAACCTCGTCTGGGCGCCGTGCGGGGTCAAGCGCAACCTCAACATCAACACCGAACTGCGCGTGAACGCGGGCACGTCGGACCGCACCAAGACCAGCTTCATGACCATGGACTCGACGGACGGCAACCTCGACACCGTCTACCACCTGGCGTGGCGGGAGTGCCCCGCGCCGTGACCCCGACGGCCCCGTCACGGACCGTCCCGGGACGCGTCGGCCCCTGACGGAACCGCCCGGACCCCGGCGCCCTCCCGCCCGCGCGGGAGGGGCCCGTCCGGGGCCGGGCGACCCGGGCCCGCCGCAACGGACCCCGTTCGGCGACCACCCGCCCCAGCTCTTCCGCCCGACCGGCCGCCCCCTGCGGACGGCCGTCCCCCACCCACCGACCGCGGCACCGCACCGGCGCCGCGGCGGTCCTCACGCAACGGACAGGAGAACCATGGTTCGCGGATTGCTCGTCTCCAGCGCGGTCGCCGCACTCTTCGCCGCGGTCATCCCCGCGCAGAGCGCCACCGCCCAGGTCGCCACCGCCAGTAGCCCGCCCCCGGGCAAGGTCACCGTGGATGTCGTCACCGTCAACGGCTCCGGCTGCCGGGCCGGAACGGCGGCCGTCGCCACCTCGCCCGACAACACCGCCTTCACCGTCACCTACAGCGACTACCTCGCCAACGCGGGCGGCGCCTCGTCGCCGACCTCGTTCCGGAAGAACTGTCAGCTCGGCCTGCTCGTGCACGTCCCGCAGGGCTTCACCTACGCCATCAGCAGCGCCGACTACCGCGGGTTCGCCTCGCTCGAAGCCGGGGTGACGGGCGTCGAGAAGGCGTCGTACTACTTCCAGGGCTCGTCCAACACCGCGGCCCGGACCCACACCTTCCACGGTCCGATGGCGGAGGACTGGCAGGCCACGGACTCCACCGACTGGGCGCAACTGGTGTGGGCGCCCTGCGGAGTGAAGCGCAGCGTCAACGTCAACACGGAGCTGCGGGTGCTGCTCGGCGACTCCGACCCGGGCAAGACCAGCTTCATGACGATGGACTCCACGGACGGCAGCATCTCCACCGTCTACCACCTGGCGTGGAAGGAGTGCCCGGCCGCCTGAGCCGGGCGCCCACCGGCCGCTGACGCCTGCCCGGTGCCCGGCCGCTCATGGACGTCGTCGACCCTCGGGTGAGCGGGTCGGCGGCCACCGGGAGGGCCCCGCCACGCCTTGGTCACGGCGCGGCGGGGCCCTTCCTCGTCGTGCGGACGTGCGGTGCGCGTCTAAGCTGCTTCGATGCGGATCCCTTCCGTCACCGTCGTCCAACACGTCGTCCAGTGCCTGTCGACGCACGGCATGGAGCCCGCGTTGGGCGGGTCGGGCCTGCTCGTCGCGCTGGGACTCGCCGACACCGCCCGCGACTGGGACCTGACCGTCGACTCCCCGGGCGATGTGGTGCGCGAGGCGCTGGACGACGGCGGGTTCTCGTTCCTGGACGCGACCGGTGGCGATCCGGTGTACGCGACCCACCGGCGGTACCTGATCGACGGCGGCGACCATTCCATCGACGTGCTGGTGGGATTCGCCCTCCGGACCGCTGACGAGGTCGTGCCCCTGCCCTCGCGGGTCACCGGATCGTGGAGCGGGCTGCCGCTGGCGGATCCGAAGGTGTGGGAGCGGGCGTACGTCCTGCTGGGGCGGCATCACAAGGCAGCGTTGCTACGCCAGTGGCTGCACGAGGGGCTCCGCGCCGGATCGGGAAACTGACCGCACGGACCGCCTCCACTCGAACGCGTAGAGCCCCGGAAGTCCCGCCTTTCCCCCCGGACACGAAAGAACCCCCTGACCTGCTGTATCAGCGTGGTCAGGGGGTTCCTTACCCAAGTGTGGCGGCGCCAGGATTCGAACCTGGGAAGGCTGAGCCGGCAGATTTACAGCGGGCTCCACCAGACTCCCTTGACCAGGGCGTTCGGCCCTCCGGCGCCCGCCCGGGGGACACCTGGGGAATCAGGGGTGTCCCCCGGGCACCCGTGGCCCATCCCATGACCGGAGGAAGTGTGACCCATCCCCGCTACGCTGGTACGCACCACCTAGGAACGGAGAGTGCTCCGCGGATGGGACCGAAGACGACGAGGGTCTACGAGACGCTTCGCGCACGGCTCGCGGCGGGCGAGTACGCCCCCGGCGACAAGTTCCCCTCGGAACGGGCGCTCGTGGAAGAACTGGGCATCGGCCGGACCGCTCTACGGCAGGTACTCGCCCGCCTCGTCTCCGAGGGTCAGTTGGAGGTTCGCGGACGCAGTTCGTACCGGGTGCCGGGCGCGGTGAGCGTCCAACGCCCGGAGGGCGTGGAACCGTGGGTCATCCACGGCGAGCGCGACGTGTACGACAACCGGTGGGTCAAGCTCCAACTCTGGGACGTCGAGCCGCCCGGGGTGGAGCGCTTCGAACACCACGTCGTGCGACTTCACCACGTGGCGATCACGGCCGTGGTCGATGATCAGGACCGTGTGCTGATGATGTGGCGGTACCGCTTCGTCCCGCAGCAATTCGGCTGGGAGCTCCCGGGTGGCATCGTCGACCAGGGAGAGGACGCGGCCGACACGGCGCTACGGGAGACCGTCGAGGAGACGGGGTGGCGACCCAAGTCGCTGGAGCACGTCGTGACCTATCAGCCCATGGTCGGCATGGTCGACTCGCCCCATGAGATCTTCGTTGGGCACGGTGCCGAGAGGGTCGGAGAACCGACCGATCTGGAGGAGTCCGGCCACATCGAGTGGGTGCCGCTGGCGGACATCCCCGGCCTCATGGCCCGTGGTGAGCTGATGGGCTCCGGCACGCTCGTGGCCCTGCTGCACATCCTGGCGACCCGACGTGCACAGGGGCTCACAGACGCGAAGTGAGAAGGTCGACGCGACGGCGCTGCCGCACCGAACCGGTGCGGCCCGCCAGTAGCCGCGCCTGCCTCAGGTGGGTGTGGGCGTCGTCGTACTCGGCCCGCATGAGGTGTGCTTGGGCCAAATCGGTGTGGAGACCGCCCCGGGCCCGCACGAACGTCGGGTCCATCACCTCCAGAGCGTCGTAGAGGCTGGTCACCGCCTCCTCCTCGCCGAGCAGGGCGAGGATGTTGCCGCGCCACCGCGCGAGATGGGCACCGTTCAGGAAGATGCTCACCATGTCCGGGTCTCGGTCCTCGGGGCCCGGCGGGATGCTGGCCATGGCCGCGTCCAGCGCGCGCCGGCAGTCGTCCGCCATACCGGCGTGGGCGCACACCTCGGCCTCGGCCGCGTACAGCCAAGCCCGGAGCCGTGCGGAACCGGCCGTGCCCACGGTGCGCTGGGCGTCGCGCACCAGGTCGACGGCGAGCGCTGGGCGCCCGGCCTCACAGAGCACGTATGCCTGTTCACCCATGGCGTGAGCCAGATACATGGGTTCTTCGGCGTCACGCGCCGCGCGCTTGGCGAGCTCGTAGTGGCGCCACGCGCGCTCGACCGCTCCCGAGTCGATCGCCTGCCACGCCGCGAGAGTTGACGCCCCCGCGAGGGCCAGGGCCACAGGTCGACGCGTGGTGGGCAGCACAGCGAAGTTGAGCGCGTCTTCAAGGGCCGTCAGGTGGCCCCTCATCTGGTCGACCAGGGCGGCGGCGCCCCGCTGCCGGTCCATGGTGCGCAGTAGTTCGGTCTGATCGTTGAACGTCTTCACCATGGACGTACCGACGCTGCTCGCGGCATCGATACGACTCAGCAGATCGTCGTAGCCGTCGGCCACCGGTGCCGTCTGAGGTGGAGGGGCATTCCGCAGTTCCTCGTCCGTGAGGCCGAGAAGCTGCCGCAGGATGCTCGCGTACCGATCAGAGATGGTGCGCTTGTCGTTCTCCCACTCAGACACGTACACCCGCAGACTCGCGATCGACGCGACGTCCATGAGGTTCCGTCGAGCGAACTGCTCGATCTCCCGAACCAGTCGCTCCTGCGACCAGCCACGCGCCTTCCGCGCGCTGCGAAGTCCCGTACTCACGGGCCACCTCCCGGTGTTGGTTTCTCCTCCACTCACCTTGCCAGCATGGCGCACGTTCCCGCAGGTCAACAGGGGTTAACAGCATGGGAGTTAAGCCCTGTTGGCTACCGGAACCCCTGCCTCTGGAGGTCTTCTAGAGATGCGCACGGCGGGTCGCCCAGCACTCGATCGGCGAACCACCTTGACATCTGGTGCGCACCAGATGCATTCTTCTGGTGCGCACCAGATCGCGGACCAAGCCCCGCGATCACCGCGCAGAAACGCCCGGAGGGTCCCGTTAGCGGGAGTGAGCCTGAAGGAAGCGTCTGGTCGTTGAGAACTGAACAGAGTGTGTGAGTGAACGGCGGGGTGGAAGTCCCCGTCCCTGTGGCGGCCGGGTGAGGGCCGTCGGCGGCACACCTTGCTTGTGTGGCGGCTCTGGAGAACGCCTACGTGGATCACGCTTCCCCTTCCGGGGAGGTCAGTCGCGTGGGCGCCACCCGCCGCACGGCCGCCCTGCTTTCGCGTCAGAGCAGTGACGATGACGCGCCCGTGTCTGGGCTCGGGGCTCGCTGTCCGTGGCAACGGTCAGCGAGTGCAGCCCTGTCCTGCCCCCTCGTTCGAGAGGTCAGCAAATGACTCAGCGAATGCTCTGGGCGCTTTCGTGCTGGACCGGTACGAACGGCTAGCCCTTCGCGTCATCCCCCTTACTGCGGGCGTTCCGGGAGTTCCCCGGGCGTCGGCGGTCAGGGTTCCAGCACTGGGTGCTGGCGGTTGCCTCCCTCGCCCGTCCGGCCCGTTTCGTGGGGTCGTACGGGCGGGGTGTGGGGAGTCGGGAAGTGATCCGGCCCAACAAGGTGCGGCACCCGGGTTGCCCCCCGGGTGCCGCGTACAGGCACCTGATCTGGAGGACCTGTGGGAACGAGTTTGACAGAAGTGGAGCGAGCCGCGCTGGCCCGTAAGGCTGCTGAGGCGAATCGGCGTAGTGCTGATGCCGCTCGTGCTCGTGGCGGGCGGTGAACACGATGGGCTGGGGACGCAGCAACCAGGGCCCGTCGGAGGCGTTCGCCGCGGAGGAACAGGCACGGGCTGATGGTCTGGCCCGGCGGTGTGACGAGATCGCTTCGGCGCCGTCGCATCCGATGCGGAACAGCTTGGAGCACTTCCAGGCCGCGTACCGCAACGCGTCGGGGAACGCCGCGGAGCACACGGCTCAGCCGGAGGTGCGCTGATGGCGCAGGACGAGCGCACCGCACGCATGTTGGAACAGCAAGCTGACGGATGGGCCGCGGACTTGGGGTCGATGGACCCGCCGCCGGCCCCGGCTGAGCGGGCCTATCAACAGGCCCTGATCCGCGGCGCCTACGAGGACGCGGCTCACCTCACGGGCCGCTGACCCGCGGCTTGTGCGACACAGCCCTGGTCCCGCTCGTGCGGGGGCCGTGATGGTGCCGGATCGAATCCGGCCCGGGGCGCTTTCCTGTGCGTGCTGACGTGCAGGGATCTGCCGGATTCCCGGCGCTTACACCTTTGTTGAGAGGACATCGCATGCCGACGTACCGCTTCTACGCCACCGTTCAGATCCCGCAGGACCGTACGTCTGGGGAGGCCATGGGCGAGGTCACCGAGAGGACCACGGCCGCGGCCGACGCCGCCGTCCGGAAGTGGGCGGCGGACGAGCACGGCGCTGACGCGCAGAACGTGCGCCTGATCGAGAAGACCGGCCGCTGACCGCGGCTTTGCGTGACACAGCCCCGGTCCCGCTCGTGCGGGGGCCGTGACGGTGCCGGATCGAATCCGGCCCGGGGCACCCCTTCACCGCGTTGCGCTCCTGCCGGTCCGGCTGGGGCATCCCTGACCAAGGAGTTCCGATGGCTTCGGCCGCTGTTTTCGCTGCTGTCTTCGTCGCCCTGTACGTCGCCCACAGTGTGGGTGACCACTGGGTCCAGACCTCGCACCAGGCCGCGCATAAGGGTGCGGCGGGGTGGGTGGGCCGTCTGGCGGATGTCCGGCACGTCGCCACTCTGACCGCCACCAAGGCCGTGGTCCTCGCCCTGGTGGTCTGGCTACTGGACCTGCACCTCTCCGCGCTGGGTCTGCTGCTGGGGTTCGCGGTCGACGCGGTGACCCATTGGTGGGCCGACCGCCGCACCACCCTCGCCCGCCTGGCCCGGCTGCTGGGGCAGGCCGAGTTCTACGCCCTGGGCACTCCCGCCCACCCCGCGCACCCGGTCACCGTCGCCGGTACTCCGGCCGCGCATCTGGGGACAGGCGCCTACGCGCTCGACCAGTCCTGGCACCACGCGTGGCTGCTGGTCGCCGCGCTGCTCATCACCACCGTCTGAGCTGACCACCTGTTCAAACGGCGCGCGGCCCCGGTGTTCCAGCACCGGGGCCGCATTTCGGGCCGTTGCACCTGAGAGGAATCACGACCCATGACCACGGTACTGAAGATCGCCCCCAACGAGGGGCCGACGGATGCCGAGCTGGACGCGATCGACGTCGAACTTCCCCTGATTCGGGCGGAGATCGACTACTTGGACGCGCAGATCACGGTGTTGGACCGGCCCCCGTCCGAGGTGGACGCCCGCCGTCTGCGTCGGACCCGGCGCCGGGTGTTGGACGCCCGCCGGGCCCTGACCAACCGCGGCATCCCGGGGGAGGCGGCATGAAGGGGGTGCGGACGGTGCTGCCCGCCGTCGCGATGACGGCCGTGAGCATGGTGCTCACGTTGGCGGTGGTCGTGATGTGGTTGGGCGCCGCGATGCCGTGGCCGATCGCGTTGGTGGTCGGTTTGGGGTTGGACGGAGGGTGGCTGGCCACCCTCGCCTACGAACGCCGTCTCGCAGCACAAGGCGACCACAGCCGTGTGGTCACGGCTGTGGGGTGGGCCTTCGGTGTCGTCGCAACGGGCGTTCTGGTCGCCCACGCGGTGTCGGCGGGGGAGTCGACGGGTGCGTGGCTGGCTGTGGCGTGGCTGCCGATCGCGGCCAAAGCCTTGTGGGTGGTGCACGGATTGTGGGAGCAGACGGCGCTGACACCGTCCGCGTTGGGGGCGATCCGGGGTATCCAGCAAGAGGCCCGTGACGAAGCGGCCGTCGCTCGTGCTCGGTTGCGGGCGGACGCGGCGACGGAGGAGACGCGGTTGACGGCCGTGACGGAGGCTGGCGCCCGCGTCGCCCGCGTCCAAGCGACCACGGCCGTCACCCTGTCTCGGGCGTGGTCGATGCTGGAAACCGCGCGGGACGGGCAGGACACTGGTAGGGCTCTGACCAGCGTGACGACCCGCGTCACACCCGACGTCACACCCCAGTGGTCTCTTCCGGTCTGGGGGCCCATCGACCCGGTGTCCCCCCTGGCCCTGGACGGCACGTCGACGCTCACGGACGCGGCGTTGGACGCGGTGGTCACGGACATTCGGCACAGCCGATCGCCCGCCCTGTCCTACCGAGAAATGGCCACCCGCTTCCGCGCGGCGGGGCACTCCGCGTCTGAAGTACGGCTGCGGGGCGCGTGGAAGCGCGTCGTCACCGCCACCTCCGCGGACCGTGTTCCGGCGGGGGAGGACGGCTCATGACGCGCTGCCCCGCGGCCCACCCGGGCGATCCGACCCCGTGCCGCGGCCCGGTGGCCGTCGCGGTCCTCGACTCCCGGAACACCCGCATCGAGGGATGCGAGCACCACGCGGCCCGCACCCTGGCCACCCTGAACCAGGCCCGCGTCTACGACCTCCTCCACACCCCCGGCACCGCTTCCGGCGCCGCGGTCCGCGTGTTCAACGCCGCCGACGGGCTGCGCCCCCACTGTTGGGACACCACCTCGCCGCGCCCTTGGGCGGACCAGCGCAGCCGCGCGGAGCTCCGCGCGGCGGGGGGCGGGTGATGGGGGCGCTTCCGGTCTACCCGTGGAGGCTTGCGCCGGCGGGGCTGGCGACGCGGCGGCAACTGCGCGCCCGCGGGCTGCGGCCCGGCGGGCAGGACGTCGTCGCTCAGCTCGAACGGCCCCGCCGTCGTGGGCGGGGGCCGCTGGTGGCCTACCTCTACCGGGTCGACCGGGCGCTGCCGGTGCGTCCGATGACGCCGGGCCGTCGGGCCGCCCTCGCGAAAGCGATGACCGCCCGCTGCACCTGCCCCGCGTGTGGACAGACCGCCGGGTACTGCATCCCTCGGTCCTTGGGGGCCTGCCTGCCCTGCACCGACAACCGCTCTTCGGACAGGGAGGTCCGTGATGGGCAAGTGGCGTGACAAGACCCCGCGCAAGGGCGACGAGATCACCCGCCCCGACCCCGGCCCCATCAACCCCGCCGGCACCACCCCCGGCATGTGGGGCGGAGGCGGACAACGCCCCGGTTGGTCCCCCGCCGGCGCGCACCACGCCTGCCACCGTAGGAACAAGCCCAAGGCCAGCTAACCGCCCTGTCTGACGACAGCCCCGGTCACGCCGTGACGGTGCCGGATCGAATCCGGCCCGGGGCGCTCCCCTGCACCACACACATCACCGAAAGGACACCGGCATGTTCGGAAAGAAGAAGGCCGCCGCCGCTGCTGCTGATTGGGAGCGGCGGGGGAGGGCTGCGGCCGACGAGCGGATGGCGGAGCAGGACCGGGCCGAGGCGAACGCCCGCGCGGAGAAGTGGGGCCGCCTTGCCCGCCTCTCGGCGGCGAAGGGATACGACGCGAGCAAGCAGATCGCGATCGACGCCCGGGCCCAGGCCCTCCAGGACGCCCGGGACGCGGAGATCCGCGCCCTCAACGCCAAGCGCCGCCGCTGACCGGGAGGAAGCAATGGACCACCTGCCCGAACCGGCCCGAGTGGTGCAGCTCCCGGACGGCACCTACACCTACATCCACCCCAACCACCTCCCCACCACGCACCCGCCGGCCGCCACCATGCCGCAGCCGCAAGTGGTCCACGTCCACCAAGCGCCCCCAGACCGCACGGTGCAGCGCATCGCGCTCGGCTCCGGTATCGGCGCCGGGACGGTGGCCGCGGGGGTGTACTTCGGTCCGCTGCTCGTTGGCGCTCTGACCGCCATCGCCGCGAACCTCGCGATCCTGGCGTTCCTCGCCGTGGCCCTCGCGTGGGGTGTCGTGACCGTCGTCCGGTCTATCGGTGGCCCCGAGGGCACCACCGCCGCGAAGAACCTCGGCACCTTGCGGCGCAAGGGCTGACGGTTGCCCGATCCGCCCGCACGAGCCGTGCGGGCGGTGAGGGGAGCCGGGACAGCCCCGGCCCAGAAGGGCCCGAACATGCCGCACCGCAACCCGTCCTCGACCCAGCGGCCCGACGTGAAGCTGACCGCGGGAGAGAAGGCCACCCTGGCGTGGCTGGTCGCCCGGATGGCCAAGCGGGGCCTCGCGGACCCCGACAAGCAGGGCACCGGAACGGTCGACCTCTCCGACCTCCAGCGCAAGGCCGACCGCATCTACGAACGCGCCGCCCGCCGCCAGGACACCAACCGCGGGGCCGCGAAGAGGAAGTAGCCACGCCCCGGGGACGGCGATGCCTTGGCCGGACGGCCGTCCCCGGGGGTCTGCCCTCCCACTCTTCCGAGCAGCAGGAGCATCCAGCATGACAAACACGCCCACGGCGGCGCACCTGCGTCCCGTGCCCGACATAGACCATGACGATGGGACGTCCGCCGCGCCGGTCGCGGTGGACAACCCGCTCCTGCTCAACCCGGGCGTCACGGTGGAGAAACGTAAGCCGGTGCTGGCCGGGTGGCTGACGAACCGCCGGGACTTCCTGGCGACCGCCCGCCACACGGGCGCGAACCTCGGCTACGCCGCCCTCTACCACGGTGTCCGTGCCCCGGTATATGCCGGTCGGCTCGCGCTGATGGCACCGAGGGGAGCGTGCCGGTTCGTCGCGTCGACCAACCGGTGGGTGTGGGACCGTGAGGCCGCGCCCCTGCGTGACCACGCGGTGCGGGCCGAGGACGTCGAGGAGTACATGCGCCTGGCGAGGCTTCGGGCCGGTCGTATCCGGCTGCGCGGTCTGGTCACCCTCGTCGCCGCCGTGTTCGGCACCGGGTTCGCCCTGTGGCTGTACGTCGTCGCCCCCGCGTTCCTGTACGCGTTCGCGGCGGGCGGGGTCCTGCTGCTCGGCGCGGCCGGGCAGCAGCCCGACGCCCCGGTCGTCGGCCCGGCGGTGCTGAAAACCGAGGTGCAAAAGCTCACCGGCTCGATCGTGCTGCGCGGGCTGGACTCGATCGGGAACGCGAAGGTGTCCGCCGCCATCAAGAAGGGCGGCGACATGAACGGTCTGCGGTTCACCAGCGAGATCGTGCGGGACGGCCCCGGCTACCGGGCCGACCTCGACCTGCCCTACGGCGTCACCCCGGACGACATCATGGACGCCCGCAAGCCCCTGGCCTCCGGTCTTCGCCGCAAGGTCGGCTGCGTCTGGCCCTCGCCCGACCCCGCCGAGCACGACGGACGGCTGGTCCTGTGGGTCGGGGACAAGCCGATGAACGAGACCACCAAACCCGCGTGGCCGCTGCTGAAGACCGGGACGGTGGACCTGTTCAAGCCGGTCGTGTTCGGCAACGACCAGCGCATGCGCGACGTCGCCGTCACGCTGATGTTCGCGGCCGTCGTCGTCGGCTCCATCCCCCGCATGGGCAAGACCTTCCTCATGCGGCTGCTCCTCCTGATCGCCGCCCTCGACCCCCGCGCCGAGGTCCACGCGTTCGACTTCAAGGGCACCGGCGACTTCGGCGCCCTGGAACCCGTCTGCCACCGCTACCGCGCCGGGGAAGAGGACGACGACATCGCCTACGTCGTCCAGTCGCTGCGCGAACTGAAGGAAGAGCTGCGGCGGCGGGCGAAGGTCATCAAGTCTCTGCCGCGCTCGCGCTGCCCGGAATCGAAGGTCACCCCCGCCCTCGCCGACGACAAGTCCCTCGGGCTGCACCCGATTGTGGTCGGGTTCGATGAGTGCCAGGTGCCGTTCGAGCACCCCGAGCACGGCGCGGAGATCGAGGCGATCTGCACCGACCTGGTCAAGCGGGGCCCCGCGCTCGGCATCGTGACCCTGTTCGGCACCCAGCGCCCCGACGCGAAGTCCCTGCCCACCGGGATCAGTGCAAATGCGGTCCTGCGGTTCTGCCTGAAGGTCATGGGCCAGCCCGCCAACGACATGGTGCTGGGCACCTCGATGTACAAGTCGGGATACCGGGCCACCATGTTCTCCCGCTCCGACCGGGGAATCTGCTGGATGGCCGGTGAAGGCGACGACCCGCGCATCGTCGCCTCCGCGTTCGTGGACGCGGTCGCCGCCGAACAGGTCGTGGCCCGCGCCCGCCAGGCCCGCGAGGAGTACGGCAACGTCACCGGCCACGCCATCGGCAAGGGCCCCGACAAGGCCGCCAGCACCGACGTCCTCGCGGACGTGCTCGACGTCATGGCCGAGGGCGAGAAGGCCGTGTGGTGCGAGCGCATCGCCACCCGCTTGGCCTCGCTGCGGCCCGACACCTACGCCGGGTGGAAGGGCGAGAACGTCACCGCCACCCTCAAGCCCTACGGCATCAAGCCCGGCCAGGTCTGGAGCACCACCGACGACGGCAAGGGCGCCAACCGGCGCGGCATCGAACGCACCGACATCACCGCCGCCATCACACGCCGTAACGCCGACCGGGCCGCCGCCTGACCCAGCACACCCGCTAGACCTAGCGGCTGGGGCCGCTAGGTCTAGCAGCCGCACTAGCGCCCTACACGGCTTCTGACCAGCCACCTAGCGTCTAGCGGCCCACCTGCGGAAACCCCCGCAACCAGCCCTGGAAAGGGGAAGGCACCCCATGCTCACCGCTAGTGCCCTCATCGCACTCACCACCCTCGCCGGTTACGCACTGTTATGCGTGGTCGCGCCGTTCGGGACCTGCCGCACATGCCGGGGCTTCGGCCACAAGGTCGTCACCGACCGCAAGGGACGCCCCAAGCGCGACAAGCCCTGCCGCCGCTGCAAGGGCCACGGCAAACGCCTCCGCCTCGGCCGACGCCTCACCAACCACAGCCGCGCCGTCCACACCGCCGGGACCCGCTGAACCACCCACCGAAGGAGACACCACATGGCCGTCACCATCTCCCTCGTCGCCCTCTTCGGACTCGTCCTCTTCTTCCTCCTCAAGGGCGGCTCCCTCACCCCCACCGCCGCCTTCACCGCCACCGGCTTCGGATTCTTCCTCGCCTCCACCGGCGCCGCCGACCCCATCATCCACCTCACCACCACCCTCATCAACACCATCCCCGCGCTGTGACCAACCAGAAGAAGAACCCCGGAACCTGCACCCGCGACGACTGCGACAGCGGCATCGTCCCCAACCCGACCTGGCCGGGCGAACTGACCCTGTGCCCGGAGTGCAACCCGTGCCACGACGACGCACCGCCCTACGACGACTCCCCCCTGCCCGCAGCACTGAGAGGAACCCATGATCCGTACCGGATACGCCACCCGTGAGGGCACCGCCCTCGACAACGCGGACTCGGCCAGTGTGTACGTCCTCTCGGATGGCACTGTCGGGGCCGCCGTCATTGACGGTATCGGCCACGGCCCGCACACATCCCGCACCGCCCCGCTCCTCGCGGAAACCGCCGCCCGCTACAGCGCCCACCGGGGCCCGCTCCCCGGCCTCCTCGCCGCCGCGCTCCTCGTTGCCGACGAGGGGCCCGACGGCGAGGAGGCGGACGCGGTCGCCGTCGCCGCCCGCGTGGACGCCACCGGCAGCCACGTCGCGTGGGTGGGCGACTGCCGCGCCTACGGCTGGAACGGCCAGACCCTCACCCTGCACACCACCGACCACACCATGGGCGAATGGGTCCGGACCCGCCTCGACGGCCCGCCCATCGAGATCTCCCGCCCGTACGACTCGTGGGTTCGGCTGTCCCTGTCCACCGCGACCGTCGCCACCACCCACGAGACCGACATCCCCGACCCGGTGCTCATCCTCGTCTCCGACGGCGTCCACGACCAGGTCCCCGCCGACACCCTCACCGCCCTGGCCCGCGCACACGCCGACGACCCGCAGACCCTCGCCACCGCACTCGTCACCGCAGCCACCACCGACCACACCGGCTACCGCGACGACGCCACCGCCATCGTCCTCACCCTCCCGGCCCACCAGCACCACGCCTGACCACTTCGTCCAACGCCGAGGGCGGCCCCCGTCTCGCCAAAGTCCGGGGCCGCCCTCATCCAGCACAAGCCAATGAACTGGAGGACTCCAGCATGACTCAACCGACCCCCCGTCCGCGACCCCCCGTCCGGGTTCCCCGCCTCTTGACCATCGCGCTCGACCTGGCGGGTCGCAGGGTGCCTGTGCTGCCGTTGCGGGCTGGGAAGCTCCCCGTCGGTAACTGCGTCGACTGCGGGGCCCTCGCGTGCGGCGGGCGCCCGAACATGCTGACCCCGGGCCCCTGCGGGTGCCTGCGGCCGTGCCACGGCTGGGCCGCCGCCACCACCAACCCCACCGTCCTCGCCTCGCCCGCCTGGGCGTCCGCGTGGCAGTCCGCCGCCGGAGTCGCCTACCACCCCGGCGGGGCCGGACTCACCGTCGTCGACCTCGACGACGACGAGGCGATCGCCTGGGCCCGTCGGGCGCTCCCGCCCACCCGGACCGTGCCCACTACCCGGGGCGAGCACTGGATCTACCGGGGCGCGATGCCGTCCTCGAACGGTGTCCGGCCCGGTGTCGACGTGAAGAGCCTGATGGCCTACGCCCGGTGGCTCGGCACCGGCACCGGCACCGTGGCGCCCCTGCCGAACACGGTCCGGGCCTTGCTGGACCGCGCCGAGACCGCCCGCGCCCGTACCGCCGGGGTATCTCCTGTTGCGGTCCGGCCGTCCGTGGTGGTGCCATCCGGGCGGGCCGGGGGCTCGGGGTGCCGTCACCTCAGCCCCGTCTACCTGGAACGGGGTATCGCCATGGCGGAGCGGCGGATCACCGACGCCCCCGGTGCGGTCCACCACACCGTGTACAGGGTGTTCCTCGCCGTGCTGTCGACCCATGGCCGGTGCGGCTGCCTCACCACCGCGCACGTGGAGCGGCTGTTCGCCGCCGCGCACGCCAAGGGCGAGTCGCCCCGGCACTGTGCGGTCGCTTGGGCCAACGCCCGCACCGCGCTGGGGATGTAGCCGATGTCTGAGGACGAGAAGACACCGGCCCGCGAGATCATCACCGACTACGCGCAGGCTCACTTCCGGTACTTCCGCACCGTCGACGGCACCGTCTACGCCCAGCGCAACGGCCATCCCGTCGCCCGCCCGATCCGTTCCCAGGGCACCACCGGCAGCCACCGCCAGGAACTCATGGTCGGCCTGTTCCGCGACGGCATGGGCGTCTTCAACGGCACGGCCTTGAAGGAGGCACTCGACTTGATCGAAGCACTCGCGCTCACCGAGGACGTCCAGCCCGTGCACATCCGCGTCGCCCCCGGGTTCGACGGGGCGACCTGGCTCGACCTCGGGCGGGACGACGGCCAGTCCGTCCGTATCCACCCCACCGGGTGGGACATCCTCACCCCCGACCCGCGCGAGGTGTGCTGGCGCCGCACCCAACTCACAGGGGAACTCCCCCTGCCGGTCAAGGACACCGACGGCAAGGGCATCGACGCTCTGCTGCGGTTGTGCAACTTCGCCACCGCCGGGGCCGAGACCCTGGCCCTCGCGTGGCTGATCGGCTGCCTCGGCCCCGACGTCCCCGTACCCGCCCCCTTCCTCACCGGCCCGCAAGGCGCTGGGAAGTCGACCGCCGGGCGGATGCTGGTGCGGATCATCGAGGGCATGAGCGGTGACCTGCGACGCGCGCCGAAGGACGAGGAGAACCTGATCACGGCCGTCGCCGCCGGATGGGTCACCGCCCTCGACAACTTGAGTCACCTGGGCCCGGATCTGTCCGACTTGATGTGCTGCGTCGTGACGGGGGCGGAGAACATCAAGCGGGCGTTGTTCACCGACGGCGACGTCGTCCGCTCCCGCTACCGGCGCCCCCTGCTGCTGACCGGGATCGACGTCGGCGTCATCCGCCCCGACCTCGCCGAGCGCCTCCTCCCGCTCCGGCTGGAGCGTCCGAAGGTCCGGCGGACGGAAGCGGAGCTGTGGGCCGAGTTCGCTGAGGTGCTGCCCGTGATCCTCGGGAGCGTCCTCGATCTGGCCGTCACCGTCCGCGCCACCCGGGCCGACATTCCCACCGACCTGCGCATGGCGGACTTCGCCCACCTGTGCGCGCAGCTCGACACGGCCACCAGCCTCGGAGCTTTGGACGCGTACCGGGCAAGCCTCGACGACCTCAACGACGACGTCATCGAAGGCGACCTGTTGGCACAGACCGTCCTCAAGCACGCCGCCACCCTCGAACCGGGCGCGGCGACGCGGATGACGTCCGCCGAGTGGCTCCACGCCCTCACCCTGCTCTACACCGGCGACGGCGACTTCCGCCCCCTGCCCAAGGGCTGGCCCACCACCGGCAAAGTCCTCTCCGACCGCCTCAAGAGGTTGCAGCCCGTACTCGCCGCCCGCGGTGTCCAGATCGAATGGGGCCGCACCAAGGCCGCCCGGTCCATCGAAATGACCCGCCCCCACCACCCGGCCGACGAGCAGCCCTCCCTGCTCTGACCGCAGGGTGCGCGGGACAAGCAAGAGGAGCACCACACGGCACGCCCCGGGTGCTCCTCTTGCTGTTCGGCGGCTCGCCGCCGCGCTCAGGACGCGCCGCGAAGCGGCTCCTTCTTCAATCCCTGAGGGCCACACCACAACAGACACTCACCCTCTCTTTTCCTAAGAAGAGAGACGCTGCGTCACCTGCGTCACCGACGGCCCCAAAACCCCCGACGACCTGCGGGAACGAGGGTGACGCAGAGCCCCGAATCCTGCGTCACCCCGCGTCACCTGCGTCACCCCGGGGCGGACGCCTGCGTCACCGGGTGACGCAGGCGGTAGACCTCTGCGTCACCAAAAGCAGCAGGTCAGACGCCTAGATGACGCAGATGACGCGGTGACGCAGAAATCCCCACCTCGGACAACACCAGCCACCCGACAGCGCCCCGAAGGAACCTCGCTGTGGCCCAGCCCAAGATGCTCAAGCTCCCCGAAGTCCTCGAAGAGATCGACATGAGCCGCGCCGCCTTCTACCGCATGCGCGCCCGCGGCAAAGCGCCCAAGCTCATCAAGCTCCCGAACGGCCACCTCCGCGTCCGCCGCGCCGACCTCGACGCGTGGTGGGAAGCCAACGAAGTCACTCAGGCAGCCTGACCAAACCGTCACCATGCTGGGGCCCGTGAACGACGCGTTCACGGGCCCCAGCGGCATGAGGAGAACCGTTGCCGCTCACGTACGACGTCCGGGTGTACTCGATCGAGACCCGCAACGACCGGCCGAAGCCCTACCGCCTGCACTGGCGGGTCGGAGGCCAGAAGCACTCCAAGAGCTACACCCTGTATGCCCAGGCCGATGGGCGCCGATCCGAGCTGATGACCGCTGCCCGGAAGGGCGAACAGTTCGACAGCGACACCGGCTTGCCCGTCTCCGAGTTGCGCGCACAACGCAGCTCCGTCACCTGGTACGAGCACACCCGCACGTACATCGACCGGAAGTGGGCCGCCGCCCCCGCGAAGTCCCGCAAGAACTATGCCGACGCCCTGGCCACCATCACACCGGCGCTGCTCAAGTCAGCCAAGGGGCGACCTGCACCGTCGGTCTTGAGGGCGGCGCTCTACGGCTGGGCGTACAACAAGAACCGGTGGGACCTGACTCCCCCGGACGAGATCGCGGCGGCGCTCGCCTGGGTGGAGAAGCACTCCCTGCCCATCTCGGACCTGGAAGAGGCCAAGACGGTGCGGGCCGCGTTGGACGCACTGGGCCTCAAGCTCGACGGGACAGTGGCCGCACCCCGCACGGCCCGACGCAAGCGGGCTTGCCTCAGCGAGGTACTGGGGCTGGCCGTGGAGGAGAAGTACTTCAGCGTGCCGGTGAACCCCATCACCACGGTGAAGTGGACGCCTCCGCAGTCGGTCGAAGAGGTGGACCCCGACAGCGTCGCGAACCCCCGGCAGGTACGGATGCTCCTCCGCGGGGTTCGCGAACAGGGGAAGCGGGGCGCCCACCTGGAAGCGTTCTTCGGGTGCCTCTACTACGCGGCGATGCGGCCCGCGGAGGCCACGGCGCTCACCCTCGCCCAGTGCCACCTGCCTGAAACGGGCTGGGGGACGCTCACCCTCAGGAAGGGTTCGGTGCGTGCCGGGCGGGGGTGGACCAACGACGGTTCCGCGCACGAGACGCGGCATCTGAAGGCCCGGGCCGAGAAGGACTCGCGGCCGGTCCCGATCCCACCGCACTTCGTGAGGCAGCTCCGCCAGCACGTCGCGCAGCATGGCACGGCACCCGACGGACGGCTCTTCCGAACGGGCCGCGGCGGTCTACTCCAGGAGACCGGGTACGGCGAGGTCTGGGCGGCGGCCCGGCGGACGGCGCTCACGGAGCCCGAAGCAGCGTCGCTCCTCGCCCGCCGCCCCTATGACCTTCGTCATGCGGGGGTCTCGTTCTGGCTGAGTTCCGGCGTTGACCCGATGGAGTGCGCTCGCCGCGCCGGGCACTCGGTGGCGGTCCTGCTCCGCGTGTACGCCAAGGTTCTGGCCCGGACCCAGGACCGGGCCAACCGGCAGATCGAAGCGGCCATGCGGGACTGGAACGAGCCCGAGTAGTTGGGGAACACCTGGGGAACACGCACTGATCACCGATGGGATCCGGGCGGTACTCGGTGAGACACGGCAAGGTTCCCGTCGTCCCCTCCCCCGGACACGAAAGAACCCCCTGACCTGCTGTATCAGCGTGGTCAGGGGGTTCCTTACCCAAGTGTGGCGGCGCCAGGATTCGAACCTGGGAAGGCTGAGCCGGCAGATTTACAGTCTGCTCCCTTTGGCCGCTCGGGCACACCGCCTGGGTTGCTGCTGGAGATCAGCTTGACCGCTGGGCTCTCCGGCAACGACGTAAACGATACCCGATGTGCGGGGGTGCTCCGCCACTCGATTGAGCGGCACGCGGCGCGGGGCGGTGGCTAGGCTTTGCGGATGCGGTCAGGGATTCGTGGCCGCTCCCACGCAACCCGATCCAAGGAGCCACAGCACATGGCCGACTCCAGTTTCGACATCGTCTCGAAGGTCGAGCGGCAGGAGGTCGACAACGCCCTCAACCAGGCGGCGAAGGAGATCTCCCAGCGCTACGACTTCCGTAACGTCGGCGCGTCGATCGCCTGGTCCGGCGAGAAGATCCTGATGCAGGCCAACTCCGAGGAGCGCGTGAACGCGATCCTCGACGTCTTCCAGACCAAGCTGGTCAAGCGCGGCATCTCGCTGAAGGCGCTCGACACCGGCGAGCCGCAGCTCTCCGGCAAGGAGTACAAGCTCTTCGGCTCCATCGAGGAGGGGATCTCCCAGGAGAACGCGAAGAAGGTCGCGAAGATCATCCGGGACGAGGGCCCCAAGGGCATCAAGGCCCAGGTGCAGGGCGACGAGCTGCGGGTCAGCTCCAAGAGCCGGGACGACCTCCAGGCCGTCATCGCCCTGCTGAAGGGCCAGGAGTTCGACTTCGCGCTCCAGTTCGTGAACTACCGGTGAGCGGGGTCCTCGACCTGCACGACGCTCCCGGGTGAGCCCTGCGGGGCCGGTGGGGCACGACGGGGGCGCGTCGCCGAGCACCGTCTCGGGCGGCGCGCCCCCGGTCGGCGTGAGCGCCGGTCGTGGCCGGGCCGTGCCCGGTGGCCGACGCCCTGGAAGGAGGCACGACGTGAAGCGACTGATCGCCCGGCTGTGGCGCGGCCTCCGTGGCCCGGTGCAGTGGCGGGTGATGTGGATCGTGCAGGCGAAGTTCATGGCCGGGGTGACCGGTGTCGTGCGCGATGACGCGGGGCGCGTCCTGCTGCTGCGCCACCGCATGTGGCCCGAGGGGCGGCAGTGGGGTCTGCCCACGGGCTACGCGCTCAAGGGCGAGGAGTTCAGCGCCACCGTCGTGCGGGAGGTGCGCGAGGAGACCGGGCTGGACGTCCGCACCGGCCGGCTGGTCCGGCTCAAGAGCGGTTACCGGCTCCGGATCGAAGTGGCGTACGAGGCCACCCTGATCGGCGGCGACCTCACGATCGACCCGTTCGAGATCCTGGAGGCGCGGTGGTTCTCCCCGGACGCACTGCCTCAGGGCCTACAGGAGTCGCACCGGCCCCTGATCCTGGGGCGGTCGACCCCCGACTGACCGGGGCCCGGCCCGCCGGCGTCGCGTGAGCGCGGGTACGGCGCGCGCGGCGGGTTCCACCGCGCGGGCCGTCGTCACCAGCGGCCGACGAAGGGCTGGTCGGTGTCGACGATCTCCTTGCCGAGCGGCATCAGGGACACCGGTATCAGCTTGAAGTTGGCGATGCCCAGGGGGATCCCGATGATCGTGAGGCACTGGG
Source organism: Streptomyces sp. NPDC005955 (assembly GCF_042871255.1). Lineage (NCBI taxonomy): Bacteria > Bacillati > Actinomycetota > Actinomycetes > Kitasatosporales > Streptomycetaceae > Streptomyces > Streptomyces sp. NPDC005955. The sequence continues at coordinate 152,543 of NZ_JBIAIF010000007.1, read as the reverse complement.
CGATGCCCGTGACGATGTGCGTCAGGGCCAGCCACCAGCCCGCGAGGACGAGCCACAGGACGTTGCCCACGCAGGACGGGGCGCCCGCGTCCGGACGTTCCACCACGCGGTGGCCGAAGGGCCACAGGGCGTAGACGCCGATGCGGAGCGCGGCGACCGCGAAGGGGATGCCGATGATGGTGATGAAGAGGAGGCACGCCGCCAGCAGATAGCCGAGGAACAGCCAGAATCCGCTGAAGACCAGCCAAATGATGTTCAGGATTGTTTTCACTGGTGTCGACCTGCCATCTGTTCGAGACGGGCGATGCGCTCTGCCATCGGCGGGTGCGTGGAAAACATCTTGGAGAGGCCCTGGCCCGGGCGGAACGGGTTGGCGATCATCATGTGGCTCGCCGTCTCGATGCGCGGCTCGGGCGGCAGCGGCAGCTGCTTGGTGCCGGCGTCCAGCTTGCGCAGGGCGCTCGCGAGGGCCAGCGGGTCACCGGTCAGCTGGGCCCCGGACGCGTCCGCTTCGTACTCCCGGGAGCGGCTGATGGCGAGTTTGATCACGGACGCGGCCAGCGGTCCCAGGATCATGATCAGCAGCCAGCCGAGGATGCCGGGGCCCTCGTCGTTGTCGGAGCGGCCGATCGGGATCAGCCAGGCGAAGTTGACCAGGAACATGATCACCGAAGCGAGTGCGCCGGCGACCGACGAGATGAGGATGTCCCGGTTGTAGACGTGGCTCAGCTCGTGGCCGATCACCCCGCGCAGCTCGCGTTCGTCGAGGATGCGCAGGATGCCTTCGGTGCAGCACACGGCGGCGTTGCGCGGGTTGCGGCCGGTCGCGAAGGCGTTGGGGGCCTCGGTGGGAGAGATGTAGAGCCGGGGCATGGGCTGACGGGCCTGCGTGGACAGCTCACGGACCATGCGGTAGAGCGCGGGGGCCTCGAACTCGCTGACCGGGCGGGCCCGCATCGCGCGCAGGGCCAGCTTGTCGCTGTTCCAGTACGCGTAGGCGTTGGTGCCCAGGGCGACGAACAGGGCGATGATCAGCCCCGTACGTCCGAAGAGGCTGCCGATGACGATGATGAGTGCCGACAGTCCTCCGAGGAGAACGGCGGTCTTCAGCCCGTTGTGCCGGCGGTGCACAGTAAGCCCTCCTGGTGTTACGGCAGGGGAACCCTCTGCTCCTTGGTGCTCTGTCGCGGTGGTGCGGTCGTGCGGTGGTGCCGGAGCTCCTCCACCGTCCAGTGGACCTTCCCTTACTGGTCAACGCCAGGCGAGCGGGACTAGTTCCCTGGTGCGCGGGGCGCGGCGTGTCGGCCGACCGGGTGACGGCACGACGGCGGCACCCCCCGCGGACAGGGGGTGCCGCCGTCGGACGGCGGGCCGGTGCGGACCCGGTGGGCCCGCCCGGCCCGTCAGAACAGGACCGTGTCCGCGAAGCGCAGGACCAGCTGGGGGGCTCCGGACAAGACGATGCCGAGGAGGGCCGTCAAGGCGATCGCCGCGGCGATCGGGACCGGTACGGCGGCCACGGGGGACGTGCTCAGCGGGGCGGACGGGGCGGGCTCCGCGGTGACCGTGGCGGTCGTTGCTGTTGCGGCTGTCGTGGCGGCTGCGGCTGCTCCGACGGCTGCGGGGACCTCGGCGGGCGGTGCGGGGGCTGCGGGGGTCTCCGTGGCCTCGGGGGCCTCGGGGGCCCGTTCCGGTGCCTGGAAGAGGAGCGCCGTCCAGCGGAGGTAGTAGTACAGGGCGATCACGACGTTGACGGCCATGACGACGGCGAGCCAGCCGAGGCCCGCGTCGACCACCGACGAGAACACGGTGACCTTGGCGAACAGACCGATGATGCCCGGCGGCAGTCCGGCGAGGCAGAGCAGGAAGAACCCCAGCACCAGGGCGGTCAGCGGGCGCTCGGCGTACAGCCCGCGGTAGTCGGTGAGGCGGTTGAGGGGCCTGGTGCGGGCGACCAGCGCGGCGACGGCGAAGGCCCCGAGGTTCACGGCCGCGTACATCAGGGCGTACGCCACGGTGGAGCCCACGGCGCGCTGCGGGTCCTTCGCGTAGGCCGCCGCGGCGATCGGGACCAGCAGGTACCCGGCCTGCCCGACGGACGACCAGGCCAGCAGGCGGACCGCGCTGAACGCGGCCGCGGAGCGCTGGCGCAGGGCCGCCGCGTTGCCGATCGTCATGGTGAGGGCGGCGAGCACGGCGAGCGCGGGGCCCCAGACGTCCGCGTACGGGGGGAACGCGATGACGGTGACGAGGATCAGCCCGGTGAAGCCGACGGCCTTGCCGATGACCGACAGGAAGGCGGCGACGGGCAGCGGTGCGCCGACGTAGGTGTCGGGCACCCAGAAGTGGAAGGGGACGGCGGCCGTCTTGAAGGCGAAGCCGATGAGCGTGAGGACGACACCGGTCTGGGCGAGCGTCGCGTACCGGCCGTCCACGTCGGCGAGCGCGTCGGCGATCTCCGTGAGGTACATGCTGCCGGTGGTCGCGTACACGAAGCTGGCGCCCATGAGGGTCACGGCGGTGGCGGTGACGGACGACAGGAAGAACTTCAGGGCCGCCTCGGAGGACATCCGGTCGCCGCGCTTGAGCCCCACCAGGGCGAACGCGGGCAGGGAGGCCACTTCGAGGGCGACGATCAGGGTGGTGAGGTCGCGGGCGGCGGGCAGCAGGGCGGCGCCGGCGGCCGAGGACAGCAGCAGGAACCAGTACTCGCCGTCGGGCAGCACCCGGCCGCCCGGACGGTCGGCGTCGTCGCTCAGCAGGGTGATCGAGAGCAGCACGGTCACCAGGGCGCCGCCGATGACCAGCAGTTGCACGGCCAGGGTGAACTGGTCGGCGGTGTAGCTGCACACGTCGGGGGCGGACTTGCGGCAGAACGTGGCGCGGTCGGCGCCGACGAGCGGCAGCAGGGACAGCGCGGCGAGGGTGAGCGCGCCGGCGCTGGCCCAGCCGAGGAGGGCCTTGTGCCGCTCGGGCACGAACAGGTCCGCGACGAGGACGAGCAGCGCGGCGACCGCGGTGAGGGTGGGCGGCGCGATGGCGATCCAGTCGACGGACTGGACGAGGTTCCCGACGTCCGGGGCGGCGACGGTCACGACTTGCCTCCTGCGAGGAGCTGCTGCACGGCCGGATCGGTGAGGCCCAGCAGCAGTGCGGGCCAGAGTCCGGCGATCACGGTGAGGGCGACGAGCGGGGTCCAGGCCGCGTACTCGTGGCGGCGCACGTCGAGGAAGGCCCCGGCGTCCGGGGCGGCTCCGGTGGCCGGGGCGGTCTCGGCGGGGGTCTTCGGGGTGCCCATGCAGATCCGGCGGACCACGATGAGCAGGTACGCGGCGGTGAGCAGGGTGCCGAGGCCGGCGAGGGCCACGAAGACCAGGTACGCGGGGCGGTTGAGGCCGGCCGCGGGGTCGAAGGCGCCGAACATGGCGAGCATCTCGCCCCAGAACCCGGCGAGCCCGGGCAGTCCCAGCGAGGCGACCGCGCCGAAGGCGAACAGCCCGCCGAAGCGGGGCGCGACGCCGTACAGGGCGGCCCCGGTGTCACCGGCGAGGGTGTCGAGGTCGGTGGTGCCGGTGCGGTCCTTGAGGGCGCCGACCAGGAAGAACAGCAGCCCCGTGATGAGTCCGTGGGCGATGTTCGCGAACAGGGCGCCGTTCACGCCGGTCGGCGTCAGGGTGGCGATGCCGAGCAGGACGAAGCCCATGTGCCCGACGGACGAGTAGGCGATCAGGCGTTTGAGGTCGCCGCCCGCTCCGGGCCGGGCGAGCGCCAGACAGGCCAGCGATCCGTAGATGATCCCGGCGACGGCGAACGCGGCGAAGTACGGGGCGATCGTGTGCATGCCGTCCGGGGTGATCGGCAGCAGGATGCGGACGAAGCCGTAGGTGCCCATCTTGAGCAGCACGCCCGCGAGCAGCACCGAACCGACGGTCGGGGCCGCGGTGTGCGCGTCCGGGAGCCAGCTGTGCAACGGCCACACCGGGGTCTTGACGGCGAGTCCGATGCCCACCGACAGCACGGCGATGACCTGCACGGACGTACTGAGCGACCGGCCGTCGTCAGCGGCGAGCGCCACCATGTCGAAGGTGCCGGCCCGCAGCCCGATGAGCAGCAGGCCCAGCAGCATCACGACCGAACCGAGCAGGGTGTAGAGGATGAACTTCCAGGCGGCGGCCTTGCGGCCGGCGCCGCCCCAGCGGGCGATGAGGAAGTACATCGGGATGAGGACCATCTCGAAGGCGAGGAAGAACAGCAGCAGGTCGAGCACGGCGAAGGTCGCCAGGGTGCCGGCCTCCAGCACGAGCACCAGGGCGACGAACGCCTTCGGGGACGGGCCCGCGGGCGGCTTCGCGTAGCTGTACAGGGCGCACAGGAAGGTCAGCAGCGCGGTGAGGACCAGCAGCGGGAGCGAGATGCCGTCGATGCCGAGGTGGAGGCGGACGTCCAGTGCCGGGATCCAGCTGACGTCCGTCGTGGCCTGCATCTTCGCCGGGTCGTCGTGGTCGAAGCCCAGGGCGAGCACGAGCGCCGCGACGAGGACGGCACCGGTCACGGTGACGCCGTGGCGCAGCACGGCCTGGTCGGGCGAGGTGCCCCGCAGCCCGGGCGGGGCGGGCAGCAGGGCCGCCGCGGCGCCCAGCAGCGGAGCGACGACGACGAACGCCAGGAGGAACTGCATCACGGACTCGTTGATATCGATCACTGCGGCTCACGCTCCGACGGTGGCGACGAGGACGGCGGCGACCGCCAGGACGACGGTGCCGGCGAACAGCGCGCTCAGATAGGTCTGCGTGTTGCCGGTCTGGGCCCGCCGCGCGGCGGTGCCGAGGAGCCGGGGCAGGGCTCCCGCGCCCCGCACGTAGGTGTCGATCACCGCGCCGTCCAGGAAGCGCACCAGTCGGGCCGCCTCGACCACCGGGCGGACGAAGAGCACCCGGTAGACGGCGTCCAGGTGGAAGCCGTTCGCGGCGTGCCGGTGGAGCGGGCCGAGCAGGACCCGACCGGGGTCGGCCGGGTCGGGGTGCGCGGCGAGGTACCCGTACGCGCGCTCGTGGCTGGCGAGGGCTTCCTCCTCGACCAGGGAACCGTCCGCCCCGGGGTGGGCGACGACCGCGCCGAGGGGGGGCCGGGGGGCGCTGATCGTGTGCCGCCAGGTGCCGTACACGAGGAGCCCGCCGATGAGGGCGGCGCCGGTGCCGAGCACGGAGGTGGTGAGGGTCGGGGTCAGGGAGTCCCCGCCGAGCCAGTCGGGCAGCACGCCGACGGCGAGGCCGAAGGCGAGCGAGGGCACGGCGAGCACCCACAGGACGGTGGTCATCGCCAGCGGCTGCCGGCCGTGGTCGGGGGCCTCCTCGCCCCGGCCGCGGAAGGCGAGCAGCCACAGCCGGGCCGCGTAGGCGGCGGTGAGCAGGGCGGTGAGCAGACCGGCGACCAGGACGGTCCACCCGGCGCCGGTGGGGACGCCCGCGGTGTCGCCGTGGGCGGCGTGCTCGGCGCCGACCAGCACGGCCTCCTTCGAGAAGAAGCCGCTGAAGGGCGGGATCGCGGCGAGGGCGAGCAGCGCCACCGTCATCGTCCAATAGGCGTCCGGGATGCGGGACCGCAGATTCCGCATCCCGGACATGGCGGCGAGCGAGTTGGTGCCGGCGGCGTGGATGACCACGCCCGCGGCGAGGAACAGCAGCGCCTTGAACGCGCCGTGCGAGATGAGGTGGAAGACGGCGGCACCCGGGTCCGCGACGGCGAGCGCCCCGGTCATGTAACCGAGCTGGCCGATCGTCGAGTACGCGAGGACGCGTTTGATGTCGTCCTGGGCGAGCGCGGCGAGCGCCGAGCCGAGCATCGTCACGGCGGCCATCACCGCGAGCACGACCAGGGCGGCGGCCGAGGCGGCGAAGACGGGCAGCAGCCGGGCGACGAAGTAGACGCCGGCGGCGACCATCGTCGCCGCGTGGATCAGCGCGGAGACGGGGGTGGGGCCGGCCATCGCGTCCGGCAGCCAGGTGTGCAGCGGGAACTGCGCCGACTTGCCCGCCACGCCCGCGAGCAGCAGCAGCGCGATCACCGTGGGGTGGTCGAGGCCGCCCGCCGCGACGGTGTGCAGGACGGTGGAGATCCGGAACGAGCCGGCGTCCGCGGCGAGCGCGAACAGTCCGATCAGGAAGGGGACGTCACCGAGCTTGGTGACGAGGAACGCCTTCAGCGAGGCGGCGCGGGCCTCGGGCGTCTCCCAGTAGTGGCCGACCAGGAAGTACGAGCAGATGCCCATGACCTCCCAGCCCACCAGCAGCACCATCAGGTCGCCCGAGTAGACGACCAGGAACATCGCGGCGGTGAACAGGGACACGAGCGCCGCGTACGAGGGGTAGCGGGGGTCGTGGCGCAGGTACGCCGTGGAGTAGACCTGCACGCAGGTGGCGACCACGCCGACGAGGACGGCGACGAGGGCGGCGAAGCCGTCGATGCGCAGCGCCAGGTCGATGGGGACCGAGCCGGTGGGGGTGAGTTGGGTGGCCGCCTCGATGGTCGCCCCGCCGCCCTGGCGCACGGCGACGAACACCGCGAGCACCAGTGCGGCCACGGTCGGCAGGATCGCCAGGGGGCGGACGAAGCCGGGCGCGGTGCGGCCGAGGAACAGTCCGGCGGCGGCACCGAGGAACGGCAGGACGGGGACGAGTACGGCGAGGGTCGTGGTGGTCACGCGGCGGCCTCTGTGATGGGTGCCGTGGCGGGGGGCGTCCGGGTTCCGGGAGCGTCCGGACCGCCGTCCGGTCCCGGTCCGTCCTCGGCGGTGTCGCGGAGCTTGTCGATGTCGGAGGAGCCGCGGTTGCGGTACACGGCGAGGACGATCGCGAGGCCGATGCCGATCTCGGCGGCGGCGATGGCGATCGTGAACAGGGTCAGCGCCTGGCCGGAGTGCAGGGTGTCGCGGGCCGCCTCGCTGAGCCAGACGTCGAAGGCGACGAGGTTCAGGTTGACGGCGTTGAGCATCAGCTCCACGGACATCAGCACCAGGATCGCGTTGCGGCGGGCCAGTACGCCGTACAGGCCCGTGCAGAAGAGGAGGACCGAGAGGACCACGGGGTAGGCGAGGTGCATCAGTCGTTCTCCGTCCGCTGCGCCGGGCCGGGGCGCTGTCCGGTGCCGGGGCGCTGTGCGGCGTCCGGACGCGGCGCAGTGCCTGGACGCTGTGCGGTGCCCGGGGAGGTGCGGCGGGGGCGCGCGGTCTTGGCGGGGCGCGCCGGCGGCTTCTCCTTGCGGGAGAGGACGATCGCGCCGACCAGGGCGGCGAGCAGCAGCACCGACAGCGCCTCGAAGGGGAGCACCCAGTTCTGGAACAGGCTCGCGCCCATCACGTCGGTGGAGCCCTGGGCGGCACCGTCCAGTTCGAGGCGGGTGGTGCGGAACGCGTCCACCACCACCCAGACCAGGGCGGCGGCCGAGGCCACGGCGACCGCCAGGGCGACCCACCGGTTGCCCGAGTCGGCGTCCGGGGACGGTCCGATGGGCGCCCGGGTGAGCATCAGCCCGAACAGCAGCAGCACGACGACGGAGCCGACGTAGATGAGGACCTGCACCCAGGCGATGAACTCCGCGGTGAGCAGCAGGTACTCGACGGCGATCCCGCCGAGGGCGACCACCAGCCACAGCGCGGCGTGCACGAGTTGGGTGGTGGTGACGGTGATGACCGCGGCGCCGAGGGTGACCACGCCGACGAGGAGGAAGGCGATCTCGACGCCCGTCGGGGAGAGGAAGCCCGCGGTCTCGGCGGCGAGCGGAACGGGGTGCGCGGGAAGGGTCGTGAGGGGGGTCACCGGGGTCCCTCCTGCTCGGGAGCGGTGCCGTCACCGGAATCGGGGGCGGGGGACGGGGCGGGGTCGGGGCCCGGTGCCGCCGGGGGCTCAGCGCTCTCGGCGGCTTCGGCGGCCTGGGCGGCCTCAGCGGCGATCTTCTCCGCCGTCTTGCGGGCGGCGGAGAGTTCCTTGGGCTCCTCGGCGGCCGGGTCCAGCGCGGGCGGCGCCGGAACCGTCCACATCCACTCGCGGAGCTTGTCCCGCTCGTGGGTCAGCTCGCGGATGTCGGTCTCGGCGTACTCGAACTCCGGCGACCAGAACAGCGCGTCGAAGGGGCACACCTCGATGCAGATGCCGCAGTACATGCACAGCGAGAAGTCGATGGCGAACCGGTCGAGCACGTTGCGACTGCGCTCACGGCCACCGGGTGCGGCGGGCGGCACCGTCTCCTTGTGGGAGTCGATGTAGATGCACCAGTCGGGGCACTCGCGGGCGCACAGCATGCACACCGTGCAGTTCTCTTCGAACAGACCGATGACGCCCCGGGTGCGGGGCGGCAGTTCGGGCTGGACGTCGGGGTAGCGCGCGGTGACCGACTTGCGGGTCATCGTCCGCAGGGTGACGGCCAGCCCCTTGGCCAGACCGGACCCGGGGAACTTGCGCGGGGTGCGCGCGGGCGACTCGGCCATGGATCACATCACCACCTTGACGACGCCGGTGAGGGCGATCTGGGCGAGGGCGAGGGGGACGAGCGTCGTCCAGGCGAGGCGCTGGAGCTGGTCCTCCCGGAGCCGGGGGTAACTGACGCGCAGCCAGATGATGACGAACGCGAGGACGGAGATCTTCAGCAGGGTCCACACCCAGCCGAGGCCCTCCCCTCCGAACGGACCGTGCCAACCGCCCAGGAAGAGGACGGTGGTCAGGGCGCACAGCACGACGATCCCGGCGTACTCGGCGAGCAGGAACAGCGCGAAGCGCAGTCCGGTGTACTCCGTGTACGCGCCGAAGATGATCTCGGAGTCGGCGACGGGCATGTCGAACGGCGGCCGTTGGAGTTCGGCGAGTCCGGCGACGAAGAAGACGAGCGCGCCGACGATCTGCCAGGGCAGCCACCACCACTCGAACGCGTTGACGATCCCCGGCAGCGAGACGGTGCCGGCGGCCATCGCCACCGACGCGGCGGCCAGCAGCATCGGCAGTTCGTAGGCGAGGAGTTGGGCGGCGGTGCGCAAGCCGCCGAGCAGGGAGAACTTGTTCGCCGACGCCCAGCCGGCCATCAGCGATCCGAGGACGCTGACGCCCATGACCGCCAGGGCGAAGAAGACGCCCGCGTCCAGGACCACCCCGACGGCGCCCTCCTGGGGGCCGATGGGGATGACCACGAGGACGAGCAGGTACGGCAGGAGCGCGACGGCCGGGGCGAGCTGGAAGATCCGCCGGTCGGCCCGGGCGGGGACGATGTCCTCCTTCTGGGCGAACTTGACGCCGTCGGCGACCAGCTGGGCCCAGCCGTGGAACCCGCCCGCGTACATCGGGCCGAGGCGGCCCTGCATGTGGGCCATGACCTTGTGCTCGGTCTGCCCGATGACCAGCGGCAGCACGAGGAAGACGGCGAAGACGACGAGGAGTCGCAGGGCGACGTCCAGCGCGTCGTTCACTGCGGGCCTCCTGGGGGGTTGTCTTCGCTACTGGTACGGGGACGACGGCTACGGGGACGTTGGGCGTCGTCGGGAGCTGCTTCGTCGGGAGCGGCTTCGTCGGCCGGGTCGGAGCCTTCCGCCTGACCGGCGGGTTTGTCCGGGTCGGCGGGTGCGTCCGGGGCGACGGGTTTGGCCGCGGCCCCTTCGCCCTGCTCCGACGGCCCGGCCGGTTCGCGTTGCTCCGACGGCTCCGGCGGCTCGGACGGCGTCCGCGGCGGCTCGACCGGCTGCGGCGGTTCGCTCACCGCGGCGGACTCGGTGGTGCGGGGCTCTCCGCCCGGCGCCGCCGCCTCGTCGAAGGCCGGGCGCGCGTGGTGCCAGGGCGCGTCGGAGGAACCCCGGGTGCGCGGGGCGGCGGACGGCTGGTCCGCGGGAGTGGTCGGCGCGCCGGCCGCGGCGTCCGGAGGTACTGCGGCATCGCCGCCGTCGCCGGTCCGGCCCTCAGCCCGGGTGCCCTCGTCCGGCTGACCGGTGGGTTCCGGTGCGGTGCCCCTGCCAGGTGCGGTGGCCGCACCAGGTGCGCCAGGTGCGGTGGCCGTACTGGGTGCAGGGGCCGCGCCAGAATCCGTGGCCGTACCGGATTCCGTGGCCGTACCGGGTTCCGTGGCGGCCCGCTGCGAGGCGGAACCGCTCTCCGCGGACCGGGTCCGACGGGCCGGCCGAGCGGCCTGCGCCCCGGCCGACGCAGCGGCACCCTCCGGGGCGCCCGCGCCGGTGACCGGCGGAGATTCCGTACCAGCCGTGCCAGCCGCACCGGCCGCTTCGGCCGGACCCGGCTGGCTCGCCGACCCGGCGGCGGCCGTACGGGTGCGCCGCACCGGCCGGTCACCGGCGGTACGCCCCGCGGCGCCCGCACCGGCGCGACCAGCAGCGCCCGCGCGCCCCGCCGCACCCGCCCGCCCCGCACCGCGCGCCGGCGCGGGAGGCAACGTCCCCTTCAGGGGCCCCCACTCGTTGGGATCGGGCACCCCCGGCGGCAGCATCTGCCGGCGCTTGGGTCCCCCGTGCTCGGACTCGCCGGGCTCCTTGGCGCCGGGCCACGCCTTGACCACCCGGGCCGCGAGGACGAAGTCCTTGCGCAGCGGGTGGCCTTCGAAGCCCTCGGGCAGCAGCAGGGGGTCGAGACCGGGGTGGCCGGCGAAGTCGACGCCGAACATCTCGTGGGTCTCCCGCTCGTGCCAGGCGGCCCCCGCGTACACCCCGATCGCGGAGGGCAGGACGGCGGCGTCCCGCGGCACGGTGGTCCGCACCAGCAACCTGCGCACCGGGGCGAGGGCGACGACGTGGGCCGAGACCCGGAACCCCGCCTCGGCCTCGTCGACGGCGCTCAGCCAGTCGAAGAAGGTGCAGCCGAGGGTCGTCCGCGCGGTCTCCAGGGCGGTGAGCCAGCCGGCGGCGGGTACGTCGACGGTGAGGACGTCGTAGGACTCCTCGGCGGTGGCCTCCGGACCGAACAGGTCCGTGACGGCCTCGGGCAGCCAACCGGTCACCGGTCGTTCCCCTCTCCGGCGACCGGGGCGGAGCCGGCGGCGGTCGCGGAGCCGGGCGCGGCGGGCGGACGGACGAGGTCGCTCTGGAGCGCGGCGGCCGACGGACGGCCCCCGGTCGCGTACCGCTCGCCCAGGGACTCGCGGGCGATCTTCTCCTGGAGCTTGAGGATGCCCTGGAGCAGCGCCTCGGGCCGCGGCGGGCAGCCGGGCACGTACACGTCGACGGGGATGATCTGGTCCACGCCCTTGGTGACGGAGTACGAGTCCCAGTAGGGGCCGCCGCAGTTGGAGCAGGCGCCGAAGGAGATCACGTACTTGGGCTCGGGCATCTGTTCGTACAACCGCTTGACGGCCGGGGCCATCTTGTCGGTGACGGTGCCGGAGACGATCATCAGGTCGGCCTGCCGGGGTCCCGGTGCGAAGGGGATCACTCCGAGGCGGATGAAGTCGTGGCGGGCCATCGACGCGGCGATGAACTCGATGGCGCAGCAGGCGAGTCCGAAGTTGAAGACCCACAGGCTGTAGCGGCGGCCCCAGTTGAGGACCACCTTCATCGGCTCGGGGGCGAGCCGGGCCAGCGTGCCGAGCCTGCGCGGCTCGGGCAGGAACACGGGTCCGGGCGCGGTGGCGGGGTCCGTGTCGGACGCGGGCGTAGCGGGGTCCGCGTCGGACGCGGACGGGATCACGCCCATGTCAGGACGCCCTTCTTGTACGCGTAGAGCAAGCCCACGGCGAGGAAGCCGAGGAAGATGAACATCTCCACGAGGGTCGTCGACCCGTATCCCTGTTCCGCGAAGACGGTGGCCCAGGGGAACAGGAAGATCGAGTCGACGGCGAAGATCACGTAGAGGAACGAGTAGACGTAGTAGCGCACCTGGGTGTGCGCCCAGCCCTCACCGACGGGGTCGACCCCGCACTCGTAGGTGAGGAGTTTCTCCGGGGTCGGCACGACCGGGCGCAGCAGTCGTCCGGCGCCGAAGGCGACCGCGACGAAGAGCACCCCGATCAGGGCGAGTAGTCCCACGACGGAGTACGACTGGAAATAGCTCTCCGAGCCCTCCGCGAGAACGGTCGGTTCCGGCACGTCCGCCCCTCGCTCCTTGCCTCGTGCGCCCCATGGCCGCACCGACCCGGACGCCGGGCGGCGGAGCGGGCGGGACGCCAGTGGATGCGCGGTGTACGACGTTCTCTACGCACGGGAGTCTAGGCCCTGCTAAAGGAGGGGTAAGCAGCCCGTCACCGGTCAGGAGGGTTCCGTGGGGCCCCCGGGCCCGTCACGAAACGGACCTGACGGGCCACGGACGACCTGCGGCGGGGGCCGCCCCGGAGGTCGGGACGCCCGCCTCCGGGGCCGCGGGGCGGCTGGCTGGGGGTGGGGATATCCACAGGGCGAGAAGGCGGTCCACCTCATGGCGCCGACGCCGGTGACCAGGCACGCTCTAGACATGACCGCACGAATGACCACTTCCGCCCGGGGCCGGGACGCGACCGACGCGGCCGAGCCGGTGGCCGGTGCCGAGGGCACCGAAGAGGCGCTGCCGCCCGCCCGTTTGGCGTACGGGGCTCAGACCTGGCGGGAAATAGCGCATCTCCTGCTGAATCTGCCGATGGGTTTGATCGGCTTCGTGTACGTGGTGACCACGCTGACGATCGGCGTCGGCCTGGCCATCACGGCCGTCGGGCTGCCGCTGCTGGCGGTGAGCCTGTTGGGCGTGCGGCAGTTCGGGCGGGCCGAGCGGGCCCGGGCCCGGGCCCTGCTCAGGGTGCGGGTCGAGGAGCCCAGCCCGCTGCCGCTCCAGGGCATGCCGTGGCTGACGCGGCTGCGCACCTGCGTGGCGGACCCGGTGGCGTGGCGGGCGGCGCTCTACGAGGTCATACGGCTGCCCTGGGGGGTGTTGACCTTCGTGGTGACGTTGGTCTCCCTGTTCGTGCTGTGGCCGGTGCTGCCGTTCATCGCCCGGGCGTTGACGGACGTCGACCGGATGCTGGTGCGCGGGCTGCTCTCCCCGTCCGACGAGTTGGAGCGGCGCATCGCCGAGTTGGAGTCGGACCGGGGGGTCGTGGTGGACACCGCGGCGGCGGACCTGCGGCGCATCGAACGGGACCTGCACGACGGGGCGCAGGCCCGACTCGTCAATCTGGCGATGGGGCTCGGGCTGGCGAAGGAGAAGCTGCTGGAGGACCCGGACACGGCCGCGGTGATGGTCGAGGAGGCCCACGGTGAGGTGAAGCTCGCCCTCCAGGAGCTGCGGGACCTGGCCCGGGGCATCCACCCGGCGGTCCTCACCGACCGCGGGCTGGACGCGGCCCTGTCCTCGGTCGCCTCGCGGTGCACGGTGCCCGTGCGGGTGACGGCGGATCTGGGGAGCCGGCCGGCGGCGGCGATCGAGGGCATCGCCTACTTCACGGTCTCGGAGCTCCTCCAGAACGTCAGCAAGCACAGCCGGGCCCGGTCCGCGGCGGTGGAGGTGTGGCGATCGGGCGAGCGGCTGCTGATCCAGGTCACGGACGACGGGATGGGCGGCGCGAGCCTCGACGGCGGTACGGGCATGGCGGGGCTCGCCGACCGACTGGGCGCGGTCGACGGCCTGTTCGTCGTCGACTCCCCGGTGGGCGGCCCGACGACGGTCACCGCGGAGTTGCCCTGGCGGGACCGCGAACGCCCGCCCTCCCGCCCCGGCCGGGGATAGCCCCCCGGCCGGGGCGGGAGGGCCCGGTGGCCCGGGCCCGCGCGCTGCCCGGGGCGCTCCGGGTGCGGGTTCGGGGGCGGGTACGGGCCCTCCGGCCCGGGGGTACGGGGGTACGGGCCGCAGTTTGGGGTTCGCGGACCGGGGAGCGCGGTTCGGGGTCCGCGGTTCGCGGTTCGGGCCCTAGGCGCGGAGGCTCTGCGCGGGCCGGGGGCGTCCCGTCGGGGCCGCAGCCGGCGTTCGGGGCCGGGGGTTCGGAGGCCGGGGCCAAGGCCGGAAGGCAAGGTCCCTGCCCGAGGCCAGAGTCCGAGGGCACCCAGCCCCGGGGTTCGGCGTCCTGCGCCCCGTCGGCAGTCGGGCGCCGACGGCTCAGGGGCCGATGGCCTTGCCTGGGGCCCGGAGCCGGGGGCGTTCAGGCTCCGGTCGGGGTCCGGGGTCCGTGGCCGCAGTTGGCGTTGGGGGCCAAGGGTCCGGCGCCGGGGGCCGGCACCCCCGGGACCGGGGTCGGGGGTCCGGGACCCCCGCGGACCGGGGCGCACCGGGCCGCACCCGGGCGTCGGCGGCTCGGGCCCGGGAGGGCCGGGCTCGGGGCTCCCCGTGACGCCGCGCCCCTGCGCACCACGCACCGCGTGGCCCCACGGCCCGGGCCCCCGGTCCGACCGGGGCCAGGTGCGGGACCGCGCCGGGTACGTGGCGGTGGGAGCGGGACCGGGGAGGAGGCTGGCGGGCGGGACGGTGTCGCCGAGGGGGTAGGGAAAACCCCCGGTCGGAACGGAGACGTGCCACATGGTGGGGGGCGCCCCGCTCGGGGAGCCTGGAGGTACTTCGGCGGGCCGCTCGAACGGCCCGCCGACGAGCGGGGACGGAACGACCGGGAGACACCGGCCGTGCGGGGCAGCAGCGAGCGACACGAGAGAAGGACGACGAGGATGGCCACGGAGTACGGACAGGGTTACGGGCGGCAGGGCCGGCCCGAGTTCGACGGCGCGGGGCCCGGGCGGCGGCACCTGCTCCCGGCGGGGCTGCGCGAGCCGTTCACGGCCCGCACCTGGCGCGAGTTCGGGTTCGCCCTGCTGAGCCTCCCGATCAGCATCATCGCCTTCACGTTCAGCGTGACGATGCTCTCGGTCGGGGCGGGACTGCTGGTCACCTTCCTCGGCGTACCGGTGCTCGCGGCGACCCTGTCCGCGGCGCGGGGGTTCGCCGCGTTGGAGCGGGGGCGGGCGCGAACGTTGCTCGGCATGGACATCGGTGACGCCGAGCCGCTGCGGGTGGCCCGGCCGGGTCTCATGGCGTGGATCGGCGCGGTCTTCAAGAGCGGCTCCTCCTGGCGGAACCTGCTGTACACGCTGCTGCACTTCCCCTGGGCGGTGTTCACCTTCACCACGGCGCTGACCCTGTGGGTGGTCTCCTGGGGCCTGTTGACCTACCCGCTGTGGCACTGGGTGTTCCCCACCTACGTGAACCAGGACGGCATACAGCTCTACGGGGACGAGAACAGCGCGATCCACCTGGACAACGCCTTCGAGCTGACGGTGACGTCCCTGGTCGGCCTGGTGCTGACGTTGGCCACGCCGTGGGTCGTCCGGGGGCTGACGATGGTGGACCGGCTGCTGATCCTCGCGCTGCTGAGCCCGTCCCGGCTGGCCTCCCGGGTGGTCGAGCTGGAGTCGGACCGGGGGGTCGTGGTGGACACCGCAGCGGCGGACCTGCGGCGCATCGAACGGGACCTGCACGACGGGGCGCAGGCCCGACTCGTCAGCCTCGCGATGGACCTCGGCCTCGCCAAGGAGAAGATGACGGAGGACCCGCAGGCGGCGGCGCGGATGGTGGACGAGGCGCACGGCGAGGTGAAGACGGCGCTCCAGGAGTTGCGGGACCTGGCCCGGGGCATCCACCCGGCGGTCCTCACCGACCGCGGGCTGGACGCGGCCCTGTCCTCGGTGGCCTCCCGGTGCACGGTGCCCGTGCAGGTCGAGGTGGACCTGCCGGCCCGGCCGGCGCCCGCGATCGAGGGCATCGCCTACTTCACGGTCTCGGAGCTCCTCCAGAACGTCAGCAAGCACAGCGGGGCGAACCGGGCGAGCGTGGACGTGTGGCGGGTGGAGAGCCGGCTGCTCATCCAGGTCACGGACAACGGCATGGGCGGAGCGACGGTCAGCGGCGGTACGGGGCTGGCGGGCCTCGCCGAGCGGCTCGACGCGGTGGACGGCATCCTCGTGGTCGACTCCCCGCCCGCCGGCCCGACCCGGATCACCGCCGAGCTCCCCTGGCGCACCTGACCCGCCCCGCCGTAGCGCCCTAGACCCGCAGAACCGCAGATCGGAGTGCCCCCGTACCCCGCGGGGGCACTTTGCTGGAATGCTGGACCTAAGGGACAGCAAGCGTTACATGGGGGGCCAGCAAGCGTGGAGACAAGGGTGAAGGTCGTCATCGCCGAGGATTCGGTCCTGCTGAGGGAGGGCCTGACCCGGTTGCTGACCGACCGGGGGCACGACGTGGTGGCGGGGGTGGGCGACGCGGAGGCACTGATCAAGACGATCACGGACCTCGCGGGCACGGGGGACCTCCCGGACGTGGTGGTGGCCGATGTGCGGATGCCGCCGACGCACACGGACGAAGGGGTGCGCGCGGCGGTCCGGCTCCGCAAGAGCCACCCGGGGCTGGGGGTCCTGGTCCTCTCCCAGTACGTGGAGGAGCGGTACGCGACGGAGCTGCTCGCGGGGTCGAGCCGGGGTGTCGGGTACCTGCTGAAGGACCGGGTGGCCGATGTCCGCGAGTTCGTGGACGCGGTGGTGCGGGTGGCCCAGGGGGGCACCGCGCTGGACCCGGAGGTGGTGGCCCAGTTGCTGGGACGCAGCCGCAAGCAGGACGTCCTGGCGGGGCTGACCCCCCGGGAGCGCGAGGTGCTGGGGCTGATGGCGGAGGGACGGACGAACTCGGCGGTCGCCCGGCAGCTGGTGGTGAGCGACGGGGCGGTGGAGAAGCACGTCAGCAACATCTTCCTGAAGCTGGGACTCTCCCCGAGTGACGGGGATCACCGGCGTGTCCTGGCCGTTCTCACCTATCTGAACTCATGAGCCGCCTGACCGCCCCTCACACCGCGCGCGGCGTTGCGGGAGCGGCGCCGCGCCGCGCGAGGGGGTGCGGGTGATCATGGAACCAGCGGGCCGCGCACGGTCCGAAGCGTCTCAAAAATGCGTCCATCATACGAACAGCCGAAGGAAGGCGACCCTTACCGAAGTAGGGTGGGCCTGGGAAGACCGGTGTGCTGGTCCTTCCCGAAGAGCCGCGCCGAGGGAGGTCCAGTTCAGTGACCAGCCAGGTCAGTAGCCCAGCCGAGCCAGCCGACGGGACCGTCGTGGAACACGTGGGCGAACAGCGCACACCGCCGACCGGATCGCCGGGTGGTGAGAAAGAGGTCCGCAAACTGGACCGGGTGATCATCCGCTTCGCCGGTGACTCGGGCGACGGCATGCAGCTGACGGGTGACCGCTTCACTTCGGAGACGGCGTCGTTCGGCAACGACCTGTCGACGCTGCCGAACTTCCCCGCCGAGATCCGCGCGCCCGCAGGCACCCTGCCGGGCGTGTCGTCGTTCCAGCTGCACTTCGCCGACCACGACATCCTGACCCCGGGCGACGCGCCCAACGTGCTCGTCGCGATGAACCCGGCCGCGTTGAAGGCGAACATCGGTGACGTCCCGCGGGGCGCCGAGGTCATCATCAACACGGACGAGTTCACCAAGCGGGCCATGCAGAAGGTCGGGTACGACACGTCCCCGCTGGAGGACGGTTCGCTGGACGGCTTCAGCGTCCACCCGGTGCCGCTGACCACGCTGACGGTCGAGGCCCTGAAGGAATTCGACCTGTCGCGCAAGGACGCGGGCCGCAGCAAGAACATGTTCGCGCTGGGGCTGCTGTCCTGGATGTACCACCGCCCGACCGAGGGCACCGAGAAGTTCCTGAAGTCGAAGTTCGCCAAGAAGCCGGAGATCGCGGCGGCGAACATCGCGGCGTTCCGCGCCGGCTGGAACTTCGGCGAGACCACCGAGGACTTCGCGGTCTCCTACGAGGTCGCCCCCGCGTCGAAGGCGTTCCCGACCGGCACCTACCGCAACATCTCCGGCAACCTCGCCCTGTCCCTCGGGCTGGTCGCCGCCGGTGAGCTGGCGGACCTGCCGCTGTACCTCGGCTCGTACCCCATCACCCCCGCCTCGGACATCCTGCACGAGCTGTCCAAGCACAAGAACTTCGGCGTGCGGACCTTCCAGGCCGAGGACGAGATCGCCGGCATCGGCGCGGCCCTGGGCGCGGCGTTCGGCGGCTCCCTCGCCGTCACCACGACCTCGGGTCCGGGGGTGGCGCTCAAGAGCGAGGCGATCGGCCTCGCGGTCTCCCTGGAACTGCCGCTGGTGATCGTGGACATCCAGCGCGGCGGCCCCTCCACCGGCCTGCCCACCAAGACGGAACAGGCCGACCTGCTCCAGGCGATGTACGGCCGCAACGGCGAGGCCCCGGTGCCGATCGTGGCGCCGCAGACGCCGGCGGACTGCTTCGACGCGGCGATCGAGGCGTCGCGCATCGCGTTGGAGTACCGCACACCCGTGTTCCTGCTCAGTGACGGCTACCTCGCCAACGGGTCCGAGCCCTGGCGCATCCCGGAGACCGGCGAGCTGCCCGATCTGCGGGTCCAGTTCGCCACCGGCCCGAACCACACGCTGGAGGACGGCACCGAGACCTTCTGGCCGTACAAGCGCGACCCCGAGACGCTGGCCCGACCCTGGGCGGTCCCGGGCACGCCGGGCCTGGAACACCGGATCGGCGGCATCGAGAAGCAGGACGGCACGGGCAACATCTCGTACGACCCGGCCAACCACGACTTCATGGTGCGCACCCGGCAGGCGAAGATCGACGGGATCGCGGTGCCGGACCTGGAGGTCGACGACCCCTCGGGCGAAGCGAAGCTCCTGGTGCTGGGCTGGGGCTCCACGTACGGGCCGATCACGGCGGCGGCGCGGCGGCTGCGGACGGCCGGCGAGCACGTCGCCCAGGCGCACCTGCGGCACCTCAACCCGTTCCCGCGGAATCTGGGCGAGGTCCTGGCGCGTTACGACAAGGTGGTGATCCCCGAGATGAACCTCGGCCAGCTCGCCACCCTGGTCAGGGCCAGGTACCTGGTCGACGCCCGGTCCTTCACCCAGGTCACGGGGCTGCCGTTCAAGGCCGAGCAGCTCGCCACGGTTCTCAAGGAGGCCATCGATGGCTGACGTCACCACCGAAGGCCCGGGGGGCATCAAAGCGCTCTCCCTGGTCCCGAAGGCCACCGCCAAGCAGTCCATGAAGGACTTCAAGTCGGACCAGGAGGTGCGCTGGTGCCCCGGCTGCGGTGACTACGCGGTCCTGGCGGCGGTCCAGGGCTTCATGCCGGAGCTGGGGCTGGCCAAGGAGAACGTGGTCTTCGTCAGCGGCATCGGGTGCAGCTCCCGTTTCCCGTACTACATGAACACGTACGGGATGCACTCCATCCACGGCCGGGCGCCCTCCATCGCCACCGGGCTCGCCTCCTCGCGGCAGGACCTGAGCGTCTGGGTGGTGACCGGTGACGGCGACGCGCTGTCGATCGGCGGCAACCACCTGATCCATGCGCTGCGGCGCAACGTGAACCTGAAGATCCTGCTGTTCAACAACCGGATCTACGGCCTCACCAAGGGCCAGTACTCGCCGACCTCCGAGGTCGGGAAGATCACCAAGTCGACGCCGATGGGTTCGCTGGACGCGCCCTTCAACCCGGTGTCGCTGGCGGTCGGCGCCGAGGCGTCGTTCGTGGCGCGGACGGTGGACTCCGACCGTCAGCACCTGACGAGCGTGCTGCGGGAGGCCGCCGCCCACCCCGGTACGGCCCTGGTGGAGATCTACCAGAACTGCAACATCTTCAACGACGGCGCCTTCGAGGTCCTGAAGGACCGCCAGCAGGCCCTGGAGGCCGTGATCCGGCTGGAGCACGGCCGGCCGATCCGGTTCGGCGTGGACGACGCCAAGGGCGTGGTCCGGGACGGTCTGACCGGTGACCTCAAGGTGGTGGACGTCACCGAGGAGAACCAGAGCCAGATCCTCGTGCACGACGCGCACAACCCGTCGCCGACCACCGCCTTCGCCCTGTCGCGGCTCGCGGACCCGGACACCCTGCACCACACCCCCATCGGCGTCTTCCGTTCGGTGGACCGCCCGGTCTACGACACCTTGATGGCGGACCAGCTCGACGCCGCGGTGGAGCGGTACGGCAAGGGCGACCTCAGCTCGCTGCTCACCGGGGGCGACACCTGGACGGTCGTCGGCTAGTCCCCGACCGACCCCCGACCCGGGCCCGGGGTGCGGAACGTACGGCGTACGTTCCGCACCCCGGGCCTTCGGCGTACCGGGGCACCGACGGCTGTCATGACCGTATGCCGGTACGGGCATGACAGCCGGGGGTGGCCGGCGCTACCGTCGGGGAACGCGCGCGCCGACCGGGGTGCGACCGTGGCGAGGAGGAGCCTTGGCGGCGTCGGAAGCGGGAACCGCCGGGACGGTCCCCACCGTGGCGGCGGGCCCGCCGACCCCGGGCGCGGCGGGCGGCGGCCGCACGACGGACCGGCCGCGCGGCGGCCCGCAGCAGGGCCGGCCGGCCCGCGGCGAAACGCGCATCGGGCTGTTGAACGGGGTCGCCGCGTACGGCATGTGGGGACTCGTCCCGCTGTTCTGGCCGTTGCTCAAGCCCACCGGGGCGGTGGAGATCCTCGCCCACCGGATGGTGTGGTCACTGGTCGCGCTCGCCCTCGCCCTGCTCGTCGTCCGGCGTTGGGCGTGGATCGGGACGCTGCTGCGCCAGCCCCGGAAGCTGGCGCTGATAGCGGTCGCGGCGATCCTCATCGCCGTCAACTGGGGCGTGTACATCTGGGCCGTCAACACCGGGCACGTGGTGGAGGCGTCGCTGGGCTACTTCATCAACCCGCTGGTGACCATCGCCATCGGGGTGCTGCTGCTGAAGGAACGGTTGCGGCCCTGGCAGTGGGTGGCGGTCGGCACGGGGCTCACGGCCGTCGTGGTGCTCGCCGTCGGGTCCGGCCGGCCGCCGTGGATCTCGCTCTGCCTGGCGTTCTCGTTCGCCGTGTACGGGCTGGTGAAGAAGAAGACGGGACTCGGCGGGCTGGAGTCGTTGGCCGCCGAGAACGCCGTCCTGTTCCTGCCGGGCCTCGCGTACCTGGTGTGGCTGGGCTCCCGGGGCGAGGGGACCTTCGGCACCGAGGGCGTGGGGCACGCCGCGCTGCTCATGGCCACCGGAGTGGTGACCGCCGTGCCCCTGGTGTGCTTCGGGGCGGCGGCGATACGGGTTCCGCTGTCGACGTTGGGCCTGCTCCAGTACCTGGCGCCGGTGTTCCAGTTCGGGCTCGGGGTGCTGTACTTCCGGGAGGCCATGCCGGTGGAACGGTGGGTCGGCTTCGGTCTGGTCTGGGCGGCCCTGTCGATCCTCACCTGGGACGCGGTCCGCACCGCCCGCGGAGCCCGCAAACGGCTCGCCCCGGGTTAGGCGGGCGCGGCCAGCCGTTCGTCCCGCGGGGCGGGTGCACCGGCGGACGGTGCCTTCGGCGGACGGCTCCGGTGCACCCCGTACAGCGCGAGGGCCAGCCCGACCAGGGCCATGCCCAGCGGCACCGTGAGCGCCCAGCGGAACGCGCCGAGCCGTGCGTCCCCGCCGGCGAGCCCGTACACCGCGGTCACCGAGGAGATGCCGATGGCCGAGCCGAACTGCACGCAGGTGGTGAGCAGTCCCCCGACCAGCCCCTGTTCCGAGGAGTCGACGCCGTCGGTCGCCGCGACGGTCAACGGCCCGAAGACGAAGGCGAAGGCGATCCCGGTCATCAGCAGCCCCGGGAACATCGCCGCGTACGACCAGTCGCTCCCGATCCGCAGCGCCAGCCCGTAGGAGAGGGTCGCGAGGACGAACCCGCCGAGCACCACCCGGGCGGTGCCGAACCGGCGCACCAGCACCGGGGTGAGCGTCGGGGCGAGGAGCGCGTCCACGCCCATCGCGATCAGGGCGAACGCCGTCCGGAGCGTGGACCAGCCGCGCAGTTCCTGGAGGTAGAGGGTGAGCACGAACTGGAAGCCGAAGAAGGAGCCGACGAACAGCAGGGCGCCCAGGTCGGCCCGGACCATCGCGGCCCGGCGGAAGATCCCCAGCCGGACCAGTGGACGGGCCGCGCGCCGCTCCACCCGGACGAACACCACCGCGCTCAGGGCGCCCACGGCCAGCACCGCCACGGTCAGCGGCCACCCGTGGAACCCGTGCTCGAAGCGGACCACCCCGTAGGCGGTCAGCAGCATCGCCCCGGCCGCCGTGACCGCGCCGAACACGTCGAAGGACCCGGTGCCCCGCGGCGGGCGCGGGGGGTCGACGGGGACCAGCCAGAGCGCCGCGGCCAGCAGCACCACCGCGAACAGGACGGGCGCGAAGAACACCCACCGCCACCCCAGCGCGGTGAGCAGCCCACCGGTCACCAGACCGAGGGAGAAACCCGCGGCGTTGGCCCCGGCGTAGATCATCAGCGCTCGGGTGCGCGCCGGACCCTGCGGGTACGAGGTGGTGATCAGCGAGAGGGCCGCCGGGGTCATGAACGCGGCGGCGACCCCGGTCACGAAACGCGCGGCGACGAGCATCCAGCCGTCCGTGGCGAGGCCGCCGAGTCCGGAGAAGGCGACGAAGACGGTGAGCCAGAGCAGGAACATCCGGCGCCGACCGAGTAAGTCCGCCGCGCGCCCGCCGAGCAGGGTGAAGCCCGCGTACCCGAGGACGTAACCGCTCATGACCCAGGCCGCCGTGCCGGTGCCGAGACCGAGGTCGGCGCGGATCGTGGGGACCGCCACCCCGAGCATGGCGACGTCGGCGCCCTCCAGGAAGATCGTTCCGCAGAGCACGAGCAGGAGGGCCCAACTCCGTCTGCTCATCCGGGGGGTGGTCTCCGCGCCCATGGCGGGGCTCCTTCGAGGGGTCGCTGTGCCGCGCACCCGTCGGGGCACGTCCGGTCGGGTTACCGGCGTGAGGGTCAGTTCCCTCTTGTAACCACCTTGATCGTGCGGCACCCTCGGGAGTTGTGGAAGAGGGCACTTCGAAGTCACCGAGTAACCCGGGCGGCACCGTGGGCGGCGCGCGCCCCGACCCCGATCCGTTCCAGTGGGACACCCGTGAGGACTGCGAGGTCCGGCAGATCCTGGACCGGATCGCCGACAAGTGGTCGCTGCTGGTCATCGCGCTGCTCGACGGGCACCGGATGCGGTTCACGGAACTGCGCCGGGAGATCGACGGCATCAGCCAGCGGATGTTGACGGTCACCCTGCGGCAGTTGGAGCGCGACGGCCTGGTGCTGCGCACGGTGTACCCGGTGGTGCCGCCGCGCGTGGAGTACGAACTGACGCCGCTGGGGCGCACCTTGCACCAGACGGTCCACCTGCTGGTGGAGTGGACCGAGGAGCACCGCACCGAGGTGGCCGCGGCCCGTGCCTCGTACGACGAGCGGGCCGCGGCGGAACAGGGCGACCGCTGACCCGTTGACGGTGCAGGGCGACCGCCGCCGCGGCGGGGCGCGCAGGGGTCACCGAGGGGCGGGCGGGGTCTGCCGTGCGCGGTGGGCGCGGACCTTGTGACGGTTCCCGCAGCGCTCCATGGCGCACCAACGGCGTCGACCGGGGCGGGAGGTGTCCACGAACAACAGGGAGCAGTTGTCCGTGGCGCACTCCCGGACGCGGTCGGCGTGCGGACCGGTGAACAGCTCGACGGCGTCCCGGGCGACGGTCGACAGGAGGTGGGGCGCGGTGGCGCCGGGGGCCCAACCGCGCTCGCCCCCGGGGGTGAAGCACACCACCAGGGGGGCGTGGGCCGCGGCGGCGTTGACGATCCGGTACGCGGCCGGGTCCGGCTGACGCCCGTTCACCCGGTCGGCGGCCAGGCCGTGGAGTGCGTCCCGCAGGGCGCGGGCGGCGGACAGGTCGCCCTCGGTGACGGAGAGGTCGAGGCCCCCGGGGAGGCGGCTCAGGGCGGCCCAGCGGATCAGGTCCGCCGGCTCGTGCAGCACCTCGAACCGGGCGAGCCAGCCCGGGCCGCCGGTGAGCAGCAGTTCCAGACAGAGCGCGCCGGGGTCGAAGCGGAAGGTCGTTCCGGCCCGGTCGCGCAGGGCGAGGCCGTCCCCCGGAGCGCGCCGCGGGGCACCCAACTGGAGTCCGCTCACCACTACTTCGGCCGTGGGGCCCTGGTCTTCGCTTGCCGTCTCCATCACCTAACCACTATAAGTGGTTACATGACCTCACGGACACTGCACTGGAAGCTCGTCGTCGACGCCGGAGACCCCCACGCCCAAGCCGCCTTCTGGGCCGCGGCCCTCGGGTACGAGATCGAGGACAACAGCGCCCTCATCGAACGGCTGCTGGGGTTCGGAGCGGCGACCGAGGACCAGACCGTCGAGTCGGGAGGGCGCCGCGCCTGGCGGGACCTCATCGCCGTGCGGCACCCCGACGACCCGTTCGACGGGGACACCGGGACGGGACTCGGGCGGCGACTGCTGTTCCAGCGCGTACCGGAACCGAAGACCGTCAAGAACCGGC
Source organism: Streptomyces sp. NPDC005955 (assembly GCF_042871255.1). Classification (NCBI taxonomy): domain Bacteria; kingdom Bacillati; phylum Actinomycetota; class Actinomycetes; order Kitasatosporales; family Streptomycetaceae; genus Streptomyces; species Streptomyces sp. NPDC005955. Next base: position 128,236 of record NZ_JBIAIF010000007.1, on the reverse strand, counting down.
TACATATCGACGTGCACGCGCCAAGCGGGGAACGGGCGGCGGAGGAGGCGCGACTGATCGCCCTGGGGGCGTCGGTGCTGCGCCGGGTGACGGAACCCGCAGGTGGATGGGTACTGATGGCCGACCCGGAGGGGAACGAGTTCTGCCTGCACTGACGGACCGGCACCCCGGGCGCACGGGCCGGGTCCGCTTACCGGACGGTCCACCGTTATCCGAACACCAGTGTCCAAATAGCGCCCTTGAGGGAATCCCTCGTTCCGCTGACCATCGGGCTCCCCCGTCCCCACGGAATCCGGAGCCCCCACCATGCCCTCCACCCTCACCCGGGCCGCCGTCGCACGACGCGCCCTGACCGCCGCCCTCGCCGCCGGGGCCACCCTGCTGACCAGTGGTTTCGTCACCGGGACCGTCGCCGCTCCGAGAGTCGCGGCGCCCGACATCCCGGTGACCGCCCTCCAGGCCCATCTGACCCAGTTCCAGTCCATAGCCAACGCCAACGGCGGCAACCGGGCCCACGGCCGGCCCGGCTACCGCGCCTCGCTCGACTACGTGAAGGCCAAGCTGGACGCCGTCGGGTACACCACTTCCATCCGGAGCTTCACCTCGGGCGGGCGCACCGGCTACAACCTGATCGCCGACTGGCCGGGCGGCGACCCGAACCAGGTGGTCATGGCCGGGGCCCACCTCGACAGCGTCGCCGCGGGCGCCGGCATCAACGACAACGCCACCGGCTCGGCGGCCGTCCTGGAGACCGCGCTCGCCGTGGCGCGCACCCAGTACCGGCCCACCAAGCACCTGCGGTTCGCCTGGTGGGGCGCGGAGGAGTCGGGGCTGGTCGGCTCCCGCACCTACGTGAACGGGTTGTCGGCGGCGGACCGCTCCGTCATCAAGGGCTATCTGAACCTCGACATGGTCGGCTCCCCCAACCCGGGCTACTTCGTCTACGACGACGACCCCGTCATCGAGCAGACCTTCAAGAACTACTTCACCGGGCTCGGCGTCCCCACCGAACCGGAGACCGAGGGCGACGGCCGCTCCGACCACGCCCCGTTCAAGAACGTGGGCATCCCGGTCGGCGGACTGTTCACCGGCGCCAGCTACGCCAAGAGCGCCGCCCAGGCCGCCAAGTGGGGCGGGACCGCGGGGCTGGCCTTCGACCGCTGCTACCACCGGGCGTGCGACACCACCGCGAACGTCTCGGCGACCGCCCTCGACCGCAACAGCGACGCCCTCGCCCACACCCTGTGGGCCCTGTCCTCCTGACGGACCCCGGGCGGGAGCCGTCGCGCCGACGACGGCTCCCGCCCGGTCGGACCTCCCGCCCGGTCGGACCTCCCGCCCGGTCGGACCTCCCGCCCGGTCGGACCTCCCGCCGAGAACGAGCAGTATGACCAAAAACGACCAGCCACTGACCAAAAATTGACACTGAGGCAAGCCTCACCTATTCATTAGGGCGTCCGAAAACACGTTCCCGCAGGTCGTCGGTGCACCGGCCCCGGGTTGCTCAGGAGGCCCTCATGCGTCGCCCGCTCGTCCGTCGCGGTACCGCCCTAGCCCTTTCCGCCCTGCTCCTGCCCGCGCTCGCCGCCTGCGGTTCGAGCGACGGCGACGACAAGGCCGAGACCAAGAAGGGCGGCGACTCCCAGGCGAAGGCCGCGGACGAGCTGGTCATCTACTCCGGCCGCAACGAAGAGCTGATCGCCCCGATCATCGACAAGCTGGAGAAGGCCACCGGCACCAAGGTCGAGGTCCGCTACGGCGACAGCGCCGAACTCGCCGCCCAGATCCTCGAAGAGGGCAGCCGGACCAAGGCCGGACTCTTCTTCTCGCAGGACGCGGGTGCGCTCGGCGCGCTCTCCGGGGCCGGGCTGCTCGCCGACGCGCCGGCGAAGTCGCTGAAGAAGGTCGACAAGGCGTTCCGCGGCGCCGAGAACGACTGGGTCGGCGTCTCCGGCCGCTCCCGGGTGATCGCGTACAACCCGAAGCAGACCACCGAGGTCCCCGACAGCGTCAAGGAGCTCACCGAGCCGAAGTGGAAGGGCAAGGTCGGCTACGCGCCCACCAACGCCTCGTTCCAGGCGTTCGTCACCGGCATGCGCGTCCTGGAGGGCGACGCGGCCACCCTGAAGTGGCTGAAGGGCCTCAAGGCCAACGGCGCCAAGCAGTACGCCAAGAACGGCGCGATCCTCGACGCGGTGGACGCCGGTGAGGTCTCCCTCGGTCTGATCAACCACTACTACTGGTACGAGAAGGCCGCCGAGGTCGGTGCCGACAAGGTCAACGCGAAGATCCACTTCCTCCCCGGCGGCGACCCGGGCGCACTGATCAACGTGGCCGGCGTCGGAGTCCTCAAGAACGGCAAGCAGCAGGCCGCCGCCGGGAAGGCCGTCGACTACCTGCTCTCCGCCGAGGCGCAGAAGTACTTCGCCGAGGAGACCAAGGAGTACCCGCTGGCCTCCGGCGTGACCTCCACCGTGAAGGACCTGCCCCCGCTCGCCTCCCTGGACGCCCCGGAGATCGACCTCGGTGAGCTGGAGTCGCTCCAGAAGACCCTGGAGATGCTCAAGGAAGCCGGGCTGGTCTGACGGCCGCACGGCAGGAACACCGGACTCCACGGTGAACGACAGCGTGACCGCGCGGACCGCCGCGCGGGAGCGGGGCGCCGCTCCGCCGCACCCGGACGGACCGTCCCGGGCGCGGCGGGGCGGCTCCGCCCGTTCCTCGGCCCCCGGCTCCGTGCTCGCCGCCGCCCGGCGACGGACGCCGCCGCTCGTCCTGCTGCTGCCCGCCACCGCCGCGGCGCTCGTCGCCCTGCTCCCGCTCGGCTACCTCGGGGTGCGCGCCCTGGAACGGGGGTGGGGCTTCGCCTGGGACATCGTGTCCGAACAGCGCACCCTCGAACTCCTCGGCCGCAGCCTCGGGCTGACCGCGATCGTGGTGGGCGCGTCCCTGGTGCTCGGGATCTCCCTGGCCTGGCTGACCGTGCGCACCGATCTGCCCGGCCGCAAGGCGTGGGCGGTGCTCGCGACGCTGCCGCTCGCCGTGCCCAGCTACGTCGCGGCGTTCACCTGGATCTCCGCGGCGCCCTCGCTCGCGGGGCTGACCGGGGCGTCGATCACCCTGACCTTCGCCTGCTTCCCGTACGTCTACCTCCCGGTGGCCGCGGTGCTGCGGGGCATCGACCCGGCGCAGGAGGAGGCGGCGCGGTCGCTGGGCAGCGGCGCACTGGGAGCCTTCCTCAAGGTCACCCTCCCGCAGCTGCGCCCCGCGGCGGCCGGCGGCGCGATCCTCGTGGCGCTGTACGTCCTGTCGGACTTCGGTTCGGTGTCGATCACCCGCTACGACACCTTCACCCGGGCCATCCACACCTCGTACCAGGCGAGCTTCGACCGCACCCCGGCCGCCGTGCTCGGCTGCGTGCTGGTCGCCATGACCGTGCTGCTGGTCCGGGCGGAGAACCGCACCCGGGGCCGGGCCGGGCACGCCCGCACCGGCCGGGGCAGCGCCCGACCACCGGTCCGACTGCGGCTCGGCGCCTGGACCGCTCCCGCACTCGTCTGGTGCACCGCCGTCGCCGGCGCCTCCGTCGCCTTCCCGCTGGCGACCCTCGGCTACTGGCTCACCGTCGGCAACTCCGGCTTCGACGGGGAGAAGTTCTGGCCCGCGGTGCTCGCCACCCTCGGCGTCGCCGCCGTGGGCGCCACCGTCACCACCCTGCTCGCCCTCCCGGTCGGGGTGCTGTCGGCCCGCTACCGGGGGCGCCCCGCCCGACTCCTCGAACAGTCCGTGTACGCGGGGCACGCCGTCCCCGGGATCACCGTCGGACTGGCCCTGGTGTTCTTCTCCATCCGGTACGCCTATCCGCTGTACCAGGAGTTCCCGCTGCTCATCGTCGCGTACGTGGTGCTGTTCCTGCCGGTCGCCGTCGCCTCGGCCCGCGCCGCGGTGCTCCAGGCGCCGCCCGTGCTGGAGGACGTGGCCCGCTCGCTGGGCCGCAGCCCCCTCCAGGTGCTGCGGGAGGTCACCGTGCCGCTCGCCGCACCCGGCATCGGGGCGGGCGCGGCCCTCACCTTCGTCGTGATCATGAAGGAACTGCCCGCGACGCTGCTGCTGCGACCCACCGGCACGGACACCCTCGCCACCCGGCTGTGGACCGAGACCGGCGCCGGCGCCTTCGCCGGCGCCGCGCCCTACGCCGCGGCCATCGTGCTGCTCGCCGCCGTCCCCTCCTACCTCCTCGGAAGGCGCTCATGACCTCCGCCCCGCTGGGCAGGCCCCTGTGACCGGGCTGCGCATCACCTCGGTGTCCAGCTCGTACGGACCGGGCGACCCGGTGCTCGACGGGGTGGACCTCACCGTGCCCGAGGGCGAGGTCGCGGCCCTGCTCGGCCCCTCCGGCTGCGGCAAGACGACGCTGCTGCGGGTGATCGCCGGGTTCCTCGATCCGGACGCCGGTGAGGTCTCGGTCGGGGGCCGGACCGTGAGCGGACCGGGCGTACGGATACCGCCGGAGCGGCGCGGGATCGGCCTCGTCGCCCAGGAGGGGGCGCTGTTCCCGCACCTGAGCGTGGCACGGAACGTCGCCTTCGGGCTGCGCGGTGCCCCCCGCGACGAACGGCGGTCACGCACCGCCGAGATGCTGGAGCTGGTGGGGCTCGGGGACTTCGGCGAGCGGATGCCGCACGAACTGTCCGGCGGACAGCAGCAGCGGGTGGCACTGGCCCGGGCCCTCGCGCCGCGCCCCGCGCTGGTCCTGCTCGACGAGCCGTTCAACGCGCTCGACAGCGGGCTGCGGGCGGGACTGCGCTCCGACGTCCGGACGGCGCTCCGGGCCGCCGGGGCCACCGCGCTGTTGGTCACCCACGACCAGGAGGAGGCCCTGTCCTCGGCGGACCGGGTCGCCGTGCTGCGGGCCGGCCGGGTCGTGCAGTGCGCGCCTCCCGAGGAGTTGTACGCCCGCCCCGCCGACCCGTGGGTGGCGTCCTTCGTCGGGGCGGCCGTACGGCTGCCCGGCACGCTCGACGCGAACGGTGCCGGGGGCGGGGCCGGGCGGGCGGTCACCGCGCTCGGACCCGTCACGGTCACCGACCCGGACGCCGGGGCAGCCGAGCGGGTCGGCACGGTCGTCCTGCGCCCGGAGCACCTGCGCCTGGTGCCGTCCGCGGAAGCCGGGCCGGACACCCCGACGGGACGGGTCACGGAGGTCCGCTTCCACGGGCACGACGCGCTGGTCCTCGTCGCCGTCGCGCAGGCGGGCACGGTCACCGTACGGGTGCCCGGCCCCGTCGCGGTGCGCTCCGGTGACGTGGTGGGCGTACGGGTCACCGGGGACGGCACCTTCCACCGCGGGTGACGGGGGCCGTTACGTCGTGACGTCCTTCGTGGTGAACCGTGCCCACGCCGCCGACCCGAACACCGCCGCGTACAGGGCCTGCACGCCGAGGTTGCGGACGATGTCGTCCCAGTACACCGGGGCGCGCATCACATCGGCGAACGACAACCAGTGGTGCGAGAACAGATACGGGTGCAGCACGTCCAGTTGGGGGATCTGGTCCAGGATCTGCACGGTGATCAGCAGCCCGACGGTGGTCGCCATCGCGGCGATCCCGCTGCTGGTGAGCGTGGAGACGAACAGCCCCAGCGCGGCGACCCCGAGCAGGGACACCGCGACGAGCAGCGCGATGAACACCGCCCGGGCCAGACCCTCGGCGAACCCGATGCGGGTGCCCGAGATGGTGGTGACCTCGCCCAGCGGGAACAGCAGCGCCCCGACCGCGAGTGCCGACACGGCCACCACCAGGGTCGCCACCAGGCAGAACGTCATCGTCGTCGCGTACTTGACCAGCAGCAGTCGGCTCCGGCCCGCCGGTGCGACGAGCAGGTAGCGCAGGGTGCCGGCGCTCGCCTCGCCCGCGATCGCGTCCCCCGCGACCACGCCGACCGCCATGGGCAGGAAGAACGGCAGGGTCGCGGCGAGTCCCGCGAACACCAGGAACAGCCCGTTGTTGGTGACCTGGGCGAGGAAGGCCGGGCCCGCCTCCCCGGAGCCGCCGCCCGCCGTGGAGCCGCCGCCCGTCTCCACCCGGATCGCGATGCCGATCAGGATCGGCACCGCCGCGAGCACGGCCAGCAGGGCGAGGGTGCGCCAGCGCCGGAACGTGGTGCTCAGTTCGGACCGCAGCAGCCCGAACGTCCAGGTCCACCGGGCGGTGCGCTCCCCCGGCACCGCGCCGGTCGCGGGGGTCGTGCCGGTCGTGCCGGTCGTGGGGGTCGTGGGGGTCGTTTCACTGGGCGACATCGAAACCCTCCCCCGTGAGCGCGACGAACGCGTCCTCCAGCGAGCCCCGCTCGATCCCGAAACCCCGCACCCGTACGCCCGCCGCCACCAGCGCCGCGGTGACCTCCGCGGGGTCGCCCTCGGGGGGCTCCGCCAGCACCCGGTCCCCGTCGGCGGAAACGTCCGTGAGCCCCCGTTCCTTCAGCACCCGCACCGCCTCCCCCGGGTCGGGGGTGGTGACGACGAGTTGCCCGCGGGCGCCCGCGGCCAACTCCGCGACCGGGCCCTGGGTGATCAACCGGCCCCGGGCCATCACCGCCGCATGGGTGCACACCTGCTCGATCTCGTCGAGGAGGTGCGAGGAGAGGAACACCGTCGTCCCGTCCGACGCCAGCTCACGCACCAGGGCACGGATCTCCCGCATGCCCTGCGGGTCGAGGCCGTTGGTCGGCTCGTCCAGGACGAGGAGGCGGCGGGGCCGCAGCAGTGCCGCCGCGAGCCCCAGCCGCTGCTTCATCCCGAGGCTGTAGGCCCGGGCCCGTTTCCCCGCGGCGGCGGTGAGCCCCACCCGGTCCAGGGCGGCGCCGACCCGGGTCCGACGGGTACGGGGATCGGCGGTGGGATCCGCCGCGTCGTACCGCAGGAGGTTGTCCCGCCCGCTCAGGAAGCCGTACAGCGCGGGGCCCTCGATCAGGGCGCCCACCCGGGGCAGCACGGTGCGCGCGGCGCCGGGCATGGAGTGCCCCAGCACCTCGGCGGACCCCCCGGTCGGCTCGATCAGCCCCATCAGCATGCGGATCGTGGTGGTCTTCCCCGAACCGTTGGGGCCGAGGAACCCGAAGACGGTCCCCTCGGGCACGCTCAGGTCGAGCCGGTCGACGGCGAGTTGCCCGCCGCGGTACCGCTTGGTGAGACCCCTCGTCTCGATGACCACGCCCGGCGTCCCGTCGACACGTCCCCCGTCGACACGCGTCGCCTCGATCCGTTCCGTCACGCGCCCCACCTCCACCCCTGACGCTACCCGCCGCGCACGGGGTGTTGCCGGTCCCGCCGGGCCACCTGATCAGGAGCCGCTAGTCGGCATCCTGCTGTTCCAGCCACTTCGTCATCACCCGGTTCGTCTCTTCCGGCATTTCCTGCTGGATCCAATGACCGCAGTCCAGACTGACCACTTCCACCCGGGGCACGAACTCCGGCAGCCTTTCCGACTTCTGGATCTGGTCCCGGTCGCCGTAGATCATGAGCGTGGGCTGCCGGACGATCGGGTCCGCGTCCGCCAGCAAGTGCCAGTTGCGGTCGAGGTTCCGGTACCAGTTCACACTGCCCGTGAACCCGGTCGAGGCGAAAGCGGAAACGAAAACGGCCAGTTCGCCGTCGCTCATGACGGGATCACCGAGCGGCGTTTCCGCTCTGGCGAGATCGATCAGCGCCATACCCGGCTGAGGCTCCCTGGGGGGTTCGTTCTTCCGGTACAGATTGCGCAGGAACCGGAAGGTGTTCTCGTCGAACACGGCGTCCGCGACGCCCGGCTGCCGATTGAAGTGGACGAAGTAGAAGTCGCCGCCGAGCACGGCTTCCATGAGCTCGATCCAGGGCGTTTCTCCACGCTCCTGGTACGGCAGGCTCAGGTTGATCACCTTGTTCACCCGGTTCGGATGCAGCAGGCTCAGACCCCAGACGACCATGGCACCCCAGTCATGACCGACGAAGGTGGCGTCCTCGTACCCGTAGTGATCGAGCAGTGCGACGAGATCACCCGACAGGTGCGCGATGTCGTAGTCCGTCACTTCGGCCGGACGGGACGAATTGCCGTAGCCCCGCTGGTTCGGAACGATGACGTGGTAGCCCGCTGCGGCGAGGGCGGGAATCTGATGACGCCAGGAGAAGGCGTGCTCCGGCCAGCCGTGACAGAGCACGATGGGCTTTCCGGCGTTCTGCCGGCCCGCTTCGAAGACTTCCAGCTCCACACCGTTGACCGGAACAAGGGTGGGCTCGGGGAAATCAGCTGGATCGAACATGGCTTCGCCTCTCTTGCTTTTCGGGGTGATCGGGCTCGAACGGCGGAGCTTCCCGAAAAATGCGCCGATGCACCCCGGGTGGGCCGGGAGGACGATTCGGCTCTGGGCAATGGGGCTCGCCGTGAGGCCATGTCGCCATCCTGCCGACAAAACCGGCCACCCCATGACCGGTTTTCATGGAAGTGTCGTCAGCATGCGAACCGATCGGCTGGTGGCCGTCCTCCTCCTGCTGCAACGGCGCGGGCAGGTGACGGCGGCGGAGGTCGCCCGGGAGCTGGAGGTCTCCGAACGCACCGCCCGCCGCGACCTCGACGCCCTGGCCATGGCCGGGGTGCCCGTGTACTCCCTCCAGGGCCGCAGCGGCGGCTGGCGCCTCGTGGGCGGCGCCCGCACCGACCTGTCCGGGCTGACCGCCGGTGAGGCCCGCGCCCTGTTCCTGGTCGCCGGTCCGGCCTCGACCGCGACACCGGCCGTGAAGGCAGCACTGCGCAAGCTCGTCCAAGCCCTGCCGGAGCCCTTCCGGGTCCAGGCCGAGGCGGCAGCTTCGTCGCTGGTCACGGACCCGCAGCGCTGGGGGTCGAGCCGGATCGAACCGCGCCCGCCCCGCTTCCTCGACGCACTCCAGGACGCGGTGATCCGCGGCGTCCAGGTACGGCTCGGCTACGTCGACGGCACAGGCGCCGAAACCGAGAGGACCGTGCACCCGCTGGGCATCGTCGCCAAAGGCCCGTCGTGGTACCTCGTCTCCCACACCGAGTCCGGCCGGCGGACCTTCCGCATCGACCGCGTCTCGTCAGCCGAACCGACCGACGATCCCGTGCACCGGCCCGAAGACTTCGACCTCGCCGAGAGCTGGCACGAGATCGCCGACGAGATCGAGCGCAGGCGCGCACCCCTCGAAATCCAGGCGGTATGCGCACCCTCCGGGATGTACCTGCTCCGGATGATGCTCGGCAGCCGGCTCCAGGTGGGGGGTTCCACGACCGACGGCCGGATCGAGGTCCTGATCCGCGGCCACAACGAATACGCACTCGCCGGCGAGCTCGCCGGGCTGGTCGAATGGCTGGAGGTGACCGGCCCTCCAGGTGTGCGGGACCACCTGGCCGCGATCGGCACCGCGCTCGTCGAGCGGTACGGCTGAGGCCGTCCCCCGGTCTCGATCAGCCTGTGCGCCCCCTTGCAGGGGCGGGCTGCGGCGCGGCGCAGCGATCCCGCCGCGCCGCAACCCGCCCCCGGGCGTTGCGGCCTAGCGGTCGCTGTTGGCCGCCTTGACCAGCGCGTCCTTCGTCACGGCACCGACGTACACCGTGCCGTCGTCCGTCACCAGGGCGTTGATCAGACGCGTGGAGTACACCGTCCCCGAACCGAAGGAACCGGAGACCTCGTCCCCGAGGGAGTCGAGGAACTGCTGGGCCGCGCCCGCTCCTTCGTCTCCCCGGCCGGACTCGTCGGACGCGGCGGACCCACCGGGCTCACCGATCCGGGCGATGGTGCTCCAGCCCTCGCCGAGGGTCTTCGACCCCGCGCCGCTCTGGGCACTGCCGAGGCCGGGCAGCCCGAAGCCGTCGAACCGGCCCAGGTCCTCCGAGCCCTTGTCGTTCTTGGCGTCCGCCAGGTCGTCCGCCTCGGTGACCTCGGCACCCTTCGGCGGGGTGAAGTCGAACGTCGAGGCCGCGGGCTTGGCGAAGTCGACCTTGGTGAAGCTGACGTCGACGATCGCGCTGCCCCCGGATGCGGGCACCAGCGTGAACTTCAGCGGGACGCCGGTCTTCGCGTCCACCGCGATCTGCACCGAACCGACCGTGGAACCGGCCTGCTTCGGCTTGAGGACGAGCTTGTAGGCGTCCCGCCCGGCGACCCGGGAGCTGCCGTCCACCGTGACCGACGTGGTGTCGCCGGCCGCCTGGAGCACCTCGTCGGCGAACTCCTTCGGCGTGGCGGGCACGTCAGCGCCCCGCTTCGGGGCGTCCTCGCCGGGGGCGCCCGCGGTGACGTCCTTCGCGTGGAAGACCTGGTTGGAGCCGCTGTCGTAGGCCCAGACGTCACCCTCGTTCTGGATGAGGCTGTACTCGGAGCCCTTGCCCAGGATCGACAGCTTGGTGCGCTCGGGACCGTCGGCGGCGACGCGCAGCGTGTGCGTGCCCGAGGCGAGCTCCATCAGCTTGGACTGCGGGTCGGCCGAACCGCTGCCGCCCTCTCCCGCCTCCGGCACGAAGGAACTCAGCGCGTCACCGAAGTCGGGCAGTCCCAGGTCGGTGCTGATCTTCACCGTGCCGGACAGCTGTTCGGTGTCCGAGGCGGCGATCTTCTCGATGAGCTGCTGGGCGCTGATCTTCGGCAGGTCCGGATCGCCCGAGTCGGCGAGCGCGGGGACCAGGCCTATGGTCGCCGCCGCCACTCCCACGACCGTCACCGGGACGGCGTAACGGGCCGCCCGGCGGCGTCCCGCGCGGGGGCGTGCGGGGCGTGCGCCCGACTCGCTGTCCGCGCCGGAAGTCTTGTTGGATTCGTACGGTGCCATGTGTGCCCTACCTCCGTGGTCGGCGGCGACCTTCCGTATCCCTCTTGGGTCCACCCCGCGCCGCCATTCTCACTCGAACTGCTCAGGAGTGGTCTTCCCCCATGACACCAAACCGGAGGCGGTGGGGCGTCAGACCTCGGAGCCAACTTCACGTACTGCCCGGGTATGACATGAGCGGAGGAACCCTTACCCCTCCCGTAGGGGATGGGCCCGGGTCAGGGGCGGATCGAGGGGCCGGGCCACGGGGGGGGGAGCGCCGGGAGACTCAACCGGCGCGGTGCACCACGGCGTCACACAGTTCGACCAGCGCGGCCTTGGCATCGCACTCGGGTAGCGGGTCCAGGGCGGCGCGCGCGTCCTCGGCGTAGCGCACGGTGTCCTTGCGGGCGTGCTCCAGCGCGGGGTGCGCCCGCAACCGCGTCAGGGCCTCCCGGTGCCGGGCGTCATCGCTCAGGTCGGAGGCGAGGAGTTCGCACAGGGCGAGGTCGTCCGGGTCGCCGAGCCGCTCGGCGCGCTCCCGGAGCCGCAGCACGGGCAGGGTGGGGATGCCCTCGCGCAGGTCGGTCCCCGGCGTCTTGCCCGACTCGTGCGAGTCGGAGGCGATGTCCAGGACGTCGTCGGCGAGCTGGAAGGCGATGCCGAGCCGTTCGCCGTACTGCGTCAGCACGGTCACGACCGTCTCGTCGGCCCCGGACATCATCGCGCCGAAGCGGCCGGCCACGGCGATCAGGGAGCCGGTCTTGCCGCCGATCACGTCGAGGTAGTGCGCCACCGGGTCGCGCCCGTCCCGGGGGCCCGCGGTCTCCAGGATCTGCCCGGTGACCAGTCGTTCGAACGCCTCGGCCTGGATGCGGACGGCGTCCGGTCCCAGGTCGGCCAGGATGTGCGAGGCGCGCGCGAACAGGAAGTCGCCGGTCAGGACGGCCACCGAGTTGTCCCAGCGGTGGTTCGCACTGGGCACCCCGCGCCGGACGTCGGCCTCGTCCATCACGTCGTCGTGGTACAGCGTCGCCAGGTGCGTCAGCTCGACGACGACGGCCGCGGGCACCACCCCGGGCGAGTCGGGATCGCCGAACTGGGACGCCAGCAGTGCCAGCAGGGGGCGGAACCGCTTGCCCCCGGCGCGGACCAGGTGCTGGGCCGCCTCCGTGATGAAGGGCACCTCGCTCTTGGTGGCGTCGAGCAGCCCCTCCTCGACAGCAGCCAATCCGGCCTGGACATCGGCTTCGAGAGCCTGGTCCCGCACGCTCAGCCCGAAAGGCCCGACGACGGTCACGAGGGGGTCTCCTGTCTGCTGACGATCACTAGGTCGTACACATGGCTGGTCGATGTGTCGCTGCCCTCACTCAAGTCAGCGTATCCGGTCCCCTTTCGATCACTGTGAGCCCCCGCCCGCCCATGGCGGTCGGCACGCGATCGACGTTGCCGCGTTTTTGATCAGCTCATCTGATTTCACCCGAGATGGAGGAGAAACCACCGAAAGGCAGGAAAAGCCAGCTCCGGGACAAGGTTCCCATCCCCGCTCAACGCCCCCACCACCACCCCCGCCCAGCAACACCGAAAGATCGACGCACCCGATCAAGCGGCGCGGGGCCCAGCACGCGCCCGATCAAGGGGCGCGGGGAACTGCGCGAACCCCCAGCGCACCCCACAGGAACCACTCACGCGCAGCGAATCGCATCCGCCCAGGGCCAAGCACCCCGGCCCCCCGGCCCCGCTCAGGGCCGAGCACGCCCCGCCCGAGCCCGGGACCGCCCCTGACTCACGATCCCCGCCCGGAGGCCCGGCGCCACCCCGTAGAGCCGCTCCAGCACCACCGCGACCCCGTCGTCCTCGTTGGACACGGTGATCTCGTCGGCAACGGCCTTCAGGTCCTCGTGCGCATTGGCCATGGCGACCCCGTGGCCCGACCACAGGAACATGGGAATGTCGTTGGGCATGTCGCCGAAGGCGAGGGTCGCCGCCGGACCGGTGCCGAGCAGCGCCGCGGCCCGCGCCAGCGCGGTGGCCTTGGTGATGCCGAGCGGCTGGAGCTCCACCGCGCCGGGGCCCGCCATCGTGATGGTGACGAGGTCGCCGACGACCGCGCGGGCCGCGGCGGCCAACGCGTCCTCGGGGAGTCCGGGGCGATGGATCAGCACTTTGGTCAGCGGTCGGGACCACAGTTCGTCGCGGTGCCGGGCGCGCTCCCCCGACAGGGTCGGGTGGGTGACCGTGAACCCGGGCTCCATGAGCATCAGCCCGTCCGTGCCGTCCTGGTTGACCGCCGCGTACACGGAGCCGACCTCGGCCTCGATCTTGCCGAGCGCGACCTCGGCGACCTCCCGGTCCAGCGTGACCGACCAGACGATCCGCCCGGTGCCGGCGTCGTAGAGCTGGGCACCCTGACCGCACACCGCGAGCCCCTGGTGACCCAGTCCGCGCAGCACCGGCACGACCTGCGGAACGGGCCGGCCGGTGGCCACGATGTGCGTCGCGCCCGCCGCGACGGCAAGGGACAGGGCGGCGCGGGTGCGCGGCGAGAGGGAGTCGTCGTCGCGCAGCAGGGTGCCGTCGAGATCGGTGGCGATGAGGGCGAGTGCAAGTCCGGGCATGATCCCGAGAATACGGACGCCGCACGCCCAACGGGCCCACAGCGGCCAGGAGATGACCGGGAGGGGGTCGGTGCGGTAATGGAGTCTGACGGTATTTCAGGCTCCGTTCGGCCCCGGTGCCGTCCGCTCCCGAACACCCCTGCGTACGAAGCTCTCCATGCGCCCGTCTGTGCGAAGGCGGCCCGGGGGCACCGGCTGCGGCCCCGCACCGGCGACGGCGGGTCGGGGCGCCGCCCCGGCCGTGACCGACAGCCGGGGCACCGCCCCGTCGACGCACGCGCCGGGCCGAAACGCCCGCCGGCCGCAGGCGCCCGGAAGCCCGCCGCTCCCGCGGCACTTCTCGTTGGACGCCTACGGCCGGCGTGTCCCACCCGCCGTCACGGCTCACCGCCCCGATTCGGACGGGGAGCCGCCTCAGGAGGGGCGCGTCGCCTTGCCGTCCAACCAGAGGGTGTCGGAGTCGTCGCGGTGCGAGCCGGTCGTACCGACGTGCTTCGCGTCGATGCGCGGGCCGTTCTTGATCACGTGAACCAGCGCCATGCCGTGGCCGCGCCCCAGGCCGTAGTCCTCCTTGAGCCACGCGAGGATCGCTCCCGCCTTGGTGGACGGGGCGTCGAAGCCGCGCTCCTGCGCCAGGGCGATGAAGGCACGGGGGGTCAGTCCGGTCTTGGTCTCGATGGTGTCCAGGTACGCCTGAAACGACATGTGATCCTCTCCGATGGTTGAAGGGCGAAGGGCGGGCGGGTCAGGCGGGCTGGTAGGTCAGGTCCAGCACACCGGTGGAGAAGGTCGTCGAGGCGGTGAGGCGCAGGGGGACCCGGCCCGCGCCTTCGGGGAACAGGCGCATGCCGGTGCCGAGCACGATCGGGTGGACCATGAGCCGCAGTTCGTCCAGGAGACCCGCCTCCAGGAGGGTTCGGGTGAGGCTGATGCTGCCCGAGAGGTTGATGTTCCCACCGGGCTGCTGCTTGAGGTCCTTGAGGAAGGCGATGACGTCGCCGTCGATGACGGTGGTGTTGTTCCAGTCCGCCTCGGTCAGGGTGGTCGAGGCGACCAGCTTGCGGATGCCGTTCAGCGCGTCCGCCATCGGGCCGGTGCGCTCCGGCCAGACCGCGGCGAACGTCTCGTAGGTCAGACGTCCCATCAGCAGGGTGTCCGCCTCGGCCTGCAACTGGGCGAGAGCCGCGCCCATCTCCTCGTCCAGGTAAGGAAAGTGCCACTGCTCCGGCGCTTCCACCACTCCGTCCAGCGATATGAACAGCCCCGCCGCGATCTTGCGTCCCGTGGTCGTCATGACCAGTTCCCTCCGTTGACGTCGGCGTCCGGGTCGACCCGGCGCTAGTACTGGACCGTACAGTACTCACACGAGTACTGCACAGTCCAGTACTATTCCGAGGATGCCAAGGAGGCGGACATGCAAGGACCCGAGGACGGTCGCTCGGCCCGCAAGCGCAAGGCGATCATGGAGGCGGCCACCGAGCTGTTCCTGTGCAAGGGCTACCCAGGCACCAGCATGGACGAGATCGCCGCCACGGCCGCAGTGTCCAAACAGACCGTGTACAAGCAGTTCACGGACAAGGAGACGCTGTTCTCCGCCATCATCACCAACGCCAGCGGCAAGGTCGGCCCGTTCGTCGAGCTCGTCGACGCCCTGCGCGACACCGACGACCTCGACCGGGACCTGACCGAGCTCGCCCGGCGCTACATCACCACCGTCGTCGAACCCCGGGGGCTGCAACTGCGCAGGCTGCTCGTCGCGGAGGCCGACCACTTCCCCGAGGTGGCGGCCGACTACTACCGGCGCGCACCCGAGCGGACCATCGCCGCTCTGGCGGCCTGCTTCGAGCACCTCGCGGCGCGCGGGCTGCTGCGGTTGGACGATCCGCTGCTCGCCGCACGCCACTTCGCCTGGCTCATCCTGGCCATCCCCATGGACCGCGCCATGTTCTTCACCCGCGACGCCATCCAGAGCCAGGCCGAACTCGAACGGCTGGCCGATGAAGGGGTCCGCGTGTTCCTCGCCGCCTACGCGGACCGGTAGGCCGCGCAGGCCGATCGGCAGCCGGCCGGGCCCGGCGCCTCGATAGGCCGGGCCCGGCGCGTCGCACGGGGTGGTGCGGGTCGGGCACCGGTCGGGTGCACGGCCCCGGGCAACGGCTCGGGCAGCGCCCCGGGCAGCGCTCGGGGCGACGGCCCGGAGCACCACGGACGCCCCTGCGGTCCCTCACCGCGGCGTCCGGCGGCCCATCGGCGCATGCCCGGACGGCAGACCCGAAGAACCGGAATCCGGTCGGCCGACCGATCGGGCACCGCGAGCCCTTCCGTCACTGCCCCCGCACCACCACGGGGACGTAACGTGTGCCCCAACCACACGGAAAGTGAGGCAGCAGCGATGCCCGACCCCCACGAGCACACCCCGCTCGACCGTCCCCAGGGCGACCCCCTCGACCTCGCCGCGGGTGACCCCTTCGGTCCGCACAACCTTCCGTACGGTGTCTTCTCCCCGCCCGCGTCACCCGCCTCCCCCACCGCCCCGGAAGGCGCCGGCGCCCCGGACGAACGCCGGGTCGGCGTGCGCCTCGGGAACCACGTGCTCGACGCCGGGGCGGTCGCCGCCGCGCTCGGTTCGCCCTACGTGTCGCTGCTCGCGCGGCCCACCCTCAACCCGCTGCTCGCGGCCGGACGCACCGCCTGGAGCGACGTCCGGCGCGCGCTGACCGCGTGGGTGACCGTGCCGGCGCACCGGGAGACCGTACGACCGCTGCTGTACCCGCTGTCCGAGGTGACGCTGCACCTGCCGTTCGAGGTGGCGGACTACGTCGACTTCTACGCGTCCGAGAACCACGCGCGCAACGTCGGACGGATCTTCCGCCCCGACGCCGAGGACTCCCTGACGCCCAACTGGAAGCACCTCCCGATCGGTTACCACGGCAGGTCGGGCACCGTGGTGGTGTCCGGGACCGACGTGGTCCGGCCGCAGGGGCAGCGCAAGGGTCCCGACGATCCGGCGCCGGTGTTCGGGCCCTCGGTGAAGCTCGACATCGAGGCCGAGGTCGGGTTCGTGGTCGGCGTCCCCTCCGCACAGGGTTCCCCGGTCGCCCTCGGGGACTTCCGCGAGCACGTCTTCGGACTGTGCCTGCTCAACGACTGGTCGGCGCGGGACCTCCAGGCATGGGAGTACGTGCCGCTCGGCCCGTTCCTGGGCAAGTCCTTCGCCACCTCGGTCGCCGCCTGGATCACCCCCCTCGACGCCCTCGACGACGCCCGGACCGCCCCGCCGCCGCGCACCCACGCACTGCTGCCCTACCTCGACGACTCCCCCGAGGCGTCCGGCGAGCCGGGCGGTCAGGAGCCCGGCGGCTACGACCTGCGCATCAGCGTCGCGATCAACGGCCGGACCGTCGCCGAACCGCCCTTCGCCACGATGTACTGGACGGCCGCGCAGCAACTCGCCCACATGACGGTGAACGGCGCCTCGCTGCGCACCGGCGACCTCTACGGTTCCGGGACCGTCAGCGGCCCGCGGCCCGACCAGCGCGGCTCCCTGCTGGAGCTCACCTGGAACGGGCGGGACGCGCTGGACCTCCCCGACGGCCCGCGCACCTTCCTGCGGGACGCGGACGAGGTGACCCTCACCGCCTGGGCCCCGGGTCCGGACGGCGTCCGGGTCGGCCTCGGCGAAGTGCACGGACGGGTCGTCGCGGGCGGCTGAACGGCTCCCACCGGCTCGGCCGCGCGGCGGACGGGAGCAGCGCGCCCCGCCGGGCGGCCGACCGGGCGGTCAGCCGGGCGGTCACCAGCCGAGGTCGTCCGGCTCCTCCGGCTCGGCGCTCCAGTCGAACGCGTCGTCCGCGGCGGAGGACGCGACGGCTTCCCGGGCGGGGGCCCGGGTGGCGGCCCGCGCGCCCGACGGCGCTCCACCGGCGTCCGGAGCCGGTCCGGCGGGGGCTGCCGGGGCCGACGGACCCCCGCCGTCCGGCGCGCCCGCGCCGGTGGACGCGCCCGCGCCGGCTGAGCCGCCCGCGCCCGCCGCCGCCAGGACACCGAGCACGCCCTCGCCGTAGGTCGCGAGCTTCTTCTCGCCCACGCCGCCCACGCCGCCCAGCTCCGCGACGGTCGTGGGGGCGAGCGCAGCGATCTCCCGCAGGGTCGCGTCGTGGAAGATGACGTACGCCGGCACGCCCTGCTCCCGCGCCTGCTCGGCCCGCCAGGCGCGCAGCGCCTCGAAGACCGGCAACAGCTCCGGGGCGAGGTCGACGGGGGCCTTCGCCTTGCGTTCGCCGGCCGGCGCCCGGGCCGCCCGGGAGGTGGGCCGCTCGGACTCCTTGCGCAGGGGCACCTTGCGCTCCCCGCGCAGGACCGGCCCGCTCCCCTCGGTGAGCACCAGGGTGCTGTACTCGCCCTCGACCCCGATGAGTTCCATGGCGAGCAGCTGCCGCATGACCCCGCGCCACTCGGCCTCGCTCAGGTCCTCGCCGATGCCGAACACCGAGAGCTGGTCGTGGTCGAACTGGATGACCTTGGCCGTCCGGCGCCCCCGCAGGATGTCGACCAGATGGACCGCCCCGAACTTCTGTCGCCGCTCGCGGTCCAGCCGGACGATGGTCGACAGCACCTTCTGCGCGGCCACCGTGCCGTCCCAGGTCTCGGCCGGGGTCTGGCAGGTGTCGCAGTTGCCGCAGCTCTCCTGCTCGGGTTCCTGGCCGAAGTACCGCAACAGCCGCGCCCGGCGGCACTCCACGGTCTCGCACAGGGCCAGCATCGCGTCCAGATGGGCCCCGGCCCGGCGGCGGAACGCCTCGTCGCCGTCGCCGGACTGGATCATCCGGCGCTGCTGGACCACGTCGTTGAGCCCGTACGCCATCCAGGCCGTGGACGGCAGCCCGTCCCGGCCCGCGCGTCCCGTCTCCTGGTAGTAGCCCTCGACGGACTTCGGCAGGTCGAGGTGGGCGACGAACCGGACGTCGGGCTTGTCGATGCCCATGCCGAAGGCGATCGTCGCCACGACGACCAGGCCGTCCTCGCGCAGGAAGCGGGACTGGTGCTCGGCGCGGGTACGGGCGTCGAGACCCGCGTGGTACGGGACGGCGGCGATGCCGTTGCGCACCAGGAACTCCGCCGTCTTCTCCACCGAGGCGCGCGACAGGCAGTACACGATGCCCGCGTCGCCCGCGTGCTCCCGCTGGAGGAAGGACAGCAACTGCTTGCGCTGTTCGGCCTTCGGCACGATCCGGTACTGGATGTTGGGCCGGTCGAAACTCGCCTCGAAGTGCTTGGCCCGGGGCATGCCGAGCCGTGCGGTGATCTCCTGGTGCGTGGCGGCGGTCGCCGTGGCCGTGAGGGCGACCCGGGGGACGTCGGGCCAGCGCTCGCCGAGCACGGAGAGCGCCAGGTAGTCGGGCCGGAAGTCGTGGCCCCACTGGGCGACGCAGTGCGCCTCGTCGATCGCGAAGACCGAGACCTCGCCGCGGGACAGCAGATCGAGGCTGGACTCCAGCCGCAGCCGCTCGGGAGCGAGGTACAACAGGTCCAGCTCGCCCGCGACGAACTGGGCCTCGACCGTCCGCCGCTCGTCGAAGTCCTGCGTGGAGTTGATGAAGCCGGCGCTGACCCCGAGGGCGCGCAGCGCGTCCACCTGGTCCTGCATCAGCGCGATCAGGGGCGACACCACCACGCCCGTACCCCGTCTGACCAGGGCCGGGATCTGGTAGCAGAGGGACTTGCCGCCACCGGTGGGCATGAGGACCACGGCGTCGCCACCGGCGACCACGTGCTCGATGACCTCTTCCTGGTCCCCGCGGAACGCCTCGTACCCGAACACCCGCCGCAGCGTGTCCAGCGCAGCACTGCGCTCACGCTCGGCCACGGCCGTCGTCTGTGCCCCCACCGTCTCCGTCACCCCGGTCACCTGATCCCCGTCCACCTCGTCCACCGCGTCCACCTCGACCACGCACCCCACGATAGGCGCACCCGCCGACAGCGTGACGAGTTATCCACAACCCGGCCGAAGCACGCGGTCCCCGACCACCGACCGATCACCGACCGATCACCGAGCAGCAATAATTGACCGATCGTTCCTGATACCCCTATGGTCATGCCGTGGCCAGGACCAAGGAATTCGATCCGGACGCCGCCCTCCAGTCGGCCCTAGAGCTGTTCTGGCAGCGCGGCTACGAGGCGACCTCGATGACGGACCTCGTCGAGCACCTGGGCATCGGCCGCGCCAGCATCTACGCGACCTTCGGCAACAAGCACGAGCTGTACCTGAAGGCGATGGACCGGTACGTCGAGCTGCGCGACCCGCCACTGCTCGCCGAACTGTCCCAGCCGGGCCCCGTCCTCCCGGCGGTACGGGCGGTGGTGCGGCGCTTCGCCGCGGAGGCCGCCGCCCCCGAGACCCGACGGAACGGCTGTTTCATCACCAACACCGCCGCCGAGCTGGCGTCGCACGACGCCGCGGCGGCCCACCGGGTCGAGCTCAGCTGGGAACACGTCGAGACCCCGCTGCACTCCGCACTGGTGCGGGCCCAGGCCCAGGGCGAGCTGCCCGCGGACCGCGATCCGCGGGCACTGGCCCGGCTGCTCTTCGTGATGCTCCAGGGCGTGCGGATCGTCGGCAAGGCGTCACAGGACCCGGCCCGGGTACGGGACGCGGCCGAGCAGGCGCTGACCCTGCTGGACTGAAACACGCCCCCCACCACCACCGCCCCACCTCACCCCGCCTCGACCACCCCACACCCACGCCACCCACGGAGACCCCGCACCCTGCCCGAATAATGGACTGATCGGTCAAAAATAGGGGGAGGACATGACCGTCACGGGCACCGCCCACCACGCCACCCACCAGAAGCAGAAGCAGAAGCAGAAGCAGAAGCAGCGATACGCCTTCGTCCTGCTCGGCAGCGTCCAGGCCACCCTGATCTTCACCTTCACCTCGATCTCCGTACCGTTACCCCTCATCGAGCGCGAACTCGACCTGCGCCACGCCGACTTGATCCTGCTCAACGCCGCCTACGGGCTGACCTTCGCCGGGCTCCTGCTCTGCGGCGGACGCCTCGCCGACCGCTACGGCGGGCGGCCCGCCCTCACCGCGGGCCTGGTCCTCTTCGGTGCCGCCTCGGCCGCCGCCCTCATCGCCCCCGGCCCGGGAACCCTGCTCGCCGCGCGCTTCGCGCAGGGCACGGGAGCGGCCCTGATCGCCCCCGCCGCCATGGCCGTGCTGCGCACCGTCTTCCCCTCCGCCGCCGCGTACGGCAGGGCGATGGCCGTCTGGGGCGGGCTCTCGGTGCTCGGCGCGACCGCCGGCAACCTGCTCTCCGGCGTCATCGCGACCCTGCTGTCCTGGCGCGGGACCTTCGCCGTACCGCTCGTGGTGGCGGTGGCCGCCCTCGTCCTCGCCCCCCGATTGCCGCTCGCCACCGCCCCGAGCCGGGGCCGGGCGCTCGACCTGACGGGCGCCCTGCTCGCCACCGCGGGCATCACCTCCACCAGTTACGGGCTCGTCGTCACCCACGCCCTCCCCTGGACGTCCGGCAGCGTGCTCGTACCGCTGCTCGGCGGGACCGCGCTCCTGGTCGCCTTCTGGTACGTCGAGCGCCGCGCCCGCGACCCGCTGCTGCCGCCCCGCTTCCTGCTCGACCGGCGCCGGGGCGCCGCGCTCGGGGCCATCGCCCTGAGCGCCTGCGGAACCTCACTGACCTTCCTGGTCTTCTCGCTCCACCTCCAGCAGGAGCGGGACTGGTCACCGCTGCGCACCTCGGCCGCGTTCGTGCCGTTCGCCGTCGTCCTGCTCGCCGCGGGCCGCGCGGCGAGGCCGCTCGTCGACCGGTACGGGGCCCGGACCGTCACCGCCGCCGGGCTGGGCACCGGCGCGGTCGGCCTCGCCCTCCTCGCCCTCACCGGGACCGACGCCCACGTCCCCTACGGCTACGGACTGCTGCCGGGCCTCGTCCTGCTGTCGGCCGGCGCGGCGGCCTCCTTCGCGGGGGCCGCGGTGCTCGCCACCGAAGGCGTGTCGGAGCAGCAGAGCGGGCTGGCGGGCGGCGTGCTGAACACCGCGATGGAGTTCGGCCCGACCGTCCTGTTCGCGCTCCTGCTCGCGCTCGGCGACGACGCCGCGTCCTTGGCCGCGACGGGGGCCGCGCTCGCCGCCGTCGCCCTCCTGAACCACCGCACCCGCTCGTCCACCACTTCCAAGGAGTCACCGCAATGAACCGTTTCCCCGGCAAGACCGTCCTCGTCACCGGCGCGGGGTCCGGCATCGGCCGCGCCGTCGCGCTCGCCTTCGCCGCGGAGGGCGCGTCCGTGGTCGTCGCCGGACGCACCGCGGCGCCCCTGGACGCGACGGTCGCCCTGATCGAGGCGGCCGGCGGCACGGCCGCCGCCGTCACCGTCGACGTCACCGACTCCGACCGGCTCCGCAACCTCGTGCGGGAGGGCGTCGCCCGCTTCGGCTCCCTGGACGTCGCGGTCAACAACGCGGGGATACTCCGCGGCGCCGTGCCCGTCGCGGAGGTGAGCGAGGAGGACTGGGACGCGGTGCTGCGGACCAACGTCACCGGCGTCTGGTTGGCCATGAAGCACGAGATCGCGCACATGCGGGAGAACGGCGGCGGCACCATCGTCAACGTCTCCTCCAACCTGGGCGCCCACCAGCGCATCCCGAACGCCGCCGCGTACCTCACCTCGAAGGCGGCGGTCTCCGCGCTGACCCGGGCCGCCGCGCTGGACCACATCCACCAGGGCGTCCGCATCGTCGCGGTCAGCCCCGGGGCCGTGGACGCCCCGATGTCGCTGCGGCCCGGCGAGACGGCGGCGGACCGTGCCGAGCGGATGAAGACGGAGAACCCGCTGGGCCGGGTCGCCCAGGCGGCGGAGGTGGCGGAGGCGGTGCTGTACCTCGCCTCGCCCGCGGCGGGTTCGGTGGTCGGCGCCGACCTGGTCATCGACAGCGGCGCCTCGGCCTGACCGTCCCCGGCGCCGTACCGGGCGGGGAACACGTCGACGGCCCGCCGGGGGGCGGGCCGTCGAGGTGTCGAGCCGGTGCGGGCCGGGCGGGTCAGCGCACGAACACCCCCGCCTGACCTGCGAGGTCGAGGAAGTACTGGGGGGCGACGCCCAGCACCAGGGTCACCGCGACGCCCACGGCGATCGCCGTGGAGGTCAGCACGGAGGGCACCGCCACGGTCGGCCCCTCGGGGTTCGGCTCGCTGAAGAACATCAGCACGATCACCCGGATGTAGAAGAACGCGGCGATCGCGGACGACAGCACACCGACCACGACCAGCGCCCCGGCGCCCCCTTCGGCGGCCGCCTTGAACACGGCGAACTTGCCCGAGAAGCCGGAGGTCAGCGGAATGCCGGCGAAGGCCAGCAGGAACACCGCGAACACCGCCGCGACCAGGGGCGAGCGCCGGCCGAGCCCCGCCCATTTGGACAGGTGCGTGGCCTCGCCGCCGGCGTCGCGCACCAGGGTGACCACGGCGAAGGCGCCGACGGTCACGAAGGAGTACGCGCCCAGGTAGAAGAGCACCGAGGAGACGCCCTCCGGGGACGCCGCGATGACACCCGCGAGGATGAATCCCGCGTGCGCGATGGACGAGTAGGCGAGCAGTCGCTTGATGTCCGTCTGGGTGATCGCGACGATCGCACCGCCCAGCATGGTGAGGATGGCGATGCCCCACATCACCGGTCGCCAGTCCCAGCGCAGCCCGGGCAGCACCACGTACAGCACGCGCAGCAGCGCGCCGAAGGCGGCGACCTTGGTGGCCGCGGCCATGAACCCGGTGACGGGGGTCGGCGCGCCCTGGTAGACGTCCGGGGTCCACATGTGGAACGGCACCGCGCCGACCTTGAAGAGCAGGCCCATGATCAGCATGGCCGCGCCGACGAGCAGCAGCGCGTCGTTGCCCATGGTCTCGGCGAGCGCGGGGGTGACCTCGGCGACGGTGCCGTCGACGACCTGGGCGATGGTGGCGTACGAGACGGAGCCCGCGTACCCGTACAGCAGGGCGATGCCGAAGAGGGTGAAGGCGGAGGCGAAGGCGCCGAGCAGGAAGTACTTGACGGCCGCTTCCTGGGAGATGAGCCGCTTGCGGCGGGCCAACGCGCACAGCAGGTACAGCGGCAGCGAGAAGACCTCCAGGGCGATGAAGAGCGTCAGGAGGTCGTTCGCGGCGGGGAAGACGAGCATCCCGCCGATCGCGAACAGGGCGAGCGGGAACACCTCGGTGGTGGTGAACCCGGCGCGGACCGCGGCCTTCTCGTTGTCGCTGCCGGGGGTGGCGGCCCCCTGCGCGGCGAAGGAGTCGACGCGGTTGCCGTGGGCGGCCGGGTCCAGGCGCCGTTCGGCGAAGGTGAAGACCGCGACGATCCCGGTCAGCAGGATGACGCCCTGGAGGAACAGGGCGGGGCCGTCGACCGCGATGGCGCCCATGGCGGCGATGCCCGCCTTGGTGGTGGCGTACCCGCTCGCGGCGAGCGCCACCACCGCGGCGAAGGCGGCGGCCAGGGCACCCACCGACAGCAGGAGTTGGGCGTGGTAGCGCGCTTTGCGCGGGACCGCGGCTTCCACGAGGATGCCGAGGACCGCCGCGACGATCACGATCAGGACGGGCGAGAGCTGCCCGTACTCGATCTTGGGTGCGTCGATCTTGTTGAGGGGATCGGCCGCTGTTGTCCACAGGCTGTGGACGGCTGATGCGTTCACTTGGCCGCCTCCACCTCGGGCTGGGGGTCCTTCTTCTGGACGTCGGACATGGTGTGCTCGACCGCCGGGTTGACGATGTCCGTGAGCGGCTTCGGGAAGACGCCCAGGAAGAGCAGCAGGGCGATCAGCGGGGTCACCACCACGAGTTCCCGCACTCGTAGGTCGGGCATGGACGCGACTTCCGGCTTGACCGGGCCGGTCATCGTCCGCTGGTAGAGGACGAGCACGTACAGCGCGGCCAGGACGATGCCGAGGGTCGCGACGATCCCGGCGGCCGGATAGCGCGAGAAGGTGCCGACCAGGACCAGGAACTCACTGACGAACGGGGCCAGTCCGGGCAGCGAGAGGGTGGCGAGACCGCCGATCAGGAAAGTCCCGGCGAGCACCGGGGCGACCTTCTGGACGCCCCCGTAGTCGGCGATGAGCCGGGAGCCGCGCCGAGTGATCAGGAACCCGGCGACGAGCATCAGGGCCGCCGTCGAGATGCCGTGGTTGACCATGTAGAGCGTGGCGCCGCTCTGGCCCTGGGAGGTCATCGCGAAGATGCCGAGCACGATGAACCCGAAGTGCGAGATCGACGCGTACGCGATCAGCCGCTTGATGTCGCGCTGGCCGACCGCGAGCAGCGCCCCGTAGACGATGCTGATCAGGGCGAGGACGATCACCACCGGGGTGGCCCACTGGGACGCCTCGGGGAACAGGCCCAGGCAGAAGCGGAGCATCGCGAAGGTGCCGACCTTGTCGACGACGGCGGTGATCAGCACGGCGACCGGTGCCGTGGACTCGCCCATCGCGTTGGGCAGCCAGGTGTGCAGCGGCCACAGGGGCGCCTTCACCGCGAAGGCGAAGAAGAAGCCGAGGAACAGCCAGCGTTCGGTGCTGGTCGCCATCTCCAGCGAACCGTTGGCGCGGGCCTCGGCGATCTCCTGGAGCGAGAAGCTCCCGGCGACCACGTAGAGGCCGATCACCGCGGCGAGCATGATGAGGCCGCCGGCGAGGTTGTAGAGCAGGAACTTGACCGCGGCGTAGGAGCGTTGGGTGGCCGCGGCCTTGTCGCCGCCCTCGTGGGCCCGGTCCCCGAAGCCGCCGATGAGGAAGTACATCGGGATGAGCATGGCTTCGAAGAAGATGTAGAAGAGGAAGACGTCGGTGGCCTCGAAGGAGAGGATCACCATCGCCTCGACGGCGAGGATCAGGGCGAAGAAGCCCTGTGTCGGGCGCCAGCGGGAGTTGTGGGTCTCCAGGGGGTCGGCGTCGTGCCAGCCCGCGAGGATGATGAACGGGATCAGCAGCGCGGTGAGCGCGATGAGGACCACGGCGATGCCGTCGACCCCGAGTTCGTAGCGCACCCCGAAGTCGCTGATCCAGGCGTGCGATTCGGTGAGTTGGTAGCGGTCGCCGCCCGGTTCGAAGCGGACCAGTACGGCGACCGCGAGGGCCAGGGTGGCCAGCGAGACGAGCAGCGCCAGCCACTTGGCGGCGGTGCGGCGCGCGGCGGGGACGGCGGCGGTGGCGATCGCACCGAGCGCCGGGAGCACCGCCGTCGCGGTGAGCAGGGGAAAGGACATGGCTTCAGACCGCCCTCATGAGCAGGGTCGCGGCGATGAGGACAGCCGCGCCGCCGAACATCGAGACCGCGTACGAGCGCGCGTAACCGTTCTGGAGTCGGCGCAGCCGCCCCGACAGTCCGCCGACGGAGGCGGCGGTGCCGTTGACGACCCCGTCGACCAGGGTGTGGTCGACGTACACCAGGGACCGGGTGAGGTGCTCGCCGCCGCGGACCAGGACGACGTGGTTGAAGTCGTCCTGGAGGAGGTCGCGACGGGCGGCGCGGGTGAGCAGGGAGCCGCGCGGGGCGACCACCGGAACGGGGCGGCGACCGTACATGACGTAGGCGACGCCGGCGCCGAGGACCAGTGCGACGACCGTGGCCAGGGTGACGGTCAGGGCGCTGAGCGGCGGGTTGCCGTGCTCGGTGTGGCCGATGACGGGCTCCAGCCAGTGCTGGAAGCGGTCGCCGATGCTGAACAGGGCGCCCGCGAACACCGAACCGAAGGCCAGGATGATCATGGGGATGGTCATCGAGCGGGGCGACTCGTGCGGGTGCGGCGGGTTGCCGTCCGCATCGGGCTGCCAGCGCTTCTCGCCGAAGAACGTCATGATCATCACGCGGGTCATGTAGAACGCGGTGATGACCGCGCCCAGCAGGGCCGCACCGCCGAAGATCCAGCCCTCGACGCCGCCCTTGGCGAACGCCGCTTCGATGATCTTGTCCTTGGAGAAGAAGCCGGACAGACCGGGGAAGCCGATGATCGCGAGGTAGCCGAGGCCGAAGGTGACGAAGGTGACCGGCATGTACTTCCGCAGGCCGCCGTACTTGCGCATGTCGACCTCGTCGTTCATGCCGTGCATCACGGACCCGGCCCCCAGGAACAGCCCGGCCTTGAAGAAGCCGTGCGTCACCAGGTGCATGATCGCGAAGGCGTAGCCCAGCGGGCCGAGCCCCGCGGCGAGCACCATGTAGCCGATCTGCGACATGGTCGAACCGGCGAGCGCCTTCTTGATGTCGTCCTTGGCGCAACCGACGATCGCACCGAACAGCAGCGTGACCGTGCCGACGATGGCGACGACCAGCTGCGCGTCCGGAGCCGCGTTGAAGATGGCGCCGGAGCGCACGATCAGATAGACGCCGGCGGTCACCATGGTCGCCGCGTGGATCAGCGCGGAGACCGGGGTGGGGCCCTCCATCGCGTCCCCCAGCCAAGACTGGAGCGGCACCTGCGCGGACTTGCCGCAGGCCGCCAGCAGCAGCATCAGGCCGATCGCGGTGAGCGTGCCCTCGGAGACCTCCCCGGTGGACGCCAGGACCGGCCCGAAGGCGAAGGTCCCGAAGGTGGTGAACATCAGCATGATCGCGATGGACAGGCCGATGTCACCGACCCGGTTGACCAGGAACGCCTTCTTGGCGGCGGTCGCCGCGCTGGGCTTGTGCTGCCAGAAGCCGATCAGCAGGTACGAGGCGAGGCCCACGCCCTCCCAACCGAAGTACAGCAGGAGGTAGTTGTCGGCGAGCACCAGCAGGAGCATCGCCGCGAGGAACAGGTTGAGGTAGCCGAAGAAGCGGCGGCGCCGCTCGTCGTGCTCCATGTAGCCGATCGAGTAGACGTGGATCAGGGTGCCCACACCGGTGATCAGCAGGACGAAGGTCATCGACAGCGGGTCGAGCTGGAAGGCGATGTCCGCCTGGAAGCCCTCGACGGGGATCCAGCTGAACAGGTGCTGGTGCAGCGTGCGGTCGTCGGCGCTCCGGCCGAGGAGGTCCGCGAACAGCACCGCACCGATGACGAACGACGCACCGGCGAGGGCCGTGCCGAGCAGATGGCCGGTGCGGTCGAGCCGACGGCCGCCGCAGAGCAGGACCGCCGCTCCGAGCAGGGGCGCCGCGACCAGCAGCGCGATCAGGTTCTCCACGATTCAGGGTCCCCTTACAGCTTCATCAGGCTGGCGTCGTCGACCGAGGCCGAATGCCGGGAACGGAACAGCGACACGATGATCGCGAGTCCCACCACGACCTCGGCGGCGGCGACGACCATCGTGAAGAACGCGATGATCTGCCCGTCGAGGTTGCCGTGCATCCGGGAGAAGGCGACGAGCGCGAGGTTGCAGGCGTTCAGCATCAGCTCGATGCACATGAACACCACGATCGCGTTGCGTCGGATCAGTACGCCGGTGGCCCCGATGGTGAACAACAGGGCGGCGAGGTACAGGTAGTTGATCGGGTTCACTTCGACGCCTCCTCGGGCCGGGTCCGCTCCAGCCGGTCCTCGGAGCTCCGCTCGATGGCCTTCAGGTCGTCGAGCGCGTCCCGGGACACGTCACGGATCTGGCCCCGCGCGCGCAGCGTCTGGTTGACGGTCAGTTCGGACGGGGTGCCGTCCGGCAGCAGACCGGCGATGTCGACGGCGTTGTGCCGGGCGTAGACGCCCGGCGCGGGCAGCGGCGGCACGTGCGTGTTCGCGCGCACCCGCTGCTCGGCCAGCTCGCGCTGGGTCTTCGCCCGCTCGGTGCGCTCCCGGTGGGTGAGCACCATGGCGCCGACGGTCGCCGTGATCAGCAGCGCGCCGGTGATCTCGAAGGCGAAGACGTACTTGGTGAAGATGAGGGCGGCCAGCCCCTCGACGTTGCCGCCGGCGTTGGCCTGGGCGAGGCCCTGCGACTCGGTGATCGCGGCGTTGCCGATGCCCCCGATCAGCAGGGCGCCGAAGCCGAGGCCGCAGGCCACGGCCAACCAGCGCTGGCCCTTGATGGTCTCCTTGAGGGAGTCCGCGGCGGTCACGCCGACGAGCATGACCACGAAGAGGAACAGCATCATGATCGCGCCGGTGTAGACGACGATCTGGACGATCCCGAGGAAGTACGCGCCGTTGGCGAGGTAGAACACCGCCAGGATGATCATGGTCCCGGCGAGGCAGAGCGCGCTGTGCACCGCCTTGCGCATCAGGATCGTGCACAGCGCGCCGATGACGGCGACCGTTCCGAGGATCCAGAACTGGATCGCCTCACCCGTCGACGTGGCGGCGGCGAGCTGGTTCACTCCTGGCTCCCTTCCGCCCGCCGGGCCGCCGAAGCGCGCTGTGCCGACGGCTCGGGCACACCGCCCCCCGCGGCCTGGGCGGACTCGTCGCCCTCGGGCTTCTCGCCCTTGGAGACGGCCGCTTGGGGCACCGTCCCCGGAGCCGCACGGGTGATCAGGCCCTGGTAGTAGTCCTGTTCGTCGGCGCCCGGGAAGATCGAGTGCGGGCTGTCGACCATGCCCTCGTCCAGACCGGCGAGCAGCTGTTCCTTGGTGTAGATCAGGTTCTCGCGGCTGCTGTCCGCCAACTCGAACTCGTTGGTCATCGTCAGCGCCCGGGTGGGGCACGCCTCGATGCAGAGCCCGCACAGGATGCAGCGGGCGTAGTTGATCTGGTAGACGCGGCCGTAGCGCTCACCGGGCGAGTAGCGCTCCTCCTCGGTGTTGTCGGCGCCCTCCACGTAGATGGCGTCGGCCGGGCACGCCCAGGCGCACAGCTCGCAGCCCACGCACTTCTCCAGGCCGTCCGGGTGCCGGTTCAGCTGGTGACGGCCGTGGAAGCGGGGCGCCGTGGTCTTCGGCTGCTCCGGGTACTGCTCGGTCAGCCGCTTCTTGAACATCGCCTTGAACGTCACGCCGAAGCCCGCCACGGGGTTCTGGAACCCCTGCTTGGCCGCCCGGGTGTCGTCCGGCTCGGGGGATCGCTCAGCCATCGGACGCCTCCTTTCCGTCGGTGGTCCCGCCCACGGGTTGCTCGCTCGTCGGGTCCGGCCCGCCGCTGGTGACGAGCTCCCGCTCCCGCCGCGAACGCCTGCGCGGCACGGCCGGCAGCTCCTGGCCGGGCAGCGGGGGCACCGGGAACCCGCCCGCCAACGGGTCGAACGGCGGCGGTTCCACGGCCTGTTCGGCGGCGGTCCGGGCCCGGCCGCGGTCGCGGAAGATGTCCACCACGATCGACAGCAACAACAGGGCGAGGATGCCGCCGCCGACGTAGAGCGCGATGTCGGCGAAGTCGTAGTTCTCGTTGCGCAGGGTCCGCACGGTGGCGACGAGCATCAGCCACACCACGGAGACCGGGATCAGGACCTTCCAGCCGAGCTTCATCAACTGGTCGTAGCGGACGCGGGGCAGGGTGCCGCGCAGCCAGATGAAGAAGAACAACAGCAGCTGGACCTTGACGATGAACCAGAGCATCGGCCACCAGCCCTGGTTGGCGCCCTCCCAGAAGGTGCTGATCGGGTACGGGGCCCGCCAACCGCCCAGGAACAGCGTCACCGACACCGCGGAGACCGTCACCATGTTCACGTACTCGGCGAGCATGAACATCGCGAACTTGATCGACGAGTACTCGGTGTTGAAGCCGCCGACCAGGTCGCCCTCGGACTCCGGCATGTCGAACGGCGCCCGGTTGGTCTCGCCGACCATGGTGACCACGTAGATCAGGAACGACACCGGCAGCAGCACCACGAACCAGCGGTCCGCCTGCGCGTCCACGATCGCCGAGGTGGACATCGAGCCGGAGTACAGGAACACCGAGGCGAACGCGGCGCCCATGGCGATCTCGTACGAGATCATCTGCGCGCAGGAGCGCAGGCCGCCGAGGAGCGGGTACGTCGATCCGGAGCTCCAGCCGGCCAGCACGATGCCGTAGATGCCGACCGAGGCGACCGCGAGCACGTACAGCATCGCGATCGGCAGGTCGGTGAGCTGCATCGTGGTGCGCTGCCCGAAGATGGACACCTGGTTGTCGGCGGGGCCGAACGGGATCACCGCGATCGCCATGAACGCGGGCACCGCCGCGACGATCGGCGCGAGGACGTAGACCACCTTGTCCGCGCGCTTGACGATGACGTCCTCCTTCAGCATCAGCTTGATGCCGTCGGCGAGCGACTGGAGCATGCCCCACGGACCGTGCCGGTTGGGGCCGATCCGCAACTGCATCCAGGCGACGACCTTGCGCTCCCAGACGATGGACACCAGCACGGTCACCATCAGGAAGGCGAAGCAGAACACCGCCTTGATGACCACCAGCCACCACGGGTCGCGGCCGAACATGGACAGGTCTTCCAGGGCGAGCGACGTCAGCGCCGGGGGCGTCATGACTCCACCTCCGTACCCTCCTGTGACGCCGACGCCGGCGGGGCCGCCGGGCCGATCCGGACCAGGGCGCCGGGCAGCGCCCCGGTGTCGGCGGCGACGCCCGCGCCCGCCGAGTTGAGCGGCAGCCACACGACCCGGTCGGGCATCGGGGTCACCTGCAACGGCAGCGCGGTGCTGCCCGCGGGCCCGGTGACGGTGAGGACCTCGCCGTTCGCGACGCCCGCCTCGGCCGCGGTGGCCGCCGAGAGCCGGGCGACCGCGGCGTGCCGGGTCCCGGCGAGCGCGTCGTCGCCGTCCTGGAGCCGGCCCCGGTCGAGCAGCATCCGGTGGCCCGCGAGCACGGCCTCACCGGCGGCCGGGCGGGGCAGCGCGCCGCCGGCGGTCACCGGGTCGTCGGCCCGCGGACCGCTCCAACCGCCGAGCCGGTCCACCTCCCGGCGCAGGGTGACGAGGTCCGGCAGGCCCAGGTGGACGTCCATCGCGTCGGCGAGCATCTGGAGGACGCGCGCATCGGTGGGCGCCACCCGGCGGGACATCTGGTCGGGCTTGAGCGCGGCCTCGAACGGCCGGGCGCGGCCCTCCCAGTTGAGGAAGGTGCCGGCCTTCTCGGCGACCGCCGCGACCGGGAACACCACGTCCGCGCGGTCGGTGACCTCGCTGGGCCGCAGTTCCAGGCTGACCACGAACGCGGCCCCGTCGAGCGCGGCACGGGCGCGCGCCGGGTCCGGGAGGTCCTCGACCTCGACCCCGCCGACCAGCAGGGCGCCGAGCACTCCGTCCGCGGCGGCCGCCACCATCTCGGCGGTGTCCCGCCCCCGGCGGAGCGGGAGTTCGGCGAGGCCCCAGGCCGCGGCGACCTCGCCACGGGCCCGCGGGTCGGTGGCCGGCCGGCCGCCCGGCAGCAGCGTCGGCAGGACGCCCGCCTCGACCGCGCCGCGTTCGCCGGCCCGGCGCGGGATCCACACCAGTCGGGCGCCGGTCGCGGTGGCGGCCCGTGCGGCGGCCGTCAGACCGCCCTTGACCCCGGCGAGGCGTTCGCCGACGACCAGCACGGCCCCCTCGGTGCGCAGCGCCTCGGCGGCCCCGGTGCCCCCGGCCTCCAGACCGATCCCGGTGGCCAGGGCGTCCAGCCACTCGGTCTCGGTGCCGGGGGCGGCCGGCAGCAGGGTGCCGCCCGCCTTCTCCAGTCCCCGGCTGGCGTGGGTGGCGAGCGCGAACACCCGCTGTCCGTGGGTGCGCCACGCCTTGCGCAGCCGCAGGAAGACCCCGGGGGCCTCCTCCTCGGACTCGAAGCCGACGAGGAGCACGGCGGGCGCCCGCTCCAGCGTGCGGTACGTGAGTCCGCTGCCGTCGAGGTCCCGGCCGCGGCCGGCGACCCGGGCGGCCAGGAAGTCGGCCTCCTCGGCGCTGTGCACCCGGGCCCGGAAGTCGACGTCGTTGGTGTCGAGGGCCACCCGCGCGAACTTGCCGTACGCGTAGGCGTCCTCCACGGTCAGTCGCCCGCCGGTCAGCACCCCGGCCCGGCCGCGGGCCGCGGCCAGTCCGCGGGCCGCCGCGTCCAGCGCCTCCGGCCAGCTCGCGGGCTCCAGCTCACCGGTGTCGGCGTTGCGGACCAGCGGGTGGGTGAGCCGGTCGGGCCGCTGGGCGTAGCGGAACCCGAAGCGGCCCTTGTCGCACATCCACTCCTCGTTGACCTCGGGGTCGTCGGCCGCGAGGCGGCGCATGACCTTGCCGCGCCGGTGGTCGGTGCGGGTGGCGCAGCCGCCGGAGCAGTGTTCGCACACGCTGGGCGAGGACACCAGGTCGAAGGGGCGGGAGCGGAACCGGTAGGCGGCCGAGGTGAGCGCGCCGACCGGGCAGATCTGGATGGTGTTGCCGGAGAAGTACGACTCGAAGGGGTCGCCCTCGCCGGTGCCGACCTGCTGCAGGGCGCCCCGCTCGACGAGTTCGATCATCGGGTCGCCGGCGATCTGGTTGCTGAAGCGGGTGCAGCGGGCGCACAGCACGCAGCGTTCGCGGTCGAGGAGCACCTGGGTGGAGATGGGGACGGGCTTCTCGTAGGTGCGCTTCCTGCCCTCGAAGCGGGTGTCCGGGGCACCGACCGACATGGCCTGGTTCTGGAGCGGGCACTCACCGCCCTTGTCGCAGACGGGACAGTCCAGCGGGTGGTTGATGAGCAGCAGTTCCATCACCCCGCGCTGCGCCTTCTCGGCGACCGGGGAGGTGACCTGGGTGCGGACGACCATCCCGTCGGTGCAGGTGATGGTGCAGGAGGCCATGGGCTTGCGCTGGCCCTCCACCTCGACGATGCACTGGCGGCAGGCGCCCGCGGGGTCGAGCAGGGGGTGGTCGCAGAAGCGGGGGATCTCGATCCCGAGGAGTTCGGCGGCGCGGATCACCAGGGTGCCCTTGGGCACGCTGATCTCGACGCCGTCGACGGTCAGGGTGACGAGGTCCACGGGCGGGAGCACCGCGTCGCCGCCCCCGGAGGGGGTGCTCGTGGTGACCGTCATGCGTTCACCTCCGAGGTGTCGGCGGGGTTGTCGGCCCAGGCGGTGGACCGGGCGGGGTCGAAGGGGCAGCCCCGGCCGGTGATGTGCTCCTCGTACTCGGCGCGGAAGTGCTGGAGCGAGGAGAAGATCGGCGACGCGGCTCCGTCGCCGAGGGCGCAGAAGGACTTGCCGTTGATGTTGTCGGCGATGTCGTTCAGCTTGTCGAGGTCGCGCATCAGTCCGCGGCCGGCCTCGATGTCGCGCAGCAACTGGACGAGCCAGTAGGTGCCTTCGCGGCAGGGGGTGCACTTGCCGCAGGACTCGTGGGCGTAGAACTCGGTCCAGCGGGTCACCGCGCGCACCACGCAGGTCGTCTCGTCGAAGCACTGGAGGGCCTTGGTGCCGAGCATGGAGCCGGCGGCGGCGACGCCCTCGTAGTCGAGCGGGACGTCGAGGTGTTCCTCGGTGAGGATCGGGGTGGAGGAGCCGCCGGGCGTCCAGAACTTGAGGCGGTGTCCGGGGCGCATCCCGCCGCTCATGTCGAGCAGTTGGCGCAGGGTGATCCCCAGGGGTGCCTCGTACTGGCCGGGGCCGGCGACGTGGCCGCTGAGCGAGTACAGGGTGAAGCCCGGGGACTTCTCACTGCCGAGCGAACGGAACCATTCCTTGCCCCGGTTGAGGATCGCGGGAACCGAAGCGATGGACTCGACGTTGTTCACCACAGTGGGGCACGCGTACAGGCCCGCGACGGCAGGGAAGGGGGGGCGCAGTCGCGGTTGGCCGCGGCGACCTTCCAGCGAGTCCAGGAGAGCGGTCTCCTCGCCGCAGATGTACGCGCCGGCGCCGGCGTGGACGACGACGTCGAGGCCGCTGCCGAGGACGTCCTTGCCGAGGAAGCCCGCGTCGTACGCCTCGCGCACGGCCTCGTGCAGCCTGCGCAGCACGGGGACGACCTCACCGCGCAGATAGATGAAGGCGTGCTGCGAGCGGATGGCGTAGCAGGCGATGGCGATGCCCTCGATGAGGGAGTGCGGGTTGGCGAAGAGCAGCGGGATGTCCTTGCAGGTCCCGGGCTCCGATTCGTCCGCGTTGACCACGAGGTAGTGGGGTTTGCCGTCTCCCTGGGGGATGAACTGCCACTTCATCCCGGTGGGGAAGCCCGCGCCGCCCCGGCCGCGCAGGCCGGACTCCTTGACGTAGGCGATGACGTCGTCGGGCGACATGGCGAGGGCCTTGCGGAGCCCTTCGTAGCCCTCGTGCCGTCGGTAGACGTCCAGTGACCAGGACTTCTCCTCGTCCCAGAAGGCCGACAGAACCGGTGAGAGCAGTTTCTCCGGGTTGCTGTGGCTGATCTCCGGCGCCAAGGTCATCACGCTCCCTCCTCGGTGTCCCCGCTGGCCGGGCCCGCCGGGTGTGACGGGTCGGGTGCCGGCGTGTCCTGCGGTGTGTGCGGGGTCTGCGGTGTGTGCGGGTCGTGGTGTCCGGCGCGCGGGTGGACGACGCGGGCGGCGGACTCGCCGCGGGCCAGGCGCAGTCCGATCAGGGACGCGGGGCCGGCGCCGCCGGTCGCGTCCACGGCTCCGGCGCGCTCGTCGGGGAAGCCGGCGAGGATGCGGGAGGTCTCCTTGAAGCTGCACAGCGGGGCGCCGCGGGTGGGCTCGACGGTGGCGCCGGTGCGCAGGTCGTCGACGAGGCGCCGGGCGGAGGCGGGGGTCTGGTTGTCGAAGAACTCCCAGTTGACCATCACCACGGGGGCGAAGTCGCAGGCCGCGTTGCACTCGATGTGTTCGAGGGTGACCGTGCCGTCCTCGGTGGTCTCGCCGTTGTCGACGCCGAGGTGTTCCTTCAGGCTCTCGAAGATGGCGTCGCCGCCCATGACGGCGCACAGCGTGTT
The DNA here is from genome assembly GCF_042871255.1 of Streptomyces sp. NPDC005955. Taxonomy (NCBI): domain Bacteria; kingdom Bacillati; phylum Actinomycetota; class Actinomycetes; order Kitasatosporales; family Streptomycetaceae; genus Streptomyces; species Streptomyces sp. NPDC005955. The sequence goes on along the minus strand of NZ_JBIAIF010000007.1, from coordinate 93,059 downwards.
GGTGCAGACGCCGACCTGGTAGTCACCGCCCTGCTTGCGCCGGTACATCGAGTAGAAGGTGGCGACGGCGGTGACCTCGGCGGTGGTCAGGTCGAGCACGTCGGCGCAGAACCGCATCCCGGTCCGGGTGACGTACCCCTCCTCGGCCTGCACGAGGTGCAGCAGCGGCAGGAGCGCGGAGCGGGAGTCGGGGTAGCGGGCGATCAGTTCCTCGGCGTCCGCTTCGAGTCGGGAGCGGACGTCGGCCGGGTAGTCGGCGGCGGGCAGCTGGGGCATGCCCAGGCCCACCTCTCGGGGTGCGGGGTGAGCGGGTGTGGCGGTCACCGGTCGACGCCTCCCATCACGGGGTCGATGGACGCGACGGCGACGATGACGTCGGCGATCTGGCCGCCTTCGCACATCGCCGCCATGGCCTGGAGGTTGGTGAAGGACGGGTCGCGGAAGTGGACCCGGAAGGGGCGGGTGCCGCCGTCGGACACCACGTGCACGCCGAGTTCGCCCTTGGGCGACTCGACGGCGGTGTACGCCTGGCCGGCGGGGACCCGGAAGCCCTCGGTCACCAGCTTGAAGTGGTGGATCAGGGCCTCCATGGAGGTGCCCATGATCTTCTTGATGTGGTCGAGGGAGTTGCCGAGTCCGTCCGGGCCCTGGGCGAGCTGGGCGGGCCAGGCGATCTTCTTGTCCGCGACCATGACCGGGCCGGGCTCCAGCCGGTCGATGCACTGCTCGACGATCCGCAGTGACTGCCGCATCTCCTCCAGCCGGACCAGGAAGCGTCCGTAGGAGTCGCAGGTGTCGGCGGTCGGGACCTCGAAGTCGTACGTCTCGTAGCCGCAGTACGGCTGGGACTTGCGCAGGTCGTGCGGGAGGCCGGCGGAGCGCAGTACGGGTCCGGTGGCGCCGAGGGCCATGCAGCCGGTGAGGTCGAGGTAACCGACGTCCTGCATGCGGGCCTTGAAGATCGGGTTCCCGGTGGCGAGCTTGTCGTACTCGGGGAGGTTCTTCTTCATCTTCTTGAGGAAGTCGCGCAGGTGGTCGATCGTGCCGGGGGGCAGGTCCTGGGCGAGTCCGCCGGGCCGGATGAACGCGTGGTTCATCCGGAGGCCGGTGATCAGTTCGAAGATGTCGAGGATGAGTTCGCGGTCGCGGAAGCCGTAGATCATGATGGTGGTCGCGCCGAGTTCCATGCCGCCGGTGGCGATGCAGACCAGGTGCGACGACAGCCGGTTGAGCTCCATCAGGAGCACCCGGATCACGGTGGCCCGGTCGGGGACCTCGTCCTCGATGCCGAGCAGCTTCTCGACCGCCAGACAGTACGCCGCCTCGTTGTAGAACGGCGTCAGGTAGTCCATGCGGGTCACGAAGGTGGTGCCCTGGGTCCAGGTCCGGTATTCGAGGTTCTTCTCGATGCCGGTGTGGAGGTAGCCGATGCCGCAGCGGGCCTCGGTGACCGTCTCCCCGTCGATCTCCAGGATCAGTCGGAGCACCCCGTGCGTGGAGGGGTGCTGGGGACCCATGTTGACGATGATGCGCTCGTCGTCGGCCTTGGCGGCGGACTCGACGATCTCGTCCCAGTCGCCACCGGTGACCGTGTAGACGGCGCCTTCGGTCGTTTCCCTCGGGAAGGCAGATGAAGTGGTCATCAGGAGTACGACCTCCGCTGGTCGGGAGCCGGGATCTGGGCGCCCTTGTACTCGACGGCGATGCCGCCCAGGGGGTAGTCCTTGCGCTGCGGGAAGCCCTGCCAGTCGTCCGGCATCATGATCCGGGTGAGTGCGGGGTGGCCGTCGAAGACGATGCCGAAGAAGTCGTACGCCTCGCGCTCGTGCCAGTCGTTGGTGGGGTAGACGCGGACCAGCGAGGGGATGTGCGGGTCGGCGTCGGGGGCCGAGACCTCCAGGCGGATCAACCGGTTGTGGGTGATCGAGCGCAGGTGGTAGACGGCGTGCAGTTCGCGGCCCCGGTCCCCGAGGTAGTGCACCCCGCTGACGCCGGTGCACAGTTCGAAGCGGAGCGCCGGGTCGTCGCGCAGGATCTGGGCGACGCGCACCAGATAGCCGCGCTCGATGTGGAAGGTCAACTCGTCGCGGTCGACGACCGTCTTCTCGATCGCCTCCTCGGGGACGAGACCCTGTTCCTCCAGGGCGCCTTCGAGTTCGTCGGCGACCTCGTCGAACCAGCCGCCGTAGGGGCGGGTGGCCTCGCCGGGCAGCCGCACCGAGCGGACCAGCCCGCCGAAGCCGGAGGTGTCCCCGGTGCCCCCGGCGCCGAACATGCCGCGCTGGACGCGGATCTCCTCGCCGTGGTCGCCGCGCTGGCCCGGGAGGTTCTGGGCGTTGAGTTCCCGGTCGGGGTTCACGCCGTTGCCCTCGCTCATCGCAGCAGCCCCTTCATCTCGATGGTCGGGAGCGCCTTGAGGGCCGCTTCCTCCGCCTCGCGGGCCGCCTCCTCGGCGTTGACGCCGAGCTTGGAGGTCTGGATCTTCTCGTGCAGCTTGAGGATCGCGTCCAGCAGCATTTCGGGCCGCGGCGGGCAGCCCGGCAGGTAGATGTCCACGGGCACGACGTGGTCGACGCCCTGGACGATCGCGTAGTTGTTGAACATGCCGCCCGAGGACGCGCAGACGCCCATCGAGATGACCCACTTGGGGTTCGGCATCTGGTCGTAGACCTGCCGCAGCACGGGCGCCATCTTCTGGCTGACGCGGCCGGCGACGATCATCAGGTCGGCCTGGCGCGGTGAACCGCGGAACACCTCCATGCCGAAGCGCGCGAGGTCGTAGCGGCCCGCGCCCGTCGTCATCATCTCGATCGCGCAGCACGCGAGGCCGAAGGTGGCGGGGAAGACGGACGCCTTGCGCACCCAGCCCGCGGCCTGTTCGACGGTGGTCAGCAGAAATCCGCTCGGCAGTTTCTCTTCGAGTCCCATGGGTGGCTCCTAGACCCTTCTGTCCCTCGCGGGTTTCAGTCCCATTCCAGGCCGCCGCGCCGCCACACGTACGCGTAGGCGACGAAGACGGTGAGCACGAAGAGCAACATCTCCACGAGCCCGAAAAGACCCAGGGCGTCGAAGCTGACGGCCCACGGGTACAGGAAGACGATCTCGATGTCGAAGATGATGAAGAGCATCGCCGTCAGGTAGTACTTGATCGGGAACCGCCCGCCGCCCGCTGGCGTCGGTGTCGGTTCGATACCGCATTCGTACGCTTCGAGCTTCGCCCGGTTGTATCGCTTTGGACCGATAAGCGTGGCCATGACCACGGAGAAGATCGCAAAGCCTGCCCCGAGGGCTCCCAGTACGAGGATGGGCGCATATGCGTTCACCGCTCCTCGCTCCTCTCAGTCGGCATTGACTGCTTCGGCGGTCCCCCCGCGACCACGGGGCCGGGGAGGCTTCGAACCCGTCACCCGCCCCATGCGCCCCACGAGCCCTGCGGAACTCTCCCGTCCCGTAGGCCCCATGAGCCTCTGCCACCTCGGGAAGCCCCCCAGGTCACTCCCGGAGCGCCTACCAAGATCGCGTGCATGTGAAGCAGGTCACAAGCCCAACTGCGGTGCATCCTATGCCTGTGGGTCTGTGATCTGCGACACGGGGGTCTTGATCAGCTTTGTGATCTCCACCACCCGGCGAAGGATCATCAAGTCGGATGAGCAGTGATCTTCGTACGCGAAGCGGCGGTGCGGTCACGAGACGTGACAAGTTGGCTCGTCGGCGCAGGTGAAACGGGGTTTGCACTATCAAGCGATGCACCGTTCAGGCAAATTCGCGCTGGACGCAATGCCTTGATAGTGGAGTCGCGTTCACATCCGCCCTCTTCCGACCCGGCTCTGTGAACGCGATGTGAACACCCGCCCGCCGGGCGCCACTACGCGCTCCCGTTCACGAGCGGCGACGCTTCAGCCACCCCAGAACACCTCTCACGCCACATCCGTCACAGAGGCGATGTCACCGGGACGATCCATCTGAATCAGAACCTTCGGGACGGTCGACGCGACGAGCGCGGCCGCGCGACGCCCACCCCCCGACGACGACACCCCGACAGCGGGTGGTGACGGAGGGCGACGGCGACGCACAGCGACGGAGCTGCCGCGGTGTGCGAGGATGGGAACGAGGGGAGGCACCGACGCGATCGAGCTGCCGGAAGCCGTCCGCGAGCACGACGAGAGGCCCCCTCTGTGACCTCCGTCACACGACACGCCCTGTGTGACTTACCGGGCTTGGCCATCCTCCGTAACCAGTGGTAAGCGCAGGGCAATTCGGACGTAAACAAGAAACCGTGTGATCACAGGCATGATCACCAACGCCCGCATTGTCCGTTACGGCGTCAATAAAGGTCGACACGCCCGGGATTCAGGGCAGCCCCGGCGCAACTGTGGCGCAGGCCACGTTTCTTGAAGGTAACGGTGACCCCCTGATAGCGGTGGAGCATGTCCCACACCGCTCACATACCCAGCCACCGGAAGCCCCGCCGCGGCAACGCCACGAAGCTGCGCGCCGGAGTGGCCGGTGGCGTGCTCAGCACCCTCGCGGTGGCCGGTTCGGCCGGATCGGCGTCCGCCGCCGAGCCCGTGACCGAGACCATCGAACTCCCCACGCTCTCCTCCGACCTGTCCGTGCAGGTCGCCCGTTCGGCGAGCGCCACCCAGCTCACCGCCGCGACCTACGAGCTCCAGGCACAGCAGGAGCAGGTCGAGGCCGAGCGCGACGCGGCCACCGAGAAGGCCGCCAAGCAGGCGAAGAAGGACCGCGACGAGGCCGTCCGCAAGGCGGAGGCGAAGAAGGCCGAGGAGCGCGCCGCCGCCGAGGCCGAGCGCAAGGCCGAGGAGCGCGCCTCCCGCACCTCCGACGAGCGCACCGCGCTCGCCACCGCTTCGGCCCCCGCCGCCGGCGGCTCGTCCGGTTCCTCCGACTCGGGCAACTCCTCCGGCTCCGGCTCCGCCGGCTCGGGCAACTCGTCCTCCAGCGGCAACCAGCAGGGCGCCGCCACCCCGTCCAGCGGCAATCTGAACGCCGTCATCGCCTTCCTCAAGGCGCAGGTGGGCGACGCCTACGTCATGGGTGCCACGGGCCCCAGCTCCTGGGACTGCTCGGGCCTCGTCCAGGCCGCCTTCAAGCAGGCCAACATCAACCTGCCGCGCACCTCGCAGCAGCAGTCGACGGCCGGCACCCAGGTCGGCACGTCGAACCTCCAGGTCGGCGACATCCTCTACTGGGGCGGTGCCGGCTCGGCGTACCACACGGGCGTCTACATCGGTAACGGCCAGTACCTGGACGCCGCGAACCCCGCGAAGGGCGTCGTCATCCAGGACCTGTCGGGCTACCCCGCCGACGGTGCCGTCCGGGTGCTCTGAGCGCCCCGCACCTCCCGCACCACGTCGAAGGCCGTCGCTCTCCCCCGGGTGACGGCCTTCGTGTTCCGCGGGTGCGCTGGGGTTGCCCGCGCAGTTCCCCGCGCCCCCTTCGGGCCCGTCCCGGCGGGCGTGCGCTGCTCGGGAGGAGAGCCCCTTCAGGGGCGCGGGTGGTCGCCCACGCACGCTCAGGCGCGGGGGGTGACCTTGGTGAGGCCGTTGATGATGCGGTCCATCGCATCGCCCCCCGTGGGGTCGGTGAGGTTGGCGAGCATCTTGAGGGTGAAGCGCATCAGCACCGGATGCGTCAGACCGCGCTCGCTCGCGAGCTTCATGATCTTCGGGTTCCCGATCAGCTTCACGAAGGCGCGACCGAGGTTGTAGTAGCCGCCGTACGTGTCCTTGAGGACCTTCGGGTACCGCTGGAGCGCGAGTTCGCGTTGCGCGGGCGTCGTACGGGCGTTGGCCTGGACGATGACCTCGGCCGCGATCTGCCCGGACTCCATGGCGTACGCGATGCCCTCGCCGTTGAACGGGTTGACCAGCCCGCCCGCGTCACCGACGAGCAGCAACCCCCGCGTGTAGTGGGGTTGGCGGTTGAACGCCATCGGCAGCGCGGCGCCCCGGATCGGGGTCGTCATGTTCTCCTCGGTGTAGCCCCACTCCTCGGGCATCGAGGCGCACCACGCCTTCAGCACCTCGCGCCAGTCGAGCTCCTTGAACGAGGCGGTGGTGTTGAGGACGCCGAGACCGACGTTGGACGTGCCGTCGCCCATGCCGAAGACCCAGCCGTAGCCCGGCAGCAGCTTGTCCACCGGGCCGCGCCGGTCCCACAGCTCCAGCCAGGACTCCAGGTAGTCGTCGTCGTGGCGGGGCGAGGTGAAGTAGGTGCGCACGGCGACGCCCATCGGACGGTCCTCGCGCCGGTGCAGCCCCATCGCCAGCGACAGCCGGGTGGAGTTGCCGTCCGCGGCGACCACGACCGGGGCGTGGAAGGTGACGGGCGTCTTCTCGTCACCGAGCTTGGCCTCGACACCGGTGATCCGGCCGGTGCGGGGGTCGGTGACGGGTGCACCGACGTTGCAGCGTTCGTAGAGCCGGGCGCCCGCCTTCTGGGCCTGCTGGGCGAGTTGTTCGTCGAAGTCGTCGCGTTTGCGGACCAGTCCGTAGTCCGGGAAGCTGGCGAGTTCCGGCCAATCCAGCTGGAGCCGGGTGCCGCCGCTGATGATCCGCAGACCCTTGTTGCGCAGCCACCCCGCCTCCTCGGAGATGTCGATGCCCATCGCGACGAGCTGTTTGGTGGCGCGCGGGGTGAGGCCGTCGCCGCAGACCTTCTCCCGCGGGAAGGCGGTCTTCTCCAGCAGCAGTACGTCCAGGCCCGCCTTGGCCAGGTAGTACGCGGTCGTCGAGCCGGCCGGTCCGGCCCCGACGACGATCACATCTGCGCGGTGTTCGGAGAGCGGCTCGGTCACGGCGGGTTCTCCCCAGGGACGTGGATTTCTACGTGCCGTCCGGCACGGGACACGTGCAGTCTATGAGGCGGAACTGACCAGCCAGCCGAAGGGCCGCCCAGTGAGTCAACCCGTACGCCCCGCCGTCCCGTCCGTCGCGCCGTCCGCCGTGTCGCTCCCCGCGGTGCGGCTGCGGGTGCCCACCCACGAGGACGCCCACCACTGGCACCGGGTGTTCGACGACCCGGAGGTGATGCACTTCCTCGGCGGGACGTCGGCGGAACCGTCCGCGTACGAGGAGTTGACCGCCAGGCAACGGCGTCACCACGCGGAACTCGGCTTCTGTCTCTGGACGGTGACCGGTGACGGTGGCGGTGAGGTGCTGGGGTTCGCCGGCGCGCAGCCCTGGCCGCGGGACTGGGGGCCGGTGGGCGAGATGGAGATCGGCTGGCGGCTGGGGCGCGCGCACTGGGGGCGCGGGTACGCGACCGCGGCGGCGCTCGCCGGGCTCGACGCGGTGCGCGGCGCCGGGGTGCGGCACGTGGTGGCGATGGTGGACTCCGAGAACGCCCGCTCGCTCGCGGTGACCGAACGGCTGGGCATGGAGCGGGCGGAGGAGTTCGCCACCCCGGGCGGACGGCTGGCGTACTGCTTCCGGCTCGACCTGTAGGGCCCGGCGCCCGCGGGGCGTGTGCACGGTGCCGGGGGCGCGCCCTGATGAGCGCGCTCCCGTGGGACGGGCATCACGCTCCGCGTACGCGGGGTCGCGGCGCTTCCGGGCGGGCCGGTGTCGGAGCTACCCTTTTCGGTACCACTGGGGGTGAGTTTGTGCGCTTTGCACCCAGAACACATGACGTACGGGTCCCTCGGCTCGTCGGTCTGATGGCCGTGGACGCGAAGGCTGCCGCGCAGGCGCACGGAGTGCTGCTCACCGCGCCCGACCGGCCCGATCTGCAGCATGCCGTCGTCGACTACGTGGTGCGGCAGTACCCCGCGGCCGGGGTCGAGGTGCCGCGGGGCGCCACGGTCACCGTCTGGTTCGACCTGGGGCCCGGGGAGGGGGACGGCGGCTCCGGGGTGCGGGAGCCTCGGCGGCCCGGGCCCGAGCCGGACGGGGTGGGCCGGGAGCGGTCGCCCTGCGGGACGTAGGCTCCGCGGTGGGTTGCGTTTGACGCGTACGGTGCGGTGCGGTGCGCGGTGCCCCCGATCTGGTGCGTCCCGGTGCTCGTGCGCGGTTCAGTCCGCGTGCGCTGGGCGGATGCGCAGTTCCCCGCGCCCCCATCCGGTGCGACCCGCCCGAACTCCGCTGCCCTGCACAGGTGCGCTGTGGTCTCGCGCAGTTCCCCGCGCCCCCGATCCGGTGCGCTCCGCTGGGCGCGCGGGCCCTGACGGGGCGCCTTGCGATGCTGCTGGGCCGGCAGGCGTGCCCCGATAGGGGCGCGGGGAACTGCGCGAAATGCACAGCGCACCCGATCAGGGGCAGCGCACCCGAGCCGGACCGCGCACGCGGGGAACTGCGCGAACGGCCGGCCCGCAGCCGAACACGTACCGCTACCGCTGAGGTGCCCGCACCGTCGGAGGGGAAACCATCCGGACCAGCAACGCACCCACCAGGATGCCGCCGGCGACCCACAGGAGCCCGAAGAGCAGGGCGTCCCCCACCTGAGTACCGATCTCCGTGCCCCCGAAGGACCCGTAGCCGCCGTCGGGACCCTGCTGCTCCATCCCGTAGCTGCCGATCGCCACCAGGACCAGGAGCAGCCCCAGGAACAGCGCGCCCGCCAGCACCCGGTCCGCGGTCCCCGGGTGACGACGGGCCGCGAGGACGCCCAGGAACACCGCGCACACCGCGCCCGCCGTGAGCGAACCGGCGACCGCCCACCCACCGACCGCATCGCCGAGTTCGGAGAGGCCGAAGGTCTCGCGCTCCCGTCCCCCGCCGCTGCCGGCCTCCACCCCGGTGGCGGCGCCCCAGGAGAAACCGAGCCCGGACACCGCGAAGTTCAGCAGCAGGAGCAGGGCGACGGTGTACGAGGAGTAGTCGCCGCCCAGCGAACCGCCGTCCTCGAACTCGTCGTGTTGCAGGTAGACGACGAGCAGGATCACGGCGCACAGGCCCAGTGCGAAGCCCATCGCCCGCAGGGCGGTGCCGAACGCCTGGGTGAACCGCAGCAGGCCCGGCCGGGCGGCGAGCCAGCCGGCGTGTTCGTCACGGCCGAGGACGACCGCCGACAGCACCGCGCTCAGCAGCAGCGCGCCCGGGACCGCCCACAGCGCCCCGGACATCTCGACGTCCTTGATGGAGGGCCGGGCGAACAGGGCCAGCACCAGCACCCCGCCGGCGACGAGCACGCTGACCCGCACGGCCGCTTCGAGCCCGGAGGTGGCGCCCCGGGTCCACGGCGTGGCCGCCGCCCAGGGGTCCGCCGGGGCGCCGGGCGCCGGGAAGCCGAGGGCGGACCGTTGCCGGGTCCGGGTGCGCAGGGCCCGCAGTCCGCCGTAGAGGGCGAGCAGCCACAGGGCCGTGACGGTGAGCGGGACCAGCGATATCTCGACCTTCTCGCCGTCCGTGCCGTCCGTGCCGCCGAGCGCCGAGGAGTCCGATCCGTACGTGTCCCCGTAATCGTCGCCGTATTCGTCCCCGTACTCGTCGCCCTCCGATCGGGACTCCTGGAACGTGACGTCCCCGCCCACCGACTGGAGCACCATGCCGAGGCTGACCTGGAAGCGGTCGCCGAAGCCCACGGCGTCCGGGTCGGACGTGTCCTGACCGTAGGTGGGCGCGGCGAGCGCGAAGGTGACCGCCACCAGGAGCACCAGCGGCCACACGGCGGCCTGGAGCGCCCCGCCCCAGTCTCCGCCGAAGGCCCGCCGCAGGAACGGGCCCGCGCTGGACGGCGGGGCCGGGGGCGGCGGCAGTACGTGACCGGGCGGGTGGGCGGTGAACCCCGGTGCGGCCGGGGGGACCTGTCCGACGGGAGGCGGCGGCGGTGCGCTGGAGGCGATGAGTTCGGGCTCCCCGACGGCCCCGCCGGGAGCCGGCGGGGGCGGGACGGGTACGGGCGGCGTGGGTGAGGGTGGGGCGCCGGGCGGCGCGGGCGGGACCTTCGCCGTCGACACCTGGCCGGTGGGCACCTGGCCGGTGGGCGGGCCGGTCGGCACGGGCGGGGCCTGGGGCGCCGGTGGCGCCGTCGGGGGGTCGGGCACGAGCGGGCGTTCCCGCCCGCAGCTCATGCAGAAGCGACCCTCTTCGGGAGCGGGTGTTCCGCAGTACGGGCAGTACGACGCCATCAGGGCACGCTCCGTCGTCCGGGACCGGGAGTGAGACACCCGCTACGGGGCGCGATCACGTAGTCAACGGACACATCTTCGGTGCCACCGGTTCCCGTCATCCAGACATCTGCGCAAGGAAGTTGGGCCGATTCGACCGGGAGTGGACGGCCCCGTACCGCAACGGGGTGCGAGCGACGGGGGCTCAGCCCTGCTTGAAGCCCCGGTGCAGGGTCACGATCCCGCCCGACAGGTTCCGCCAGGCGACCCGCGACCAACCCGTGTCCTGCAGCATCGCGGCCAACCGGGGCTGGTCCGGCCAGTCGCGGATGGACTCGGCGAGGTACACGTACGCCTCGGGGTTCGAGGACACCGCGCGGGCCACCGGCGGCAGGGCGCGCATCAGGTACTCGCTGTAGGCGGTGCGCAGCGGGGCCCAGGTGGGGTGGGAGAACTCGCAGATGACGACGCGTCCGCCGGGCCGGGTGACGCGCAGCATCTCGCGCAGGGCCCGCTCGGTGCCGTGGACGTTGCGCAGCCCGAAGGAGATGGTGACCGCGTCGAAGGTGTCGTCCTTGAACGGCAGTCGGGTCGCGTCGCCCGCCGTGAGCGGCAGCCAGGGGTTGCGCCGCTTGCCGACCTTGAGCATGCCGAGGGAGAAGTCGCAGGGCACGACGTAGGCGCCGGCGCGGACGAACGGGAGGGAGGAGGTGGCGGTTCCGGCGGCCAGGTCCAGGACCTTCTGCGCGGGCCGGGCGTCCACCGCCTTGGCGACCTCGCGGCGCCAGATCCGGTCCTGTCCGAGGGACAGCACGTCATTGGTGAGGTCGTAGCGTTCCGCGACGTCGTCGAACATCGAAGCGACGTCGTGCGGCTGCTTGTCCAGGGATGCGCGGGTCACCCCCCCATTGTCGCAGCCCCCCGCCGCCCGCCCGGGACGGGGGCGCTATCGGCGGCGGTGCACGATGCGGCCGGCGCAGACCGTGACGAGGCATTCGCCCGGGGCGCCCCCGAGCGGGTCGCCGTCGAAGGCGGCGAGGTCCGCGCGGGCCGACTCGGCGAGCGCCAACGGCCGTCCGTCGGGGCGGACGAGGACCCCGGCCCGCTCGGCCGCGGACCGCAGGGCCGGATCGGTGAGGTGGCCGGCCACCACGGCGACGCCGCCCGTGGTGAGCACCGCGTGCACCCGCTCCCGGGGCGAGGGCGCCCCGGGCAGTGCGCCGTCGTGCACCCGCCCCGGACCGAGCACCCCGGGCCAGGACCGCACCCGGGCGGTGGGGAACCGCTCCCGCAGGACGTCGAGCGCGCCGATCGCGGCGATCCGGTCCCCGCGTACGGCGACCGCGCCGTGCGGCACGGACGGGCCGCCGTCCCAGTCGAGGACCAGTTCCCGGCCGGTGTGGAGGGTCAGCACCGGCGGGTCAGTTGCTGCTGAGGAGCTTGAGTTCGGGGTGCGCGGTGCCCCCGGCGATGGCGGTCGAGGAGATGTGCGACTGCACCCGCTCGTCCACCGGGTCGTTCGCCGGGTCGTCGTGCACCACCAGGTGCTCGTACGTGGTGGCCCGCTGCGCGGGGACCCGCCCGGCCTTGCGGATCAGGTCGATGATCTCCAGCCGGTTGGACCGGTGCTTGGCCCCGGCCGAGGAGACGACGTTCTCCTCCAGCATGATCGACCCGAGGTCGTCCGCGCCGTAGTGCAGGGAGAGTTGGCCGACCTCCTTGCCGGTGGTCAGCCAGGAGCCCTGGATGTGCGCGACGTTGTCGAAGAAGAGCCGGGCGATCGCGATCATGCGCAGGTACTCGAAGAGGGTGGCCTGCGTACGGCCCTTGAGGTGGTTGTTCTCCGGCTGGTACGTGTACGGGATGAAGGCGCGGAAGCCGCCCGTGCGGTCCTGTACGTCCCGGATCATCCGCAGGTGCTCGATGCGCTCGGCGTTGGTCTCGCCGGTCCCCATGAGCATGGTGGACGTGGACTCGACGCCCAGGCCGTGCGCCGTCTCCATGATCTCCAGCCAGCGCTCGCCGCTCTCCTTGAGCGGGGCGATGGCCTTGCGCGGGCGGGCCGGCAGCAGCTCCGCGCCGGCCCCGGCGAACGAGTCCAGCCCGGCCGCGTGGATGCGGGTGACGGCCTCCTCCACGGAGACCTTGGAGATCCGCGCCATGTGCTCGACCTCGGAGGCGCCGAGGGAGTGGATGACGAGCTGCGGGAACGCCCCCTTGATCGCGGCGAAGTGCTCCTCGTAGTACTCGACGCCGTAGTCGGGGTGGTGGCCGCCCTGGAACATGATCTGGGTGCCGCCGAGTTCGACGGTCTCCGCGCAGCGGCGCAGGATGTCGTCGAGCTCGCGCGTCCAGCCCTTCTTCTTGTCCTTGGGGGCCGCGTAGAAGGCGCAGAACTTGCACGCCGTCACGCACACGTTGGTGTAGTTGATGTTCCGCTCGATGATGTACGTCGCGATGTGCTCGGTCCCCGCGTACCGCAGCCGGCGGACGGCGTCGGCGGCGGAGCCCAGGGCGTGCAGCGGCGCGTCCCGGTACAGGTCGAGGGCTTCCTCGGGCGTGATCCGGCCACCCGCGGCGGCACGGTCGAGGATGGGCTGGAGGCCGGCCTTCTCGGTCACCGGGCGGTCCCTTTCGGCAGGGGTTGGTCGGTCCGATCCAGCGTACGTCAGCGGGGTGCGGCTCCCGGGAACGGGCCGCCGTCAGGCCCCGTACCCGCCGAGCAGGACGCCGACGAGGGCCCCGCCGAGCAGGAACGGCCCGAAGGGGATGGCCGTGCGCCGGGTCGCGCGCCGCCGCACCACCAGCACCGCCCCGTACAGCGCGGCGAACAGGAACCCGGCGAAGGTGCCGACGAGGACGGCGCCCCAGCCGTACCAGCCGAGGGCGGCGCCGAGCGACAGGGCGAGCTTCACGTCGCCAAAGCCCATGCCGTCGGGGTTCACCAGGAACAGGACGAGGTATCCGGCGCCCAGCACCAGCGCACCGAGCAGGGCGCCCGGCCAACTGCCCCCGTGGCCGGGGAGCAGGGCGGCGGCGCCCAGGAGCACCGGCGCGGCGGCGGCGAGCGGCAGGGTCAGCACGTCGGGCAGCCGCTTCACCGCCAGGTCCACGAGGGCGAGCAGCACCGCCGGCGGCACCAGCAGCAGCCAAACGGCGACTTCCGGCCGTACTCCGGTGGTGCCCGCGAGCAGCGCGCAGACGACCGCCGTCACCCCTGCGACCAGCGGCGTCCCGGGGCCCAGGCGGCCCTCGGCGCAGCGCGCCGGGCCCAGCCAGCCGCGCACCCCGCGGGGCAGCGGGCGCCCGTGCGGGTCGTGCGCGCGCCAGGGTTCGCCGGGCTCCACCGACAGGCGGTACGCCACCCGGGGGAGCAACGCACCGGCGGCGAGCCCCCACAGCGCCGCCACCACCGTCACGACCGCCCCGCCCGTACCCATGCCGCCCCCGCTCCCCCGGCGGTCGGCCCGCTGCCCACCGCTCGCGGGGTCCACCCTGGCCACCCCGGCGCCCGCCTGGATACCGTTTCCGCGTCCCGGGACGGACGTTGGCCGAAATCACACCGTCAGGGGAAGGGCGCAACCGTGGGCCCGGTTCCCGTCGTCACCGCACGGGAGACCCCGACCCGCGGGTGGGGGGCCTCTCCGGGGGCACGCAGCGAGGAGACGACACATGCGCACGGTCACGACGGGGTCCGGCGGCGGGCTCCGGGGCCCCGGGTGGACGGCACGGTCCGCCGCGGCGTTCGGGCTGGCGACGACCCTGCTGCTCACAGGCTGCGCAGGCGGGTCGAAGGACGGGGCGACGCAGCGGGCCGCCCCCACGCCCACGCTCAGCGCCTCCGTCGCGCCGCTCGAAACCGGCAGCGCCCTGCCCCGCACCGAACGCCCCGACGTCACCCTCCCCCGTGACCTCACGGAGCGGTACGAGACCTGGGTGACCCACGACTCCGAGCGGGACCTGCTGCTGGGCGACGCCGGTCTGGCGCGGGGCGCGGTGCTGGACGCGCTGGTCAGCGGCGAGACCACCACGGGGGCGGTGGAGTTCTTCTTCACCGGGAAGGCCCTGTCGACCGTCCGCGCGCACACCCGCGACGGCGTCGCCTCCGGCTCCCGGCCCACGGGCTTCGTCCGTTACTTCAAGCCGGACCTCGACCTCCCCGACGGTCTGCTGGACCTTCCGGACCGGCCCCGCGCGGCCCTGTCCTTCTGCGCCGACGAATCGAGGCTGTCCCCCAAGAACCGGGTGACCGGCAAGGTCGGCCCGGCCCCGCGCGGGGCGGACGCCCACGTGCTCTACGAGACCCGGCTACGGCTGAGCGAGCGGGGCGTGTGGCAGACCTTCGAGCTCACCACGGAGCGCGGCGCCGCGGAGTGCGCCCCGTAACCCGAGGACCTTCCCCGCAGCTCAGGAGACCTTCCTCAGTCGGGCCGTGGGGTTGCCCGCCCGTGCGTTGTCGGACTCGTAGCGCAAGCCCTCCTCGGTCGGCACCAACCGGACCTCGTGGGCCCCGGTCGTGCACTGGTACGGGTTCGACTCCAGGGGACGGCCGGTGGCGACGAGGCGCTTCGCGTCGGCGCTGCGCAACACCAGGACGTTCTCGCAGACCCCTTCGATCGGGTCGACCTGCCGGAACGTCCCGACCGTGGCGCCCTTCGCGGCCTGCCGGACGGTGACGGTGAAGGTGCCCATCGGCAGGGTGTCGGACAGGGCGAAGCCCTCGCCCTCCCAGGTGCCGAGGTACCGCTCGGGCACGGCCGGTCGTTTGGCGTCGGAGGAGCCCGGCGCACGGTCACCCGAACTGCCCCCGCCGAGCAGGTCGAACCAGAACGTCGAGCCCACCGAGACGGCGGCCAGGGCGCCCACCACGACCAGGGCGATCGTGCAGCTCACCCGGCGACGGCGGCCGCGGACGTCCGCCGTGCGTTCGGCGCTCGCCTCGACGGAGATCCGGCCGGGCGGCGCGGTGTCGATCGGGGCCTCGGCGGGGACGGCGGCCGGCGCCGGGGGGACGGCCGCGGGCGGGAAGGGCGGCGGCGGCCCCACCCGACCACCGCCGGGCAGGGTCGTGCCGGGGCCGCCCACGGACGGGCTGGTGAAGGGGACCGGGCCGGTGGGGCCGGCGGCGGGTGCCGGGGGTTCCCGGTGCGGGACCGCGTCCAGGTCCAGCAGGCCCACCGCCACCCGGCTCACCTCGGCCACCAGCGCCGTCGGCAGCCAGCCGGCGGCCACCAGCGGGGCGGTGCCCCCGGGCGCCAGTCGCCGCACCAGTTCCGCGGCGTCCGGCCGGTCGTCGGGGTCCTTCGCCAGACAGGCGGCCACGACCTCGCGCAGTTCCCCGGTGACCCCCGTCAGCTCCGGCTCCTCGTGGACGACCCGGTAGAGCAGCGAGGCCGAGGAGTCCCCGGGGAACGGGGACGCACCGCTCGCGGCGAAGGCCAGGACCGCGCCGAGCGAGAAGACGTCCGCCGCGCCCGTGACGTCCCCGCCGAGGATCTGCTCGGGCGCCATGTAGCCGGGTGAGCCGATGGAGACGCCGGTGGAGGTGAGGGTGGTGGTGCCGTCGGTCGCCCGGGCGATGCCGAAGTCGATCAGCCGCGGACCGTCGAGGGTGAGGAGCACGTTCGAGGGCTTCACGTCGCGGTGGACGAGCCGCAGCCCGTGCACCCGGACCAAGGCTTCGGCGAGCCCCGCACCGAGGGTGCGGACCGTGTGCGCGGGAAGCGGTACGGGCCCGTCCGGGCCGCCGACCGCGCGGGCCAGCGAGGGGCCCGCGACGTAACCGGTCGCCACCCAGGGCACCGCGGCGGTCGGGTCGGCGTCCAGGACGGGGGCCGTCCAGGCACCGCCGACCCGCTGGGCGGCGGCCACCTCACGGCGGAACCGGGCCCGGAACTCCTCGTCGCGAGCGAAGTGCGGGTGCACGACCTTGACGGCGACCGTCCGGCCGCCGGCGCTGCGCCCGAGGTAGACCCGGCCCATCCCGCCGGAGCCGAGGCGGCCGACCAGGCGGTAGGGGCCGATGGCGGTCGGTTCGTCGACGTCGAGTGGTTGTACGGTGCCCGGCTGCACGACGTCGGCCTCCCCCAGAAGCACATGGCTGTGCGCAGCAGCGTAGCCCCGCGCGGTACGGGGGCGGTGCGGGGCCGTCGGGTCGGCGTCCGGGCGGATACGGATTCGACCCGTGCCGCGGGAGTCCCCCCGGGCCCGGACGCCCCCTCAGTCGCCGTTCAGGGAAAACCCGTTGCCGGGGACGTTCCCGTTCGTCCCGCAAATGCCCCCGTAATTGACGCCGGACATGATTGGCGCGTCGAACGGGACCGTCCCGTTCCGCGCGGAGCGGGGACCGTGCCCGGTTGCGTCCCCCCGGGCCCGGGGTCGGAAGGCCCGCCGGGGGTTAGGGAAATGCACGGTGACGCCCCGGGGAATTCCAGGACGCCGTCAGCACGCTTTGACGCCGCTAAAGCGATTCACGCGGAATGCGCACGACCAGCGCACGACCAGCGCGCGGAAACCCGGTACCGCGCGGTTCCGTCGTGTTCCGTCGTGTTCCGTTCCGTCGTGCTCCGTTCCGTTGCGTTCCGTTCCGACCCGTTCGGGTTCGTTGCGCGGCGTTCGGGTCCGGTGCACGGCGTTCGGGTGCGGTGCTCGGCGTTCGGCTGCGGTGCAGGGTGCCGGCTTCCGGCGGGAGGGGGCGGTGGCCCGGCCGGACGCGGTCCGCTCACGACGGGAGGAGTCGCACCCGGACGTCCGCCGGGAAGCCGGTCGTCGGGCCCACCCGACGGGCGAACTCGGAGACGGCGGCCAGCTGCGGAGCGGCAAAACGGAAGTCGAGCGTCCGGAAGTACCGTTCCAGTACCTCCGTGTCGAACGTCTCCCACCGCGCGGCCTGTTCGGCCACCTTGGTGACCTCCTCCAACGACAGGTCACGGGAGGCGAGGAACGCCTCGTGCACCTGGCGCACCACCTCGGGCTCCCGCTCCAGGTAGTCACGACGGGCCGCCCACACGGCGAACACGAAGGGCAGCCCCGTCCACTCCTTCCACAACTCACCCAGGTCGTGCACCTGGAGCCCGAGCCGGGGCGCGTAGTGCAGGTTCGCCCGCAGGGCCGCGTCCCCGATCAGGACCGCCGCGTCCGCCTCCTGCATCATCAGGCCCAGGTCCGGCGGGCAGGTGTAGTAGTCGGGGCGCACTCCGAAGCGCTCGGCCAGCAGGAGTTGCGCCAGGCGCACGGAGGTCCGCGAGGTGGAACCCAGGGCGACCCGGGCCCCGTCCAGCCGGTCCAGCGGCACTTGGGAGACGATCACGCAGGACATGACCGGGCCGTCGCAGCCCACCGCGATGTCGGGGAAGGCGACCAGGTCGTCCGCGTGCTTCAGGAACTCCACGAGGGTGATGGGCCCGATGTCCAGCCGGCCCTCCACGAGGTGCTCGCTCAGCTGTTCGGGGGTGTCCTTCATCAGTTCGAGGTCGAGGAGCGTTCCGGTCCGCGCGAGCCCCCAGTACAGGGGTACGCAGTTCAGGAACTGGATGTGCCCGACACGGGGCCGGGTACGGCCGGCGGCCGAGGGCGCGGTGGCGTCCTGGACCGGCAGGGGTGCCGCGGGAGAATTGTCCACATCGCGAGGCTAGCCCGCGGGGGCGCGCGGCGGGCGCAGGGGGGCGCCCGTCACGGTGCGCCGGAGGGCGTTCCGGACGGTGTTCCGGACGGCGGGACGGGAGTGCGCCGAGGGCGAGCCGGGGGTGCCGGCCGGGCCTCGCGAGCCGGCGGCAAGGGGCAACGGGTTATGCCCCGTCGCCTTGCCGGCTATTGACTCCGACAGGACCCCGACAACACCCCGACAAGACCCCCGGCAGGGTCTGCGGAGGGCTTCGACAGGGGCTCCGACGTCACCTCGGCGCGGCTCCGACACGACACCCCCGCGTCAAGGCCAACGGCCCGACTCAAACATCCGGGTGACGTGATCTTGACCTCTATCGCTTTCCCGGGGCTCCGTGCTAAGCTCAACGCAAGTTGCAGTTTGGTTTCCCTTGCAGTACAGAGCCTGCGGAGCATGTAACCCGCAGGCTTTTGTCGTTTTCAGACTTTTGCAGTTGTTACAACAGCAGGTTCTGGAGCAGGGCAACCCTTTGGCCCAAGGAGGGCTTATGGCTACCGGAACCGTGAAGTGGTTCAACGCCGAAAAGGGCTTTGGTTTCATCGCCCAGGAAGGCGGGGGCCCCGATGTCTTCGTCCACTACTCCGCGATCAACGCGGCCGGGTTCCGCTCCCTTGAGGAGAACCAGGCCGTGAGCTTCGACGTCACGCAGGGCCCGAAGGGCCCGCAGGCGGAGAACGTCACCCCGCTGTAGCGGGACTCCCGAGGTCACTCGGGGACCGATCCGGAACGGATAGCAGTACCCAAGGAGCCCCGCTCCCTCCGCGCCTGCCGCGGCGGGAGGCGGGGCTCCTGCCTGTTCACCCGGACCCGGTCCAGCAGTGTCCAGGAGTGTTCAGGAGTGGGGCCGCGTTCAGGAGCCGGGCAACAGGGCGGGGTCCACCGGGTCGGCGGGGCAGGAACGCCCCGAAGCGGGCAGGTCCCCCTCCAGGAAGAACGCGTCCACCACCCGCTTCACGCACTTGGACGAGAGGTAACCGCCGTGGCCCTCGCCCCGGTTGTCCAGGACGACGGCCGAGTCACCGAGGCGGCGGGCGGTCTCGACGGTCCACCGGTAGGGCGTCGCGGGGTCCCCGCGCGTGCCCACCAGCAGGAACTTCGGCGTCGGAACGTCATGGATCGAGCGGACGAAGTCACTGCCCGGCGGGTAGCCCGTGCACAACAGGACCTGACTCAGCTGGGCGGGACCGAAGACGGGCGAGGCGGCGGTGTAGTCGGCGAGCAGCCGTTCGTACGCCGGACCGGACAACTCGGCGGCGGTCGGCCGGTCGGGGTCGTCCGCGCAGTTGACTGCGGTCAGCGCGGCCGATCCGTTGTCCAGGGGCACGGCGGGCACCTCCCTGCCCCGGGGGTGGGGGGCGCCGGTGACCGGGACCGGCATGGAGGTCGCCAGCAGCGGGATCGGGTCGTCGTCCTCGATCAGCGAGGTCAGGGCGAGGGACAGCGCCGGCCAATTGGACTGGCTGTACAGCGTGGCCGACAGCGCGGAGACCAGTGTGTCGACCGTGAACAGCGAACCGTCGTAGAGGGTGATCGGCTCGGCCGTGACGCGCTCGACCAGTCGGGTGACGGCGAGCTTGGCGTCCCGGGCGTTGGTCCCCAGCGGACAGTCACTGCGGGTGGCGCACCAGGTGGCGAAGTCGTCCAGCGCCCGCTGCCGCCCCTCCGCGGTCACCAGGCCCTGTTCGACCAGCGGCTCGGTGAGGGTGTCGACGCCGTCGAGGACCATCCGGCCGACGCGGTGCGGGAACTCGGCGGCGTACGCGGCACCGAGCCGGGTCCCGTAGGAGAAGCCCAGGTAGTTGAGGCGGTCGTCCCCGAGGGCGTGCCGGATGACGTCCAGGTCACGGGCCGTGTTGATGGTCCCCACGTACGGCAGTACGGGGCCCGAGGCGCGGCGGCACTCCTCGTAGTGGGCGTCCGCCTGCTCGGCGAAGGCGTCCGGGTCCGCGCCGGTGAAGACGGGCGGGGCGCTGTCGCCGCAGCTCACGGGGGAGCTCCGGCCGACGCCGCGCGGATCGAAGGTGACCACGTCGTACGCGTCGGTGAACTCGTTGAAGGTCCTGCCGAAGCCGGCGAGGGTGACGATGCCGGGGTCGCCCGGGCCGCCGAAGTTCAGCAGCAGCGAGCCTTCGGGGTCGTCGGTGGCGGCCGTGATGCGGGCCAGGGCGATGCGCAGGGTGCCCTGGTCCGGGGCGGCGTAGTCGAGGGGGACGGTGACCTCCGCGCAGGTCATGTCCTCCGGGTTCTGCGGTAGGTCCTCGCAGGGGTGCCAGGTGACGCGTTGCTCGTAGAACGGGCGCAGGTCCGGCTGCTCGGCCTGCTCTGCTCGGCCCGGCCGGTCGGCTCGGTCGGGGCTGGCCGGCTGCGCCGGGGCGGTCACCGTGAGTAGCGTCGCGACCAGGGCTGCGGAACGTATCCGTAGCGTGCGCTTCGCGCCCATCGCGCCCTCCAGTGGGGGGGGGGAAGGTGCACTCACCTCACCATAGGAGCGGTGGGGTGACCCCGCGCTACGAAGTCCCGTACGGTGCGCTGCGCACAGTGCTGTGCGGGTGCGCCGGGGTGCTCGCGCAGTTCCCCGCGCCCCTGAACAATCCGCTGAACGCCCCGACCGCCAGGTCACCCGACAGGGGGCGCCCCGACAGGGGCGCGGGGAACTGCGCGATCCCACAGCGCACCCCGCAGGACCACGCACGCGCAGCGGAACGTACCGACGGCCGGGCTCAGGGGGCGAACACCTGGAGGAAGTCCCGTTCGACGGGGCGCAGGGCCGCGACCAGGGCGTCGAGCGGGTAGGAGCCGACGAAACGGCACCGGGTCGCGGTGACGAGCAGCACGGCGAGCGGCCGGTCACCGTGCAGGGGCAGGTCGGGGTAGACGTCGCCGCCCCAGTACATGACCGGCGCCGCGACGCCAGCGTGCGCGAACCGCCCCGCACCGGCCAGCATCAGCAGCGCGGTATGCGTACCGGTCTCCTCCCCGTAGTAGTCGTACAGGTAGACCTCCAGCGCCTCGTCACGGTGACGGAGCAGCACGGCTCCCCGGTCGGCGGCCCGGGAGGCGAGCAACTGCCGGGGGGTCTTGGCCCGGTCCGCGCGGATCTCGGCGAGCGCCGCCGGGTAGTGGACGGCGGTCCCGGTCAGGTCCCAGTCCGGTGCGTCGCCGTCGCAGGCCCAGCCCGCGTACATCGCGGACGGGTTCTCGATGACGTCGAGCTCCGGCAGGGGCGTGTCCCACCACTCGTCGAAGCCGGCCCGGGACATCGGTATCCGGGCCGCGATCATGAACGAACGAGCACCCATCGGGCGCCTCCTCAGGGCAAGGGCGGCGTCAACGGCCCCGCGCGACGGCCGCGTCCGCCGGGCGTTCCGCGGAGGGTATCCCTGTTCGGGGCAGGAGGATTCCCGGGATCCGCGCGACGATGGGCCCGTGGTCACCACAGGAGCGAACGACCTCGGCGGATTCCTGCGCAGCAGGCGCGAACGTCTGACGCCGGAGGCGGCGGGCATACGACCGGGCCTCAGCCATCGGCGCGTACCGGGACTGCGCAGGGAGGAACTGGCCGAGCTCGCCGGAGTCAGCACCGGCTACTACACCCGGCTCGAACAGGGGGCCAGCAGCAGCGCTTCGCCCGCGGTCGTCGACGCGCTGGCCGCGGCGTTACGACTGGACCCCTCCGAACACGAACACCTGCGCGTCCTCGCCGCCCCGAGACGACCGACCCGGTCCCGGGCGCACCGGAGCAGGCTGCGGCCGTCGGTGCGCGACCTGCTGGCCGCCGTCCCCACAGCGGCGGCGATCGTGATCGACCACCGCGCCGACGTCCTGGCGTGGAACCGTCTCGGTCACGCCCTGCTGGCCGGTCACGTCGACGTCGACGCCCCGGACGCACGCATCCGGCCGAACATCGCGCGCATGCTGTTCCTCGATCCGCACCACCGCGCGCTGTACCGCGACTGGGCCGACAAGGCGCAGGTCACGGTCGCGGCCCTGCACCAAGCGGTCGCCCGGCACCGGGCCGACGCCGGGCTCGAACGCCTCGTGGGCGGACTCGTCGCCGAGAGCCCGGAGTTCGCCCGGATGTGGGCGAAGCGTCCCGTCCGCACCTGCTCGTCCTCCGTGCGCGCACTCGACCATCCCGTCGTCGGACGGGTGACCCTGTCGAACGAGACGGTCACCCTGCCCGACGACGACCAGCAGCTCGGGCTGTTCTACGCCCGCCCCGACACCCCCGACGCCGATGCCCTCGTCCTCCTGGCGCAGAGCATCGACCCGGCACCGAGCATCGACCGACGGTCCGCGTCGGACGCCCCGTCTCAGCAGGAGGACGCACGATGAAGATCGTCACAGTGGGCGGCGCCGGCACCATCGGGCGCCGGCTGGTGCCCGCGCTGCGGGCCCGGGGCCACGAGGTCGTCGTGGCCGGACGCACCTCGGGCGACGTCCACGTCGACCTGACCTCGCACGGGACCATCGAGGCCATGTACCGCGAGGTCGGGGCGGTCGACGCGGTCGTGAGCATCGCGGCGCACGGCGAACTCGACGACTTCCGGACGCTGACGCGGGACGCGCTGTACGCGAACATGCGCGCCAAGTTCTTCGGCCAGGCCGATCTGGTCCTCACCGGTCAGCACCACGTCGCCGACCGCGCCTCCTTCACCCTGACGTCCGGCATCTTCGCCGACCAGCCGTGGCCGCACGTCACCGGAGGCGGCGTCATCAGCGGCTCCCTGCACGGCTTCGTCCTGTCGGCCGCGATCGAGTTGCCGCGGGACCTGCGGATCAACGTGGTCAGCCCGACGCTGATCGGCGACTCCGTCGACCACTTCGGCGCGCACTTCCCGGGCATGCGACCGGTGCCGATGGACGAGTTGGTCGAGCATTACGTGACCTGCGTCGAAGGCGACGGCACCGGTCTGATCATCCGCGCGTACGGCCCTGATTCCGCGAAGGCCCACGAAGGGGGCGCGCACCTGGGATCGTCGGGAGGATGACACGGATACGCCCGCGGCTGACCACCGCAGTCCCGTCCCTCGCCCTGCTCGCCGTCACGGCGGCCGGCTGCGGCCTCCCGAACGCGGACCCCGACTCCGCCGCTCCCCCGTCGGCGCCCCCGCCGTCCGTCACGGACCAGCCGTCCGTCACGGACCAATGGACCGAGCGGGTCGCGGAGAACCACGCGTACCGCAAGCAGGCGTCGATCACCGCCGAGCAGCAGCGGGAAGCAAAGCCCAGGGCCGAGGCGTTGGCCACGGCCCTGCGGAAACTCGCGGACTCCGACAGCACCACCGAAGCGGCCCTGCGCACCGCGACCGCCCGGGCGCTCGGCTTGCGGCCCGAGCAGGTCGAGTCGGTGGGCGACCGGTTCACCCCGCTGCGCACGGCGCTGGTGGGCGGCGGCGAGGGCCGCGTGTGCGTCAACGGCACGGTCCACGCCACCGGCAAGGTGGATACGGAGGTCGTCGGCCGCACCGCGGACGGCACCTGCATCCCCGGCCTGGGCAAGTACTGACCCCCGACCGGCTGACCGCCCCGAAAGGGGCGCGGGGAACTGCGCGAATCGCACCGCGCACCCGCACCGCACCACGCACCCCACCGGAACGCCCCCGAAAGGTGCGCGGGGAACTGCGCACCGCCACCGCGCACCGCGCAGAGCAGCGCACCCCCACCCGGACGCACCCGCAGGGGCAGCGCACCGCAGGAGCATCGCACCCGCAGGCCCGTGCCGAAACGCCCGTGGGGCCCACCGAGAACGGCGAGCCCCACGGGCGTGAGCGGCACCCCGGGAACCCGGGGGTCAGAGGTCAAGCAGTGGCGGGAGCCGGGCCCCGGTCCTGCGGGACGGGAGCAACAGCGTCCGCCTCGTCGATCGGCGAGGCCGACGCGTTGTCGTACGCGTCGTGGTCGAGGATCTTCTCGCGGGCCGAGACGATCACCGGAACCAGCGCCTGACCGGCGACGTTCGTGGCGGTACGGATCATGTCGACGATCGGGTCGATCGCGAGGAGCAGGCCGACGCCCTCGATCGGCAGGCCCAGCGTCGACAGGGTCAGCGTCAGCATGACCGTGGCGCCGGTGAGACCGGCCGTGGCCGCGGAGCCGACCACCGAGACGAAGGCGATCAGGATGTAGTCACCGAGGTTGAGGTCGACCTTGAAGATCTCCGCGACGAAGATCGCGGCGATGGCCGGGTAGATCGCGGCGCAGCCGTCCATCTTGGTCGTGGCACCGAACGGCACGGCGAAGGACGCGTACTCCTTCGGGACGCCCAGGCGCTCGGTGACGCGCTGGGTCAGCGGCATCGTGCCCACGGAGGAGCGGGAGACGAAGGCGAGCTGGATCGCGGGCCAGGCGCCCTTGAAGAACTGGAGCGGGTTGACCTTGGCGACGACCGCCAGCAGCGTCGGGTACACGCCGAAGAGCACCAGGAGGCAGCCGACGTACACGGCGGCGGTGAAGACGGCGTAGTCGCCGATCAGGTCCCAGCCGTAGGTGGCGATGGCGTAGCCGATGAGGCCGACGGTGCCGAGCGGGGCGAGCTTGATGACCCACCACAGGGCCTTCTGGAGGAGTTCGAGGACGGCCTCGCTGAGGCTGAGGATCGGCTTGGCGCGGTCACCGATCTTCAGCGCGGCGATACCGGCGACGGCGGCCAGGAAGACGATCTGGAGGACGTTCAGCTCGGTGAACGGCGTGATCACGTCGGTCGGGACGATGCCGGTGAGGAAGTCGATCCAGGAGCCGGTGTTCTTCGGCTCGCCGCCGTCCTTGGGGGTCAGGCCGGTGCCCGAGCCCGGGTTGGTCACCAGGCCGATGACCAGGCCGATCGCCACCGCGATCAGCGAGGTGATCATGAACCAGAGGAGTGTGCGGGAGGCCAGTCGCGCGGCGTTGTTGACCTTCCGGAGGTTGGTGATCGACACCAGGATGGCGAAGAACACCAGCGGGCCCACGGCGAGCTTCAGCAGCCCGACGAAGATGTCACCGATCTTCTCCAGCGTGGTCTGCAGCCACGAGATGTCGAAGTGTCGGGACAGCCAGCCCAGGGCCACACCGAGTACGAGACCGATGAGTATCTGGGCCCAGAAGGGCACCGGGAACTGCCGCTTGGCCGGTGTCACCGGCTGTGACGGCGTGTTCGTGGCGGGGACGGACACGAGGACACTCCCTTGGGGGGTGATGGGGGTCGGGGGGTGGTGCTGGCGGCGCGGCGCTGCCCTGGGGAACGGGTGCCCGGGGGTTGCGGGCAGGGGCGGGAAGCACCACCGGATCGGCCGGCGGTCGCGCACGGGGGTCCGGACGGGCCAGGGAACGGGGCGGGTCCGGCGGGGAACTCAGAAGCGGCGACAGGCCGCGCGGGGGTGACGACAGGCCGCGGAGAGACAGCGGCACAGGTCCACGTGCAGGCGCGCCACGAGCGGGACGCCCGTGGTGGTCATGGGCGACGGACCCATGACGGAGCGGCGCGCGGCGGTGGACTTCATGCCGCACACGTTAACACTTGTACTTTCAGGTCCTCAAAGCCCCACTTTGACCTCAGTGCCGGGCCCCGCACTCTCGGTTCCATGCCCTGATGGTCCCCAACAGCCCCCGCACGCACACCACATGAAACAGGCCGACTCCTCGTCACGGCGAGGAGCCGGCCTTTCACCTGAGACATACCTCACGCCCGCAGAACGCGGAACGGGGCCGCGATCCGGGGGCCGCCGACCGCGGCCCGGGGACCGCTGAGCGCGGTTCACGCGCGGGTGGGACCCGCGTCCTCCACGAGGTCCACCAGGTGGTCCTCCTGCCTGGCGGAGCGGTCGAACCCGGCCTTGGCCTGGTCGACGCGGTTGACGATCTGTCCGGAGGCGACGTCCCGCTGCTTGCGCAGCACGACGAAGCTGATCGGCGCGGAGACCACCATGGCGAGCAGCAGGATCCACAGGCCGTTGGAGGAGCCGAGCCCGCGGGGGAGCAGACCCGCGTAGACGAGGGCCCAGACGAGCCCGAAGCAACCCGCGAAGATCCCCAGGCGCATCAGTGTGTAGCGGAGCATGATCCACTCTTCCGTTCCGACAGTGGGCGCATATCAGTGAAGCACTACGCCCTCGGCGGCCGTCAGCCGGGTGCGGCGCTCGGCGCGCCGGAGCCGCCCGTCCGGCCCTCGACGGTCACCCTCGGTGGTCAGGTGAGCGGCAGCAGCATCGTGATGTCGTCGCGGTCGTCCCCCGGGGCGACCCGGATCGCGCCGGGCACCCGCCCGACCTCCTTGTACCCGCAGGAGGCGTAGAACCGCTCCAGGCCGAGACCGCCGCGGCAGGTCAGCCGGAGGGCTTCGACGCCCGGCACGGCGCGCGCCGTGTCCGCGGCGGCGGCCATGAGGTCCCGCCCGTAGCCCTTGCCCTGGTGCCGGGGGTGGACCATCACCGTGTACAGCCACAGCCAGTGGTGCATCAACCGGTGCTGGTTGGCGGTGAGGAACGCGGTCGCGGCGACCTCGCCGCGGTCGTCGCGGCCGATGAGCAGGCGGGTGCGACCCTCGGCCATCGTCGCGAAGTGTTTGACCACCTCGGGCCGGACCTCCCGGGCGGTCACGGGCGGCACGAAGCCCACCGCGCCGCCCGCGTTGGACACGTCCGTCCAGAGGCCGACCAGCCCGTCACGGAGCTCCTCGTCAAGGGACGGGTCCCTAGTGAATGTAAGGGTCATGGCAGCATTCTAGCCATTACGTCAGCATGGTCGTTCCGTGTGCCGCCGGGCACCGCGCCTCCCCCGGGAACGACCGTGCCCCCGTACGCGCTTCGACGGGCGAGGCGCGTACGGGGGCACGGGGCGCGGGGCACGCGGCTTCCACTCGGACCCGCGCGGAGGGTTCGGACCCGCGCGGACGTTCAGACCCGCATCGGCTGCGGCGACTCCCGCCGCCCGGGGTCGGGACCGTCGTACTCGCGGATGATCTCGTACCGCGTGTTCCGCTCCACCGGCCGGAATCCGGCGTCCCGGATCAGCTCCAGCAGGTCGTCCCGGGTCAGCTTGTTGGGGGTGCCGAAGTCGTCCGCGTCGTGCGTGATCTTGTACTCGACGACCGAGCCGTCCATGTCGTCGGCGCCGTGCAGCAGGGCGAGCTGCGCGGTGTGCAGTCCGTGCATCACCCAGAAGCACTTCACGTGCTGCACGTTGTCGAAGAGCAGTCGGGAGACGGCGAAGGTCTTCAGGGCCTCCGCGCCGGTGGCCATGGTGGTCTGCGCCTGGATGCGGTTGCGGACCTTGCCGTCCTTCACGTCCACGAAGTCGTGCTGGTAGCGCAGCGGGATGAAGACCTGGAAACCGCCGGTCTCGTCCTGGAGCTCACGCAGCCGCAGTACGTGGTCGACCCGGTGGCGCGGCTCCTCGATGTGGCCGTACAGCATCGTCGACGGGGTCTTGAGCCCCTTCTCGTGGGCCAGCCGGTGGATGCGCGACCAGTCCTCCCAGTGCGTGCGGTGGTCCACGATGTGCTGGCGGACCTCCCAGTCGAAGATCTCCGCCCCGCCGCCGGTCAACGATTCGAGGCCGGCGTCGATCAGCTCGTCCAGGATCTCGCTCGCGGTGAGCCCCGAGATCGTCTCGAAGTGGTGGATCTCGGTGGCGGTGAACGCCTTCAGCCCGACGTTCGGCAGGGCCTCCTTGAGGGCCCGCAGCGAACGCGGGTAGTACCGCCACGGGAGCGAGGGGTGCAGACCGTTGACGATGTGCAGCTCGGTGAGGTGGTCGCCCTCCATCTCCTTCGCGAGCCGCACGGCCTCCTCGATGCGCATGGTGTACGCGTCCTTCTCCCCCGGCTTGCGCTGGAAGGAGCAGTACGCGCACGACGCGGTGCACACGTTCGTCATGTTCAGATGACGGTTGACGTTGAAGTGGACCACGTCACCGTTCTTGCGGGTGCGCACCTCGTGGGCGAGACCGCCGAGCCAGGCCAGGTCGTCGCACGCGTACAGCGCGACACCGTCCTCGCGGGTCAACCGCTCACCGTCGCGGACCTTCGCCTCCAGCTCGCGCTTCAGCCCGACGTCCATGCCCCTGCCTCTCTCGCCCTGCCTGCCGTGTGCGGCCCCGTCCGCGGTGCCGGTGCGGTGGGCCCGTTCGGTCCGCCCACCGGGAGCGTCCGTCCGGAGCGCACGCGCGCTCCACCGTACGCCTAGACCTCTTCGGGCAGGTCCCCGACCCGGTTCTCCCACTTGGTGGAGAGCACGATCGTGGTCCGGGTCCGGGAGACGCCCTTGGTGCCGGACAGCCGCCTGATCGTCTTCTCCAGCCCGTCGACGTCCCCGACGCGCACCTTCAACATGAACGAGTCGTCGCCCGCGATGAACCAGCAGTCCTCGATCTCGCTGAGGTCCCGCAGCCGCTGGGCCACGTCCTCGTGGTCGGCCGCGTCGGAGAGCGAGATGCCGATCAGGGCGGTGACGCCGAGCCCCAGCGATGCCGAATCGACGCTCGCGCGGTAGCCCGTGATGACCCCGGCCGCCTCCAGCCGGTTGATCCGGTCGGTCACGCTGGGGCCGGAGAGCCCCACGAGGCGACCCAGTTCGGCGTAGGAGGCCCTGCCGTTCTCCCGCAGGGCCTGGATGAGCTGCCTGTCCACGGCGTCCATGAAATCCGAGCCTTTCATTATTCAGCAGTCCCGCGAGTTTACGTCTGAGATCAAAGGCACGTCGGCCGGACACCCTACGAATCTCACCTGGTGGAATGCCGGGAGCGTACGGGGCGTCTGCGGCGCGGAACGGGCCGCCCGGGTCAGGGCGCGGCGGACGGAGGACCTACGCCACCGCCGTGTTGCTCCCGCCCCCCACCCAGCGATCCGTCCCAGCGCCGGTACAGCCCGTGCCGCACGCCCACCGCGTCGAGGGCCCGGCCGGCGACGAAGTCCACCAGGTCCTGGATGTGCACGGCTCCGGCGTAGAAGGCGGGCGACGCGGGCAACACCACCGCGCCCGCCTCGTCCAGGGCCACCAGCTGCCGCAGCGTCTGACCGCTCAGCGGCGTCTCCCGCACGGCCACGACCAGCGGCCGGCCCTCCTTGAGGGTCACGCTCGCGGTCCGCTGGAGGAGGTCCTTCGACAGCCCCAGCGCGACCCCGGCCACGCACGCGGTGGAGGCCGGCACGATGATCATGCCCCGGGCCGGGTACGAGCCCGAGGACGGCCCGGCGGCCAGGTCCCCGGCGGCCCAGTACCGCACCTCGTCCAACGGCGGCGGGTCGAACGCGTCGGGCTTGCCGTCGGCGCCCCGCGCCAACCACTGCGCGAGGTCGTCCCGCCAGTGGGCGTCCCGGAAGGCGATGCCCGTCTCGTCGAGCAGGGTCAGCCGCGAGGCGCGCGAGACCACGAGGTCGACGCTCTCGCCCGCCGCGAGCAACGCCCGCAGCAAGGACGCGGCGTACGGCGTTCCCGATGCGCCGGACACCCCCACGATCCAGGGGCGCCGGGTGGTCTTCTCTGACTGCTCCACGCCTTCGAGCCTATCCGGCGCCCCCGCGCGCCCCGCCCCCCGGTGCACGTCGGCCGCCGGGGAACGCGCCGGGCGCGCAGTGCGTTGGAGGTGCACGGGGGAGGCTCCCCGGGCAGCCTCCGTACGGGGCCGGCGACCGCGCCGGCGGACCGGCCCGAGCAGCGACCCGGACAGCGACCCGGACGCGGCACGGGAACGGCACGGAAGCAGCACGGGAACCGCGCGGCAACGGCGGGCGGACACATCGGCGAGCGGGGAAGGACCCATGGCACTCGACACACCGGGAAGCAGCACGACCCGCGGCGCCGCCCTGCCCGCGGCCAAGCTGATGCTGCTGTGGGTGGGACTCCTGTGGGTCCTGGAAGCGGTGGACACCGCCCTCGGCCACCGGCTGGACACCTACGGCATAACGCCCCGGGCGGCCGGCGAGCTGTGGGACGTCGTACCGGCGGCCTTCCTGCACGTCGGCTGGGACCACCTCGCCTCCAACACGGTCCCGCTGCTGGTCCTCGGATTCCTCACCGCCCTGGCGGGCCTGCGCAAGTTCGTCGGCGTGGTGCTGACGATCACCCTGGTCAGCGGGATCGGCGTCTGGCTGACCTCCCCGCCGGACACGGTGACCCTCGGCGCCTCCGGCGTGGTCTTCGGACTCCTCGGCTACCTCGTGGTCCGCGGGCTGGTCGACCGTCGACCGTGGGAGATCGTGATCGGCGCGGTCGTCGCCGTGTTCTACGGGTCACTCCTGTGGGGTGTTCTGCCCACCGACTCCGGCGTCAGCTGGCAGGGCCACCTGTTCGGGCTCCTCGGCGGTGTTCTCGCCGCCTTCGCCTTCCGCCGCACCCGCCCCGCCGTCAACTGACCGCCGTCCGCGGGGCCCCGGCCGCGGACCGGACACCGCCGGCCGGGTGACAGCGGATCACGGCGCACGGCAGACTGTCCCGTCCATCGACCGGACGGAAGGGGGCTCCTGTGAGCGCGCCCACGGTGCGCCGGCGCAGGTTGGGCGCGAAGCTGCGGGCCCTGCGCGGTGACCTCACCCTCGACGAGGTGGCGGAGAAGTCGGCCGGCGGGTTCATCACCTCGAAGCTGTCCCGGATAGAGACGGCGAAGAGCGCCGCCAAGTCCAGCGACGTGGAGGCACTGCTCGACCTGTACGCCACCCTGGGCCGGGACGTCACCGACGAGCTGCGCGCCGCGATGGTCGCCCTCACCAAGGACACCACCCAACGGGGCTGGTGGCACTCGTACCGGGGGGTGCTGTCCCCCGTCTACGAGGACCTGATCAGCCTGGAGGCCGAGGCCGAGTCCGTCTCCACCTGGCACCTGGGGGTCATCCCCGGGCTGCTCCAGACCGCCGAGTACTCCCGCGAGATCATCCGCGCCACCGCCATGACGGAGGCGGTCGAGGCCCGGGTCGACGCCCTGGTCGAGGTGCGGCTCGCCCGGCAGGCGGTGCTCACCCGGGACCGGCCGCTCGCCCTGTGGGCGATCATCTCGGAACAGGCGCTGCGCTCCTCGGTGCCCGGCAACGGCGTGATGTACGACCAGCTCGGCAAGTTGCTGTCGATGGGGCGGCGGACCAACGTCAACATCCAGATCCTGCGCTCCGACGCCCCGCTGCACGCCGGCCAGATGGGCTCGTTCAGCATCCTCGGCTTCGGCACCCACGCCGACCTCGACGTGGTCCACGCCGAGAGCCTGACCGCCGCGCTGTACATCGAGGAGCCGGACAAGGTCGCCATGTACAAGGACGCGGTGCAGCGCCTGACCTCCGCCGCGGAGTCCG
This sequence comes from Streptomyces sp. NPDC005955, assembly GCF_042871255.1. Classification (NCBI taxonomy): domain Bacteria; kingdom Bacillati; phylum Actinomycetota; class Actinomycetes; order Kitasatosporales; family Streptomycetaceae; genus Streptomyces; species Streptomyces sp. NPDC005955. The sequence goes on along the minus strand of NZ_JBIAIF010000007.1, from coordinate 62,069 downwards.
TGGAGGCGTCCGTCGAACTGCTCGCCCGGCTGCGGAAGGACCACGAGCCGTGCTGAGGACGCCGCCGTCCGGCCCGTGATCCGGCCGCAGACCCCACCTGAGCCGGACCCCGCCCGGGCCGGACCCCGCGCCGGGCGCTCAGAGCGAGAGGCCGCGCACCACCAGGTCGAGCAGCGCACAGACGAACAGGGCGATGCCGATGAACCCGTTGACCGTGAAGAACGCCCGGTTCAACCGGGACAGGTCGTGCGGCCGGACCACCCGGTGCTCGTAGACGAACGCCACGGCGACGACCAGCAGCCCCAGCCAGAGGAAGAACCCGGCGTCGGTGAGGAACGCGTACCAGACGAGCAGTCCCATCGTCACCGCGTGGCAGGCCCGCGCCCCGTACAGGGCCGCCGGGATGCCGAAGCGGGCCGGGACGGACAGCACGCCCGTCGCCCGGTCGGCCTGCACGTCCTGACAGGCGAAGATCAGGTCGAAGCCGCCGATCCAGATGCCGACCGCGAGCCCGAGGACCACCGCGTCCCAGGACCAGGTGCCGGTGACCGCGAGCCACGCCCCGATCGGACCGATCGCCTGCGCCACGCCCAGGATGGCGTGCGGGAAGTGGGTGAAGCGCTTCCCGTACGGATAGACCACCATCGGCACCACCGCGACCGGGGCGAGCACCAGGCACAGCGGGTTGAGCAGCGCCGCCGCACCGAGGAAGACCGCGAGGGCGATGATCGCGCCGGTCCACGCGGAACGCACGGACACCGCGCCGGTCACCAGCTCCCGGCCCGCGGTGCGGGGGTTGCGGGCGTCGATCTCCCGGTCGATGATCCGGTTGCAGGCCATCGCGAAGGTCCGCATGCCGACCATCGCCACGGTGACCAGCAGCAGCGTCCCCCAGTGCACGGTGCCGTCGACCTGGAACATCGCGGTCAGGGTGGCGATGTAGGCGAACGGCAGCGCGAAGATCGAGTGCTCGATCATCACCAGCCGCAGGAACGCCCGGGTCCCGCCCTTCGGGGCGGCCGGACCCGGCCCCCCGATGACGCCCTCGGCGGCCGACATCAACGCTCCCCGCCGGTGCGCACGGTGCTCACAGTCCGTACTCCTTCCAGCGGCGGTCGACCATGGCCGCCGTCGCCGGGTCCGAGGAGACCATCTCGGGCCAGCCGCCGTCGCGGGTGTACCCCTCCTCGGGGAGCTTGCGGGTGGCGTCCACGCCCATCTTGCCGCCCCAGAACTTCTGGTACGAGGCGTGGTCGAGGTGGTCGACGGGACCCTCGACGTGGGTGACGTCCCGGGCGTAGTCGACGTTGCCGAGCGCCCGCCACGCGACCTGTTCGACGTCGTGGACGTCGCAGTCGGCGTCCACCACCACGATCAGCTTGGTCAGGGACATCATGTGGGCGCCCCAGATGGCGTGCATGACCTTCTGCGCGTGCTTCGGGTACTTCTTGTCGATGGAGATCAGCGCACAGTTGTGGAAGACGCCCGCCTCGGGCAGGTGGTAGTCCACGATGTCCGGGACGACGACCTTCAGCAGCGGCAGGAAGAAGCGTTCGGTGGCGCGGCCCAGCGGCCCGTCCTCGGTCGGCGGGCGGCCGACCACGATCGACTGGAGCAGCGGACGCTTGCGCATGGTGATGCAGTCGATGGTGAGGGCCGGGAAGTCCTCCTGCGGGGTGTAGAACCCGGTGTGGTCGCCGAAGGGGCCCTCCGGGAGCATCTTCCCCGGCTCCAACCAGCCCTCCAGCACGACCTCCGCCTGCGCGGGGACCTGGAGCGGCACGGTCTTGCAGTCGACCATCTCGACCCGCTTGCCCTGGAGGAAGCCGGCGAGCATGTACTCGTCCATGTCGCCGGGCAGCGGGGCGGACGAGGCGTACGTCACGGCCGGCGGACAGCCGAAGGCGATGGCCACCGGCAGCCGCTCCCCGCGCCGGGCGGCGACCTGGTAGTGGTTGTGGCTGTTCTTGTGGATCTGCCAGTGCATCCCGATGGTGCGCTTGTCGTGGCGCTGGAGCCGGTAGAGCCCCAGGTTGCGCACCCCGGACTCGGGGTCCTTCGTATGGGTGAGACCCAGGTTGAAGAACGAGCCGCCGTCCTTGGGCCAGGTGAAGAGCGCGGGCAGCGCGTCGAGGTCCACCTCGTCGCCGTGCAGCACGACCTCCTGCACCGGGCCGTCCTTGACCTTCTTCGGCGGGACGTGGGACATGGCGCCCAGCTTGCCGAACGCCTCCCGGACCCCGACGAAACCGTTCGGCAGCTCGGGCTTGAGCAGCCCGCCGATCTTCTCGGTGATCTCCTCGTACGACTTCAGCCCCAGGGCCTTCAGCAGGCGCCGGTCCGTCCCGAAGACGTTCATCGCCAACGGCATCGACGAGCCCTTGACGTTCTCGAAGAGGAGCGCGGGGCCCTTGGCCTTCTGCACCCGGTCGACGATCTCGCCGACCTCCAGGTACGGATCGACCTCGACCTTGATCCTCTTGAGATCACCTTCGCGTTCGAGCGCCCTGAGCAGAGACCGGAGATCGTCATAAGCCATGCTGTCCAGTATCCGGTACCGGTTACCCTGGCCCCGTCACCGGGGCCGCACCACGGCCCGCCGCCGCTCGCTGGGGGGTCACACCACCAATGCTCAGGGCCCTTCCCTTCCTGCTGATCCTCGCGCTGTGGATCTACGCCTTCATCGACTGCCTGAACACGCCGGAGAAGGAGGTCAAGCACCTGCCCAAGATCGCGTGGGTGATCATCGTCCTGCTCTTCGGCCAGGTCCTCATCGGCCCCATCGCCTGGTTCGTGGCGGGCAAGGAGCGCAAGGGCGCCCTCGCCGGCGGGCCCGGGCGCCGCGGGAGCGCCCCGTGGGTGGCGCCCGACGACAACCCCGAGTTCCTCAAGTCCCTCGGTGAGGAGAACCGGCGCAAGGCCGCGCCGGACCCGACGGACCCGACGGACCCGGCCGGCTCCGCGGACCCCACCGACCCCGCCGACCCGGACCGCCAGGACCCGAAGGGCGACGCGCCCAAGTAGGCTCCGCCGACCCCGGGCCCCGGTGGGGCCCGGTCAGGGGCTCGGGGCCGCTGTCACCGGCTCCGAGCCCCCTCCGCGGACCAGCCGCCGGGGTCCTACGGGACGTCAGGGGCGCTGCTCGCGCTTGTCGACGACCTCGCGGTCGAGGAGGGCGGCGGTGCCCTGCACGTCCCCCTTCTTCAGACCGGTCTCGGCGTGGTCCTCGGTGGTGACCACGCGCTCGCCCAGGTACTGCTTGGTCTTCGGGTCGAAGATCAGCTGCCGCTGGGCCGTCGGGCCCTCGTCCCGGACGACCGCGATGCCGGTGCGGCCCGCCGCGTCCTTGACGTCCTTGACCACCTCGACGTCGGGCACCTTGGCCACGGCCCGGTAGAGCGCGGCGGCCTGCGCCGGCGGCACCAGGGACTCCCGCACCAGGTCACCGACGAAGGTGAACACCTGCTCGTCCTTCTGGTTGTCGCCCTGCTTGTTCTTGTACAGCCACTTCAGCATGGCGTCGGGGTCGGTCGGCAGGGTCTTGAGGTTCTTGTAGTTGGTGTTGCTGGGGATGCCGGGGGTGTCGGCCTCCAACTCGATGCGTCCGTTGCGGTTGTCCTCGACCAGCAGCCCGGGCCGCGTGCCGTCGACGGCGAACCAGATCTCACGGTCGTGCACCGGGTCCAGCTTCGCCTTCTTGCCCAGCTCCTGCGAGGTGTAGCCGACGACGCTCTTGATGTAGACGTACTGGTCGTCGCGGATCTCGTCCGGGGCGTCCTCCTTGGCTGCGGCCAGCGCGATGTCCTCCAGCAGCGCCGCCGCGTCGTTGGGCGCCGCGTCGGCGGTGGTGCCCTTGCCGCCCGCGGGCAGCGCGACCAGCACGCCCGCGGCGACGGCCGCGGCCGCCGCGCCGATGAGGACGGGACGCAGCCAGGGGCTACGGCGGGGACGGCTCTCGGCGGCCTGGGTTTCCTGCCGGATCTCGGTCATCAGATGCTCCTTGAGGAGTCGGTGACGGCCCGGCGGGAGGTCCTTCTCGGGAAGAACGCTCATCGGTTTCCCTCCTGGGTGGGCCCGGCCGCAGGAACGCGGCCACCTCTCATCTGTCCGTACCTGAAGGGGAGTTCCCCACGTCGTTCGGGAGTTTCGGAGCGGAGCGCGCCGACGGCCGTCGCGAGCTTCTTGCGGGCGCGCGACAGCCGGGACCGCACGGTCCCCACCGGTATGCCGAGGGCCGCCGCCGCCGAGCCGTAGTCGAGGCCCGACCAGACGCACAGCGCCAGCACCTCCCGCTCCGCGCGCCGCAACTTCGCCAGTGCGGCGCGCACCAGGGCGAGCTGTTCGGCGTCGTCGATGCGTTCGGCGAGTTCGTCAGCGAAGTCCGGTACCGCCTCCGCCCGCGGCAGTCGGGCCACCGCCGCCGCGTGTCTGCGGGCGGTGCGGCGGGTGTTGCGGGTCACGTTGGTGGCGACGCCCAGGAGCCAGGGCCGTAGGGAGCCGCCGTCCGGGTCGATCTTTCCCCGCAGCCGCCATGCCTCCAGAAAGGTCAGTGAAACGATGTCCTCGGCCGAGGCCCAGTCCCCCGTCAGCCGGAACCCGTGGTTGTAGACGGAGCGGGCGTACGCGTCGAAGAGTTCGCCGAAAGCGTCGGCGTCCCCGTCCCGTACGCGGGCCCTGATCCGCCGCGTGTTGGTGTCCACGCCCCCTCACCTGTCCGCACGGGCCACTCGGGTTCCCGTACGCCACGGGCCGGTCCCCATGACCCGTGTCACAGGAACCGGCCCGATGCGTGCGGAACCGTCAGACGCCGCCGTACGAGTGCTTGCCGCTGACGAAGATGTTGACGCCGTAGTAGTTGAACAGCCAGCAGCCGAAGGCCAGCAGCGCCAGGTACGCGGCCTTGCGGCCCTTCCACCCGGCGGTGGCCCGGGCGTGCAGGTAGCAGGCGTAGGCGACCCAGGTGATGAACGACCAGGTCTCCTTGGGGTCCCAGCCCCAGTAGCGGCCCCAGGCGTCACCGGCCCAGATGGAACCGGCGATGATCGTGAACGTCCACAGCGGGAAGACCGCCGCGTTGACCCGGTACGCGAACTTGTCGAGGGTGGCCGCGGCCGGCAGGCGGGACAGCACCGAGCTGGCGAACGTGCCGGGCGTCTTGCCGCTCACGAGCTTGTTCTCGTAGGAGTCGCGGAAGAGGTAGAGGACGGTCGTCACCGCGCCCACGTAGAACACGGCCCCGCAGAAGATCGCGGTGGAGACGTGGATCCACATCCAGTACGACTTGAGCGCGGGGACCAACTGGGCGCTCTCGGTGTACAGGACGGTGACGGCGAGCCCGAGGTCGAGCAGGACCGAGGTGGTCAGCGGCAGGCCGATCCAGCGGACGTTCTTCTTCGCCACGAGGAGCCCGAGGTACACGCCGGTCGCCACGCACGAGAACGTGATGTTGAACTCGTACATGTTGCCCCAGGGGGCACGCTGCACGGACAGGGCGCGGGTGAGGACGCCGCCCACGTGCACGGCGAACGCCAGGAAGCTGAGGGCGATCGCGATCCGCCCGTACAGGTCGCCCTGCTCGGTGCCGCCCGCGGCGCCCGGCCCGTCCGGGAGGTCCCGCGCCCCGGAGACGGCCCGGGTCACGACCTGGGGGCGTTCCAGGGTGGTGGTGCCACCGGCGGACTTCACGGTGACGGCGGGCCCGGCGGACTTGTCCGTGCCCTGGGTGAGCGAGGCAGCGGTACGGCCGACCTTGCTCCGGCTGCCGAAGATCCACTCGGCGATGTAGGCGAAGAAGGCGAGCGTGTAGACGGCCATCGCCGAGTAGATCAGCACGTTGCTGATGCTCGCGAGGTTTTCGTTGGTCGCTGCGGCGAGAGTCACTTCTCTGCCCCTTCGGCAGGAACGGCTGGGGTCTCGGGGGTGGACGGGGCGGGGTCGACGCTACCCGCCCCGGGTTTCCCGCCGTCGGGCCCGTCCGCGGAAGCGGAATCGGAAACGGAGCGCCCGGTGGGCTCGGCGGAACCAATGGGTTCGGCGGAACCGGTGGGCTCGGCGGGGCGGGCGGATGCGGCGGTCGGGGCTTCGGGCTCGGCGGGCGCGGTGGGCGCGGTGGGCGCGGTGGCGTGGAGGGCGGCGGCCAGGTCACCGAGCTCCTCGGCCACCTTCGCGGACTCGCTGCGGCCGAGTCCGGCCATCTCCACCACGGTCACTCCGTCCGCACCGGTCACCGCCCGCACCCAGACCCGGCGGCGCTGGATGAACAGGGAGCCGGCGAGACCGGCGATGGCCGCGATGGCCCCGGTGAGGGCCCAGCCGCTACCGGGCTCCTTGGCGATCTGGAAGCCGGCCCACTCCTGGATCTCCTTCTCGAAGGTGATCGAGCCGGCGCCACCGGGCAGCTTCATGGTCTCGCCCGGCCGCAGCATCTTCTTGAACAGCTCGCCGTCCTCGTTCTTGAACTCCTTCATCTTCCGCTTGTCGAGCTGGTAGACGTTCTGCGGAACGCCCGAGTCGACACCGAGGGAGCCGTGGTACGCGGAGAGCGCCAGGACCGGGAAGTCGAGGGCCGGGAAGGTCGAGATCATCTGGCCGCTGCCCGCACCGGCGAAGGTCGGCACGAAGAAGGCGTTGAAGCCCAGTTGCTCCTTCTTGCCCTTCTTGTCGCGGTAGCCGTCGAGGACCTTGATCGCCCCGGACGAGGTGACGTTGGCGTCCAGCGGCAGCAGCGGCACCGGCTCCCGGAAGATCACCTTGCCCTTGGGGTCGCGCACGGTCACCACGGGCGCGTAGCCGTGGCTGACCAGGTAGACCTTGGTGCCGTCGATCTCCAAGGGCTCGTTGACCTTGATCGTCCGCTTCTTCTCCGGCCCGTCGACGCCCTCGCTGTACGTGACGTCCGCCTTGAACGTGCTCGGGGTGCCGCGGGCCGGACCGGAGCGCTCGTAGGTGCCCTCGAACTTGTCGAAGCGGAAGCTGAAGGGGGTGAGGTCGTCGGTGTGGAAGAGGTTGCCGGACTTGAAGTCGTCGTACTGCGTGAGCGTGTTGGAGAAGCCGCCGCCCGGCAGGATCAGCTTGTTGCCCTCGTGCCGCAGCAACTGGCCGGCGGCGAAGGCGAGCAGCATCACGATCAACGCGATGTGGAAGACCAGGTTGCCGGCCTCGCGCAGATAGCCCTTCTCCGCGGCGACCGCGTCCCCGACGGCGTGTACCCGGAACCGCTTCTTGCGCAGCAGGGCGAGCGCGGCCGAGCGCACCGCCTCCGGCTCGGCCCCGGTGCGCCAGGTCGCGTACGCGGGCAGCCGGGTGAGCCGCTTGGGGGCGCCCGGCGGACGGCCGCGGAGCTGGCCGACGAACTGCCAGGTGCGCGGGAGGATGCAGCCGATCAGCGAGACGAACAGCAGGATGTAGATCGCGGAGAACCACACCGAGCCGTAGACGTTGAAGAGGCCGACCGCGTCGTAGAAGGACGCCAGCTCCGGGCTCTCCTTGCGGAGGTCCTCGATCCGGAAGTCGTCGACGCCGGCCTGCGGGATCAACGAGCCCGGGATCGCGGCGAGCGACAGCAGCAGGAGCAGCAGCAGGGCCACCCGCATCGAGGTGAGCTGGCGCCAGAACCAGCGGAACCAGCCGACCACCCCGAGCGCCGGGAGGTTCGGGGCGTCCTCGCGGGGGGCGGTGGTGAGCTGGGCGCCGGCGGCGCCGAGTTCGTCGCCGTCCGGTGCGGAGGTGCCCCGGCCGGGCGCGCCGCCGGGCTTGGCCTTGGTGTCGCTCATGTGCTCAGATCCCCACCACGAAACCGTTGGACCAGACTTGCATGTGCTGGACCATGGTGTTCCAGACCCCGGTCAGCAGCAGCAGCCCGGTCACGATCATCATTCCGCCGCCGATCCGCATCACCCACACGTAGTGCCGCTTGACCCAGGCGAAGGCGCCCAGCGACTTGCGGAAGGCCACCGCGGCGAGGATGAAGGGCAGCCCGAGCCCCAGGCAGTACGCGATCATCAATATGGCACCGCGGCCCGCGCTGCCCTCGTTCATGGCGAGCGTGTTGACCGCCGACAGCGTCGGCCCCACACAGGGCGTCCAGCCGACCCCGAACATCGCCCCGAGCAGCGGGGCGCCGGCGAGTCCGGCCGCGGGCTTGCGGTGGAAGCGGAACTCGCGCTGGGTCAGCCCGGGGATCATCCCCATGAAGAACAGGCCCATCAGCACCATGAGCCCGCCGAGGACCCGGGTGATGACCTCCTGGTGCTCCAGCAGCTGCTGCCCGAAGTACCCGAACAGGGCGCCGCCGGAGACGAAGACCACGGTGAAGCCGAGGACGAACAGCGCGGCGCCGGCGGTCATCCGGCCGCGCCGGGCGTCGGCGAGGTCGGTGCCGCCGACGCCGGTGACGTAGCTGAGGTAGCCGGGGACCAGGGGCAGCACGCACGGCGAGAAGAACGAGACGAGTCCGGCGAGCAGGGCGACCGGCAGGGCCAGCAGGAGCGCACCGCTCAGGACGGTCGTGCTCGGGCCCTCGATCGCGGCGAGGAACTGCGGTGCGGCGGCGAGTACCTGGGGGTCCGCGAGGGCGGCCCCGTCGGTGGAGGAGGTCACACCGATCACTTCTCCGCGATGACGGGGTCGACCATCTTGCGCAGGTTCTCTTCACTGAGCGGGGTGAGCGCACGGGCGGCCACCCGCCCCTCACGGTCGAGCACGATCGTGGACGGGATCGACTGCGGGTTCAGGGTGCCCTTGGGGAAGCGGAGCATCAGCTTGCCCATCGGGTCGTAGAGGCTGGGGTAGGTCACGCCGAAGTTCTTCTCGAACTCCCGGGCGGGGCCCTTGCTGGAGTCCCGGGTGTTGATGCCGACGAACTCGACGCCCTCGGCCTTGGTCTCCTTGGCCACCTTCTGGAAACCGGGTGCCTCCGCGCGGCAGGGCGGGCACCAGGAGCCCCAGACGTTGAGGACGACGACCTTGCCCTTGAAGTCGGCGACGTCGAGCCGCTCGCCCTCCAGGGTCTCGCCGTCGATCTTCGGTCCGGCCCCGCGCTCGCCCTTCTTGACGGTGGAGACACCGTCGGAGCTGGCCACGAAGTTGGTGCCGTTCGCACCTCCGCTGGTACCGCCGGAACCGCAGGCGGTGAGCAGCAGGGCGGCGCCCGTGACGGCGGCGGTGAGCACCGCGATCCGGCCCCGTCGCCCCCCGGCGGCCCGGACGGCGGCCCCTGGACGGTGGTTCCGGCCCGACCGGCGGTGGGCGCGGGGTGCTGCGGCTGGGCTCTGCGGGGCGCGGCGGACGGCACTCATGTGAAAAGTTTCGCATGCCCGATTCGGGGATCTTCCGCACCCCCCTGACGGGGTCGAACGCCCATTTCAGAGGGGGTGCGGGAAGCTCCGGACGGGATCGCCGACGGCACCGCCCGGAGGCGTACCGGAACCCGTCCCGCCGGTTCAGGTGGTGGGCGTCACGGCGGACTTCCCCAGGTACGCCCGCCAGCCGCCGACGGGGGACTCGCCCACGTCCAGGGCGCGCAGCCGGTCGAGGACCTCGGGCCGTTGGACGTCCAGCCAGTCCACCAGCTGCCGGAAGGAGACGATCCGGATGTCCCGGTCGTGCGCCTCGCCGGACCCACTGGACCTTCCGGACTTCTTGCGCCCGCCTGCGGTGTCGGCGATCCGTCGCAGGGCGTTCTCCACGGCGTCCATGTAGATGCCGCCGTTCCACTGCTCGAAGTGGTTGCCGATGAACAGCGGGGCCCGGTTGGTCTCGTACGCGCGGCGGAAGCCGGCGAGGAGGGCGTCCGTGGCCTGCTCGCGCCAGCGGGCGCGGTGCCGGGTCGGGCCCTGGGTGGCGTTCCCGGACTGGTTGACCATGATGTTGTAGTCCATCGACAGGACCTCGAACGAGCGGCCGGGGAAAGGTATCGCCTGGAGCGGCAGGTCCCACAGGCCGCCGCGCTTGCCGGGCCAGCGCTGGGTGCCGCCGGGCGAGGAGGAGTCGTAGCGCCAGCCCCGTGCGCGGGCCGCGGGCAGCAGCCGGTCCCGACCCAGCAGGCACGGCGTGCGGGCGCCCACCAGTTCCTTCCCGTAGTCGAAGGGGAGCGGGGGCAGGTCGGTCCAGCCGGTGTGGGTGCGCCACTTCGTGACGAACGACTCGGCCTGCTCGATCTCGCTGCGCCACTGCGCGGAGGTCCAGTGCGCCACGGAACCGCTACCGCCGCAGAAGTGGCCGTTGAAGTGCGTGCCCACCTCATGGCCCTCGCGCCAGGCGCGGTCGACGCACCGGAGCGTCGCCCGGATGTTCTCGTCCTTCAGATATCCGATGTCGGACGCCCCGACGGGATTGTTCGGCGGACGGTACAGCCGTTTCTTCGACTCGGGCAGCAGATAGATCCCCGAAAGGAAGAAGGTCATGTGCGCGTCGTGTTCACGGGCGAGATCGAGGAATCGCGGGAACAGTCCGTTGCCGACCTCCCCCGCACCGTCCCAGGAGAAGACCACGAACTGCGGTGGCGTCCGTCCCGGCTCCAGCGGTACCGGGGCGGGGGGTTGGTGCGGCTGCTTTCCGGTGTACGAGGTGGAACCGTCGCCGATGGGCTCGGCCGGCCGGCCGGTCGGGCCGCTCCTGACCGGGCCGGGTTCCTTTCCCCGGCGGGCGTCCGTACCGCCGTTACCGCTCCCGCCGTCGCCGCCCGTGTCGCACCCCGCGAGCCCGAGCGCGGCGAGCGCGCCCGCTCCGGCCCCGATCAGGTTCCGTCGGCCGATGTCCTGCATGGAATCCCCTGAAGATCACTTTGCGTCCCCCCAAAGACGCGTCCACTTGTTCGACGCTTCTTGAGAGCACACAAAGAACCCTGGGGTTCCTTTTCAGAACGTTTCTGATCGGTTCTTTACCGATTCATGATCACTAAAGGCTGTCCCGTAATCCCGTTAATCCCGTGAGGTTGAGGGTCAGATCGAGTCCGGGTCGGCGCCGGCAGCGCCGGCTGAGCGCGGGGGTGTCGCCGCCACCACCGCAGGTCGGGGCCGGGGAGTTGGTGGAACCGGTCGAGTGCGATGCCGTCGTCGTCGACGGTCGCGGCCCCGTACCGGTCGTCCAGGGCTTTGATCTGCGGGGTCCAGAGCTGGACGACATGGTCATCCAACAGGAGCCATGCCGGTCTCGAAGTCGGCAGCGGGCCGCACCCTCGACCGCCTCGGGCCGATGCCCGCGCACGGGAGGGGTCCGGTGCCACGGCCGCCGTCGGCAAGACACTCGCGCTCGCCGACGGCGGCCGTCCGGGCACCGGACTCGTCATGCCCCACCGCCGCCGCGAAGGCGAAGACCCGTCCGACGGGAAGCAGGCGCACCACAAGTCCCACCAGCAGGTCCGGGCTCGCGTCGCGCACGCCTTCGCCCGCATGCAGAACCTCGCTGTCGCCGGACAGACGCGCGGGCCGCACGGCGAACAGCCGCGTCCGCACCAACCCAGAGGTCATGTGCGGGACGACGCTCAGGCCCCGAACGCCTTGTCCTTCCCCTTGACCTTCTTGGCCCCCGCCAGCAGATGGGCGGGCACCAGGTCCCGGGCGGGCTCGGAGTACCCCACCGACACGATCCGGTCACCGACGTAGGTGAAGCTGGTGAGCGAGGCGAGGGTGCACTGCCGCCGCCGCGGGTCGTGCCACAGTCGGCGCCGCTCCACGTAACTGCGCACGATCCAGATCGGCAGTTGGTGACTGACGAGCACGGCCTCGTGCCCCCGTGCGGCCTCCTTCGCCGCGTCCATCGCCCGCATCATCCGCACCACCTGGTCGATGTACGGCTCGCCCCAGGAGGGACGGAACGGGTTGATCAGGTGCTGCCAGTTCTCCGGTCTGCGCAGCGCCCCGTCGCCCACCCCGAAGGTCTTGCCCTGGAAGACGTTGCCCGCCTCGATGAGCCGCACGTCGCTGCCCACGTCGAGGCCGTGGGACTTGGCGACGGGCTCCGCCGTCTCCTGCGCGCGCTCCAGCGGGGAGGCCGCGACATGGGTGACGTCCCGCTCCGCGAGGTGCTCGGCGACCCGGTCGGCCATCCGCTGCCCCAGCTCCGACAGGTGGTACCCGGACAGCCTCCCGTACAGGATGCCCTCCGGGTTGTGGACCTCGCCGTGCCGCACCAGGTGGACGACCGTGCGGTCCGCGACCGTCTCGCGCGCCCCGCCGCTCATGCCGCGCCTCCCGCGGTCCCCGGAGCGACGGCCTCGGCGGCGGCGCGGGCCGCTGCGGGCAGCGCCGCCGCGATCCGCTCGACCGCCTGCTCGTCGTGCGCGGTGGACACGAACCAGGACTCGAAGGCGGAGGGCGGCAGATAGACCCCCTGGGCGAGCATCGAGTGGAAGAACGCGGTGAACCGGAAGGACTCCTGCCGCTTGGCGTCCTCGTAGTCGTGGACCTCGTCCTCCGTGAAGAACACGGAGAACATGTTGGAGGCGCTCTGCACCCGGTGCGCGACGCCCTCCTTGGCGAGCGCCCCGGTGACCAGGGTCCGGATCTGCTCGGCGACCGCGTCGACGGTCGTGTACGCGGCGTCGTCCAGCAGGCGCAGTTGGGCGAGCCCGGCGGCCGTCGCGATCGGGTTCCCGGACAGCGTGCCCGCCTGGTAGACCGGGCCGGCCGGGGCCAGCGCGGCCATCACGTCCGCCCGGCCGCCGAAGGCCGCCGCGGGGAAGCCGCCGCCCATGACCTTGCCGAAGGTCATCAGGTCGGGCGCCACCCCGTCCACCCCGTACCAACCGGCCCGGGAGGTGCGGAACCCGGTCATCACCTCGTCCGAGACGAACAGCGCACCGTTCTCCCGGCACAGGTCGCGCAGCCCCGCGTTGAAGCCCTCGCGCGGCGGGACCACGCCCATGTTGCCGGGGGACGCCTCGGTGATCACGCAGGCGATCTCGCCCGGGTGCGCGGCGAACGCGGCCCGGACGGCGTCGAGGTCGTTGTACGGGAGGACCACGGTGTCCCCGGCCTGCGCACCGGTCACGCCCGGGGTGTCCGGCAGCGCGAAGGTCGCGAGTCCGGACCCGGCGGCGGCCAGCAGGGCGTCCACGTGGCCGTGGTAGCAGCCGGCGAACTTGACCACCTTGGCCCGGCCGGTGAAGCCGCGGGCCAGCCGGATGGCGGACATGGTGGCCTCGGTCCCGCTGGAGACCAGCCGGACCTGGTCCACCGGCGCCACCCGGGCCACGATCTCCTCGGCGAGCGCGACCTCCCCCTCGCCGGGCGTCCCGAAGGACGTGCCGCGGACGACGGCCTCCTGCACGGCGGCGATCACCTCGGGGCGCGCGTGCCCGAGGATCATGGGGCCCCAGGAACACACGAGGTCCACGTACTCGCGGCCGTCGGCGTCGGTCAGGTAGGGCCCACGGCCGGACACCATGAACCGGGGCGTACCGCCCACCGCGCGGAAGGCGCGTACGGGGGAATTCACACCCCCGGGCGTCACCAGGGCCGCGCGGTCGAAAAGCGACTGCGAAGCGGGGGCTTCATACCGATAGGGTAGTTGGCTCATGACCTGCGGTTCCCTAGTGCCGAATGGGGTGGACGCCCCCCAGACTAGAAGAAAGGCCCCGCCCCCATCTCCCGGGGCGGCGCGGTCACCGGGTCTCCGGGGCGGGTACCGGGTACGTGATCTCCGATGCGGTCCCACACGACTGCGCGAGCCGACCGCCGACGGACCGGCGGACGGACCCGCAGGCCGGTGGACGGGCCCGCAGACCGGTGGACGGACGGTGGACCGGTGGACGGACCCGGGCACGGGGACGCGGGGACGTCGGACGCGGGGGCCGACCCAGACCCGGCGGACACGGGGGACGTCGGACGCGACGGACCGACCACGACCCGGCGGCGCGGAGGACTACGGACGCGACGGACCGACCCCGACCCGGCGGACACGGAGCACGGCGAACGCGACGGACCAACCGGGACCCGGGCGGACACGGAGCACGGCGGGCGGGGGCACGGCAGACGCGGAGCACGGCGGGCGCGGCGGACACGCTGGACGTGCGGGGCGGGTCGGCGCGGGGCGACCAGCGTCGGGGGCGCGGCGGGCGGCCGATCGGCGTGCACCCGCACCGGTTCCCCGCATTTCCCTTACCGGTAGCGCACACCCGCATTGCCGGACGGCTCGGACACGTCCATTCCGTACCGCAAACCGGCGCGTCGGTTCCCGCCGTTCGTCGGGTGCTCCCCATCTCGGGCACCGGGAATTCCCCGTGCGTTCAACAACGCGGTGCCGGCCCTTCCCGATACCGCGCGGGGTGTTCCGTTTGCGGGCCGCCGTTTCCCTCTGTTGCGCACGCCCCGGGAACGGAACGCGCAGAACACGAATATCCGGGCCCGCTCCGTAGCGGAGTGTCATCGGCACGGGCCGGCGGAGCGGTCACCGCGGGGCAACACGCAGGAACGCGGGGGCGACCGGGGAACCACCCACGAGGGGGCGGGTTCCGGGCAACCCCGGAAGGTCTGCGGCCACCGATCGGGCGGGTCCCGCGGTTGCGGACGTCCACGGGTGCGTTCTCGGGTTCCCGCGGAAAAGGGCGGGGCCACGGCGAACACGGTGATTTCCCGGCGCACCGTTCCCGGGGGTTCAACGGGCTTTTCCCCGCGCGACTTCACCCCGCGCTTTCGAGCCGGCTCCGCGCTTATCCCCTTTGGACTTTGCCCGACGGGTATATCCTGCTGCCACCCGGAGTACGGTGGCGACCCGCCTCCGGGCGCCCCACCTCATGAGCCGGACCCATGATCCGTAGACTACCCAGACGGCTCGAAGCCGGACATGATACGGACTGCGGCCTTGGTGCCAGAGCCTTCCGACGTCCGGCGTCAGGGTGTTTCACGGCACGTTTCGGCGCGTGGGCGTGGGGGAGGTCACTGACACGATGATCGGGTTGCGCGGCCGGTTCCGCGCGCCTTGGAAAAGCAGTCGGGTGGAGATATGCATCGCGGTGGCGGACTGGGCGAGGGGACCGACGACCTGGGCCCCCGGCGTGCCCGGCGGGGAAGGCACCGGCGCGAAGCGGCGGAGGCGGCGGGAGCCCAGCTTCCCGGCGGGGCGCACGTCCCGGGGGGCCGGGGCGAGACGGAGCGGGCGTACCCGGGAAGCAGGAGCGGGCGGGTGGGGGTGACCTACAAGTACTTCGGCGCTCCCGACGGTGCCACCGCGGCCCGGGTGCCGATCTCGATGCGCCCCGAGGAACTCGGCGGCGACGAGCTGGGCATGGGCGGCATGTTCACCAAGATCAAGCCGGAGACGGTGGCCGCCATGGTCCTCACCGGCATCGAGGGCATACCCCTGCACAAGGTGCCGCCGCTGGAACTCGTCGTCCTCCATCCCGACTACGCCGTCGTGAAGCTCCCCATGACGGTCGTCGACCCGCTGCGCGGCGTCGGCGAGGAGTCGGTGGGCGCGGCGGCGTTCATCTGGTCCACCGTCCCCGACCGGGGCGGTCCGCGTGACGCATTCAACGTCTACCAACTGTTGCACCAGTGGCAGGACTTCAGCCACCGCCTCCACGAGGCCGGTCACCAACCGTACTGTCTAGTATGGCCTTGACCATTGCACTACCGCAGCACCACTGACGTTCCGTCACCACCTCCGGGGCACAGCACGTTCGACCTCGCCGTGCCCGTACTCCCCCGTCCACCATCTGGCTCGCGCTCGTAACCACTTCTCGACACGGGGCGTTCCATTCTGTACACCGCGCGGCCTGGGCCGGGGACGTGAGTCGTGGAGGTGACGTGCGCGCGCGGTGCGCGGGCCAAAAGCTGGAGGAAGCACGTGGAACCGCCAGAGCACGTGAACCAAACCGCTCAAAACGTTCCGACCGGCGGGGGGGTGGGCAGCCGCGCTGACGGCCCTGCTCCCGGGGACCGCCCGGTACGGGGGACTGGCGCATGAAGATCGTTTTCCTGCTGCACAACGGATACGCCATCGGGGGCACCGTCCGGGTGACCCTCAACCTCGCGGGGGCGCTCGCCGAACGGCACGACGTGGAGATCGTGTCGATGATGCGGCACCGCGAGAACCCGCGCTTCGTGACGCCCCCGGGGGTCCGACTGGTCCCGCTGGTGGACATGCGCGAGGCAGGGCCGGACGCAGCCCTTCCGGAATTCGATGAACCCGCCCGCGATTTTCCCGTCGAAGACACGCGTCACCACCAGTACAACCGGCTGATGGACCTGCGCGTACGGGAATATCTGAAGGGCTGTACCGCAGACGTCGTCATCGGCACTCGGCCCGGGATAAATGTGTATCTGGCACGTTTCGGGCCCCCCGGCGCCCTGCGGATCGCCCAGGAGCACCTGCGGCACGACGCCCACCAGAAGCCGTTGCGCGGGGTGCTCGCCCGCCACTACCGCACCCTCGACGCACTGGTGACGATCACGGAGGCGGACGCCGCCGCCTACCGGGCGAAGATGCGGCTGCCGGGCGTCCCGGTGATCGCGGTGCCGAACATCGTGCCGGACACGGACGTGACCCCCTCCGACGGCTCCGCCAAGGTCATCGCCGCGGCCGGGCGGCTCGCCAAGGGGAAACGGTTCGACCTGCTGCTCGACGCGTTCCGGCTGGTCTCCGACAAGCAGCCCGACTGGCGGCTGCGGATCTACGGGGGCGGGGCGCAGCAGGAGCGGTTGCAGCGGCAGATCGACCGGCTGGAGCTGGCCGGCCGGGCCACGTTGATGGGGCCGCACTCGCCGATCGAGCCGGAGTTCGCCAAGGCGTCGCTGCTGGTCAGCGCCTCGGACGCCGAGTCCTTCGGGATGACGCTGGTCGAGGCCATGCGCTGTGGGGTGCCGGTGGTCAGTACGGACTGCCCGCTCGGGCCCGCCGAGATCATCCGCGACGGCGTCAACGGCAGGCTCGTGCCGATGGGGGACGCCCGTGCACTGGCCGAGGCCATGCTCGCCCTGATCGACGACGAGTCGGGCCGTCGGGAGATGGCCGCCGCCGCGCTGGAGAGCGCCCGGCGCTACGACCCGGGACCGATCGTCGACCGCTACGAACTGTTGTTCGACGATCTGGGGGCCAGTCGGGGTCGACGGAACTGGCAGCGCACCCGCGCCCGGTACGTCGCCTCACTGGTGCGCAGACGTCGTGCCCTCATACGACGGGTGCGGCGATGGCGCGCGGCGCGGTGGCTGCGCGATCTGCTGCGGGGGTCGGGACCGGGGCGTTCCCGGGCCTGACTCCGCGCATGCAGCGGTCATGACTGCGTCACCTGCGCGGGGCGCCCCGTGCGGGGCGGGTGCCCGCCGCCCGGGCCGCGGATGCGGCCCGGGCGGCGGGCACGGACCCGGCGCAGGGTTTCCGTCACCGCACCTTCAGGGCGGCGAGCTGCTGCTCGAAGGGCACGACCCGGTCCTTGAGGGAGCCGGTGCCGAGCGGCCGGTCCTCGATCGAGCCGACCGTGCGGGGCGCCCCGCCGGTCGTCCCGGCCGGCCCGTCGCCGCGGTCCTGCGCGGGCACCCCGGCGGAGGCCGCTTCCTCCCGCGGCGCCGTGAGGGCCACGAGTTCCCCGGCGGCCCGCTCGATCCGCTCGGCGAGCCCTTCGGCGCCCCAGTCCTCGGACGCGGCGTAGACGCCGGTCGGCAGGACCACGGCCCGCAGGTACCCGAACAGCGGCCGCAGGGCGTGGTCGAGCACCAGCGAGTGCCGTCCGGTGCCCCCGGTGGCGCCGATGAGCACCGGCTTCCCGGTCAGCGCGTCCTTGTCGATCACGTCGAAGAACGACTTGAACAGTCCGCTGTAGGAGGCGGAGAACACCGGCGACACCACGATCAGCGCGTCCGCCCCCGCCACCGACTCCAGGGCCGACTCCAGGGCGGGCCCCGGGAAGCCGGTGACGAAGTTGTGCGCGATCTCGACGGCGAGGTCCCGCAGTTCGATCACCTCGACGTCCGTACCGGGCGCCCGCCGCACGGTCGACTCGGTGAGCCGGTCGGCGAGCAGCCGGGTGGACGAGGGGACGCTCAGTCCCGCGGAAACGACCACGAGCTTCATGCGGTCGTCACCTCCTGCGTGTCGTTGCTGTCACTGGTGTCACTGGTGTCACTGCCATCGGCTGCGCGCGCCGCGGCGAGCCGGCTGGCGTGGGTGGGCGCGTCCGGCACGTTCGCCGGGCGGTTCTTGGCGAACTCCTTGCGCAGCACCGGGACGACCTCCTCGCCGAGCAGGTCCAGCTGCTCCAGGACCGTCTTGAGCGGCAGTCCCGCGTGGTCGACGAGGAAGAGCTGGCGCTGGTAGTCGCCCGCGTACTCGCGGAAGGACAGCGTCTTCTCGATGACCTCCTGCGGCGAACCCACGGTCAGCGGCGTCTGCTGGGAGAACTCCTCCAGCGACGGACCGTGCCCGTAGACCGGCGCGTTGTCGAAGTACGGCCGGAAGTCCCGGATCGCGTCCTGCGAGTTCTTCCGCAGGAACACGTGCCCGCCGAGTCCGACGACGGCCTGCTCGGCCGTGCCGTGCCCGTAGTGGGCGTACCGGTCGCGGTAGAGCTCCACCATCCGCTGGGTGTGCTGCTTGGGCCAGAAGATGTTGTTGTGGAAGAAGCCGTCACCGTAGTACGCGGCCTGTTCCGCGATCTCCGGGGAGCGGATCGAACCGTGCCACACGAAGGGCGGCACCCCGTCCAGCGGACGCGGGGTCGAGGTGAACGACTGGAGCGGCGTGCGGAACTTGCCCTCCCAGTCGACCACGTCCTCGCGCCACAGACGGTGCAGCAGCGCGTAGTTCTCGATGGCCAGCGGGATGCCCTGCCGGATGTCCTGACCGAACCACGGGTACACCGGGCCGGTGTTGCCGCGGCCCATCATCACGTCGATGCGACCGTTCGCGAGGTGCTGGAGCATCGCGTAGTCCTCGGCGATCTTCACCGGGTCGTTGGTGGTGATGAGGGTGGTGGAGGTGGAGAGGATCAGGTTCTCGGTGCGGGCGGCGATCCAGCCGAGCATGGTCGTCGGCGAGGAGGGGACGAACGGCGGGTTGTGGTGCTCACCCATCGCGAAGACGTCGAGCCCGACCTCTTCGGCCTTCAGCGCGATGGACGTCATCGCGTTGATCCGCTCGTGCTCGGTGGGGAGACGGCCGGTCGTCGGATCCGGCGTGACGTCCCCGACGGAGAAGATTCCGAACTGCATGGCTGCTCACCCTTCGAAGTGGTTGATTGTTCAACTACATCAGTCCGAACCGTACCCCACCCCTAGGTATTCCCGCACCCCCGCCCCCGACCACCGCACGCACGAGGGCCCGGCGGGCGGTCCACCGCCCCACCGGACCCTCATCACGTTCCGTGACACCCCGCCTGCCGAGGGGCGCCGCCTACGACTCCCCCGGCGCCGCCCCCTCGCCCGGCGGGGTCCACCGCGGGTCACGCCCCGTCGCGGCCAGCAGCCGCTCGAACGCCCCGGCCCCCTCCGGCACGGCCACCGGCTCCCCCATCATCCCCATCCGGCGCGCCGTCGGCCCCAGCTCCGCCACCGCCCGCTCCAGCACCGGCACCACGCCCGTGCCGTCCGGATCGGGCCGGTACGGCACCCCCAGGGCCCGGGCGAGGTCCCAGGCGTGCACCGTGAGGTCGAGCAGCGCCATGCACCCCACCGTCCGCGCCGGCAGGTCCATCGCCCCCGTGGTGCCCTCCTCCGCGCCGGGCAGCGACCACGCCCCGACCAGCTCCGTCACCGCCGCGGCGAACCCCTCGCGCCAGTCGGCCCCCACCGCCACCCGCTCGGGCGTGGCGCTGAAGTCGGACGGCCGCTTCAGCGCCAGCTCCCGGAACTGGACCACCACGTGGAAGAGGTGGTCCAGCAGGGCCCGCACGTCGTAGTCGGCGCACGGGGTGCGGTGGGTCAGCGAGGCGTCGGGCAGCGCCCGGACCAGGTCCACCGCAAGGCGGCCGGAGGCGTCGAGGAGCACGCCCAGCGCGGGGGCACCGGACTCCGGCGCAGTACGAAGATCACTCATACGTTCACCGTAAGAACGCGCCACGGCCGCGGCTTGAACAAACGCGACAGCTCTTCGCGAGCACCCCCGCTTACGATTCCCCCATGTCAGCGCCACGCCGTGACACCCGGGGCATCGTGAACGCCGCCGACCTGCTGAACCACGTACGTTTCCGCCGCCACGAACCCGCCGCCGACCTACGCCCCTACCTGGAGCACTACTGGCTGATCGACTGGGACCTGCCACGGCCCTACGCGACGCATGTCGTCCCCCACCCCTGCGTCAACATCGTCTTCCAGCACTACGCGGGCCAGCAGCCGTTCTGCGAGGTGGCGGGCGTCGGACTCGACCTGTTCACCCAGGAGCTGGCGGCCACCGGACGCGTCTGCGGCATCCAGTTCCGTCCGGGCGGCTTCCGCCCCTTCGCCCCGCACGCGCCCGCCGCCGAGTGGACCGGACGCCGTCTCGCCCCGCCCGCGGTCTTCGACGAGCCCGCGCACGCACCCGCGCTCGCCACCGCCCTGCACGCCGTCCTCACCCCCGAGGACGACCGGGCACGCGTGGCGGCGCTCGACGCCTTCCTCCGGGGGCTCGGCCCGCACGGCCGGGGCCCCGAAGCCGACCCGCAGGCCGCCCTGGCCACCGACCTGGTCGACCTCATCCGCCGGGACCGGTCGATCCGCCGGGTCGGCGACTTCGCCCGCGACCAGGACATGCCGGTCCGCACGATGCAACGGCTGTTCGCCGCGTACGTCGGGGTCGGACCCAAGTGGGTCATCCTCCGCTACCGCATCCACGAGGCCCTGGAGCGCGCCGAGGACGAGCGGGCGGTGGACTGGGCGGGACTCGCGGCCGACCTCGGCTACGCGGACCAGGCCCATCTGGTCCGCGACTTCACCGCGACGGTCGGCGTCCCGCCGACCGCGCACGCGGCGCGCTGACGGAGGCGCGTTCACCTGGCGGTGCGCTGTCGGGTGCGGGTGCGCTGTCGTTCTGCGCAGTTCCCCGCGCCCCTGAAGGGCTCCCGGCCGGGCCGGTGCGCACCGGACGGGCCGGTGCGCATCAGAAGTGGTAGACGTCGCCCGTCTCCAGCACCAGCACCTCGTGCCGGTGGTTGTCCGGGTTGTCGTCCCGTGCGCCGCCGTTCCACAGGGTGTCGATCCGTAGCGACACCTCCGTCGGCGCGCCCGCCAGCCGGACCGCCAGCTCGACGGGGTCACCGAGGCCGCCCGCCGTCAGCCCGCCGGTCCGGCACACCAGCGCGGCCCGGCCCGCGCGCACGCACCGCGCCGGGAGGACCTGCTCGTCGGCGAGCGGCACCGACCAGTCGAGTCGGGTCGTCGCGTCGCTGATGTCGGAGGGCCCGAAGTTCTGCGGGGTGAACCGCAGGCTCACCCGGCCCTGCGCCATCGACACGCTGCCGTGCTGCGCCAGGTCGGCCTCCGACACCGACGCCTCCGGTTCGTCCCCGGGGGCCGCCCCCGTCGGCAACGGTCCCGTCGGCAGTGGTCCCGCGGCGGCCGTGCCGAGCGCCACGGCGCCCACCAGGCACGCCGCCAGCACGCCGCGGACGGGACGCCACCCGGCCCCACGGCGGCCGCGGCCGTACTCGTGGCCGTGTCCGTGGCCGTACTCGCGCCCGTGTCCGTAGCCGTGTCCGCGCACCGCGCCCGCTCCTCACCGTCGCATCGGTCCGGTCCGGTCGGGTCAGGTCCCGTCGGGTCAGATCCGGTCAGGTCCGGTCATACGATCCGATGCATCACGGGGATGTATCCCCCGCCACGCAGGCCCCAGGCGCCACCCAACAGGTGACGCGTCCCGGCGACGTGGCAGCCTCTCCCCATGCTCACCGCCCGCTCCGTGCTGCTCTTCGTCGTCGCCGCCCTCTTCGAGATCGGCGGTGCCTGGCTCGTCTGGCAGGGGGTGCGGGAGCACCGGGGCTGGGTGTGGATCGGTGCCGGGATCATCGCCCTCGGCGCGTACGGGTTCGTCGCCACCCTCCAGCCCGACGCCGAGTTCGGCCGCGTCCTCGCCGCCTACGGGGGTGTCTTCGTCGCCGGTTCGATCGTCTGGGGCATGGTCGCGGACGGCTACCGGCCGGACCGGTGGGACGTGACGGGCGCCCTGATCTGCCTCGCCGGCATGGCCGTGATCATGTACGCGCCCCGCAGCGGCAGCTGAGGCGAACGGGACGTCCGCACTGGTCAGCGGGGTGTCGCCGAAAGTTGTCCACAGGCCCGAACGGTGTCCGCCGGACCCGCCTATCCTGAATCCCGGCGACGCAGCCGCGCCACCAGCCGCCCCAGGCCGAGGAGTCCCGTCATGACCCGCCCGGACGCCAGTACCCTCCCCCACGGCGCGCCCCCGCCGGCGCGCACGGCGGTCGTGACCGGAGCGAGCAGCGGCATCGGCGCGGCCACCGCCCGCCGGCTCGCCGCCGAGGGGTTCCGGGTGGTGCTCACCGCCCGCCGCAAGGACCGGATAGCGGACCTGGCGGCGGAGCTGACGACAGCCGGCCACCAGGCCACGGCCCACCCGCTGGACGTCACCGACCGCGCCGCCGTGGAGTCCTTCGCGGCGACCCTGGAGCACTGCGCGGTCCTGGTGAACAACGCCGGCGGAGCCCTCGGCGCCGACCCGGTGGCGACGGCCGACCCGGCGGACTGGCGCCAGATGTACGAGACCAACGTCCTCGGCACCCTGCACGTCACCCAGTGCCTCCTCCCGGCGCTGGAGGCGAGCGGCGACGGCACGGTGGTGATCGTGTCGTCCACCGCGGGCCACGCCGCGTACGAGGGCGGCGGCGGGTACGTCGCGGCGAAGCACGCCGAGCACGTCCTCGCCGAGACCCTCCGGCTGGAGATCGTGGGGCGCCCGGTGCGGGTCGTCGAGGTGGCGCCCGGCATGGTCCGCACGGACGAGTTCGCGAAGACCCGGTTCCGGGGCGACGAGGAGAAGGCCGCGAAGGTCTACGAAGGGGTGGCCGAGCCCCTCACGGCGGACGACGTGGCCGACACCATCGCCTGGACGGTCACCCGCCCGAGCCACGTCAACATCGACCTGCTGGTGGTGCGCCCCCGCGCCCAGGCGTCCAACACGAAGGTCCACCGCGTCCGATGACCACCGGCCCGGACGACCCCGGCCCCGACCAGCCCGCCGCCCACCCGGCCCCGCCCACCGACACCAGTGCCGGCACCGGCACCGGCACCGGCACCGGCACCGGCACCGACGCGGACGTGCGCCGCCGCGCCGAGGAGAAACGCACCGAGCGCTACGTCTGGTGGTACCTGGCCTACTTCCTCTTCGGCATCCACCTGGTCGCCTTCGTCATGATCTACGCAGTCCGCCACGGCAAGTAGCCCGCCGGGGCGGGCCGGCCGTCCCGACGGCTCAGCCCTTCACACAGACGACCTGCTTCAGCTTCGCCACCACCTGCACCAGGTCCTGCTGCTGCTCGATGACGTGCTCGATCGGCTTGTACGCGCCGGGGATCTCGTCCACCACGCCGGCGTCCTTGCGGCACTCGACGCCCCGGGTCTGGTCCGCCAGGTCCTGGACGGAGAACCGCCGCTTCGCCGCGTTGCGGCTCATCCGCCGGCCCGCCCCGTGGGAGGCCGAGTTGAACGACTTCTCGTTGCCGAGCCCGCGCACGATGTACGAGCCGGTGCCCATGGACCCCGGGATGATCCCGTAGTCCCCGGACCCGGCGCGGATCGCGCCCTTGCGGGTGACCAACAGGTCCATGCCGTCGTACCGCTCCTCGGCCACGTAGTTGTGGTGGCAGGAGATCTCCGGTTCGAACCCGACCTTGGCCTTGCGGAACTCCTTGCGGACCACGTCCCGCAGCAGCGACATCATCAGCGCACGGTTGTACTTCGCGTACTCCTGCGCCCAGAAGAGGTCATTGCGGTAGGCGGCCATCTGCGGGGTGTCCGCGACGAAGACCGCGAGGTCACGGTCGACGATGCCCTGGTTGTGCGGGAGGGACTGCGCGATGCCGATGTGGTGCTCGGCGAGCTCCTTGCCGATGTTGCGCGAACCCGAGTGCAGCATCAGCCACACCGCGCCCTCCGTGTCGATGCACACCTCGACGAAGTGGTTGCCGCCCCCGAGCGTCCCCATCTGTTTGCTCGCCCGGTCCTGGCGGAAGTGCACCGCCTCGGCGATCCCGCCGAACCGGGTCCAGAAGTCGTTCCAGCCCGCGGTGGCGAAGCCGTGGAACCGTCCGGGGTCCACCGCCTCGTCGTGCATGGCGCGGCCGACCGGGATGGCCTCCTCGATCTTCGAGCGCAGCCGGGACAGGTCGCCCGGCAGGTCGCCCGCCGTCAACGAGGTCCGGACCGCCGACATCCCGCAGCCGATGTCCACCCCGACCGCGGCCGGACACACCGCGTCCCGCATCGCGATCACCGAGCCGACCGTGGCGCCCTTGCCGTAGTGGACGTCCGGCATCACGGCGAGACCCTTGATCCAGGGCAGCGTCGCCACGTTCTGGAGCTGTCGCAGTGCCCCGTCCTCGACGGTCGCCGGGTCCGCCCACATCCGGATCGGTACCCGGGCCCCCGGAAGCTCCACGTACGACATAACGCCCTCTTAACCCCGTAGTTAGACAAATGCCCGAAAACGCAAATACCGGTGCCAAGGTCAAGGAAAAGGATGCTGGACCGGCATTCACGGCCGTGCGTGCGATACACATTGTGTCGGCCGGACCGTCCCCTGCGGCAAGCGATTAAGCCCTCCCAGGGACCCGGCCGCGCCCCCGCGCCTGTCCGGCGCACCCCCGTCGAGAGGAACACCACCGTGCAGCGGAAGGCGTACGTACCGGGCGTCGCCGTACTCCTCACGGCCCTGCTCGCGGGCTGCACCAGCGGCTCCGAAGCGGACGGCTCGGCCGGTGACGCCAAGCAGGGCGGGCCCGGCGCCTCCGTGCCCGCCGCCGAACCCGGCCGCTACCGCACCCTGCCCGAACCCTGCGGCGCCCTCAACCGCAGCACCCTGGACTCCCTGCTCCCCGGGATCAAGGAGATCGCCGACGAGGAGCAGCGGAACAAGGCGTACGAGGGCACGGCGACCGCCACCTACGACACCGACCGCCGGGTCGGCTGCCGTTGGAAGGCCGAGTCCGTCGACGCCACCCACCACCTGCTGATCGACCTGGACCGGGTGGTGTCCTACGACGGGGAGGTCAGCGACGAGGAGCGCGCCCAGGAGGTGTACGAGGCGAAGAAGTCCGACGCCGACATCCCGGAGCCCGCCCGTTCCTCCGCGGACACGCCGTCGAACTCCGGTTCCTCTTCCGGCAGCACGTCCCCGGACGCCTCCGGCACCCCCGACGGCGGGACGGGTTCGCAGCCCGCGGCCTCGGACGACCCCACGGCCGACGCGGACACCGACACCGACACCGACAGCAGTGGCGACACCGACGCCGACTCGGCGGACGAGTTGCTCCCCCGCGTCCTCGACGACCTCGGCGACGCCGCCTTCATCGACGACGCCGCCACCTCCTCGGGCTCCGCCCAGCACCGCGAGGTGACTGTGGTGTTCCGCACGTCGAACGTGATCGTGACCATCGGTTACGAGGCCCAGCCGACGCTCGCCGGCGAGCAGCCCGACAGCAAGGACATGCAGGACAGGGCGCGGAACCTCGCCGCCCGGCTGGCCGACCGACTGAGCAACTGACGGCGGTCCGGCCCGTCCCCGCAGGGGGTGTTGCGGACCCGCCCATCACCCGTTCGGCGTACCGTGACCCCTCGGACCACCCGCAAGGCCCACTGATCCACCGCGTCACGAGTGAAGGAACCATGCACCGACCAGCACAGCGACTCACCCGCGTCCTCGTCTGCGCGGCCACCGCGACGGTGATCATCGGCGCGGCCGGCTGCTCGTCCGACTCCGGCTCCGACTCCGGTTCCGACGACGCGAAGAAGGGCGGCGCGTCCAGCGCCCCGGCGTCCGGCTCCGCCACCCCGGACTCCGCGCCCCCGCCCGTCGAGGAAGCCGCCTACACGAAGCTGCCCGACCCGTGCGAGACGCTGTCGAAGACGACCCGCGGGGAACTCGCCCCGAAGGCCGGGGCGGGCAAGGCCAGCACCTCCGACGACACGGCGACGCGCGGCACCTGCTCGTGGAGCAGCCTCGACAACAACGGGGTCAAGGGCTCGCAGTTCCGGTGGTTGAACGTCTCGCTGCTGCGCTTCGAGTCCGACCAGAACCGCGGTTCCGGCGCGAAGCTCGCCAAGGAGTACCTGGGCAAGCAGATCACGGACGCCCAGGGCACGAGCGGGGCGCAGAAGCTCGCCACCGCCCCGCTCAACGGCACGGGCGACGAGGCGCAGCGGGTCGCGTACGACCTGAAGAAGAAGGAAGGCACCTTCAAGCAGAACACGGTCGTGGCGCGCGTCGAGAACGTCGTCGTGACGGTCGACTACAACGGTGCGGGCCTCGCCGGTGACGCGACCCCGAGCGCCGAAACGCTGACGAAGGCGGCCCAGAAGGCGGCCAAGGAAGCGGTGGCCGCGGTCATCGCGGCCAACGAGCAGTCCGCCGACGAGGACGGCGACAGCAAGAACAAGAAGAAGAACAACAAGGGCGACAAGGGCTCCGAAGAGGGCAAGACCGGCGGCGGTTCGGGCAGCGGCATCTCGCGGTCCCCCGACAAGAGCAAGCCGCAGAAGGCCGCTTAGCCCACGTCCGGCCCTGGTCAGGGGAGGCCGGGGAGGGCACCGCGTCGCCGACCACCCGCACAGGTGTGCCACTCTGTTGCGCGCAACAGCCTCACACGGCAGGGCGAGGGCGCGGCAACACAGGCGGCGCAGGGAGGGGGCGACGGTGGCCGAACCACTTGAGCTGACGCGGACCCACCGCATTCTCATCGGGCTGGTCGTCGCCGGCGCGGTCATCATCGCCGGCATCGGCTTCGCCGGTTCCTACGCGGCGGTGCGCGAACTCGCCCTGGCCAAGGGCTTCGGGAACTTCAGCTACGTGTTCCCGATCGGCATCGACGCGGGCATCTGCGTACTGCTCGCGCTGGACCTGCTGTTGACGTGGATACGCATCCCGTTCCCGTTGCTGCGGCAGACGGCGTGGCTGCTGACCCTGGCGACGATCGCGTTCAACGGCGCGGCGGCCTGGCCCGATCCGCTGGGCGTGGGCATGCACTCCGTGATCCCGGTGCTGTTCGTCGTCTCCGTGGAGGCGGCCCGGCACGCGGTGGGCCGGATCGCGGACATCACCGCGGACAAGCACATGGAGGGCGTCCGGCTGACCCGGTGGCTGCTGTCGCCGCTGCCGACGTTCCTGCTGTGGCGCCGGATGAAGCTGTGGGAGCTGCGCAGTTACGACCAGGTGATCCGGTTGGAACAGGACCGGCTCGTCTACCAGGCGCGGTTGCGCTCCCGCTTCGGTCGCTCGTGGCGGCGCAAGGCCCCGGTGGAGTCCCTGATGCCGCTGCGGCTCGCGCGCTACGGGGTCCCGCTCGCCGAAACCGCCCCCGCGGGTCTCGCCGCCGCGGGCATCGAACCGGCCGTGCTCCCCGCGGCCGAGGTCAAGAGCACCCCGATCGCACCCAGCGCACCGGCCCCGGCGCCGGCCCTCGACCACGAGCCGGAACGCCAACTCGCGCCCGCCACCGGCGCCGCACCCCCGCAGCACCGGGGCCCGGACCGACCGGCCCCCGCGAACCGGCGCCAGGTGCCGGCCCAGGCGCAGGCGCAGAGGGTCGACGAACACGGCAACCCGTGGTTCAAGGACCCGCAGCCGCAGAAGCCCTACGCGGGCGGCTACGACCCCACGTACGAACCGGACGAGCGGTACGAACAGTGGTACGCGGAGCAGCGCCACGAAGACGTGTACGAAGACGCAGGCGTGGACGGGCACCAGGCCCCGCGGCGCGCGGAGGGCATGCGGTCCGAGGACCTGTGGCGCGACGACCTGTGGCCCGAGGACCCCGAGGCGGCCCTGCCCGACGACATGCCGCCCCCGTACCCGGACGCCGAGTTCCCGGCGGAGTACGTGCGGCCCGAGCCCCCGCGGCCGGGGTTCCACGTGCCGGCGGGGCCGAACCAGACCCGTCCGCTCGGGCACGGCACGGTGCCCGGACCGCGGACGGGGGACGTCATCGAGCAGGCGCCGGACGACGCCGTCTTGCCGCATCCGGAAGGGGAGCCGGCCGGGGGCGCGGGCGACGAGGAGCGTTCCGGGTTCCCGGAGGGCATGTCCCGGCAGGACGCGTACTACCAGGTCTTCCGCCAGAGCTTCAAGGCCCAGGGGAGCATGCCGACCCCGGGGAGCTTCGGCGCGGACCTCCAGTCGACGTACGGCGTCCAGGAGAGTGACGCCGCACTCAAGCGCTATGTGAAGTCCTTCGGGGAGCGGTTCAACACCGAGTTGGCCGAGGACCACATCGCGTAGGAGCTCGTGGAGGACTAGCGCGCAGCCCGCGCCCGGTCCCGTTTGCGGGAGACGTCCGCCCACACGCCCAACGCCAGCCCGCCGACCAGCAGTACGGCGTACACGGCGGCGGGCAGGTCGAACCAGAGGTGGAGCAGTCCCATGGGCTGGTCCCCGAAGACCGGCCCGAACAGTCCGAGCCCGCCCTGGATTCCGACGACCCATCCGACGATGGCGAGGATTTCCTTCATGCCTCCACCCTCCTCCCGGCAATGGCCCGTTTCGTCCTGCGCGGGGCGGAACCGGCACTACACCCAAAGATGCAGCGACGACCAGGGAGCCCCCGGCACGTGCCGGGGGCTCCCTGGTCGTCCTAGCGGTCCCGGGCGTCAGCCGCCGAGCAGCTTGCGCACCCGGTCGGCACCCACCGCGAGCAGCAGGGTGGGCAGTCGCGGACCGGTGTCCCGGCCGACGAGCAGCCGGTAGAGCAGCACGAAGAACTCGCGCTGGGCGACCTTCAGCTCGGCCGTCGGCTTGGCGTCCGGCTCCAGTCCGGCGAGGACCTTCGGCACCCCGTAGACCAGCGTGGTCAGCCCGTCGAGCGACCAGTGGGCGTCCAGCCCGTCGAGCAGCAGCCGCAGCGAGTCGCGGCCCCGGTCGTCGAGCGAGGACAGCAGTTCGGCGTCGGCGTCGGCCCGGACCACGGTCCGGGCGTCGGCGGGCACGTACCGCAGGATCCACGCCTCGGCCCGGTCGAGTCGGGGCCGGACCTCGTCCAGCGAGGTCAGCGGGCTCTGCGGGTCCAGCTCGCCGAGGATGCGCAGCGCCTGGTCCGCGTGGCCGCCGGTGATGTCGGCGACGGACGCGAGGGTGCGGTAGGGCAGCGGGCGCGGCGTCGTCGGCAGCGGACCCGCGGCGGTGCCCACGGCGCGGGCGTGCGCGGCGGCGTCGGCCGGCAGCACCGACCCGTCGGCGACCTTCGCGCCGAGCTTGTCCCACTCGTCGTAGAGCCGCTGGATCTCCTGGTCGAACGCGATCTTGAACGACTGGTTGGGCCGCCGCCGTGCGTAGAGCCAGCGCAGCAGCTGGGGCTCCATGATCTCCAGCGCGTCGGCCGGGGTGGGCACCCCGCCCTTGCTGGACGACATCTTCGCCATGCCGGAGATCCCGACGAACGCGTACATCGGTCCGATCGGCTGCTTCCCGCCGAAGATGGGCCCGACGATCTGCCCGCCGACCTGGAACGACGAGCCGGGCGACGAGTGGTCCACGCCCGAGGGCTCGAAGATCACGCCCTCGTAGGCCCAGCGCATCGGCCAGTCGACCTTCCACACCAGCTTGCCGCGGTTGAACTCGTTCAGCCGCACGGTCTCCGCGAAGCCGCAGCCCGCGCAGGTGTAGGAGAGCTCGGTGGTGTCGTCGTCGTACGCGGTGATGGTGGTGAGGTCCTTCTCGCAGCCGCCGCAGTACGGCTTGTACGGGAAGTACCCGGTGGCGCCGGAGGACCCGTCGTCCTCGGCGGCGGCGCCGGAGCCCTCGGCCGCCTCGATCTCGGCCTCGTCCAGCGGCTTCTGCTGCTTCTTGGGCGCACCCTTCTTGGTGCGGTACTGGGCGAGGATGGCGTCGATGTCGCCGCGGTGCCGCACGGCGTGCAGCACCTGCTCGCGGTAGGTGCCCGCGGTGTACTGCTCGGTCTGGCTGATGCCGTCGTACGCGACGCCGAGGTCGGCGAGCGCTCCGGTCATGGCGGCCTTGAAGTGTTCGGCCCAGTTCGGGTGCGCGGAGCCCGCCGGGGCGGGCACCGAGGTCAGCGGCTTGCCGATGTGCTCGGCCCAGGAGCCGTCCACGCCGTCGATGCCGGCGGGCACCTTGCGGTAGCGGTCGTAGTCGTCCCACGACAGCACGTGGCGGACCTCGCGGCCCCGGCGGCGGATCTCGTCCGCGACCAGGTGCGGGGTCATGACCTCGCGCAGGTTGCCGAGGTGGATCGGGCCGGACGGGGACAGGCCGGACGCGACGACGACGGGTTTCCCGGGGGCGCGGCGCTCCGACTCCTCGATGACCTCGTCCGCGAAACGGGAGACCCAGTCGGTGGTCTCGTTGCTCTGAGCCACGATCGGCACGTCCTTCTTTCCCAGTGTTCCCAGTGGTTCCCTGTGGCGGCGCCCGGGAGCGCTCCGTCCTCAGCCGACCGCCCCGCACGGGCGTGCGCGGGCCGTCCGTGCCATTCTCCCAGTTCCCCCCGCATGGGCGAAAACGCCTTATCAGTGGGCGCGGGGCGCGTGGGATACTTCGGTGCGGGCCCTCCGTGCGGTCGCGGTGAGCGCGGGCGTACGGGAGCGGCCCCGGAACCACCTCAGACAGCTCCGGAACCCGAGCAGAACGGCACCCACCCATGGCCTCGGTCACGTCCCTTTCCGCTTCCGTCCACCAGCGCCTCGCGACGGCCCTCCAGGCAGCCCTGCCGGAGGCCGGCGCCGCGGACCCGCTGCTGCGACGGAGCGACCGGGCCGACTTCCAGGCCAACGGCATCCTGGCCCTGGCGAAGAAGGCGAAGGCCAACCCGCGCGAGCTGGCCGGCAAGGTCACCGACGCGCTCCCCGCCGGCGGGGTGATCGGCGAGATCGAGGTGTCGGGCCCCGGCTTCCTCAACATCACGGTCACCGACCGGGCGATCACCGAGAACCTGGCCGCGCGGCTCGCCGACGGGGAGGGCCGCCTCGGCGTGCCGCTCGCCGCGGACCCGGGCACCACGGTCGTCGACTACGCGCAGCCGAACGTGGCCAAGGAGATGCACGTCGGGCACCTGCGGTCGGCGGTGATCGGCGACGCCGTGGTCCGGCTGATGGAGTTCGCGGGCGAGACGGTCGTGCGCCGGCACCACATCGGCGACTGGGGCACCCAGTTCGGGATGCTCATCGAGTACCTGATCGACCACCCGCACGAGCTGGACCGGGACAAGGACGACGACGGCGCCGCCGCCGAGGGCACCACCGCCATGTCGAACCTCAACCGCCTCTACAAGGCGGCGCGGACGCTGTTCGACGCGGACGAGGACTTCAAGGCGCGGGCCCGCCGCCGGGTGGTGGCGCTCCAGTCCGGCGATCCGCTCACCCGTGAGCTGTGGCAGCGGTTCGTCGACGAGTCGAAGGTCTACTTCCACTCGGTCTTCGACAAGCTGGACATGGAGGTCCGCGACCCGGACGTGGTCGGCGAGTCCGGCTACAACGACATGCTGGAGGAGACCTGCCGGCTGTTGGAGGAGTCGGGCGTGGCGGTCCGCTCGGAGGGCGCGCTGTGCGTGTTCTTTGACGACGTCAAGGGCGCCGACGGCAATCCGACGCCGCTGATCGTCCGCAAGTCCGACGGCGGCTACGGCTACGCGGCCACCGACCTGTCGGCGATCCGTGACCGGGTCTTCCACCTGAAGGCGTCCACCCTGCTGTACGTGGTGGACGCACGCCAGGCACTGCACTTCCGGATGGTCTTCGAGACGGCCCGTCGCGCGGGCTGGCTCGACGACGAGGTCCGGGCCGTGCAGCTGGCGTTCGGCACGGTGCTCGGCGCCGACGGCAAGCCGTTCAAGACCCGTGAGGGCGAGACGGTGCGGCTGGAGGACCTGCTGGACGAGGCGGTGCAGCGGGCCACGGCGGTCGTCCGGGAGAAGGACCACCTGGGGCAGCTGACCGAGGAGGAGATCCTCCAGCGGGGCACCCAGGTCGGCATCGGCGCGGTGAAGTACGCGGACCTGTCGACGTCCGCGAGCCGTGACTACAAGTTCGACCTGGACCAGATGGTGTCGCTGCACGGCGACACCAGCGTGTACCTCCAGTACGCGTACGCCCGCATCCGCTCGATCCTGCGCAAGGCGGGCGAGGCGCGGGCGGTGGCCCACCCGGAGCTGGCCCTCGAAGACGCCGAGCGGGCGCTGGGCCTGCATCTGGACCAATTCGGCGACACGGTGGCGGAGGCGGCGGCCGAGTACGCCCCGCACAAGGTGACCGCGTACCTGTACCAGGTGGCCTCGCTGTTCACCACGTTCTACGACAAGTGCTCGGTGTTGAAGGCGGACACGGACGAGCAGCGCGAGAACCGGCTGTTCCTGTGCGAGGTCACCGCGGCGACCCTGCGCCGGGGCATGGACCTGTTGGGCATCCGGACGCCTGAGCGGCTCTGAGTTCGGGCGGCCGCCCGTCGGGGTGTGCGGGGGCGTGGCCGTGGCCGGCTGCGCCCCCGTCCCTGTGGGGTCCCCCGTCCGGGGCGTGGTCGCGTGCGGGTGCGTTGGGGCTGGGCGCGCAGTTCCTCGCGCCCCTTTCAGGTGCGTCCCGGACGACGTGTGCGGTGCTGCACCGTGCGGCGCGGGTTGCGCAGTTCCCCGCGCGCCTGTCGGGGCGCGTCCGGGCGGGGTGTGGGTGTTTCCGGGGCGTTGCTTTCTTGTTTCTCTGTTGACGGAATTCCTGGTGCGTACGCAATTCGCCGCTACTGTTTCCCCGCCATAGCGGTACGGCGCCCGACCGTACGGACACGGGCGCCGATCTTCATATGAATGCGAGGTCCTGAACATGTCAGTGACCGATGAGTTCCTGGAGAACAACGCGACGTTCGCGACGACGTTCTCCGGACCCCTCTCCCTCCCCCCGAAAAGGCGGCTCGCCGTCGTCGCGTGCATGGACGCGCGCATGGACATCTTCTCGATCCTGGGCCTGCGCCCGGGAGACGCGCACGTCATCCGCAATGCGGGCGGGGTCATCACCGAGGACGTGATCCGTTCCCTGGTGATCAGTCAGCGTCTGCTCGGCACCCGCACCGTCATGCTCATCCACCACACGGATTGCGGAATGCTCACCTTCACCGACGATGAATTCAAACACGAGATCGAAGAGGAAACGCTGATCCGTCCGGCCTGGTCCCCGGAATCCTTCAAGAGTCTGGACGACGACGTCCGGCAATCGATCCGTCGCATCGAGACGAGCCCCTTCGTCCCGTACACGCGCATTCGCGGATTCGTGTTCGACGTGGCGACGGGGAACCTCAACGAGGTGAAGTGACCGCCGGATTCCGCAGCACCCGGGCGAGGCGTTCCAGTCCGAGTCGGATCTCGTCCGGGGTGTGGGTGACGAAGCACAGGCGCAGGGTCGCCGGGTCCGGGGCGTCGCAGTGGAAGGGCGCCCCGGGCACGTAGGCCACGCCCTCGGCGACCGCCTCCCGCAGCAGCGCCCCGGTGTCGTGGCCGTCGGGCAGCCGGGCCCACACGAACATGCCGCCCTCCGGACGGGTCCACGTCGACCCCGGGGGCAGGGCCTCGGCGAGCCCCGCGAGCAGCGCGTCCCGCCGCTGCCCGTAGGCGGCGGCCACGGTCCGCACATGGGCGTCGAGGTCCCGGTCGGCGAGGTAGCGGGCGGCGGCGAGCTGGTTGACGGTCGGCGTGTGCAGGTCGGCGGCCTGCTTGGCGACCGCGCAGGCGCGCAGCAGTGCGGCGGGCGCCCGCAGCCAACCGAGCCGCAGCCCCGGCGCCATCACCTTGGAGAAGCTGCCGAGCAGCGCGGTGCGGTCACGGGCGCCGTCGAGCGAGGCGATCCAGGGCACCCGCCGCCCCTCGAACCGCAGCTCCCCGTACGGGTCGTCCTCCACCAACCACAGTCCGCGGCGCGCGGCCACCTCCGCGACGGCGGTCCGCCGCTCCAGCGGCACGGTCCGCCCGGTGGGGTTCTGGAAGGTCGGCACCGAGTAGAACAGCTTGGGCCGCAACTGGACGGTGAGCCGGTCCAGTTCCTCGGGGTCCACCCCGTCGGCGTCCCCCGGCACGGCGACGACCCGGGCGCCGGCGAAGGAGAACGCCTGTATGGCCGCGAGGTAGCAGGGCCGCTCCACCAGGACGGTGTCCCCGGGGTCCACGAGCGCCTGCGCCAGCAGGGACAGCGCCTGCTGCGACCCGGTGGTGACGAGGACGTCGTCCGCGTCGGTGGGCAGCCCCCGGTCGGCGGTCCGCCGGGCGAGCGCCTCGCGCAGGACGGGTTCGCCCTCGGTGGTGGCGTACTGGAGCGCCCGTGCGGGGGTGCCCTCCAGCACCTCCCGGAAGGCGGCGGCGACCCCCGCGGCGTCGAACAGTTCGGGCGCGGGCAGCCCACCCGCGAAGTTGATCATCCCGGAGCGGCCCACGACGGACAGGATGTCCCGGACCGGCGACCCGCCCACGGCAGTGGCGCGGGCGGCGAACGGAGGGGGTGCCACGGCAGTGCTCACAAGGACTCCTGGAGGACGGGGCCCGACCGGGCCCGGCGGCTGTGGCCGCACCCTAGCGAGACGCATGCCGTGTACACCCACCGTTCCGCGATCCGGACAGCGGGCCCGGTCGTCCCGCGACCCCGGCGCCGGACAGGTGCACCACGGTGCCGGCGCCGGCTCACCCCACCGCGCCGGTCCGGGCCGTCGACCAGCGCATCCCGTCCGTGAGGTGCTCCAGGTACCCGGCGTCGGTGACCTTGACGACGACCTCCGCGTACGGCTGCTCCTCGAAGGGACGGCCGTCCAACAGCCGCCAGGTGCGCCAGTAGTCGAGGTCGGCGGACTCCGTCCAGGTCGCCATCTCCTCCAGGCCCGGCTCCCACTCGTCGGGCTCGACGGCGGCCACCTCGCTCCACAACGGCACGTTGCGCAGCGGCCCGATCTCGTACCCGGTGACGATGGCGGCCGCCCGACGGGCGAGTTCGTCGGTGTCCCGCAGGGTGCGGACGTACGGGGAGACGGCATCGCGCCCGGAACCCCCCAGGTCGTACACCTCGGCGGCCCGGCGCCGGGGTTCGAGGAGGGTGCTGCCGTCGTCGGACAGCAGGAAGCCCTCGTCCGTCACCCGCAGCAACCGCCCCGCGAGACAGGCGTGCAGATCGTGGAACTCCCCGGCGAGCCGCATGCCCGCCGCGATCTGCCGACCGCGCTCCGCGGAGAACGGGTACCGGTCGACGGGCCGCGTCACCGCCTCCTCCTCGTCGCCCAACCGACCGCGGTCCAGCCGGGCCCACGCATCGGCCAACAGCGCGACGGGGAAGGAGTTCTC
Organism: Streptomyces sp. NPDC005955; assembly: GCF_042871255.1. Taxonomy (NCBI): domain Bacteria; kingdom Bacillati; phylum Actinomycetota; class Actinomycetes; order Kitasatosporales; family Streptomycetaceae; genus Streptomyces; species Streptomyces sp. NPDC005955. Next base: position 26,680 of record NZ_JBIAIF010000007.1, on the reverse strand, counting down.
GCGGGGCACCCGGACGGCGTCGGCGCCGAGGAGGTGTATCCGACCGCGGAAGGCCGGCCCCTCGACGCCGTCGACGGACACGGTGAACAGATCGGTCATGGAGAGTCCATTTCGCCCAGGCCACGGGTGATCACCGCCGACCACCACAGCCCAGACATTAACCGGCCCGACGCCCCGTCAGATCCACGGTGCTCCGGCCCCGTTCACGCGCGGTGGCCGACCCCGACCCGTCCGTCATCGCGACGGCCGTCGACCCCGGCGATCCGGACCACGCCTCACAGGTACGGGAGTTCACCCCGCTGCAAGGACTCCTCCACGTCCTCCCCCCGGTCGCACAGCGCGACCGGGATCGCCCGCTGGTCACCGGGGGCCAGCGGATCGACCCACACCACGGCCCGGTCCCCCGCCCGGGGCAACCGCCCGGCGTCGGCACCGACGTACGCCCGTTTGGTCACCCAACGCACCCTGCCCTCGTGGTCGGTGAACCGGACGACGACGTCCAGCCGCGGCCGCCCGGCGCCCTCGACCCCCGTCTGCGACACGTCGGTCACCTCGCCGGACACCCGACGCCCGGTACGGATGACCTCCCGTGCGCGGGCCTCGCGCCGCTGCCGCGCCCGGTGCCCCCGCACCGCCCGCGCCCACCGCAGGAGGAACACCGCCAGGAGCAGCGCGGGCACCCACCACCGCGCGGTCCAGGCGATCCACGGCCCGACGCCCCAGGACCCGACGACCACCCCCGCGGCATCGACGAACTCCCCCTCGCCGGGCGGTCGCACCCACTGCCGGCGGGCCCCGTACAGCAGTCCCGCAGCGCCGCCCAGATGGGCGAACCCGGCGGCGTACGAAGGGCCGTGGCGCGCGGTGCACCGACCGCCGCCGGACGGGCCTAGGAGCAGCGCCGCGATCAGCCCGCCGAAGAGGGCCCACAGGAACGCGGGGGTGTCGTTCACCGGGTACCGGTCCTCGGTGAGGTACGCCGACGCCACCGGGTAGGACGCCGCATCGGCCGCCCCGAACCCGCACAGCGCCCACAGCCCCCCGTACCCCACCAGGGCCGCCCACGTCCCGAACCCCGGCGGCGCCCCCGGACGGCCCGGCGCGGCCGCGCGCCGCGCCTCCTCGCGCCGTGCGGCGACCGGATCGACGGTACTCACCGACCACTCCCCCGACCTCGCCCGGCGGCACGCCCCAGCGGGCGCCGTCGCCCCAGGATCACGGTCGACGGGTCCCGTGTACAGCCCCGGGAATCACGCTCCGCACAGCGGAACGGGGCGGGAGGGCCCGCCGGTCCGGCATCCCCGCCGTACCCGCCGCCCGGGTCGCCCCGGGCGCCCTCCCGCCCCGCTCCGTCGCCGGCCGGCGACCCGTCACCTCAGGTCGCGGCCAGCGCCTCCGTCGGCGCCAGCCGCGAGGCCCGCACCGCCGGGTAGAGGCCCGCGATCCCCCCGATGACCAGGGTCGCCCCCACGCCGCCGGCGACCGCCCACAGCGGAACGACCGTCGGCCAACCCTGGTAGACCGCGAACCCGGTGGTCACCCCGGAGCCGAGGACGGCCCCGCCCAACCCGCCGAGCGCCGACAGCAACAGCGACTCCGCGAGGAACTGCGTACGGATCTGCCCCCGCGTCGCGCCCAACGAGCGCCGCAGACCGATCTCGGCCCGCCGCTCCAACACCGAGATCACCATGGTGTTGGCCACGCCGACCCCGCCGACCAGCAGCGCCACCCCGCCGAGCCCGAGCAGCAGCCCGGTGAACGCCTCGCCGGCGGCCTTCTGCGCGGTCAGCGCGTCGGACGGCCGGGACACGTTGACCTCGTCGGGCTGCTCCGGGTTGGCGGTCGCGCCGAGCACCGACTGCACCTGGGGCACCGCCGACTCCTTCGACCGCGTGTAGATGGTGGTCGCGTGCCCGTCGAACCCGAGGTACGAGGTCGCCCCCTTCCACCCGACCAGCGCCGCCACGTCCAACTCCGGTGCGAGCGGGGACTCTTCGAGGACCCCGACGACCGTGAACCAGCGCTTGCCGATCAGGACCCGGGTGTCCGGGTCGACCTTCCCGATGCCGAGCCGGTCCGCCGCGTCCGAGCCGAGGACGACCGCCGGGTACCGCCCGGTCGCCCCGTTCAGCCAGGACCCGGAGCGCAGCCCCGCACCGACCGCGGTCCGCAGGTCCTCGCGCGCCGCGAAGACCGAGATGCCGTTGGTCTCCGCCTTGGGGATGCGGTCGTTGCGGTACACATTGGCGTCCGCGACCTCCCCGATCGCCGAGACCGACTCCACCGGACCGATCCGCGACACCATGCGCTCCGCCGTCAACGGCAGCGTGGCCTGCTTGCCCATCATCGTGTTGCCGGGGCTGACGGTCAGCAGATTGGTGCCCAACGCGTCCAGGGTGCGGTCGAGTCCGGCGCGCGAGGAGGACGAGATGCCGACCACGCCCACCATCGCGGCGATGCCGATCGCGATGCCGAGCGCCGACAGGAACGCCCGCAGCGGACGGGTGCGCAGCCCCACCGCGCCGACCTTCAGCACGTCCCCCGCGGACAACCGCGCGGGCTTCAGCCGCGGCCGGGCCCCCGCCCCGCCGTCCGGGCGCCGGGCACGCCGCCCGGTGCCGTTGCCCGCGGCGGCCCTCGTCGCGGAACCCGCGCTCACAGCAGCGCCCCGTCCCGGCCCGGCGCGACGGCACGGACCTCGTCCGCGACCATCCGGCCGTCCCGCATCCGCACCTGCCGGGGCAGCGACTCGGCGATCTCCCGCTCGTGCGTGATCACCACGACGGTGGTCCCGGCGGCGTTCAGCTCCCACAACAGGTCCATCACCCCGGCGCCCGACTGGGAGTCGAGGGCACCCGTCGGCTCGTCGGCGAGCAGCAGCGCGGGCTCCCCGGCGACGGCCCGCGCGATCGCGACCCGCTGCCGCTCGCCCCCGGACAGCTCCTGGGGCTCGTGGTCGAGCCGGTGGCCGAGGCCGACCCGCTCCAGCACCTCCGCGGCCCGGCGGCGCCGCTGCCCGGACCGCAGACCGGTGTACAGCAACCCGTCGGCGACGTTGTCCAGGGCGGTGGTCCCGGCCGCCAGGTGGAAGCTCTGGAACACGAACCCGATCCGGGACGCCCGCAGCGCCGACAACTGCGCGTCGTTCAGCTCCCCGACCGCGTAGCCGTCGATGTGGACGTGCCCGGAGGTGGGCCGGTCCAGGGTGCCCAGCAGGTTCAGCATGGTCGACTTCCCGGAGCCCGACGGGCCGACGATGGCGACGAGTTCCCCCGGGGCGACGTACAGGGACACCCCGTCCAGCGCGCGCACCCCGCCGGGGTAGGTCCGGGTCACCCGATCCAGCTCGATCACTCCGGGATCCCCACCTTCGTGCCCTCGGTGAGGCCCTCGCCGGTGATCTCGACCCGGCCGTCGGCGAACAGTCCCGGTTCCACCGCCACGTAGCGGGAGGTGCCGCCCTCCACGACCTCGACGCCGAAACCGCCCTCGGAGAGGGCCAGCAGCGCGGCGACCGGGACGGTGAGCACGTCCTTGCGGGTGCCGGAGGAGAACTCCACGTCGACCGCGGCCAGCACGTAGCGGTCGGCGGCCTTGCGGCCCTTGGCGTCGGTCAGGCCGATGACGACCTCGACGGTGGTCTGGGCGTCCTCGCCGTCGGTACCGGGAGTGATGACCGTACTGACCTCGTTCACCACGCCCTTGGCGACGGTGTCGTCCGGCAGCACCACGTCGACCTTGGTGCCCTCCTTCGCCAACTCCTGGTCCGACGGGTCGAGTTCGACGGTGACCGCCTTGTCGATGCCGGTGTAGCTGAGGACCTTCCCGCCGGGGGTGAGCGCGGCGCCCTCCTCCGACTCGACGCTGTCCACCCGGACCTGACCGGAGGCGAACACGACCCGCCCCAGGTCCACGGTGCCGGTCTCCTTCACCCCCAGGTCCTCCTGCCACTCCTCGACGGCCGCGGCGGTCTTGTCGCTGAACTCGTCGTCGACGGTGAACCCGCCGCCGTACCCGAGCGCCACGAGGTTGCGCTCCAACTGCCGCACGTCCTCGCCCTCCACGCCCGAACGCAACGCCCGGTAGGCGGGCTTCGCCCCGTACAGCAACGTCACCGGCGCGCCGTCCACCTCGTACAGCGCCCCGCCCCGTTTGACGGTCGCACCGGCCTTCGGCACGTCGGTCAACGTGCCGCCGACCCGCGCGGTGGCCGTCCGGGAGGCGCCGAAGCCCAACGAACCGTCCTCGCTCTGCGCGTCCTTCAGGTCCCGTCGGTCCACCTCGGCGGTCTTCGGCGGCAGTGCGGAGTCGTCACGGGTCTCCGCGTCCGCCCCGCCCAGCCCGAGGGTGGCCGCCGCCACGGCCCCGCCCGCGACCAGCACCGCGATCCCGGCGAACAGCCCGCCGCGGCGGGTCCGCCGCTTGCGGCGGGCCGCCCGGGGCCCGGCGGACCCGGCCGCCGGGGCGTTCTCCGGGTCCTCCCGCACCTGCTCCGGGGCGGCCCCCTCCACGGGAGCGGCAGCGGCAGCGGTCCGTTCGGTCGCGGTCGGGTCGGTCGCCGTCGGCTCGGCAGCGGTCGGTCCGGTCGCGGCGGGTCGATCGGCCACCGGCCGCCCGTCCCCCGCCATCAGCCCTTGCCCTGACGCGTCAGTCCGCCGCCCTTGCCCAGCTTGGACTTGCACTCCTTGTCGGCCGCCTCGAAGTCAGGGTCCTCGGCGATGCTCCGGTCCAACCGCATCGACCCCTTCTCCGGGTCGGGGAACTCGTCCACCCCGTTCTCGCGCATGCACTTGGCGTAGTCGCGCATCCCGTTCATCGCCTTGGGGTCGCCGTTCTTCGCCAGGCCCTGCGGAGCCCACTTGCGGCACGCGGCCATCGCCTTGTCGGCCTTCGCCCGGTCCGTCTTCTTGTTGCTGCCCCCGCCGATCAGCACTCCGCCGTCGGGCCTCGGGTCCTCGACGTCGAGGCCGTTCTTGCGCAGGCACTCGGTCAACTTCAGGGCCCGCTGCTCCGGGCTCAGGCTCTCGGCGGCGCCGGGCCCCTTCGACTTCCCGCCGTCCGCCGAAGCAACCTTGTCGCCGCTGCCGCCGCTCCCGCATCCGGTGAGCAGCAGGGCGAGGGCCACGGGCACCGCAGCCAGCGCGCCCCGCGTCCTGGATCGCATCGTGTCGTCTCCTCTGGTCGTCTGGTCCACGGGGCGGGCCCGCCGTCAGCACGTCGCCCCGGCGGGCCGCCCCGTGGCACCGAGGGAACGCCATCGACTGTTTCTCCGGTGTTTCCGTCAACCCGCCGCAGATACAGGCCGGTTGATGGTTAACGGGGAAGAAACACGGCAGCCGGGACGATGTCCTGACAGCGGGCCCGCACCGGCCCGCCCCACCCCGCCGCGGACGACACCCCGGGCGGACCACGGACGGCGAGGAACGGCGGAGGACACGGCATGCGGGTACTCGTGGTGGAGGACGAACCCCTGCTCGCGGACGCCATCGCGGAATGGCTGCGCGGGGAGACCCACGCGGTCGACATCGCGTACGACGGAGCGGCGGCCCTGGAGCGGCTGACGGTCCACGCCTACGACGTGGTCGTCCTCGACCGGGACATCCCGGCCGTCCACGGCGACGAGGTGTGCCGCGAGCTGGTCGGCTGGGGCGCCGCCGCCCGCGTGCTGATGCTGACGGCGGCGGCCCAGGTCGCCGACCGGGTGGCCGGGCTGTCCCTGGGCGCGGACGACTATCTGACGAAGCCGTTCGCGTTCCCGGAACTAGCCGCCCGCGTCCACTCGCTGGGCCGCCGCTCCCGCCCCGCCGCACCCCCCGTGCTGCGCCGCTCCGGCATCACCCTGGACCCCGCCCGCCGCGAGGTGTACCGCGACGGACGGTACGTACCGCTGTCCCCCAAGGAGTTCGCCGTCCTGGCGGAGCTGCTGCGCGCCGACGGAGCACCCGTATCGGCGGAGACCCTGTTGGAGAAGGCATGGGACGAACACGCCGATCCGTTCTCCGGGGTGGTGCGACTGACCATCCTGAAGCTCCGCCGCAAACTCGACGCGCCCCAGGCCGTCGAAACGGTCACCGGCGTCGGGTACCGCATCCCGTGACCGCCACCCGCGACCGCCGCAGCCCGCGCAGCACCCGCCCCGACCGCACCCGCCGCGCCCTGCGGCTGCTGCCCCGCCGACTGGCCCCGCGCAGACTGACCCTGCGGGCCCGCCTCACCCTCCTGTACGGCGGACTGTTCCTGGTCGCCGGACTGGTCCTGCTGACCGTCACCTACGTCCTGTTCGACCAGCGGGCCGAGGAGACCGGGCCCAAGCTGATGCCCGACCCGAGCTCCGTCACGGTCAGCGGCTCCGTCACCGGTCCCGACGGGCCGGTGCCGGACCGCACCGCCCGCACCCGGGTCTACCTGATGAAGAACGGGGCGGTCCTCCAGGGCCAGGAGGCCGCCGCGGAGTTCCTCTCCGACGAACGCAAGCGGCTGCGGTCGGCCGCCGGAACGGCCCTGCTCACCCAGAGCAGCATCGCCCTGGTCGTGGTCGGCGGGGCGGCGGCCGGCCTCGGCTGGCTCGTCACGGGCCGGGTGCTGACCCCGCTGCGCCGGGTCACCGACACCGCCCGGCGGATCGCCGTGGCGCCCGCCGCCGACCGGGGCCTGCACGAACGCATCGCGCTGCACGGCCCCGACGACGAGGTGAAGGACCTGGCGGACACCTTCGACACCATGGTGGAACGCCTCGACCGGTCCTTCGACGGACAGCGCCGCTTCGTCGCGAACGCCTCCCACGAACTGCGCACCCCCCTGACCCTGGGCCGGGCCCTGGTCGAGGTGGCGATGCACCGACGGGACGCCTCCGAGGACGTCCAGCAGCTGGGCGAGAACCTGTTGGCGATCAACGTCCGGCACGAACGGCTCATCAACGGACTGCTGATGCTCGCGTCCTCCGAGAACGCGATCACCGAACGGGCCCCCGTGGACCTCGCGGACGTGGTGGAACACGTCGTCGCCCAGAGCGCCGCGGAGGCCGCCGCGGCGGAGGTCACCGTCGAGCACACCACCCAAGAAGCCCTCACCACGGGGGACGCGCTGCTCCTGGAACGCCTGGTGCACAACCTGGTGGAGAACGCGGTGCGCCACAACCACGGGCCCGGCGGGCGGCTGGAGATCACCACCGGCCCCGACGCCGCCGAACCCGGCAACGTCCAGGTGACCGTCAGCAACACGGGCCCCGTGATCCCCGCGTACGAGGTCCCGACCCTGTTCGAACCGTTCCGCCGCCGGGGCGCCGAACGACTCGTCAGCGCGAAGGGCGCGGGGCTCGGGCTGTCCATCGTCCGGTCGATCGCCCACGCGCACGACGGCGGGGTCACCGCCCGACCCCGCGAGGGCGGCGGCCTGACGATCACGGTGACGCTCCCGGCCGCCGAAGAACCCGACGGGTTCGCGGACCTCGACACTGACCATTCGGTGGGTATCTGACGAAGAAGTCAGTACTTGTGGGCTCCCACTCCCTGGAAGAGAATTTAGCCAACCACAAGTCGACGCGCTTTCAGAGGAATTCCACGATGTCCGAGTTCACCGCCACCCCCGCTTCCGCTCCCGCCCGCGTTTCCGTTATCGGACTTGGCTTGATGGGCTCGGCCCTCGCCGCCGCCCTCCTCAAAGCGGGCCATCAAGTGACGGTGTGGAACCGAAGTCAGGCGAAGGTCGGAATACTCGCCGCCCAGGGGGCGATTCCCGCGGATTCCCCGGCCGCGGCGATAGCAGCCAGCGACCTGACCATCCTGTGCCTCACCACCTACGACAACGTCAGCGAACTCCTGGAGCCGATCGCCGACTCCCTCGCCGGCCGCGTCCTCGCCAACCTCACCAACGGCACCCCCGACCAGGCCCGCACCCTCGCCGCCTGGGTCGGGGCACAGGGCGCCGCCTACCTCGACGGCGGCATCATGGCCGTCCCCCAGATGATCGCCACGCCCGCCGGATACGTCCTCTACAGCGGCGACGAGCAGGCCTACGAGACGCACCGCGCCACCCTGGCCGCGCTCGGCGGCACCCGCTGGACCGGCACCGACCCCGGATTCGCCGCCCTGTACGACATGTCCCTGCTCACCGGCATGTACGGCATGATCACGGGCATCAGCCAGGCGTTCGCCGTGATGCGCTCGGCGGACGTCCCCGCGGCCGAGTTCGGCCCCCTGCTGGAGAGCTGGGTCATCGCGATGACCCAGGGCCTCGTCGCCGACTACTCCCAGGCCCTCGACTCCGGTGACCACCTCACCGACGTCGCCAGCCTCGGCATGCAGGCACCCGCCTTCGACAACCTCATGGACCTCTACCGCGCCCAGGGCATCAGCACCGAGCTCTTCGAACCCCTGGCCGCACTCCTCAAGCGCTCCGTCGAAGAAGGCCACGCAGCCGACGGACTGTCCCGCCTCGCGGAACTCGTCCGAAAGTAACTCCCCCAACGACAAACGAATTCCCAGAGGGCGGGCGCGAATACGTCAACAGCAACTCAATGCATGGCGAAACAGAGCCGCCTAGTGGTCCACTCTCCTTCTCGCGGCCGGCGCACCGGCAGCCACCGCCACCATGACGATCGGTTCGAATACGGGAACAGCCGGTACGGACCGACCATCACCGCCAAGGTGAACGGCGCCGTCGCCGCACAGGGAACCTGGATCGTCGATCCGATCGACGGGCACCCAGGGGACACCATCGACGTGACGGACCTCAGGACGGACGGCCAGCACATCACCGGCTGCCTCACCGGACGAACTACGTGATCGAGCGCACCGCCACGACCAAGGGGAAGCCCGCCCCCAGCAACACCCGGGCGAGCGGGGACCTGATCGAGGGCAGCAAGGGGAAGTTCTACCTCTGCTACGGGACCGACGCCCACGACGTCTGCTCCCTCGCCATCGACGTCCACGCCTGATCCCCCCACACGGGTCGGGCCCGGCGACACCGTGGTGTCGCCGGGCCCGACCCGGTCAGCGCCCCGCGCGACCTCAGCCCCGCAACCCCCGCGCCACCTCCGTGGCCCAGTACGTGAGGATCACGCTCGCGCCGGCCCGCTTGATGCCGAGCAGCGACTCCAGGATCGCCCGCTCCCGGTCGATCCACCCCTTCTCCGCCGCCGCCTCGATCATCGCGTACTCACCGGAGATCTGGTACGCGGCCACCGGCACGTCCACCGCGCCCGCGACCCGCGCCAACACGTCCAGGTACGGACCCGCCGGCTTGACCATCACCAGGTCCGCGCCCTCCGCCAGGTCCAGCGCCAACTCCCGCATCGACTCACGGACGTTCGCCGGGTCCTGCTGGTACGTCTTGCGGTCACCGGTCAGCGAGGAACCGACCGCCTCCCGGAACGGACCGTAGAACGCGGACGCGTACTTCGCCGTGTACGCGAGGACCGCCACGTCGTCCCGGTCGATCTGGTCGAGCGCGTCGCGCACCACCCCGACCTGACCGTCCATCATCCCGCTGGGCCCCACCACATGGGCCCCCGCGTCCGCCTGCACCTGCGCCATCTCGGCGTAGCGCTCCAACGTCGCGTCGTTGTCGACCCGGCCCTGCGCGTCGAGCACCCCGCAGTGACCGTGGTCGGTGACCTCGTCCAGACACAGGTCCGACATCACCAGCAGGTCGTCCCCGACTTCGGAGCGCACGGCGCGCAGCGCCACCTGGAGGATGCCGTCCGGGTCGGTCCCCGGGGTCCCCAGCGCGTCCTTCTTGCCCTCCTCGGGCACCCCGAACAGCATGATCCCGGACACCCCGGCCCCCACCGCGTCCACCGCGGCCTTGCGCAGGCTGTCCAGGGTGTGCTGGTACACCCCGGGCATCGACCGGATCGCCACCGGCTCGTTGACGCCCTCCCGCACGAACGCGGGCAGCACCAGGTCCGCGGGGTCCAACCGGGTCTCGGCGACCATCCGGCGCATCACCGCGGTCGACCGCAGCCGCCGGGGACGCACCCCGGGGAAAGAACCGTACTCACTCACGACAACACCAGCTCCGTACCGTCACGGCCCGGGGCGTGTGCCCCGGGTCCCGGATCGGCCCCGGTCGAACGCGGCCCGCCCCCGCCACGGCCGACGGGCCCGGCGACCGCCGCTGGGGGCGGGCCGGGCCCGCCCCTGGCGGTTCGGGCGGACCCCCGCCACGGGGCGTCCGCACTGCACTCCAACCTACGGGGTGGCGCGCCTGCGCCGCGCCCCGGGCCGCCGCTCGCTGGGCCGGGTCACGTGTTCGCCCGCCTCCACCGCGGCGTCCCGCCGGGCCGCACCGAAGTCGGCCAGCGCGGCGGCCAACTTGTGCACGGACGGCTCCGGAGCCATCACGTCCACCCGCAAGCCGTGCTCCTCCGCCGTCTTCGCGGTGGCGGGGCCGATGCAAGCGATGACGGTGACGTTGTGCGGCTTCCCGGCGATGCCGACCAGGTTCCGCACCGTCGAGGACGAGGTGAACAGCACCGCGTCGAAGCCGCCGCCCTTGATCGCCTCCCGGGTGTCCGCCGGCGGCGGCGACGCCCGCACGGTCCGGTAGGCCGTGACGTCGTCCACCTCCCAACCGAGCTCGATCAGCCCGGCCACCAGCGTCTCGGTGGCGATGTCGGCCCGCGGCAGGAACACCCGGTCGATCGGGTCGAACACCGGGTCGTACGGCGGCCAGTCCTCCAGCAGACCGGCGGCCGACTGCTCGCCGCTCGGCACCAGGTCCGGCTTGACGCCGAACGCGACCAGCGCGGCGGCGGTCTGCTCGCCGACCGCGGCGACCTTGATCCCCGCGAACGCCCGCGCGTCGAGCCCGTACTCCTCGAACTTCTCCCGGACCGCCTTCACCGCGTTGACGGAGGTGAACGCGATCCACTCGTAGCGGCCGGTGACCAGGCCCTTGACGGCCCGCTCCATCTGCTGCGGGGTCCGCGGCGGCTCCACCGCGATGGTGGGCACCTCGTGCGGCACCGCACCGTAGGAACGCAACTGGTCGGAGAGCGACGCCGCCTGCTCCTTGGTCCGCGGCACCAGCACCCGCCAGCCGAACAGCGGCTTGGACTCGAACCACGACAGACGGTCCCGCTGGGCCGCGGCCGAACACTCGCCGACCACGGCTATCACCGGGCGGCCCCCGTCCGGCGCGGGCAGCACCTTCGCCTGCTTCAGGGCCTGCGCGATCGTCCCGAGCGTCGCCGACCAGGTCCGCTGGCGGGTCGTCGTCCCGCCCACGGTCACCGTCAACGGGGTGTCCGGCTTGCGGCCCGCCGCGACGAGTTCGCCCGCCGCCGCGGCCACCGTCTCCAACGTCGCCGAGACCACCAGGGTCCCGTCCGACGCCCCGACCTCGGACCAACAGCGCTCGGACGCGGTCCGCGCGTCCACGAACCGCACGTCGGTGCCCTGCTCGTCACGCAACGGCACCCCCGCGTACGCGGGCACCCCGACGGCGGCGGCGATCCCGGGCACCACTTCGAAGGGCACCCCGCCGGACGCGCAGACCAGCATCTCGCCGGCCGCGTACGTGTCGAGGCCGGGGTCACCCGACACCGCGCGCACGACCCGCTTGCCGCCCCGGGCGGCCTCCATGACAAGATTGGCCGTGTCCCTCAACACGGGACCACCGACGGCAGTTGACGCCCCGTCAGCAGCCTGGTCCGGTGCGCCCGAGGGCGACCGGGGCGAGGCCGCGTCCAGGACGGTGACACCCACCCTGGCGTGCGCCCGGACCACGTCGAGCACATCGGGCTCGGCGATCAGTACGTCCGCACCCGCGAGCGCCTCCACGGCGCGCAGGGTCAGCAGCCCCGGATCACCCGGTCCGGCACCCAGGAAGGTGACGTGCCCGTGTGCGGGAACGGCGAAATGGTTCGAGGCGGTGGGGCTCAAAGTGCTCGCTCCCCCATCAGACCGGCCGCGCCCTTGGCCAGCATCTCGGTCGCGAGTTCGCGACCGAGCGCCATGGCCTGCTCCTGCGTGGAGGGCACGGGACCGGTGGTGGACAGCTGCACCAGCGTCGAGCCGTCGGTCGTACCGACGACACCGCGCAGGCGCATCTCCTTGACAATCTGCCCGTCGGCCAACAGGTCGGCCAGCGCCCCGACAGGGGCACTGCAACCGGCCTCCAGGGCGGCGAGCAGGGAACGCTCGGCGGTCACGGCGGCCCGCGTCAACGGGTCGTCCAGTTCCGCGAGCACGGCGACGAGCGACGCGTCCTGCGCGGCACACTCGATCGCCAGGGCCCCCTGGCCGGGGGCGGGCAGCACCGTGTCGACGGACAGGAAGTCGGTGACCTCACCGATCCGGCCGATCCGGTGCAGTCCGGCGGCGGCGAGCACGACGGCGTCGAGCTCCCCGTCCCGTACGTATCCGATGCGCGTGTCCACGTTCCCGCGGATCGCGACCGTCTCGACGGTCATCCCGTGATCCCGGGCGTACGCGTTGAGCTGCGCCATCCGACGCGGCGAACCGGTACCGATCCGCGCCCCGCTCGGCAGCTCGGGGAAGGTGAGCCCGTCGCGGGCCACCAACACGTCCCGCGGGTCCTCGCGCTCCGGCACGGCCGCCAGCACGAGCCCCTCGGCGGGAGCCGTCGGCAGGTCCTTCAGCGAGTGCACCGCGAAGTCCACCTCGCCGCGCAACAGCGCCTCGCGCAGCGTCGCCACGAACACGCCGGTGCCACCGATCTGCGCCAGGTGCTCGCGCGAGGTGTCGCCGTACGTGGTGATCTCGACCAGTTCGACGTCCCGGCCGGTCAACTCCCGGACGGCCCGGGCCACGAGTCCGGACTGGGCGGTGGCGAGCTTGCTGCGCCTGGTCCCCAGCCTCAGTGCCTTCTCAGTCATGCGCGTCCTCGGTTCCTGCCGTTCGTGACGTTCGGGGGGACACCGGTGACGTCCAGGGGTACGCCAGCGATGCCCTGGGGGGCGCCCGTGCGGCCGGGTACTTCGGCGAGCCGGGCGAGGTGGGCCGCGCCCGACACCTCGATTCCCGACTCACCGCGCGGGTCGGTGTCGTTCCACCGGGGCCGCTCGGCGCGCGAAACGGAGGCGACGGCCTCCGGGTCCAGGTCGAACAGGGTGCGCAGCGCGTCCGCGTACCCCGCGCCACCGGGTTCGGCGGCGAGCTGCTTGATCCGTACGGTCGGCGCGTGCAACAGCTTGTCGACCACGCGCTTGACGGTCTGGGTGATCTCCGCGCGTTCCTTGTCGGCGAGATCGGGCAGCCGCCCTTCCAGGCGGGCGATCTCCCCGGCGACGACGTCGGCGGCCATGGTGCGCAGCGCGACCACGGTGGGGGTGATGTGCGCGGCCCGCTGGGCGGCGCCGAAGGTCTCGACCTCGGCGGAGACGATCGTGCGGACCTGGTCGACGTCGGCGGCCATCGGAGCGTCCGCGGACGCCTCGGCCAGCGACTCGATGTCGACGAGCCGGACCCCTTCGAGGTCGTGCACCGCCGCGTCGACGTCCCGGGGCATCGCCAGGTCGAGCAGCACCGGCGAGGTGGCGGGCGCTCCGGACACGGCGTCCTCGACGGCGCGCCCGGCGATGGCGTCGGCCACGTCCTGTGCCGTCAGCACCAGCCCGGCCGCCCCGGTGCAGGACACCACGACGTCTGCACGTGTCAGCTCCGCGGCCACCTTGTCCATCGGGACGGCCCGGGCGGACACGCCCGTGCCTCCGGGTTCGCCGAGGATCGCCACCAGGCGCTCGGCGCGGTCCAGGGTCCGGTTGGCGACGACGACCTCGGCGACGCCCGCGCGCGCCAGGGTCGCGGCGGCCAGCGAGGACATCGAACCGGCCCCGATGACCAGGGCCCGCTTGCCCTGCGCCCAGGCGGTGAGCGACGCGGCGGCGTCCCCCGCCACCGGGTCGGTGTCGGCGAACTGCTGGAGCCCGAAGGTGACGAGCGACTGCCCGGCCCGGTCGATCCCGGTCTCGGAGTGGGCGCGCTTGCCGACCCGCAGCGACTGCTGGAAGAGGTCGTTGAGCAGCCGCCCGGCGGTGTGCAGGTCCTGGGAGACGGCGAGGGCGTCCTTGATCTGCGCGAGGATCTGCCCCTCCCCGACGACCATCGAGTCGAGTCCGCAGGCCACCGAGAACAGGTGGTGAACGGCCCGGTCCTCGTAGTGGACGTACAGGTGGGGGGTCAGCTCGTCCAGCCCGACGCCGCTGTGCCGGGCGAGCAGGGTGGACAGCTCGGCGACGCCCGCGTGGAACTTGTCGACGTCCGCGTACAGCTCGATGCGGTTGCAGGTGGCGAGGACGGCGGCCTCGGCCGTGGGTTCGGTGGCCAGGGCGTCGTGCAGCAGCTCGCCCTGGCGCTGCCGGGACAGCGTGGCGCGCTCCAGCACGCTCACGGGCGCGGTGCGGTGACTCAGCCCGACGACGAGGAGACTCATGCCGGCATCACGGCGGGTACGTCCCCGTCGGGTCCCTTGCGCGGGGCGCGGGCGCCCTCGGCCACCGCGTCGGTGCCCTTGGCGGGCTCCTCGGCGGCGTCGGCCGCCTCGGCCGCTTCGGTCAGTTCCTCCCCGGCCTTGCGCTGCTCGTGGAAGGCGAGGATCTGGAGTTCGATGGAGAGGTCGACCTTGCGCACGTCGACGCCGTCCGGAACGCTCAGGACGGTCGGCGCGAAGTTGAGGATGGACGTCACCCCGGCGGCGACGAGGCGCTCGCACACCTGCTGCGCGGCCCCGGCGGGCGTGGCGATGACCCCGATGGAGACCCCGTTCTCATCGATGATCTTCTCCAGCTCATCGGTGTGCTGGACGGGGATGCCGGCGACCGGCTTGCCCGCCATCGCCGGATCGGCGTCGATGAGCGCGGCGACCCGGAACCCGCGGGAGGCGAACCCGCCGTAGTTGGCGAGCGCGGCGCCGAGGTTGCCGATGCCGACGATGACCACGGGCCAGTCCTGGGTCAGCCCCAGCTCGCGGGAGATCTGGTAGACGAGGTACTCGACGTCGTAGCCGACCCCGCGGGTGCCGTAGGAGCCGAGGTACGAGAAGTCCTTGCGGAGCTTGGCGGAGTTGACGCCCGCCGCCGCCGCCAACTCCTCCGAGGAAACCGTGGGAACCGAGCGCTCGGACAGCCCGTTGAGGGCACGGAGGTACAGCGGAAGCCGGGCGACGGTGGCCTCGGGAATCCCTCGGCTACGGGTCGCCGGTCGGTGTGTTCGGCCAGTTGCCACGGTGCTCCTGCGGGTAGAGCGGGGCTGTGGGCGGCCGAGTGTGCCGGGACCGCCCCGTCGACAGAAGGCTATGTCTTTGTGAACGCGTGCACAAAGATGGTGTCCGATTTGCCCGGCCAACGTGACCGGGGTCACGCACTCTCGACGCACGTTCCGGGAACCGACGCACGGACACCCAGAACGCTCACCTGAAGGGGGCAAAGCGGAACACACTCCTCAACACAACCCCGCCCCCCGAAGTCGAACCGAAGCCAAGCGGCATCCGAACAGCCACGATCGTAACCCGTCCTTTAGCCCTAAAGTGCCCACTCGGTCCCGAATCGCCCCGTGACGGACACCCGTTTCCGGCCAACCCCCGCCCGCCCCACGGGAATCACCCTCCACACCCGCCCCGAGCACCCCACATCACACCGGACGCACCCGCCCCCGCCGGCACCTCGACACCGGACCCGCCCGACCGGAACGCGCACAGCACCCCCGCAGCCCCGCAGTCCCGCCCTCCGGCCAGCCGATCAGCCCGTCAGCCCGTCAGCGCTCGGCGCAACCGGTCCTCGCGGACCCGCCAGAAGTCGTGCTGCGCACCGTCCACGAGCACCACCGGGATCTGCTCCGCGTACAAACGGTGCAGCTCCTCGTCCTGGGTGATGTCCTTCGACTCCCAGGTGGCCCCCAGCTCCCCGCACACCTTCTCGATCACGGCCTGCGCGTCCTCGCACAGATGGCACCCGGGCTTGCCGATCAGCGTCACGACACGCTCGGCGGGCGGCTTCTTCTGGGTACGTCGAAAGAGCGGACTCATAGGGGCCATTCTCACCCCGCGCCCCGACACCCGACCCCCGCCCGGGCCACCCGCATGCGGGCCACCCGCGGGCGGAGCCGGTCCGCCGCCCCGCACCGAACCGGAACCGACGGCGGCACCGGGAACGCGGCGCCGAACCCCACCCCCACCACCCGCGGCGCCGAACGCCCCGGCCACCCGCGGTTCACCGCCCCGCCCCCGGGCGGGCGGGGCGCCTCCGAACAAACTGGCTATGCTCACGGCATGGCCGCTCTTCGATGGCTCACCCCCCGTAGGCGCTCCGCCACGGCACGGAGCGTGCTGGCAGGCGAGGCGTCGGCGGAGGCCGCCCGCAAGTCCTCGACCGACCTCGAACCCACCCCGGACGCGCCCTCCGAGGAGACCGCCGGGACGGCCCCCGAGGCGGAGTTCCCCGTCGTGGGCGACCAGCGCGCCGCCGCCTTCTTCGACCTCGACAACACCGTGATGCAGGGCGCCGCCCTCTTCCACTTCGGCCGCGGACTGTACAAGCGGAAGTTCTTCGACACCCGCGAACTGACCCGGTTCGCCTGGCAGCAGACGTGGTTCCGGCTCGCCGGCGTCGAGGACCCCGAGCACATGCAGGACGCCCGCGACTCCGCACTGTCCATCGTCAAGGGCCACCGGGTCGCCGAGCTGATGTCGATCGGCGAGGAGATCTACGACGAGTACATGGCCGACCGCATCTGGCCGGGCACCCGCGCCCTCGCCCAGGCCCACCTGGACGCCGGCCAGAAGGTGTGGCTCGTCACCGCCGCCCCGGTCGAGATCGCCACGGTGATCGCCCGCCGGCTGGGCCTGACCGGTGCGCTCGGCACGGTCGCCGAGTCCGTCGGCGGGGTCTACACCGGCAAGCTCGTCGGCGAACCCCTGCACGGCCCGGCCAAGGCCGAAGCGGTGCGCGCGCTCGCCGGCGCCGAGGGCCTCGACCTGGGCCGGTGCGCCGCGTACAGCGACTCGCACAACGACATCCCCATGCTGTCCCTGGTCGGCCACCCCTACGCGATCAACCCGGACAGCAAGCTCCGCAAGCACGCCCGGGCCCGCGAATGGCGGCTGCGCGACTACCGCACGGGCCGCAAGGCGGCGAAGGTCGGCATCCCCGCGGCGGCCGGCGTGGGCGCCGTGGCGGGCGGCACCGCAGCGGCGATCGCCCTGCACCGCAAGACGCGCCGCTGACCCGACCCCGCGCCGCCCGCCGCCTGCGGCCCGTGGCCCGTGTCGGTGGGATCGCCCGTACCGCCACCCCTGCCACGGGCCCGCCCGGCAGGTGCACGAGGACGGCCCACCGACAGAATCCGCCACAA
The DNA here is from genome assembly GCF_042871255.1 of Streptomyces sp. NPDC005955. Lineage (NCBI taxonomy): Bacteria > Bacillati > Actinomycetota > Actinomycetes > Kitasatosporales > Streptomycetaceae > Streptomyces > Streptomyces sp. NPDC005955. Next base: position 9,368 of record NZ_JBIAIF010000007.1, on the reverse strand, counting down.
CACACCCGGCTCTCACCCTCAAAGCGATCCATCTCGATCAACAATTGCTCACTCTCAGCTAGTTAATCGGACACGAAGCGAAACCAGAACCGCCGTATTCGATGATTTGAGCAACTGGGTGTAGCACCGCCTGTACGAAGCGTTATTCTCCTCAGACGCAACCGGTACCCACACGTCGCCACGACGGGTGAACGGTCCCGCACAGCACGTGATGCAAGCTCTGCCTCTGGGAGTCCCGTGTACCCACACGTCGGGGTTGACGCCTCGGGCCTGGCTACGCTGCGCGCAACGGTCCTCGACCACCTGCGCGGCTTCGTCCCCACCGCGTACGCCGTCCCCGCATACGCAGTCCCCGCACCACCCGCGCCATCCGTCCGTCGTCCGACCGACTGCCCCCGTCCCTCCGTCCGTCCGCCCCGGGCCCCCGGCCCGACCGGCCGCTGCTACGCCCTGGCCGACGGCAGCCCGACCGCCGTCACCCGCCGGGGTCGCGGCGGCACCACGACCACCGTCCGCCGCCCGGCGGCGGACAGCGACAGCGCCCGCATGATGGAGCTGGTCGAACGCGCCCAGTCCGGCGAGGCCGAGGCCTTCGGCCGGCTGTACGACCAGTACAGCGACACCGTCTACCGCTACATCTACTACCGCGTCGGCAGCAAGGCCACCGCCGAGGACCTCACCAGCGAGACCTTCCTGCGCGCCCTGCGCCGGATCGGCACGTTCACCTGGCAGGGCCGCGACTTCGGCGCCTGGCTGGTCACCATCGCCCGCAACCTCGTCGCCGACCACTTCAAGAGCAGCCGCTTCCGCCTCGAAGTGACCACCGGGGAGATGCTCGACGCCAACGAGGTCGAGCGCAGCCCCGAGGACTCCGTCCTGGAGGCCCTGTCCAACGCGGCGCTGCTCGAAGCAGTCCGCCGCCTCAACCCCCAGCAGCAGGAGTGCGTGACCCTCCGGTTCCTCCAGGGACTGTCGGTCGCCGAGACCGCCCGGGTCATGGGCAAGAACGAGGGCGCGATCAAGACCCTCCAGTACCGGGCGGTCCGCACCCTCGCCCGACTCCTCCCGGACGACGCCCGCTGAACCGGGGGTCACCTCCGCGGAGGACCTCCACGGAGAACGCCCCCGTACGCACCGCCCCGGCCGCCCCACCGGCCCCACCTGATCCGGGAAACCGATCCCGACACGGTACGCGACGATCAACTCACCATGCGTAAGCGACATTTGGCCGGCACGTCCGGTCGTCGCGCGTCCGTAACCGAAGTGCCGCGCCACTCGTTGTCCGGGATACAGGCTCCCCGTGGTCAACCCCGACCATCTCCGCTCCCTCGAACGGGTGGAAGCCCTCGGGGATTGGAACCCTCAGGACCCCCTGGGGAGTCGACCGTCATGACGAGAGGAGGTGCCGCCAGTGATCGCGAACGTATCGGCGCACCGGCGGGCGAACGCCTTCGCCCAGGCCCTGGAGGATTCGGGCCCGGGTACGCCCGGCCAGGCGGCCGAGCAGTCCGAGCCGCCGTACGAGCCGCAGTCCGAGCCACCCGGCCAGACCGGCCAGTCCGGCGAATCCGGGCGGCCCGAGCGGTCCGCCCGGGCGAACGACCAGCGGACCGAAGCCGCCCGCATGCTCACCCTGGCGAACGGCCTCACCGCCGTCCCCAGAGCCACCCTGGACCCCGAGGTCAAGGTCGTCCAGCGCGCCCAGCTCGTGGCCGCCATGGAGGCCATGCTGAGGGAGGGCGCAGGCGGTGGGGCCACGGACCCTTCGGTGCCCGAGCAGCGGACCCGCAAGGGGACGAAGGGCGCCCACCGGGCCGGACCGCTGCGAAAACTGCGCCCCCGCACCCGGCTGAGCAAGGGCCTCGCCGCCGGCGGCCTCACCATCAGCGTTGCTGCGGGCGCCCTGGGGGGCGTGGCCGCAGCGAGCGGCGACGCCCTGCCCGGTGACACCCTCTACGGCCTCAAACGGGGCATGGAGGACGTCAAGCGGGGCCTCGCCGACAGCGACACCGACCGCGGCGAGCTCTACCTCGACCAAGCGTCCACCCGGCTCCACGAAGCCCGCAGGCTCATGGACCGCGGACGCGGCGGCCACCTCGACCACGAGTCCGTCACCGAGGTCCGCCGCACCCTGAACGGCATGCGGCACGACGCCGCCGAGGGCCACCGCCTCCTGCTCGCCGCCTACGAACGCGACGGCTCGCTCGGACCCATCCAGGCGCTCTCCGCCTTCTCGCGCTCCCACCGCGACAGCTGGAGCACCCTCCGCGAAACCCTCCCCGTCCAACTCGGCGACGTCAGCGAACAGGTCAGCTCCGTCTTCGACGCCCTGGAACAGGAGGTCGAACCCCTGCGCTCCCTGCTGCCCCGACCCCCCGCACCCAGCGGCACCCCGGGCGGCCAAGGCCCCACCGCCGACCGCACCCCGACCGGCCCGCCCCCCGGCGGCGCCGAACGCACCGCACCCGCCCGCCCCAGCGGCGGCGAGAGCGGCGACACCCGGGAACGCGGCACCGGCGGCACCGGCGACCGCCCCGCACCCTCCGCGTCGAGCCCCGGCAAGGACGGCAAGAGCGGTGCGGACGGCAAGGACGGCGCCCTCATCGGCGGCGGCACCGGCGGACTGCTCGACCCGCCCCAAGGCCGCGACCCCGGCAACCCGACCGCGTCCGACAAGCCCTCCGCGGACCCCGAGCCGGACGTCACCCTCCCGCCGCTCCTCCCCGGTCTCCTCCCGGACCTCGGCATCGACGCCAAGGACACCCGCCCGTAAGCCACGGGGGTGGGTGGGGGCACCCTCGGGACACGCCCCCACCCACCGGAACACCGACCGCCTAGAAGAACACCGACCGCCGCTGCACCAACAGCTTGTACAGCGTGTGCTGGATCTGCTCCCGCACCTGATCGGTCAGATCGAACATCAACATCGGGTCCTCCGCCGCCTCCGGCGGATACCCGTCCGTCGGGATCGGCTCCCCGAACTGGATCGTCCACTTCGTCGGCAACGGCAACGCGCCCAGCGGACCCAGCCACGGGAACGTCGGCGTCAGCGGGAAGTACGGCACCCCCAGCAACCGCGCCAGCGTCTTCGCGTTCCCCAACATCGGGTAGATCTCCTCCGCCCCGACGATCGAGCACGGCACGATCGGCTTCCCCGCCCGCAACGCCGTCGACACGAACCCGCCCCGCCCGAACCGCTGGAGCTTGTACCGCTCCCCGAACGGCTTGCCGATGCCCTTGAACCCCTCCGGCATCACCCCGACCAACTCGTCGCGACGCAACAGCGCTTCCGCGTCCTGAGCACACGCCAAGGTGTGCCCGGCCTTCCGCGCCAACTCGTTGACCACCGGCAGCATGAACACCAGGTCCGCCGCCAACAGCCGCAGGTGCCGCCCCCGCGGATGGTGGTCGTGGACGGCCACCTGCATCATCAACCCGTCCAACGGCAACGTCCCCGAGTGGTTCGCGACGATCAGCGCACCCCCCTCGTCCGGGATGTTCTCGACACCGCGCACCTCGACCCGGAAGTACTTCTCGTACACCGGCCGCAGCAGCGACATCAGCACCTGATCGGTCAACTCCGCGTCGAACCCGAAGTCGTCGACCTCGTACTCACCGGTCAACCGTCGCCGCAGGAACGCCAACCCGCCGCTGATCCGCTCCTCCCAACCACCCGGCCGCCGCTCCTGCGCCCCGGCGCCCTCCCCTTCGTCACCGCGCGGACCGGGCTCCGCACCGGGCAGCGCCGTCACCTCCGCGGGCTCCTCCGGCGGGCCGGGGCGCCGCGCGGCGGGGGCCCGGCGCCGGGCCGCGCGCTGCGCACCGGTGCGCGACCGGTCGTCGTCGAACGGGATGACCTTGGCGTCCGCCATATCGTGCTGCACTCCTCCATCGGCACCCCCGCCACGGCCGTGGGCGTGGGCGCGCTGCGTCAGGTCCGGATGCCGCTCACCGGATCGGGCACCGTACGTCGCGCGACCCGGTCGACCACCCGGGCCAAGGCCGCGGGCGGCAGCAGTCCGGGCCCCCGGCTGCGCACGAAGTCCGCGAAGGTCTCCGCGGTCGTGTACCGGGGACGGTAGCCGAGGGTCTCGTGCAGTTGGCGCGTCGCCACGACCCGCCCGTGCGTCAGCAGCCGCACCTGCTCCGGCGAGAAGTCCGACAGGTTCAGCGCCCGCAGCGCCGACCCCGCCCACGTCACCGCCGGCAGCAGCGTCGGCACCGTGGGCCGCCCGAGCCGGCGCGCGCACTGCGACAACAGCAGCACCCCGTCACCGGCCACGTTGAACGTCCCGCTGTTCAGCGTCCCCGGCACCGGGTCGCCCGCGGCGATCCGCAGCACCTCGACCACGTCGTCCTCGTGCACGAACTGGAGCCGCGGGTCGTACCCGAACACCGTCGGCAGCACCGGCAGCGAGAAGTACCCGGTGAGCGGGGTGTCCAGCCGCGGCCCCAGGATGTTGGCGAACCGCAGCACGCACACCGCGACGTCCGGGCGACGCCGTGCGAAACCCCGTACGTACCCCTCGACCTCGACGGCGTCCTTGGCGAACCCGCCGCTCGGCAGGGACTTGGGGGGCGTCGTCTCGTCGAACACCGCCGGATCGCGCGGCGCCGAGCCGTACACGTTCGTCGACGACTTCACGACCAGCCGCCGCACCGTCGGCGACTTCTGGCACGCCCCGAGGAGCTGCATCGTCCCGATGACGTTGGTCTCCTTGAGCGCGGCCCGACCGCCACCGCCCGGCGGGGTGCCGGTGACGTCCAGGTGGACCACCGTGTCCACGGCGTGCTCGGCGAGGACCCGCCCGATCGCCGGCCGCCGGATGTCGGCGCGCACGAACACGGCGCCCTCCAGCGGGCTCGCCGGTTCCACGGCGTCCACCGCCACCACCCGCTCGACCTCCGGGTCCCCCAGGACGCGTCGGACGAACGCACCGCCCAACTGCCGGGCCGCCCCGGTCACGAGCACGACCTCGCCCACGTTCCGCGCCTGCCTTCCCCGCCTCCGCCGCACCACCGTGCCGCGTGCGGCCCGCCGTGCCCGGTCGTGACCCGACCGGTCCCTGGCCGCCACGTTAGCGGGTCGCCACCGGAGGCGGAGCTCCGTCCTGCCCCGGGACGACGGAAAGCGGACACCGCACGGAACGACTGTGGCCCTCCCACCGAAGTGGGAGGGCCACAGAGCGCCGTCGCGGCGCGACACGAAGCAGTTCCCGGAGGGGGCCCGCCGACGACCGCCACCGACACCCCGGGAGCAGTGCTCCCGGACCACCGGACGACCTGGGCCGACCGCTCCTCCGTGAAGGGGAACTACTTCTTGTTGCGACGCTGCACGCGAGTGCGCTTCAGCAGCTTGCGGTGCTTCTTCTTCGCCATCCGCTTGCGCCGCTTCTTGATTACAGAGCCCACGTCAACCCTCGCTCACTTCTGGGACAACCCCTGCTCAGCAGGGACAATCACTCGGTGCGGGGCTGCATTGGGGCCCACACGACCTACGAGGGGCTAGCCTACCCCGCCCGAGCTCCCAGTCTGTAATCGAGGGTGACGATCAGGCGGTGTCCACCCCCACATAGGAGTCGCGCAGGTACTCGTGAACGGCGTTCTCCGGAACTCGGAAGGACCTCCCCACCCTGATCGCGGGCAGATGACCGCTGTGCACCAACCGGTACACGGTCATCTTGGACACTCGCATCACCGAGGCGACTTCCGCCACGGTCAAGAACTGGACCTCGCTCAGAGGCCGATCGGCAGCAGCCATGACACACCTGAACCTTCCACACATGACGGGCACCGGCTTCCCCTCCGGTGACTCCTCGTCGCTGTGCGCTCACTCCCCAGACTAGGGGCGGGTGATGCGAGTGGGGAAGAGGAGCAGCGATCGGCGGCCTACTGTGACAGACACGCCCGTTTGAGTACATAGCGAGTGAGCGGCCGGTAGTAAACAGAGCGCGCAGCGTCATCGAGCGGCACCGCCACGGATACCTTCCCCTCCGCCTCCCCCACGAACAGCGCGGGATCGTCGGAATCCCCCAGGCCGATCGCGTCGAACCCCAGCTGACCTGCCCCGCAGACCCAACCGTGGTCCCCGACGACCAACCCGGGCAGCGGCCCTCCGGACGCCGCACAGGCCGCCAGCGCCACCCTCACGGGCAGCGGGGAATGGGTGTGCGCGCCGGTCTCACGCCCGGCGCACGGGGCATCGCGTTCCCGAACCAGTGCAACGCCCCGTACGTAGTCGAGACGATGCCCGCGTAGGCCGAACCGGGTCGTTATGTCGACAGAGTCACCGGCACCGGGGGTGAGGACTTCACATCCAGCCGCCGACAGGGCACCGGCCAAACTGGCGTAGAACTCCAACAGCCGGTCCGGGTGTCCGGTGCCCAACAGAACGGCCTCGCGCCGCCCGACCGCCACCGCGATCCGCTCCGCGAACCCGTCGAGCGCCGCGACCGTCCGCCGCGGGTCGATCACGTCCCGCCCGGTCCGGCACCCCGGGTCCCGCGACACCCCGCACCGGTCGGCCATCAGCGCCATCACCTGCGCCGCGTTCCACTCGCCGAGCGGGTCGAGACCGAGCAGCGCCCGCGGGTCCCGCTCGGCGAAGAGCCGGTACCTGCGCAGGCTCCCCTCCCGCGAGGTGCTGACCTCGCCGGCGAGCCCCGCCCCCACCACGTAGCCCCGTAGCCATCCCGCGCCCGTCATTCCGTCATGGTCCGTCACCCGGGGCCGTCGCGTACCCGGAACGCCCCCGCCCCCCTCGAACGGCCGAACCGACCGACCGCACCGCCGGACCGGGTACGGCCGGGCGGTCAGGCCAGCAGCCCGCGCAGCGGGAACGCGGCCCGCCGCGCGGCGAGCACGGCTTGGTCGAGCCGGTCGGCGGGGTCGTACCCGGCGTCCCAGTCGGCCCAACCGACGGGCCACCGACCGTCGGTCATCCGTCGCGGCCCCGGCGTCCTGGTCTTCGCGAAGACCTCCTGCCGCCACTCCTGCGGCACCTCGGCGGTCGGCTCCACGGGCGCCCCCGCGGCGATCCCCACCAGGTGCGTCCACGACCGCGGCACCACCTCGACCACCGCGTACCCGCCGCCCCCGAGGGCCACCCAGCGCCCGTCGGCGTAGGCGTGCGCCAGGTCGTGGCAGGCCAGCTGTACGGCCCGTTGGGCGTCCAGGGAGACGGCGAGGTGCGCCAGCGGGTCCTCGAAGTGCGTGTCGGCCCCGTGCTGGGTCACGAGGACCTGCGGACGGAACTCCGCGAGCAGTTCGGGCACCACCGCGTGGAAGGCCCGCAGCCACCCCCCGTCGCCGGTCCCCGCGGGCAGCGCGACGTTCACCGCCGACCCCGGGGCCGCGTCCCCGCCCGTCTCCTGGGGCCACCCGGTGCCCGGGAACAGCGTCCGCGGGTGTTCGTGCAGCGAGACGGTCAGCACCCGGGGGTCGTCCCAGAACGCGGTCTGGACGCCGTCCCCGTGGTGCACGTCCACGTCCACGTACGCGACCCGCTCGGCGCCCAGCTCCAGCAGCCGGGCGATCGCCAACGACGCGTCGTTGTACACGCAGAACCCCGCGGCGGCGCCCGGCATGGCGTGGTGCAGTCCGCCCGCGAAGTTCACCGCGTGCAGCGCGTCGCCCCGCCACACCGCCTCGGCCGCCCCCACCGACTGTCCGGCGATCAGCGCGGACACCTCGTGCATGCCCGCGAACGCCGGATCGTCCATGGTGCCGAGGCCGTACGAGCCGTCCGCGGAACCCGGGTCGGCGGAGACCGCCCGCACGGCGTCGATGTAGTCCTGACGGTGCACGAGCCGCAGCGTGGAGTCCCCGGCCCGCCCGGCGGCGACCGTCTCGATCCGCCGGTCCAGTGCGAAGGCCCGCACCAGGCTGCGCGTCAGATCCAGTCGCACCGGGTTCATCGGGTGATCCGGTCCGAAGTCGTAGCCCGTCACCGCTTCGTCCCACATCAACTGTGCGTGCCCGCTCATGCCGATCACCGTATCGGTCCGGCCGCGACGCCGACCGCAGGGGCGGCCCCCGGTGCTCAGTCCAGCAGCGCGTACAACTCCCGCATGTCCCCGAACAGCCCGGTGACGTCGCCGAGTCGTTCGGCGGGCATCATCGCGGTGAACCCGTACACGTCCATGCCGGCCGAGACCGCCGCCCGGACCCCGAGCGGGCTGTCCTCGATCACCACGCAGCGCTCGGGGGCCACGCCCATCTGCCGGGCCGCGTGCAGGAACAGGTCCGGCGCGGGCTTCCCCCGCCCCACGTCCTCCGCGCTGAAGACCCGCTCCGGGCCGAACCACCGGTCCAGCCCCGTCGTACGGTGGCCCACGCCGATCCGCTCGTGGCTGCCGGAGGAGGCGAGGCAGTAGGGGACGCCGTCGGCCACCAGCCGCTCCAGCACGTCGACGACCCCGGGTACGGGTTTCAGCTCCCGTACGAAGCCGGCCGCCGTCCGCGCCTGGATCTCGCGGTCGAAGTCCGCCGGCAGCCGCTGTCCGGTGCGCTCCTCGACCAGGTCGTGCACCCGGTGCACCGCGGCTCCCATGTAGTCCCGCAGCGAGTCCTCGTACGTGGTCGGGTGCCCCAGTTCGGTGAGGTAGGCCGCGAGGATGCGGTTGGCGAGCGGTTCGCTGTCCACGAGGACACCGTCGTTGTCGAAGACCACCAGTTCGTAGCGCATGCCTCCGAGCCTAAGGGTCGTCCGCAACTCCCCCCGCGTGGACGGCCCGTGGGGAGCACGGCCCGCTCGGCCGACGAGTTGGGATACTCCGGTCATGGGATCTTGGGGAACTTTAGGGCCGGCGTTGTTGTCGCTGGCGGGTGTGGCGCTCGGCGCGGGCGGGTCGCTGTTCGGCCAGTACATGGTGACGCGGGCGAGCACCCGGCAGCTCGACGTACAGGAGTCGGCTGCGCACCGGGCGGAGCTGAAGAACGTGATCCTCAAGTTCCTGAGCATCGCGTCGCAGGTGGAGAAGGCCGCGCTCACGCGCCCTGCTGCGGCCAGGACCGCGGCCGACCCCGTGCTCGACCAGCTCGTCGACGACTTGTGGCTCGCGCAGGCGGAGATCGACCTGGCGGCCAGGAGTGAACCCCTGCGGGGCGCCACGTTCCGCTTCGCGGCCCGCCTCGCTGAGGTCGCCCGGGGCGAGACGGCCGATGCCTCGGCACTGCGCGGGCCGCAGGTGCAGTTCATGGACGCCGCTTACGACGACCTGTGGCCCGGCCAGCGACGCGCGACCGGAGGTTCCCGTACGCCTCGGTAAGAGGGCAACAAAAAAGGAGTGGTTCCCCGACCCTAAGGTCGGGGAACCACTCCTTCTCATTCAAAATTTGTTCGGCGGCGTCCTACTCTCCCACAGGGT